>JAGFIV010000089.1 GCA_024103275.1 Flavobacteriales bacterium
ACCAGGACGCAGGCCGGTTGCGTGGCACCCGGAACATGCAGTAGGATTTCTACTACGGCCCGAAATCGCTGTACCGGGTCGGTGCCCGGCACAAGCTGCAAGCGTTTCACTGGCTTTCCTTTCGTCAGGATGGCATAAGCTGTTCCTCCTCAATGAGAGCCCTGCTGCCATTGCGCTTTCGACCCTCGCAACGAACCCTACTGCATAATCCGGGTAGGAGAAGAGGCAAGGCCGGGATCGCGCAGGGCCAAGGTCGTTCCGCCCATCACGCCTTCTACTTTTGCCGCGCATGTACAAGCTGCTGCGCCCGTTCCTTTTCCGCCTTTCCCCGGAGAAGGCCCACCACCTCACCTTTTCCTTGTTGGAGTTCGCGAAGCAGGTGCCCGGTGCGCTGGCACTGGTGGGCGGTGTGCGCCCGCCGAAGGGGGCCGCCGTGGAGGTGATGGGCCTGAAGTTCCCCGGGCCCGTGGGGCTGGCCGCGGGCATGGACAAGGATGCCGCCCATGTGGATGCCCTGGCCCGCATCGGCTTCGGCTTCGTGGAGGTGGGCACGCTCACGCCCGTGGCCCAGCCCGGCAACGAGCGGCCGCGCCTGTTCCGCCTCAAGGCCGACCGGGCACTGATCAACCGCATGGGCTTCAACAACGGCGGCGTGCAGGCCGCGGTGGTGCGCCTGCGGAAGCGCACGCCCGGCATCATCGTGGGCGGCAACATCGGCAAGAACAAGGTGACGCCGAATGAGCAGGCCCTGGAGGACTACGTGAAATGCTTCGAGGCGCTGCACCCCGTGGTGGACTATTTCGTGGTGAACGTGAGCAGCCCCAACACGCCCGGTCTGCGTGCCTTGCAGGAGAAGGGTCCGTTGCTGGCCATTTTGAATGAGCTGAAGCGACGCGCGGATGAACTTGCGGTGAATGGTGAACAGCGGATGGTGAATGGATCAGACTCCGGTCACCGGTCACCGATCACCGGTCACCAATCACCAATCACCAGTCACCGCTCCCCCAAACCCATCCTGCTGAAGATCGCGCCGGACCTCACCGACGGTGAGCTGGACGACATCGTGGCCGTGGTGCGGGAGAGCGGCATCGCGGGCGTGATCGCCACCAACACCACCATTGCGCGGGAAGGGTTGAAGATGCCCAAGGCAGAGGTGGAGGCCATCGGCGCGGGCGGGTTGAGCGGGCCGCCGGTGCGAAAGCGCAGCACGGAAGTGGTGCGGTACCTGCGCGAACGCCTGCCGCGGCCCGTGGTCATCATCGGCGTGGGCGGCATCGACAGCGCGGAAGCCGCCATGGAAAAACTCAACGCCGGCGCGGACCTGGTCCAGGTCTTCACAGGGCTGATCTATGAAGGACCGGCGTTGCTGAAGCGGATCAATGCGACCTTCGCCGCAAGGATGGCACCACGGATGGACACGGATGAACACAGATAGAATGCGTCCACGCGCGCTACACAGTTATCCGTGTCCATCCGCGTCCATCCGTGGTTCAATAGCACATCATGCCTGAAGTAAAGCTCATCGAATGCCCCCGCGATGCCATGCAGGGCATCCATCCGTTCATCCCCACGGACACCAAGGTGGAATACCTCAACGCCTTGCTGCGCGTGGGCTTTGACACCATCGACATCGGCAGCTTCGTCAGCCCCAAGGCCATCCCCCAGCTGCGCGACACCGCCGAGGTGCTGCAGCGTATCGACATGGCGGGCGTACAGAGCAAGCTCCTCGTCATCGTGGCCAACGAGCGCGGTGCCGAGGAGGCAGTGAAGCACGGGAACGTCACCTACCTGGGCTATCCCTTCAGCATCAGCGAGACCTTCCAGCGGCGCAACACCAACACCAGCATCGAGGGCAGTTGGAAGCGCACGGCCCACATCGCCGAAACGACGCGCAAAGCCGGCAAGGAAATGGTCGTGTACATCAGCATGGGCTTCGGCAACCCCTACGGCGATCCGTGGAGCCCCGAGATTGCCCAGCGCTGGACGGAACGCCTGGTGAACGAGCTCGGCGTGCGCATCATCGCCTTGGCCGACACCGTGGGCGTGGCCCATCCGGAGGACATCAGCGCCCTCTTCAGCCACCTCATTCCGGCCATGCCCGAGGTGGAGTTCGGCGCGCACCTCCATGCCCGGCTCGACAACTGGCGCATCAAGACCGACGCCGCCTGGAATGCCGGCTGCCGCCGCTTCGACGGAGCCTTGAAAGGCTATGGTGGCTGCCCCATGGCCGAGGACGACCTGGTGGGCAACCTGGCCATGGAACAGTTCGTGCGCCATTTGGAGGCCACGGGCCATCCCACCGGGCTCGATCTGCGACAGCTCGATCGCTGCGTAGGCCTGGCGGGAAGCGTCTTCCCCTGAACATCCCCTTGTCCGCGCATTCACCGGCCCTTGTCGACCCTGCCGCCGGAGCCTGGGGCAATTCTGCCCACGGCCCGTTCACTGCCATCCATTGGCACGAGATGACTTGCCGATAAATCCGTCAATGCCATGTCGTGGAAAATGACATACATTTGCCCCGATCAAACAGCCATCGCCATGTCCAGGACGAACACCAGCCACCCCTACTTCGGCCCCAACCTCAAGCTCCTGCGCGCCCGCCGCGGCCGATCGCAGGAGGAAGTGGCCGTGGGCCTCGATGTCAAGCGTTCCAGCTGGAGCGGTTACGAAAACGGCAGCGCCGAGCCGCCCCTGGACCTGCTGGTGCGCATCAGCAACTACTTCCGCGTCAGCGTGGACCGCCTGCTGAAGGACGACCTCACCCTGCTGAGCGAAAGCCAGCTGGGCATCCTGGAGCGCGGCGGCGACGTGGACCTCAGCGGGCGGCGCCTGCGGGTGCTGGCCACCACGGTGAACAGCGAGGACCGCGAGAACATCGAGATGGTGAACGTGAAGGCCAAGGCGGGCTATGCCCTGGGCTACGCCGACCCGGAGTACATCAGCGTGCTGCCCACCTTCCAGATGCCCTTCCTCAGCCGCGACCGCAAGTACCGCACCTTCCAGATCAGCGGCGACAGCATGCCGCCCGTGGGCGAGGGTTCGTGGGTGACCGGCGAGTACGTGCAGAACTGGCAGACCATCCGCGATGGCCAGCCCTACATCATCGTCACCAAGGAGGATGGCATCGTCTTCAAGGTGGTGTACAACCAGATCAAGAACAACGGCAATTTGCTGCTGTGCAGCACCAACCCGGCCTATCCGCCGTATGAGGTGGCCATCTCCGAGGTGCTTGAGGTGTGGAAGTTCGTCCACTTCATCAGCCACGAGCTGCCGGAGCCCAACCTCACCCGCGACGAGCTTTCGCGCAGCGTGATGGACCTGCGCAAGGAAGTGGGCCAGCTGCGCATGAGCATGGAGAAGCAGGGGAGGTTGGCGTTGTGAGGGAGAGGAGGAAGGGGCCCTGGTACCTCCACTCCTGCCATGCTCGACATTGCCGGCACACGCGCTATGCCGCGAACCGCGCCGAACGCCTACACGCTGATGCCGCTCCGCTGATATATAGCGTAGCCTAAGCTACGAAGCCACCTCTTCGGTGAAGTAGTGTGGATAAAGAGCAAGTAGATCGGGCCAAGCTTTATTGCGAGATGGTATGACCCTAGGCCGGCGCCGGGCGGTCCATCTGTGTGATCTGCGTAATTCCCTTGTGTGCTTCGGCCTCGGCGAATGCCGTCGGTGGATAAGCCCACCTGGAACGATGCCAGTGGACAAAAACCACGAGGTGCACCGGGGTGTATCTCCGGCTCTGCTCTCCGAGCTTACGAGCCCCACCCTGCAAACACCTCTTCCGGGGACAGATACTTTCCATGTAACCATTCCCCTTGTCGTGCATCCAATGCCCAAACGTCAACACAACTAACCATCAATTACCCATGAAAACGTTCATCACCACCACCGCCCGGGCCTTGGCCCTGATCGCCTTCGCCGGCATGTTGTCCCTGGGCGCCAGCGCCCACAATGGCGAGGACCACGGCACCAACGACAAGCAGTTGGAGAAGGCCAAGAGCACCTACAACGCTAGCACTCTGCAGCTGCGCACCGACATGCGCTTCCTGTGGGCGCAGCACATGGAGTGGACCTATGCTGCCGTTACCGCCTTCTACACCACCACGCGCAACTACGACGCTACCGCCGCCCGCCTCTTACAGAACCAGGAGGACATCGGCAACGCCATCAAGCCCTTCTATGGTGAAGAGGCCGGCAACGCCCTCACCAAGCTGCTGAAGGAACACATCGTTTCCGTGGTGAAGGTGATGACGGCGGCCAAACGCGGCGAGACCGAAACCCTGCAGTCCACCATCGCCGCTTCGTATGCCAACGCCCAGCAGATCGGTGACTTCCTGGCCAACGCCAACCCGTACTGGTCGCGCGAGTTCGCCCGCGACATGCTGAAGACGCACATCGACCAGACCCTGGTCTATGCCACGTCCATCCAGCACGATGACTTCGCGGCCGGCATCAACGCCTACGGCGAGGCCGAGCACCACATGATGATGCTGGCTGATGCCCTGAGCGATGGCCTCGTGGCCGCCTTCCCCGACCGCTTCAAGAAGTAAAACGGTGCACAATCGGCAACGGACCACTCATCCCGCTCGATGGGGGTCAACGGGAAAGGCCGCTTCGAAGGAGGCGGCCTTTCCCGTCCCCCTCAGGGTCATGCGCAGCGGACCCCTGAGGGACGGTTGTCACTACCTTCCCACCACAAACAATCCTTTTCCCATGCGCTCGAAGCAACCCGTCCTCGCCCTTGTACTTGTAGCTGTGGGAGCCACCACCAGCGCCCAACCACCGGCCGCCATCGAAGGTGTGTACACCGCTACCAGGGATGGTGTGCACTACACCTGGATCCTCGTGGACGGCTATGCCAGCCGCACAGCCTACACGGACACTTCCTTCCTCACCACGGAAGGAGGGCCGTTCACATTCGCAGATGATCAGATGGAGGTGAACGTGGAGTTCAACAGCGCAAAACCGGATGAGGTGGGACGGAAACAGTCCCACCAATGGCGCCCGCATGCGGACGGGACGATGCAGGTGGACGGCATGGACTGGAGAAGGGAACTGCGGCCGCAGGACCTGGATGGGGCATGGCATATCACGGCGCACACCAAGGACGGCAAGCTGGAGCCCATTCGGCACAGCGGTACCCGCAAGACCCTGAAACTGCTTAAGGATGGCTGGTTCCAGTGGTTTGCCATCGACCCCGGCAAGCAGGCGTTCCACGCCACCGGCGGGGGGCGGTATACATTCCGGGATGGACGCTACACCGAGGAGATCCTCTTCTTCTCCCGCGACAACAGCCGGGTAGGGGCAAAGCTGCAATTCACCGGTGAACTGCAGGATGGCGCATGGCACCACAGCGGCAAGAGCTCCAAGGGCGACCCGCTTTACGAGGTGTGGGAACGGTAGTTCCGCGTGGTAGCAAAACGCCAAGGCCGCCCCGGGCAACACCACCAAAGCCGGAAGGCATGCCGGATGCGGCGTCTACCTTGGCCCCATGTCCCAGCACATGGCCGTGAGGCTCCACAAGGCCGCCGAACGCGCGGTGAAGCAAGGCCACCCCTGGATCTTCAGCAAGGGCATCGACAAGCTGAACAAGCAGGGGCAGGCCGGCGACCTCGCCATGGTCTTCGGCCGCCGGGACAACAAGCTCATCGCCATCGGGCTGTACGATCCCGCATCGCCGGTCCGCATCAAGGTCATCCACCATGGTGGCCCGCAGGGTATCGATGCTGATTTCTTCCGTGGCCGCATCCGGGAGGCCCGCCAACTACGGGAACCGTTGCTATCATCTCCCTCGCCTTCCGTACCAACCTTGCCCACCTCACCCACGGATGCTCCGCCGGGGCCCCACAAAGTGGACCTTGGGGAGCGTGCCACCACCGCCTATCGCCTCCTCTTCGGCGAGAACGACGGCTTCCCCGGCTTGGTCACCGATGTGTACGGCACGGTGGCCGTGATCAAGTTGTATTCCGCCATCTGGTTCCCCTGGTTGGAAATGATCGTCCCGCAGATCGTGGCCGTGGCCGGGGTGCATGCCGTGGTGCTGCGGCTGAGCCGCCACCTGCAGCAGGCGGCCACGCCGCTGCGTGAAGGCGACGTGCTGCACGGCGAGCTGCCCGATCCCGAGGTAGAGTTCCAGGAATACGGCGTGCGCTTCCGGGCCCATGTCCTGCTTGGGCACAAGACCGGCTTTTTCCTGGACCACCGGGCCAACCGGCACCGCATCGGGCAGTTGGCCAGAGGCAAGTCCCTGCTCGACGTGTTCGCCTACGCGGGCGGCTTTTCGGTGCATGCCTTGGCGGGCGGCGCAACCGGGGTCACCAGTGTGGACATAAGCAGGCAGGCCCTGGACCTTGCGGTGCGCAACGCCTCGCTGAACCCGCATGCGGGTAAGCACATCACCGTGGCGGGTGATGCCTTTGAGGTCCTGGCGCGGCTGGTTGCCGAACACAGGCGATACGGCATCGTGGTGATCGATCCCCCCTCGTTCGCCAAGAGCGAAAAGGAAATGGCCGGCGCCCTGCGCAAGTATGCCGAACTGGCCTTGCTTGGCGCACGCCTCACGGAAAAGGGCGGGCTGCTGGTATTGGCCTCGTGTTCGTCGCGGATCACGACGGACGAGTTCCTGCAGGTCCATCGCACGGCCTTCGGGCGGGCAGGCGTGCCCTGTACGTTGGAGGACGTCACGGGCCACGACATCGACCACCCCGTCCGGTTCCCGGAAGGGGCCTACCTGAAGACGGCCTACTACCGCATGAACGGGTAGGGACACGGGATGCCGCGGGCGGCAGCGCCTTCCGCCACCCAACGGGTGGCCACCTCCGTACCTTGTACCTCACGATGGTGCCTGAAGACCTTGTGCGGCAAGCCGGCCCGATCGAGATCGTGCCATTTCGGCCGGGGGATGGCCCTGCCTTCAAGGCGTTGAACGAGGAATGGCTGAAGGCCTATTTCACCGTGGAGCCCGCAGATGAGGTGATGCTGGGCGATCCGCAGGGCGAGATCCTCGACCGGGGCGGGTCCATCTTCTTCATCCGGATCAACGGCCGTGCCGTTGGGACGGTGGCGCTGATCAACGTGGGGAAAGGGACCTGCGAATTGGCGAAGATGGCGGTGACCGCCTCTGCGCAAGGCCGGGGGCTGGGCAACAAACTGCTGGGGCATACCATCGCTTTCGCGGAGCAACACGGGATGCACAATCTGGTGCTATACACAAGCCGGAGGCTGAAACCCGCGCTGCACCTCTACCTGCGGCACGGGTTCCGTGAGGTGCCGTTGGACGAAAGCCCCTTCAGGCGGGCCGAGGTCAAGATGGAGAAGGCCCTCACGCGTTGATCGCCCGGTCCTGCCCGGCGGCTCTTTACAAAGCGGCGACAATGGCCCCGGTACCTTTGTTGGACAATCATCAAACATGGCCGGGTACGGCCATGTCCAGAGAGATCCAACAGACAAAACAAGAACCATGGAAACCACGATCGCAAGACCGACCCTGAAGCCCTTGGCAAAGGGCCAAACGTTTCAAACCCTGCAAGTGACCGCCCGGGCCGGTGCAGCCATGCCCACGCACCACGCCACCAGCGAGGCCATCGTGGCCGTGAAGAAAGGTGAGGCTCTCATCAGCTTCAAGGATGCCAGCCACACCCTGAAGGCCGGTGACTTCTTCATCATCCCCGGCAACAAGGAGCACACGCTGCAGATCAAGCAGGACTTTGAGGCCGTGGTGGTGCTCACCGCGGACGGCAAGATCGAGTTCTGAGCCGGCTTGGTGATCACCCGCGGAGGCAGCGGAGCAGCAGTTCCGTGTTGCGGGGATGCTCTGCGTCGGCCCGCTATCTTGTTGCCCGCATCAGCGGTACGGACAACGAATGAACAGAGGTGGCTTTTCTTGGAAGCGTTTCATCGGCATCTCGCGCGTGAAGTCGAACATCTCGCGCCAAATCGGCATCCCGTTGACACGCAGCGGCCGTGAGCGCAAGATCGGCCGCATGGTGTCCAAGGGGTGCTTCGGTAACCTGGTGCTGATGGCCTTGCCGTGGCTTTTGCTTCTGGGGGTGCTGATGGCACTGGGCTGAGGGCCCACAAATGAGCGGGGCGCGCACCGCGTTCCTTGGATACCTTTGATCGCCAAGCCAAGCCCCATGAACCACCCCGTCCCCCGCCTGTTGAACCTTCCGCGCCTGGCCGCCATCGGCGCCATCATGTTGCTCAGCGGCTGCCTCACCATCGAGGAGCACTACACCTTCAAGAAGGACGGCAGCGGCACCATGGAGTATGTGATGGACCTGAGCGAGATCGGCAGCATGATGGACGCGCTGGGCAGCAGCGACCAAGGGGAAGACGGGGGCAAGAAGGCCAAGCAGAAAAAAAAGGACAAGGCCCAGGATGACAGCATGCTGGCGGGCATGGAGGCGCAGGCCAAGCAACTGGAGCAGTTGCAAGGGATCAAGAAAGTGAAGATGAAAACGGAGAAGGACGGCTACCTGGGCCGCCTGTCCTTCGCCTTCGCGGACGTGGCCGCGTTGAACAGGGCGTTGAACGTGCTGATGCCGGACAGCACGCGGCCCGACCGGCAGTTCTTCCGGTGGGAAGGGGCCGTCCTGGTGCGCACCGGTTCGGCCTACGCCCGCAACCTGGGCACCGAAATGACCGGCGACGGCAGCGACAGCCTGGACATTTCGCAGGTCCTGGAAAGCATGAAGTACAAGTTCAGCTTCGCCTTTGCCAATGACGTGCAGGACGTGGGCGCGGCCTATGGCGTGGTGGTGGACAGGCCCAAGCCCAAGCAGTTGGAATTGGCCACCGACTGGCGGGTGATCATGAACGACCCCAAGGCGTTGGACCTGCGCATCGTGCTGGACAAGTAGGGCGGCCATGGACGAGGACCTGCTGGAGCGTGCCGTCCGCTTGGCCGTGAAAGCACACAAAGGACAAAAAGACCGGACCGGGCGGCCCGTGGTGCTGCATGTCTTGCGCGTGATGATGGCCGGGGGGGATCTGGAGGAACAGGTCCTTGGTGTGCTGCACGATGTGCTGGAACGCTCGGACTGGACGCGGGGGCTGCTGGCGGAAAAAGGCTTTCCCGACCGGATCCTGGATGCCTTGGACCATATTACCAGGAGGAAGGAAGAGGACTATGCGGGCTATATCGGACGGGTGGCCGCAAACGACCTGGCCCGCCGGGTGAAGCTGCACGACCTGGCCGACAAGCTCGACCTGCGGGGCCATCCGGAGGTGCATCCCGGCGACATCAAGCGCTGGAACAGGCAGCTGGCGGCTTATCAAAGGTTACGTGGATCAATCGATGAACATGGACGGTCCATCGTGTAGGCACGCGCCCGGATAGATGCCGGCATGCCGGTTGCCGAAGCACGGCAGGCCGGTGCCGGACACCCCCGCGCCGTTGGACTTCCCCCGCACGAGGATGGCATGCGGCACCAAGGCATGGCGGCCTCTACGCCCGGGGTAATACCATTTCGCATTAAGGATTGGTCCAGGGATGCGCAGCTATTTTTTCGCGGGACGAGCGGAAGAGGTGGTTGCGTAGCCTAAGCTACGGAGCCACCTCTTCGGTGAAGTAGTGCGGAAAAAGAGCAAGTAGATCGGGCCAAGCTTTATTGCGAGATGGTATTAGGCGGGATCGTGGCGAAGCGTTGGATAAATGTCGGCGGTGAACCCGGGAAGCGGGATCTGCGCTTGGGGCAGGTCTATATTCGCCCCGCTGAATACAGAACGACCATGCCACGTCCCCTCCTTGCCTTGCTGATCCTTCCCTTGTTGATGTCCTGCGGCGGAAACGCACCCGATAAGCCTGTGAAGAATGACGTGTTGGCTGCCGACACGTTCAAATGGGAGGTGGACCAGTTCGGGGACGTGCGGGTGATCCGCTACACCGTGCCCGGCTGGGAGCAGCTGACATTGCAGCAGAAAAAGCTGGCCTACTACCTCAGTATGGCGGGGCTCAGCGGACGGGACATCATGTGGGACCAGAACTACCGGTACAACCTGCAGGTGCGCCGGGCGCTGGAGAAGATCCTCGGCGACTACAAGGGCGAGCGTGCCGGTGCCAATTGGGATGCCTTCATGCTGTACGCCAAGCAGATCTTCTTCTCCAACGGTATCCACCATCATTACGGGATGGACAAGTTCACCCCGGGCTTTCCGCGTGAATACCTGGAACAATTGATCTCCGGAAGCGGTGCCGCACTGGACACCAAGGTGGTGGACATCCTGTTCGACCCCTCCGTGGATGCGAAGAAGGTGAGCCTGGACCGCGACAAGGACGTGGTGCTGGCCTCGGCTGTGAACTTCTACGGCGACGACATCAACGCCAAGGAGGTGGAGGCCTTCTACAAGGCCAAGGCACAGCCCGGCGACACCACCCCGTTGAGCTATGGCCTCAACAGCAAGCTGGTGCGCGGGGCGGACGGCAAGCTCAAGGAGGAGGTCTGGCACATCGGGGGCATGTACGGCGCGGCCTTGGAGGAAGTGGTGAAATGGTTGCAGAAGGCCGCCGAGGTGGCCGAGAACGGGCAACAGCGCAAGGCCATCGAACTGCTGATCGAATTCTACCGCACCGGTGACCTGAAGACGTGGGATGCCTTCAACATCGCATGGGTGCAGGATACCGGTGGCACGGTGGACTTCATCCAAGGCTTCGTGGAGGACTACAACGACCCGCTGGGCAAGCGTGGTTCCTTCGAGTCCATCGTGGAAGTGATCGATCCGGTGGCCACCAAGAACATGGAGGTGATCCAGAAGAATGCCCAGTGGTTCGAAGACCATTCGCCGTTGCTGCCGGAGCACAAGAAAAAGAAGGTCGTCGGCATCACGTACAGCTTCATCAATGCCGTCAATGAGGCGGGCGACGCGGCACCCAGCACGCCCATCGGGGTGAACCTGCCCAATGCCGACTGGATCCGCAAGGTGTACGGCAGCAAGAGCATCAGCCTGGGGAACATCATCGAGGCGTACGACAAGAGCTCGGGGCAAGGCAGCCTGAAGGAGTTCTGCTACGACCAGGCCGAGATCGACCGGGCGGTGAAGTACGGATCGCTGGGCGACAACCTGCACACCGCCCTGCATGAAGTGGTGGGCCATGCCAGCGGCCAGTTGGAGCCGGGCGTGGGCAACCCGGACGCCACCTTGAAGAGCTACGCCAGCACCTTGGAGGAGGGCCGTGCCGACCTGGTTGCGCTCTATTTCCTGATGGACCCCAAGATGGTGGAGCTGGGCGTGATGCCCTCCCTGGAAGTGGGCAAGGCCGAATACGACAGCTACATCCGCAATGGCCTGATGGTGCAGTTGCGCCGCCTGAAGCTGGGCGACCAGGTGGAGGAGGCCCACATGCGCAACCGCCAATGGGTGAGCGCCTGGGCCTACGAGAAGGGCCTGCCGGACAGTGTGATCGTCAAGACCGTGCGCGACGGAAAGACCTACTTCCACATCCGTGACTATGAAAAGCTGCGCGAGATCTTCGGCCAGTTGCTGCGCGAGGTGCAGCGCATCAAGAGCCAGGGCGACTACCAGGCCGGGCACGACCTGGTGGAGAATTACGGCGTGAAGGTGGACCGTGCGCTGCATGAGGAGGTGCTCAAGCGCGCGGAGAACATCAAGACCGCGCCTTATGCGGGCTTCATCCAGCCCAACCTGGTGCCCGTGACCGATGCCAACGGGGAGATCACCGACATCAAGATCGGATACCCTGAGGATTTCATCGGGCAGATGCTGGACTACGGCAAGCGGTTCAGTTTCCTGCCGGACACGAACTGAGGGCCGGCCGGCCGGGTGAAAAATTGGACCGCCGGGATATTCATCTTCGTGGCGCAGCTATATTTGCGCCCCCGTCCGAGGGGCGGGCCATTCACCGGAGTGGCGGAATTGGTAGACGCGCACGTTTCAGGGGCGTGTGACCGAAAGGTTGTAAGGGTTCGAGTCCCTTCTCCGGTACGGACAACAAGGCGGCCATGGCCGCCTTGTTGCATTTCGGGGCCGCCCATTGTGCCCAAGGCGGATAGCTCCCGGGCAGGCCAGGGACGCGGCCGCAAGGCAACCGGGTCATGCATGCGACCACCTTCAGATGGTATGGGCTTCCCCGGTCCAACGCTTATATTGGCACGGATCACCCTTTCCAGGGGGGGGCGGCAGCATGGCAGGCAGGCGTTTCAAGAGCAGGCAATCCAGGCGTGCGTACATCGTACCGGGCCTGGCCATCGCGTTGCTTGCCGTGCCCGCACTATATCTTTTCCGGGGCTCGCGCCCCAGCGTCCTCGTGGTGCTGGCGGGGGCCGTCCTGGCGCTGGCCGTGGCGGTGATCATTGTCCGGGGCCGGCAGGAGAACATTGAGTACGAATTGCTGGACGATCGCCTGTTGTTGCGGCGGGGCGGTTCGCAGCAGGAATTGGCCTTGGGGGAAGTGCAGGATGCCAACCTGATCGACATGGCCTCCGCCCGGAACTTCGTAAAGGAGCAGCTGGACGTGGCCGACGGGGAGGGGCACGAAGATCCGCCGGGGCAGCGCCTGTCGATGCGTTTCTGTGGCGTACCCTTGATGGGCTTGGCCGCCGTGGGCAGCGGCATCTACCGCACCCAGATGAGCAACTTCAGGAGGACGCTGGTCCTGCTTCGCACGCGCAGCGGGGGCAGCATCATCTTGTCTCCCCGGTACAGCGAGTCCATGGTCTCGGCGATCGAGAAGGTCCTGCTCCGTTTGCGCACGGGCGAGGCCTAAGGACCGTTCCCGCTCGCATCAATGGGGTGTCCCGGCCTACATTCCGGCGCGCCTTCCACGAACAATGTCCCATGGATGCGCAGCCGCGCGGCCATGGGGGGCAGCGTCCGGGCCAAGGAAGTCCCGTTGTCCTTTCCTTAAAACGATCGCGGATGCGCCGGTCACTGCAACCGCAGGACCTGTCCGGTACGCAGGATGCTGCTGGCGCTGATGCGGTTGATCTTGCACAACCGTCCCACGGAGATGCCCGTGCGCCGGGAAATGGCATAGAGCGTATCGCCCCGGCGCACCCGGTAGTGTGAGGTTTGCGCAACCGGTGCCTTGAAGCTCCCCGGGGCCAGCGTGAATGCATTGGAACGGAGCGTTCCTTCCTCCAGGTCGAACAGCACCGCCGGATTGATCGGGTGCCCCAGGTACCGGGTCTCGAAGTGCAGGTGGCTGCCTGTGGAGCGCCCTGTGGACCCGCCCAGCCCGAGCACGTCGCCGGCCTCCACCTCGTCGCCCACATCCACCAGGCGCTTGCTCATGTGGCCATACAGCGTCTCCAGGCCGTTGGGGTGGCGCACCACCACCACATGCCCGAAATCCCGATGGTAGCGCGAGATGCGCACCTTGCCGGCGAAGGCGCTCACCACCGTGTCGCCGGTCTGCAGCTTCAGGTCGGTGCCGTAATGGTTGCGCCCCCGGCGCACGCCGTAGGGCGATGTAACATGCCCGCACACCGGCATGTAGTGGTCGCAATCGGCCCAGGCCAGCCGCAGGGTAACCGTATCACTGATGGCGGGCCGTTGGCCGAAGATCTGGTCGGTGTTCCAATCGCCGTAGAGGGTATAGGAGGGGATGTGGAACATGGAATCGGCCGCCGTCCATACCTCCTCTTCCATCTCCCCGTCCACGATCACGCCCAGCCCCGTTTCCTCGTACGTGCTGTTGTCCTCCGGGCCGCCGATCGCGGTGGAGTCCGCCTGGCCCAGCGCCATTTGGCACACCATGGTGCCCAGTAACACGGCTACGCTCAGGGACAGGGCCTTTTGGGTCATGGCGCGCAAAACTATCCGCAGGGCCGGTCCATGCAAGCCCCGGGGGCGCGGCAGCTTCAACCGGGCCTTGTGCGATCGTGCCCCGCCGCGAAGATCCCAAGGATCGGCGGCAGGTTCAGCGCCCAGCCACCATCTTTGTGCCCCCGGTTAATGATCGTTAAGCATGCCCACCGCATCCCGCCTGGCCCCGCTGCTGCCCTTCCTGGTCCTAATGGCTTGCGGACCTGCCGATAAAGGGCCCGGAGCGGACAGCCTGGAAGTGGACCGCGCCACCATGGACGCGCGGGTGCGTCCCTCCATCTACGTGCCGGTGAAGCTCACCACCGACCTCGCGGTGCTGACGGAAGCGGAACGGGCCATGCTTCCCTTGATGATCCAAGCAGCCCAGGTCATGGATAGCCTCTTTTGGGAAGAGGCGTGGGGGCGTCCGGACAGCTTGCCGCTCAGGCATCCCTCGCCGGAGTTGCGCAGTTTCTTCAGCATGAACTACGGCCCCTGGGACCGCCTGGCGGGCGACCGGCCGTTCGTGGACGGCGTGGGCCCCAAACCCCAGGGGGCGCGATTCTATCCCGCGGACATGACCGCCGGGGAGTTTGAGGCTTGGAACGACAGCACCAAGAAAAGCCACTACACCATGGTGCGGCGCGATGCCCGGGGTGGGCTCGTCGCCATCCCTTACCACCGCTACTTCGAAATGCCCGTCCAGCGGACGGCATCATTGCTGGAGCAGGCTGCCGCACTGGCCGGTGATGAGGGGCTGAAACGGTACTTGAAGCAACGGGCCCAAGCCTTGCGCACCGATGATTACCAGGCCAGTGACCTGGCGTGGATGGACATGCGCTCCAACCGCATCGACCTGATCATCGGCCCGATCGAAACATACGAGGACCAGCTTTTCGGGTACAAGGCCTCGCACGAAGCCTATGTGTTGGTGAAGGATTTGGAGTGGACCCGCCGGCTGGAGCGTTTCGCCAAGCTGCTGCCCGGCCTGCAGCGCGGGCTGCCGGTGCCCGATGCGTACAAGAAGGAGAAGCCCGGGAGCGACGGGCAGCTCGGTGCCTACGACGTGATCTATTACGCCGGCGCGTGCAATGCGGGGGGCAAGACCATCGCGGTGAACCTGCCCAATGACGAGGCCATCCAGCTGCGGAAAGGCACCCGCCGCCTGCAGCTGAAGAACGCGATGCGGGCCAAGTTCGACCAGATCCTCTTGCCCATTGCCGGGGTACTGGTGGCCGAGGAACAGCGGGGCCACGTCACGTTCGATGCCTTCTTCCAGAACACCATGTTCCACGAGGTGGCACACGGGCTGGGCATCAAGAACACCATCAACAGCAAGGGCACCGTGCGCGAGGCCCTGCTGGACGAGGCCGCCGCGTTGGAGGAAGGCAAGGCCGACATCCTGGGATTGTACATGGTGGAACAGCTGCGGGAAAAGGGGGAGATCACCGAAGGGGAGCTCATGGACAACTACGTGACCTTCCTGGCCGGGATCTTTCGCTCGGTGCGTTTCGGAGCCAGTTCGGCCCATGGCCGCGCCAACATGCTCCGCTTCAATTTCTTCCAGGAGGCCGGTGCCTTCCAGCGCGACGCCGCCACGGGCACCTATCGTGTAGTGGCCGAAAGGATGCGGCAGGCCATCCGTGACCTTGGCGCGCTCATCCTCACGCTGCAAGGGGATGGCGACCTGCAGGGTGTCCAGGAACTGATGGCCGGGAAGGGCAACATCGGTGGTGAACTACAGGCCGACCTGGACCGTTTGAAGAAGGCCGACATCCCCGTGGACGTGGTCTTTGGGCAAGGCATGGAGGTTTTGGGCCTAGACGGACAGCATTAACGGCAGCATGGGTGATACGCCGGGAATGGAACCAGGAGGCGGGCCTCCGCGACCCAAGGGAGGCTTGGTACAGGTGGCCATGCAGTTCCTGGTGGCGCTGGTGGTGGCCCTGCCGGTGTGCTTATGGATATGGCCCCTGTTGCCATTGATGCACGTGCCCACCTTGTGGGGCATGGGTCTGGATCGGCTGGGCCTGTTCGTGGTGGTGCTGGTGGCCATCCTGCTGATGTTGCGCAAGCTGCCTTTGCTGAGCTACGGCACCTTGATCGTGGTGGTGGGCGTCATCACCTGGAGGAGCTTCCGGGGCGGATACGGGTTCGGCAACCTCTTCGAGGATTATGGTTCGGCCATCGCGGCGCTGCGCCAGAACACCACGGCGCTCCCGGAGGTGCCCGAACTGCGCCCCTTCAGCGGGGCCGAGGAGCTGCGGGCGGCGATGGATTACAAGGACCAGGAGGTGCGCTCATTTGCCGTGCGCTCGGCCACGACCTGGTTCAGGCAAGAGGCCGAGGAGTACGACCACACCCTGGTGCAGTCCTTCTCCATCTTCAAGGTGATCAACTCGGCCTGGGTGTACGTCAGCGACCCGGCGGACGGGGAATACTTCGCGAAGGCCAGCGAGAGCGTGCCGCTGTTGGCGGGCGATTGCGACGACCACGCGGTGCTGATGGCCTCGTGCATCAAGGCCATCGGGGGCAAGGTACGCCTGGTGCGCACCACCGGCCACATCTACCCCGAGCTGTGCGTGGGCGATGCCAAGGGCATGCAGCAGGCGGCCTACCTGATCCGCAACGTGCTTTTCCCCGACGAGGCCCGCTATGCCGACCTGTACTACCACACCGATGCCAACGGGGAACGCTGGATCAACCTGGACTACACGCGCCACTATCCCGGCGGGCCGGTGATGAACGAAAAGATCATCGGCATCCTGCACGTGTGAACAACCGCCCCCGGCATACTTTTGGTCGCATGGCGGAGGGCAAGAAGCTCGTACATCCGGCCGAGTTGGCCAAGGCCAGCCACATGCGGCCGGGCGATCCGCGCATTGCCGTGTTGGCGGAGGTGAGCGGCCTGAACCGCCTGGAGCGCTTCTACAACGAGATCAGGATGAAGCCCGGCGAGGACTTCATCGCGGCACTTTTCGCGCACTTGGACCTCAAGCTGGAGGTGGACCCCGGCGACCTGGAACACGTGCCCGCCTCCGGCGGGGTGGCCATCGTGGCCAACCACCCTTACGGCGCCATCGACGGGCTGGCCATGCTGCACGTGCTGCGCGATCGGCGGCCCGACCTGAAGGTGATGGCCAACTTCATGCTGCAGCAGCTGGAACCGCTGCGCGACCGGTTCATCGGCGTCAACCCCTTCGAGCAGCTCACCACCCGCAGCAGTTTCCAGGGCATGCGGCAGGCCCGCCAGCACCTGGCGGAAGGCGGTGCCCTGGGCGTGTTCCCTGCCGGTGAGGTGAGCAGCTACCGCAAGGACCTGGATGCCGTGGCCGACCCCCGGTGGAAGACGCCGGTGATCAAGCTGATCCGCCATGCCGGCGTGCCCGTGGTGCCGCTATGGTTTGACGGGGCCAACAGCATGGTCTTCCAGATCTTGGGCATGGTACACCCGGGCCTGCGCACATTGCAATTGCCGCGCGAAATGCTGCGCATGCACGGCCGCAGCGTACGCATGCGCATCGGCCACCCGCTCACGGAAAAGGAGCTCGCACGGTTCGGCTCGGTGGACGACCTGGCGCGTTTCCTGCGGGCCAAGACCTACTCCATCGGAAGCGGGGTGGCCGTGAGGCGTGAGCATTTCAAGCCGCTCTTCTTCCCGCGCAGGCCCAAGCCCATCGTGGAGCCCCTGCCCACGGAAGTGCTTGAACAGGACCTGTCCACGCTGGACGACAAGCATCTCAGCACACAGGGTGAATTTGATCTCTACCTGGCGCCCAGCGGGCGCATCCCCAACATCCTGCAGGAGATCGGCCGCCTGCGTGAGGTCACCTTCCGGGCGGTGGGCGAGGGCAGCAACAAGGCACGCGACCTCGATGAGTTCGACCACTACTACGACCATCTCTTCGTGTGGGACCGCGAGAAGCGCAGGCTCGCCGGGGCCTATCGCGTGGGCGACGGCACGGTGATCATGGAGCGCTACGGCAAGCGCGGCTTCTACCTCAACACGCTCTTCAAGCTGGGCCGGCCCATGCGCGAGGTGCTGGCGGCCAGCTACGAGCTCGGCCGGTCCTTCGTGGTGGCCGACTACCAGCGGCACCGCCTGCCGTTGTACATGCTCTGGCGCGGCCTGCTGCTGCACGTCACCGCCAACCCGGACCATCGCTACCTCATCGGCCCGGTCAGCATCAGCGGGGGCTACAGCAAATTCTCGCGCCGGCTGATCATGGAGTTCGTGATGAAGCACCACTACGATGAGGCCCTCGCCAAGCACGTGAAGCCCCGCAACCGCTTTTACATCGGCATCGACAAGCTTGACGGCACGGCCCTGCTGGAAGCTTCCGGCGAGGACATCAAAAAGCTGGACCAGGTGATCTCCGAGGTGGAGAAGGACGGCTCGGCCGTGCCCGTGTTGTTGAAGCGCTACCTGTCGCTCAACGCCAAGATCATCGGCTTCAACCGCGACCCGCATTTCAACGATTCGCTGGACGGCCTGGTGGTGCTGGACCTGTCGAAGGTGCCCGCTTCGGTGATCGGGAATTTGCGCAAGGGCATGTGAGGGCGTACCATGCCAATTCCTGGTTGAAGGCCCTCCGAAGCGCGATCGGGACGTTGCGCGTAACGGAACGGGTTCACACGTCCCAGGCCACGATGGTTTTGTCGTCGCTGGCGGTGAGCACCGTGCGGTCATCCGGCCAGGCCACCGCATTCACCGAATAACCGTGACCTCCGTGGGCGCGGTCCAGGCGGCGCAAGGGAGCGAAGGTGTCGGCATCCCATAGCTTGGCGGACTTGTCACGGCCGGCCGAGGCCAGCTTGGTGCCATCGGGGCTGAAGGCCAGCCGGTAAATGGCATCCTTGTGGGCCGGGAAGGCATGCAGGGCCTTGAATGCCTCGCCGGTGTGCCACAGGCGGATATGGCCGTCCTTGCCGCCGCTCACCAGCACCGGTTTAGCCGGATGCCAGGCCAGGCTGTTGGCACCGATCTCATGCCCGGCCAAGGTGAATTGCTCATTGAGATCCGCGGTGTCCAGGATGTGGATGCGGCCATCGCCGCAGGCCACGGCCAGTAGCTGGCCGTCCAAGCCGGGGGCAAGCCCTCGCACCTTTTCATCCGTCAAGGGGATGGAGCGCTGGTGTTCCAGCCGCAGGCTGCCTCCGCCCTCAGGGAACCACACGGAGATCTCCCCGTCGCCACCGGCCACCACCAGTCGGCCGTCCGGCAGATGCGTGATGTCAAAGATGCCTTTGCCATGGGCTTTCTCCAGTTGCACTTCTTCCCGGTGCTCCAGGTCCACCACGTGCAGGCCGCCATCCTCGTCGCCGAGGTACACCACGCCTGCCACCGGGTGATGCATGGCGAAAATGGCCCTGCCCACCTTGGCCACGATCGTGCCGGTGCTTGGCTCACGGATATTCCATCGCACCACCGACCCATCGCCGCTGCCGCTCAGGAAACTATCCATGCCAAAGTCGGTGGACAGCACGTAGACGGCCCCCCGGTGACCCATGAAGCGCGTGGTGCCGGGGAAGACCTTGGCAGGAAGCATGGTGCAATAATACCGTGGGCGACGCAGGGCAGGGTCATGCACGGGCAACGATCACCATGGCCAAGGGCCCATGAAAAAGGCCGCACAACAGATGTTGCGCGGCCTTTTTCCCGATCGTCGTACTTAGTCCTTGGTCGCCTTGAACGTGATGACTTGTCCGTTGTCCATCACGACACGGAACACGTACACGCCACCGATGAGGCCGGACACATTGATCGGCCGACCACCGGGTTGTGCGATGGAAAGCACTTGTTGGCCGGTCATGTTGAACGCCTCCACGAGCACGACCTTGCCGTCCGTGGAGATGTTCAGCACGTCATTCACCGGGTTGGGGAAGAAGGAGAATGCGATGGGGGCTTCCGGATGAATGCCCACTGAGCCTACGGAGATGGTATAATCCTCGGTTTCGCCAAAACCTTGGGCATCATCGCAGGCCATGTCCCACGTGGCACCGACATTGGTTACTGCGGCCACGCGGACGCGCATCAGGTAGTCGCCAGGCACCACATCGGCAGGAATGTTGATGGTGCCGTCCAGGGTTTCGGCGGTACCGGTTGCGATGTACGTGAATTCGCCTTCCTCGAACTGGTCGTTCCCGCTCCAGTCCACCCACACGGACACCGACTCAGAACTCCATCCATCACCCACGGTGACCGAGATGGGATAGGACTGCCCGGCGGCCACGGTGGCCATCATGGCAGTGAAATCACCGTATCCGTTGGGGCTGCAGTCGGTGGAATTGTCGATCCCGGCGAAGGTCACGTTCAGGATCAGGTCGCCGTCGGTGCAATCCAGCGCGGGGGTGCAGAGTTCCACGGGTTCCGTACCCTCATCCTCATCATCGGGGTTGCCGATGAACAGGTCGTCGATGCCGATGTAGTTGGAATCGGTACCATCGGGTCCCCCGTTGAGGACGTTGTAGCGGAGGGCGAAGTTGATGGGGGCGGGAGTGCTTCCCACGCCCGATACCACCACCTCGAAGCGGGTCCAGGTCTCGGGATAGCTCAGGTCGTAGTCATCGTTCACCACCAGGTGAAGGGTGGTGAAGGAGCCCACGTCGTCGGAATTGGCAGGCAAGGTCATGGTGCCGGTGCTGGAGCGTACCTCCAAGCGGTCGTTCCACTGGGTACCGGCGGTGGTGCGGGTCCAGAAAGCCAGGATGTCCCCGTCCACCACGTTGACGGCCGGGGTGATCAGCCAGTTGCTGATGTCACCGGCGCCGCTCGTGCTTTGGAAGTTGGCCGCGATATACGCGGTGCCGGCACCGCCGTGTGCAGCAAACACGGAACTGTTTCCCTGGAACCAGCTGGCGTCGCCGGCGGGGTTGCTTTGGTTGGTCAGGGTCCAGCCATTGCCTTCCAGCAGCGTGATGTCCGTGAAACCCTCATGGAATCCTTGGGCGGCACCCATCAGGGGCAGCAGGGACAAGAAGGGGTAGAGTAGCTGTTTCGTCATCGTTTGATAGTTGGGTTGATGGATTTGGTTGGGAAGGCGTGAATTCCACGTTTCTTGCCTTGGAAAGCACGCGAGGGCAAAGATGTGGGATTTCCACCTTTGGCCAAGGCCGTGCCGGAATACTTATTAGGTGCGGTTGGTTGAATAGCCTATGATCGCGCGGTACCGGCGGGAACCGGAAGCAGGCGGGGACCTGGCGAACGGGACTGCCCCGGTTTCACCCCATTGATTGATGCCAGGGGCCGTCCATGTGATCACGGTCCGGGGATGTCCATCCGTTCGCATCTTGCGCTTCATTGCGTACCCCATACGGCACCATCCCATGGAACTGATCATTGAAGGACTGAACAAGACTTATGGCAACGGCGTTAAGGCGCTGGACAACGTCGGCCTGCACATTCCCACCGGCATGTTCGGCCTGCTGGGGCCCAACGGTGCGGGCAAGAGCACGCTGATGCGCATCCTGGCCACCTTGCAGGAGGCCGATGCCGGTACCGTCCGTTTGGGCGACATCGACGTGCTGAAGGAGAAGGACGCCGTGCGCCGTGTGCTGGGCTACCTGCCGCAGGAGTTCGGCGTGTACCCCAAGGTGAACGCCTACGGCATGCTGGACCACATCGCCCTGCTGAAGGGCGTGATCCACAAGGGGGAGCGCAAGGAGCTGGTGGAGGCGCTGTTGCAGCGGGTGAACCTGTGGGAGCACCGCAAGCGCAGGCTCAGCGGCTTCAGCGGCGGCATGAAGCAGCGCTTCGGCATCGCGCAATGCCTGATCGGCGAGCCGAAGCTGATCATCGTGGACGAGCCCACGGCCGGCCTGGACCCCGGGGAGCGCAACCGCTTCTACAACCTGCTCACGGAGATCGGGGAGAACGTGGTGGTGATCCTCAGCACGCACATCGTGCAGGATGTGCAGGAGCTGTGCAGCAACATGGCGATCATCCACAAGGGCCGTGTGCTCTATGCGGGCCCGCCGCAGGAGAGCCTGCGCGCCATCCAGGGCAAGGTGTGGCGCAAGCGCATCGCCAAGGAGGAGCTGGAAGGCTTCGTCCGGAGCGGCAAGCTGATCAGCAACCGGCTCTCCGCGGGCCAGCCCGTGATCCACCTGCTGAGCGATGAACGGCCGGGCGAGGGCTTCGAGGCGGTGCAGCCCAGCCTGGAGGATGTCTTCTTCGGTGCCATCAACCGCGGCAACGCCGAACCCGTGCGCGCATGACCCGCAAGTTCTTCCTCTTCGAGGTGCGCTATTGGCTGCGGCAGCCCATGGTGTACATCTTCATCCTGATCACCGGCCTGTTGCCCTTCTTCGCCGTGATCAGCGACAACGTGCAGATCGGCGGCGGCATCGGCAACGTGTTCCGCAACGCCAACAACGTGGTGTACCAGTTCTACGGCGGCATGTCCTTCCTGGCCATCCTCATGGTGGCCGCCTTCGTGAACGCCACGGCCATCCGCGACTTCAGCAGCGATACGGCCCAGATCATCTTCTCCACGCCGGTGGACAAGCGCAGCTACCTGCTGGGCAAGTTCCTCGGCAGCACGTTCATCTCCACGCTCCCGCTGTTGGGCGTGTCGCTGGGCATCGTGCTGGGCAGCTGGTGGCCCTCGCTCGATCCGCTCCGGGTGGGCCCCAACAGCATCCTGGCCCACGCCGAGGCCTTCCTGGTCATCGGCCTGCCCAACATCCTGTTCTCGGCCGCCATCATTTTCGCCGTGGCCGTGCTGCTGCGCTCCACCATGGCCTCGTTCATCACGGCCATCGTGCTGATCGTGGGCTACAGCATCGCCGGCACACTGATGAGCGACATGGACAACCAGACGGTGGCCGCCATGCTTGACCCTTTCGGTGGAACGGCCATGGAATTGGTGTCCAAGTACTGGTCCGTGGATGAGAAGAACAGCGCGCTGTTGCCTTTGGACGGGGTGCTGCTGTGGAACCGGCTGGCCTGGGTCGGCGTGTCCATCCTGGTCTTCCTCTTCGGCTACCTGCGCTTCAGCTTCACCGATCGCGCGCAGCGGGCCCGGCCCGCAGGCGAGGATGAGGACGCGCGCCCCCAGTCGGTCACCCTGGCCCTTCCGGCCGTGAAGCTGCGGCACGGGGCAGGCGCGGCCCGTGCGCAGTTCCTCACCCTCTTGCGCAATGACTTCCTGGGCATCCTCAAGGGCACGTCCTTCATCATCATCATGACGCTCGGGCTGGTGCAGCTGTTCGTCTCCCTGGGCTTCGTCACCAGCATGTACGGCAACACCACCTATCCGGTCACTTACAGCGTGGTGGACCTGATGGATGGCTCGCTCTCCGTCTACCTGCTGATCATCGTAGTGTTCTATGCCGGGCAGCTGGTGTGGAAGGAGCGCGACCCGAAAATTGACGGCATCATCAACACCTTGCCCATGTCCACGGCGGCTAACTGGCTGGCCAAGATCACGGCATTGGCGGGCATCGTATTGGTGGTGCATCTGTTCGCCGTGCTGGCCGGCATGACCACGCAGTTGCTCAACGGATACACCCGCCTGCAACCGGGGGTGTACCTCACCTATTTCGTCCTGCCGGGCACCATCAGTTTCACCTGTTGGGCCGTGCTGGCCATGCTGGTACACGTGCTGGTGAACAACAAGTACCTCGGCTGGTTCGTGTTCATCGTCCTGTTCCTGCTCAACATCTTCGGCTGGCAGGCCCTGGACGTCGTCTCCCACCTCGTGGTCTTCAACAGCAGCTCGGGCCTGGTGTATTCGGACATGAACGGCTTCGGCCCCTACATGCAGGGATGGCTTTTCTTCAAGGGCTATTGGCTCCTGTTCGCGGGCTTGCTGCTGCTGCTGGGCCTGCTGTACGTGGTGCGCGGCAACGACACGGCCTGGCGCTGGCGCAACCATATCGCCGGGCTTCGGCTGAGGAGCGCGTGGCCCGTGGGCGCGGTGCTGCTGGCCGGCTGGCTGGGCATGATGGGCTATGGCATCTACAGCACCAAAGTGCTCAATACCTACAAGAGCAGCGACCAGATGGAGGCCTTGCAGGTGCGCTATGAGAAGGAGTACAAGAAGTACGAGGGGATGCCGCAGCCGCACTTCACCGACATCAGCTACTTCATCGACCTGGACCCGGCGGAGCGTTCGATCACCTACACGGCGGACATCGTCCTGAAGAACAAGCACGCCGTGGCGGTGGATACCCTGTACTTCAATGTGCCCCAGCGCATGAAGGTGGTGATCGAGATCCCCGGCGCGGAGCTGGTGCTGAACGACACGGCCTTGGACCAGCGCATGTACCGCCTGGCCCGGCCCATGGCCCCCGGCGATGAGCTCGCCATCAAGGTGAGCGGCGGTTGGAAGCCCAAGGGGATCTCCAATTCCGTCGAGTTCACCGGCCTTGTTGACAACGGCAGTTTCTTCAACAACATGGACCTGATCCCGACCATCGGCTATGAACCGGGCGGCGAGCTCACGGACCGGGAAAAGCGCCGCAAGCACGGCCTGCCGCCCAACGAGCGCATGCCCAAGCTGAGCGACGACCCCGCCCGGCGGATGGACAACTACCTGATGCGCAACAGCGATTGGGTGAACGTGCGCACCACCATCGGCACCGCGCCGGACCAGATCGCCATCGCACCCGGCTCCCTGCGCAAGGAGTGGGAGGCGGACGGCAAACGCTGGTTCACCTACGAGCTGGACTACAAGGCGCTGAACTTCTACTCCTTCCTCAGCGCACGCTACGAAGTGGCGCGCGAAACCTGGAAGGACCCCAAGGGCGTGGCGCCGGACGTGCAGCTGGAGGTCTATTACCAGAAGGAACACGGCGTGAACGTGCCGCGCATGCTGAACTCGCTGCACAAGTCGTTGGACTACTACACCGCGCATTTCGGTCCGTACCGCCAGAAACAGGCGCGCATCATCGAGTTCCCGCGCTACGCCTCGTTCGCCCAGGCCTTCCCCGGCACCATGCCGTACAGCGAGGGCATCGGCTTCATCACCGACCTCACCGCCAAGGAGGACATCGACATGGTGTTCTACGTGGTGGCGCACGAGATGGGGCACCAATGGTGGGCGCACCAGGTGATGGGGGCCGCCATGCAAGGCAGCACCCTGCTGAGCGAGAGCATGGCCCAGTATTCCGCGCTCATGGTCATGGAGAAGGAGTACGGCCTGGCGCACATGCGCAAGTTCCTGAAGTACGAGGGCGACAAGTACCAGAACGCACGCGGCATGGAGGCGCTGGGCGAACAGCCCCTGCTCACCGTGGAGAACCAGGGCTACATCCACTACAACAAGGCCAGCGTGGTGCTGTACGGGTTGCGCAACTTCCTGGGTGAGGACACGCTGAACAGCGCCTTCCGCTCCCTGGTGGACAGCTTCGGCTATGCCGATCCCCCGTGGCCCACTTCGCTGGACTGGTACCGGGCCGTGCGCAAGGTGACACCCGACAGCCTCACCTACCTGCTTGAGGACGGCATCAAGTACATTACGCTGTATGACAACAAGGTGATCGAGGCCAAGGGCACGATGAATGCCGACAGCACGTGGACGGTGACCCTGAAGCTGACCGCCGAGAAGGAGCACGCCGACTCGCTGGGCAAGGGCACCCCCGTGCTGATGGATGATTGGATGGACATCGCCGTGGAGCGGTGGCCCAGCTTCGGCAAGGACAAGGAACTGAACGATGTGCCCCTGGTGCAGCAGCGTGTGAAGCTGCACACCGGCGAGAACATGTTCACGTTCACCGTCAAGGGCAAGCCGTCGGCCGTGGTGATCGACCCCGACCACCTCTTCTTCGACCGCCACCCGGACGACAACCGGAAATCCGTGGAGAAGGAGGAGTGAGTGGCTGGCCGGAGGGCGGATGGGAGCGGGCCTCGTGGTCGCCGGTGGATGATTTCATAAGCAGCCAAATGTGACCCTTCAACCATTGATTTGGCTACTTATAATTCCTGGAATAGGGCTTCCGCGGCCAGGTCGTTCTGTACCCATTGCCGGCTATAGGCGTTTATGGCCAAGCCGTAGGTGGTGATGAAGGTGAGCAGGATGCTTTTGCGCGTGCCTGTGGACCTCCGGAAGGATTCGATCTTTTGCGCCAGCTCCCGGGCATACTTCGCGTCGATGGTGAAGGGGCCGTCGCGGAACTTCATTTCGCAGAGGTTGACCACATGGTCGTCCCGGTCGATCAGCAGGTCCACCTGTGCGCCGCCGTTGCCGCCCTTGGCGAACCAGGACCCGTCCACGCTGTGGATGCCGGAAATGCCCAGCCTGTGCTTGATCTCCTCCACGTGTTTGGTGCAGAGGGTCTCGAAGGTGATCCCGGCCCACCGGGAACGCACCCTATCTTTGCCGCGCTGATGATCCCCTGCTCTCAAGGCCGGGGTTAAAAGGGAACCAGGTGCGAATCCTGGGCTTTTCCTGAAGCTGTAAGCCTCAGCAACCGAACCGGCACCAAGCCACTGTCCGCACCGCGGGCGGGAAGGCGCCGGCAAGGGAGGCGAGCCAGAAGACCTGTCACCAGCGCAAGTGGAGTTTGCTTCCAGGAGAGAGGCAAGCCCGAAGCGCAAGGCCTGGCGCGATCGGCTCTTCTTCCTGGAGGCTGTTGTTGAACAGCGAATTCAAAAAACAAACAGGATGAAGCACGTTTTCAGTACCCTTTCAGCCCTCGCCCTGCTGGCCACCACCGCGCAGGCACAAACCTTCGATGCCTCCCAGGTGGAATTCTGGGTGGGCAGCGGCCCGGACAGCACCGTGCTGGTGGTCGACTTCCAGGATGGCACGGCAACGCCCAGCTACGCCTGGGGCTTCCTGCATGATGGAAGCGCCACGGCCGAGGACATGCTCAACGCCATCGACGCGGCCGATCCGGGCCTCACGGTGGAGATCACCAGCGGATTCCTCAACAGCATCACCTACGGCAGCCATGTCGGCATCGGCGGCAACCCGGATTGGTGGAGCACGTGGAGCGGGCCTTCCTTCGATGGGATGGTCTCCAACATGGGCATCAGCGAGGTGCTCAGCAACGGCAGCTGGTTCGGATGCTCCTACACCGATTTCAACCCGGCGCTGGAGCCCACCACGCCCGTGGCCGCCGCAGATCCCTCCGCCTTCACCTTCGCCGATGTGGAGATCTGGGCGGGCAGCGGCCCGGACAGCACGGTGCTGGTGGTGGACTTCCAGGATGGCACCGGCGCTTCTTCCTTTGCTTGGGGCTTCCTGCATGAAGCGGGTGCCACCGGCGAGGATCTGCTCTCGGCCATCGCCGCGGCCGACCCCTCCTTCGCCCCGGTGGTGAATGGTGGCTTCCTGAGCGACCTCACCTATGGCGCCCATGCCGGCATCGGCGGCCAGCCCGACTGGTGGAGCTCCTGGAGCGCCACCAACCTGGGCAATTGGACCATGAACTTGGGCCTGGCCACGGAGCTGGGCACCGGTGATCTCTTCGGTCTCTCCTACACCGACTTCAACCCGGCCCTGCCCCCGGGCACGCCGGTGGCGGCACCGTCGGGCTCCGTGGGCGTCGTCGTTGTCGGTGGGCCGACGGTCGCTTTGTGGCCCCGGCCGGCCACGGATGTGCTGCACATTGCCGGCATCCATGGAACGGCGCCGGTGGAGGTGTACAACATGGCCGGCGGACGCATCCATTCCGGTGTGCTGTCCGGTCCGGAAGGCACGCTGAACGTCGCCTCTTGGCCTGCAGGCACGTACGTGTTGCGGGTCGGGCGGTTGCGCCAACTGATCTCGGTGCAGTGACCGGTGCCATCCCATGCGTGGCCGCGTCCATCTGCTGTGGGGAGCCCTGCTGCTGGCAGGAGGCCCCGTGCTGTGCCAGGACATCCAGGACAGCCTGCAGCTGGACGCGGTCACCATCAGCGCATCACGCGGGGTGCTCTTCGACGCGGGCGTGAAGGTGCAGGCTGTCGACAGCGCCACGCTGGACAGGTACATAGGTCGTGACCTGGGCGAGCTGCTGCGCGATGCCAGCCCGGTCTTTGTGAAAAGCTATGGCCTGGGCAGTTTGGCCACCACGTCATTTCGTGGCGGGGGTGCGTCGCACACCGCCGTGCTGTGGAACGGCTTCAACCTGGGCAGCGCGATGAACGGGCAGCTCGACCTGTCGCTGGTGCCTGTGGGCCTGGCGCAGGAGGTGACGCTGCAATATGGCGGTGCGGCCGCCCTGTGGGGCAGCGGTGCCGTGGGCGGGGCCGTCCTGCTGGGATCACGGCCGGCATTCGGCAAGGGCCTCACCGCGGATGCCGGGGCCTCCATGGGGAGCTTCGGCGACAACCGCCAACAGGCCGGCGCAGGCTACAGCAACGACAAATGGAGCGTTGCGGTGCAGGGCTATCGGGCGGATGCCCGGAATGATTTCCCATGCCGCCGCCAACGCAATGGTGAGGAGGAGGAACGCCGGCAGACCAATGCCGCGATGGCGATGAACGGCATGCTGGCCTCCGTGGGCCATCGGATAAACGGGCGGCAGCGGCTGGATGTGAATGTGTGGTGGAACGACGCGGAGCGGCAGGTGCCGCCCACCTTGGTGCAGGATGAAAGCACCGATCACCAGCACGACCGGGCCCTGCGCACCACGGCCCAATGGCAGCGCGTGGGCGACAAGGCCACCGGCCAGGTGCGTGCGGCCTGGTTCAACGAGGAGCTTTGGTGGTACGGCGAAGGCACGGACAGCGCGGCCTACAGCCGGCTGAACACCGTGATCGCCGAGGGGGAGATGCGTTTCCGCAAAGGGGAGCGGCACCTGTTTGGCATCGGCTTGCACGGCACCATGGCGGCCGCGGCCACCGACGGCTATCCGGCGGGCCGTCACCAAGATCGCGCGGCGCTGTTCGCGTCCTACCGGTTCCGGACCACGGACCGCCGGTTCATCGCATCCGCCTCGGCCCGGCAGGAAATGGCGGATGGAAGCCGGGCACCCTTCACCTGGTCCGTCGGCAGCGAGTATCAGTTGCTGCCATGGCTCTCCGCCAAGGCCAATGCCTCCCGGCTGTTCCGCCTGCCCACGCTGAACGACCTGTACTGGACGCCCGGCGGCGACCCGCGACTGCGGCCCGAAAGCGGATATGGCGGCGAACTGGGCCTGGCCACCGGACGGGATTTCAGGCGGGGTTGGAACATGCAAGCGGAACTCACCGGCTACCGGCGCAAGATGGACAACTGGATCATCTGGTTGCCGGCCGGCAGCTACTGGAGCCCGCAGAACCTGATGGAGGTGTGGAGCAGGGGCATGGAGTTCAGGGGGGAGGTGGCCCGCCAATGGGACCGGGTGTCCATCACCTTGGGCGCGATGACCAACTACGCGGTGAGCACCAACGAACGCGCGAAGACGGCCGGCGACGCCTCCGTGGGCAAGCAGCTCATCTACGTGCCCATGTACAGCGGCGCCGCAACATTGGAGGTGGCCTGGCGCAACTTCGCCATCGGGGGCGGCATGCACTACACCGGCTATCGCTACACCAGCACGGACAACCGCCAGTTCCTGCCGCCCTACACCTTGCTGGACGCCCATGCCTCGTGGCGCTTCCACGCCGGGCACAAATGCCTGCTGAGCCTTGCCGCCGAAGGTTTCAATTTATTGGACGAGCAATACCAGGCGATGCTGAACCGGCCGATGCCCATGCGCCATTTCCAGGTCGGCTTGCGCATGCACTTCAACCAGCCGCTGCACGGCAACAACCCATGATGGACCCGCGATACCAGCGCCCCTTGGCCAGGATACCCCTTGTCACCGCGTTGCTGCTCGGCCTGCTGGCCACCTGGGGCTGCCGCAAGGACAAGCCGGAGGAACCGCTGCAAGCGACGGCAGGCCCTGTGGGGGAGCATGGCGTGTACATCACCAACGAGGGCAATTTCCAGTGGGGCAATGCCTCGGTGAGCTTCTATGATAAAGTCACGCAAACCGCCACGGAGGACCTCTACGGCCCGGCCAACGGGGGGCCGATCGGCGATGTGTGCCAATCGATGGTGCTCCACGGCGGCAAGGGCTACGTGGTGGTGAACAATTCAGGCAAAGTGGTCGTGGTGGATCCCGGCACGTTCGTGGAGCAGGCCGTGATCACCGGTTTCCAATCGCCGCGCTACTTCCTGCCGGTCGGCGACGACAAGGCGTACGTTTCCGACTACTACGCCGGCAAGGTGGCCGTGGTGGACCTGATCGGCAATGCCATCACCGGCCACATCCCCTGCCCGGGGACCACGCAGGAGATGGTGCTGCACGGGGGCAAGGCGTATGTGGTGAACGAGACGCGCGGCGAGGTGCATGTGATCGATGTGGGCACGGATGCTGTGACGGACACCATCGTGGTGAACAAGGGCGCCAACTCCATTGTGCAGGATGCCCATGGCAAACTGTGGGTGGCGTGCTCGGGCGGGGGCGGAACGGCCCCGGCCATCAAGCGCATCGACACGCAGGCGGCCGCGGTGGAGGCGAGCTTCAGCTACGCCAATTCAGCCAACAACCCCTGGCGGTTGCGGATCAACGGGACCGGTGATACCCTGTACTTCCTCAAGGGCGGCGTGTTCCGCATGGCGATCAACGATCCGGCTGCGCCCACATCGGCCTTCATCCCGGCCGATGGCCGCAACCTGTACGGCTTGGGCGTAGACCCGTCCGATGGGAACATTTACCTGGCCGATGCACTGGACTACACCCAGCGCGGCGTGATCTATCGCTACGGTCCGGACGGCAGCTTGCAGGGAACCTTCCACGCCGGGATCAACCCGTCGGGCTTTTGTTTCAAGTGATCCGCAGCACCGCAGGCTTCCGGTAGCCCTGCAAGAAAAGCGGCCAAATGATTTGGCCTGCGGGGAGCGGGTCATGGAGATCCCCCTACATTGCATGTCCCCAAACCCCTGCGGGCCGGGATGTACCGGCCCGGGCCACAGCCCCCATCATGCAACGACCAGCCCGATCCGTGTGCCTGCTTTTTTCCTTGGCGATCGCGACCATCCCCGCGATGCCGCAAGATGCCGTGGACCTGGTGCGGCAATGGTTTGCGACCAACGCGGCGGGTCTCGGCCTGGAGGGAGACGCGGCCACGGCCTGGGAGGTTACGGACCGGCATGTGGATCGCCAGGGCCGAACATTCGTGTACGTGCGGCAGACCGCCCATGGCCTTTCGGTGGATGGTGCCGTGGCCAATTTCGTGGTGACGGATGGACGGGTGATCCTGTCGGGGAACCGCTTGCAGGGGCAGCTGGCCGCACGCCTGGCCCCGGCGGTCCCGGGGATCAGCGCGGAGGAAGCGCTCCGGGCCGCAGCAAGGCACCTGGGCCTTCAGGCCGGGGAGATCCGCGCAGGCAAGGTCGTTTCGCCCACCGAGGTGATCATGGGACCCTGCGGGATTTCCCGTGATTCCATCCCCGTCCGGCTGGCCTATCGGGTCGTACCCGGCCAACGCGGCATTCCATTGGCCTGGCACGTGGTGATCCGGGAAACCAACGGGCGGCACTGGTGGCACATCGCGGTGGATGCCCACGGCGGAACGGTCATGTGGAAACATGACTGGGTGACCCATTGCACCTTCCCCGATGCCCCATTTGCAAGGACCTACAACGCCTTGGACGACCTGGTGCCCGATGGAAGCGGGGATGACGCGCTGGGCGGCGGGGCCGGACCCGGTTACCGGGTGTTCGCCTTTCCCACGGAAAGCCCCCTCTATGGGCCGCATGTGTGGCTGGACGACCCCTCCGATGGCGATGCCTCGCCCTTCGGATGGCACGATACCGACGGCATGGCGGGGCCGGAACACACCATCACCCGGGGCAACAACGTGTATGCCGGCGAGGATTTCGACGATGACGATGAGATCGGGTACAGTCCCGACGGCGGCCCGTCCCTCAGCTTCGATTTCCCGTATGACCAGGCCGTGGGGCCGTTGGGCTACCTGGATGCCGCCGTCACCAACCTGTTCTACACGTGCAACGTGTTGCATGATGTGTGGCACCACTATGGGTTCGATGAGGCCGCCGGCAATTTCCAGTACACCAACTACACGGGCTTCGGCGAAGGCAACGACGAAGTGTATGCACAGGCGCAGGACGGCGGCGGCATGAACAACGCCAACTTCGCCACCCCGCCCGACGGCTGGTCGGGGGCCATGCAGATGTACTTGTGGCGCACCAGCGAGGGCGATTCGTTGATCATCAACAGCCCGTCGTCCGTGGCCGGCGGCTACGCCGTGGTGGCGGCCGGCTTCGGCCCCGTGCTGCCCACGCCACCGATCACGGCGGACCTGGCGTTGATGGAGGATGGCACGGCACCGCTGAACGACGGCTGCGACCCCTTGGTGAATGCGGCGCAGCTGGAGGGCAAGATCGCCGTGGTGGACCGTGGGCTGTGCACCTTCGTGAGCAAGGCGGAAGCGGCCGAGGCGGCCGGTGCCGTGGGCCTGGTGGTGATCAACAATGTCGGCGGCACATCCATTACCATGGGTGGCGACGACACCGGCATCGGCATCCCCGCCGTGATGATCTCCATGGCCAACGGGCAGGCACTGAAAAATGCGATGCAACAGGGAACGGTGAATGCCACTTTGGGAGGTCCCGCGCCGGGATCCATACGCGACGGCGACCTGGACAACGGGGTGATCGCCCATGAATATGGCCATGGCGTATCCAACCGGCTGACGGGCGGCCCTGCCGATTCCGATTGCCTGTGGAACGATGAGCAAATGGGCGAGGGATGGAGCGACTGGATGGCCATGGTGCTCACCATGAAGCCCGGTGACCAGGCCGAAACGCCGAGGGGCATGGCCAACTTCGTGCTGGGGGAGGAAATCGACGGCCAAGGATTGCGCCCCGCGCCCTACACCACGGACATGGCGGTAAACCCATACACTTATGGGAACTCCAACTCGTTTGCCTTCCAAGGCGCACATGCCTTGGGCTTCCTGTGGGCCACCATGCTGTGGGACCTCACCTGGGCCCTGGTCGATGAGGAGGGCTTTGACCCCGATGTGTACCAGGGGACCGGCGGCAACAACATCGCCATGCGCCTGGTGCTGGACGGCATGAAGCTGCAACCGTGCGGGCCGGGCTTCGTGGACGGGCGCGACGCCATCCTGCTGGCGGACCAGTTGAACTACGGCGGTGCGCACGCATGCCTCATTTGGGAAGCCTTTGCGCGGCGCGGCCTCGGATACGGCGCCAGCCAGGGCAGCCCGGACTCGGTTTCCGACCAGGTGCAGGACTTCAGCCTGCCGTCCAGTTGCCTCACGGGTGTGCCGGATGCATCAGGCGATGCCCTGCGGCCGTTCGTGCTGTTGCCCAACCCGGCGGCCGATGCCGTGACCCTGCTCCTGCACGCCCCGGCCGGGGGAGGAGCCACCGTGCGCGTGCTCACCGCCGATGGCCGAACGGTCAGGGAAGCATCTTTCCAGGGAGGGCGGGAACTGCACCTGGACCTTTCCGGCATGGCCCCCGGGATGTATGTGGTGCAGCTGGATGAACAAGGGCGGCGGACACATGCACGCTTGGTGGTGCGGTAATGGGGCCAACGGAAATCCTTCCGGGGATCCACCCCGTGTTGGTGCCGTTGCAGAAGCGGTTTGCAGCAGCTTCGGAAAAGGCGGATGCCGCAGCCATGGCGGCCTACATGAAAGGCCATTTCCCCTTCGTCGGCATCAAGGCACCGGCGCGGCGTGCGTTGCAGAGGGCGCATTGGGATGAACAGGGCCCGCCGTCGATGGATGATTTGCCCGCGGTGCTGCGCTCCGCCTTCGCGCAGCCCGAACGCGAGCTGCACTACGCGGCCACGGACCTGCTGGTGAAGCATGCCGGGAAACTCGGGCCACAACACCTGCCGCTGGTGGAGGAGTTGATCACCACCAAGAGCTGGTGGGACACCGTGGATGCGCTCGCCGTGCATGTGGCGGGCAGCATACTGAAACGGCATCCGGAGGCGGTGGAGGAATGGAACGGGCGCTGGGCGGGAAGTGCGGACCTATGGCTGAACCGCACCGCCATCCTGTTCCAGAACCGTTGGAAGGACGATACGGACCGCGCCCTGCTTTTTGCGAACATCGACCGGCATGCCGCCAGCAAAGAGTTCTTCATCCGCAAGGCCATCGGCTGGTCCCTGCGGGAATTGGGCAAGACCGATCCCGGCGCGGTGCTCGCCTTCGTACAGGCCAGGAAGCTTTCGCCGTTGAGCGAACGCGAGGCGGTGCGCAACCTGTGATGCTTGCCGGTCAGGATGAATGGCCGCAGCATCCCATGAATGGAGAGGAGGCCAGAGGTTCCTGATCGATCTTCGCATCCCATGGAAAGCCCAAGGCCCAAGGACCTGGTGGAGGAGCTGCTTGCACTCGGCTACAGTAAGCAACAGGTGTTCGACCAGGTGACGGCGGCGCAGCCGGAGATGAAGCCTGGCCGCGTGGCCGATGCCTTGCGCAACAGGGCCACGCTGATGGCCAAGAAGCGGTACATGAATGCACACCGCGTGCTGTTGGCACTGATCCTGGTCAACGCGGTACTCAGGCTCTGGCGCACCGTGGACGCACGGATGCTGGGCGAAGCTCATGCATTCCAATTCCTTGGATTGATCCCGTTCGCCACGCTCTTCGCGACCTACGGCATCTACCGGTGGCAAGGGGAACACTTCCAATGGGTCGGCTGGTTGAACGTGCTGGGTGCCATAGGTGTGTTGGGCCGCCTCGGTACGCTTGCCCGACACGGCCGGTGGGACACGCCGGCTGCCATGGACATGCTAAGCTTGATCATCGGTATCCTGTGCCTCTACCTGGCCAATCGCGTTTTTGCCCAACCCCGCAAGGTGAAGGACCCCTTGGGAGGGCCTGTGCGGTACGTGTTCCCCGAAGTGGGCCTTTGATCGCCCGAGAGGTGGCGGCTGCGTCAAGCTTGGAACCCCGGACAACCATCGGGGTTCGGCACCCCGCATCCATTCGCCGCGCACATGCCGTGATCCTTATTCCCGCACCCACTTGCCGGTGGCCAGTTGCTGCCCGCCGTTGCTGATGAAGCGGTAGCCCAGGAATCCTCGGGGCAAGCCCGGGACATCGATGATGCACCGTACCGACCGCACCGGGCAGCGTGCCACCGTACGGCCGGAAGCATCGAAGAATTGCAGCGTGCCGGGCTCGGAAGCCAGGATATGCAACTGATCCCCCGCCGGGCGGATCTGCACGAAGGGTTTTGCCGTACCCACCGGTTCCGCGATACCGGCTGTGCCGGAAAAAGCCAGGTCGTCCACCTTCACGGTGCTGCCGATCACCGGGCTTCCGAAATGGATGCTGGAGACGATCTGGATGTAGGCAGTATCCGGTGATTGCCCGCTGTTCCACGTGATGGGGACACTGAAGGCCTGCCATCCGCCGTTGCCACCGACCACCTCCAGGCTGCCCTGGCCGATGACATCGGCGGCGCTGCCGTTCCACTTGGTGAACGCAACGAGGACCTGGCCCGTGTCTGCCGGCTGTATGGCGTATTGCCACTGGCCCGTGAGGGATCCCGGCCTTTGGCCGAACGGGAATCCCGCATGGGCCGATGAGGTCCCGGCGGAGATCCATCCTTGTATCGCCATGATCCCGCCGGTGGACTGGCGCGTGGTGATCACCGCATGGAAGCTGCCCGGATGCCCCGGTGTTCCCGCCTCCACCGTCGGCCCGCCCGGGGTTGGGACCTCATTGTAGGTGAGCCAGCCGGTAGGTTCCGTATAGTTCCCATGGTCCGTCCAGTCCTCAAAACCGCCGTTGGGCACCTGGGCGTAGCTCGTTGTTCCCATCGCGCTGAAACAGGCGAAAAGAACGAGGCTGAAGGTGGTGATGGGGGCATTCATGGCATGAAGGTAAGCACGGCGTGAGGCTGTGCAGTTTGATCGATCGTCCGGTTCCATCGCCGGTTGTTGACCCGGCGATGACCTGCCCGACAGGCCGGCGGGATAAATTCGCGACGGACCGGACGACCAAACAAATGTTGCAATGAGCGATCTTCTTGATTCCGTGGAACAGCAATTCACGTTGGAATTGATGCAGCGCACGGCCGTGGGGTTGGGCCAAAGCCACACCGCCACGGGGCGGGCCTTGGCGGGGTTGATCCCCACGGTGATGGCGGCCATGGCCAACAAGAGCACCGATGGCCAGGCCATGGGTGCGTTGTACAACATGCTCAAGGAGGCAGCGTCGAACCCGGCGTTGAAGGACCTTGATGGATTGATCGATTCCGGGAAGATGGCCTACACTGAACCGGGCAACCCGGCGCGGGAACTGATCGGCACGCTCTTCGGCGGCGATACCGGGAAGGTGGAGGCCTTGATCCGGGCCTTCTCCGGGGTGAAGGCAAACAACACCGCACCCCTGCTGGGCATGGCCGGTGCCATGGTGATGCGCGGCCTGGGCCATAAAGTGGCTTCGGGGATGACGCAGGGCAACCTCGCCAATCAGTTGGGCAAGGAACGGAACAGCATCGCCAGCGCCGTGCCGTATGAGGTGGGCCTGATGCTGAACGCGGGGATGGCGTAGGCGGCCCGGGCGCCGGTGTCATAGCTCCTTCACGAACCGCGCGAACGAGACCGCGCCTTCCGCATCGGTGATGCGCAGGACGTACGTACCCGGCGTGAGCGCGCCCACGTCCACCGGGCCATCGCCGGTGGCATGGTGCAGCACCAGGCGGCCGTCCGGCGCGATCACTTGGACATCATGCCTTCCCCGAAGCTGAAGGTGAAGCTGGTCGCGGGTGGGATTGGGGAAGAACGTCGGAGGTCCATCGCCTGGTTGCTCGCCCATGCCGGTGGGGATGCAGGCGGGGATCAGGGCATGGCCGTCCAGCTGCCACAGCGGGTCGTTAGGGATGCAGAGGTAGGCGAGCACCGTGGGCACCACATCGGCCTGCACGGGTGTCAGCGTCAGGTCGGTGGTGATGAGCGGGTCGCTGTTCGCGCTCCACGTGGCCGATGTGGGCACGGTGCCGTCATGCACGTGTGCGGCGGGGGAGCCGGGCACGGTGTTCGCCAGCAGCCCGCCGGTGCCGTCCTGCATGGGCCAGTGGCCGATCAGGAAGGCCGCATCCGGATGGGCGGACGTCAGCGGCTTTCCGCTCCATGCCGAGATGGTGTTGATGTCAAGCGCCTTGGACCAGATGCGCACGTCGCACAGATTGCCCGTCATGGCGTACGGATAGGCCGTGGTGCCGTCCTGGCCGAAGCAGGTGGGCATCGCCGTGCTGATGTCGCCGATGGCCGACATGTCCGCGGTGCCCATCAGCAGGCCGTCCTGGAAGATGCGCGCCTCGCCGTCGCGGTCGCAGGTGACGGCCAGGTGGTGCCATTGCCCGTCGTTGATGGGGCGGCCGTCGAGGTCCACGCGGTGGGTGCCGTCGCCGATGTTGAACTTCCACGTGTAGCCGCCGCCGGTGGTGCTGAGCACATAGCCCGGGTTGTAGCCGCTGTCCCAATCCTTGTTGCACAGGAAGGCCGGGTCGCCGTCCCAGTCCAGCGGCATGCGCACGTTGCACTCGATGGTGAAGTCCTGTGCGGTGCCGAAGTTGAACAGTGCGTTGTTGTCCACGCGCGCATAGGTCGTGGCCCCGAAGTCCATGGTGGTGGCGATGGGGAAGGTGTCGCGCGTGGCGGCCCTGTTCTCCACGGCGATGCCGGGGCCGCTGGCCAGGATGAAGATGCGCTGCTGCTCGAAGGAGTTGTCGCCGTGCCCCCAGGTGTTCCCGCCGTGGTCGGTCACCACCATCACCATCCACTCCTCGTCGGCGGGGCGTGCGGCCACGGCATCGAGGATGGGCGCGATCAGGTGGTCCACCGTGGCGATGGCGTCCAGGTAGCCGGGGATGTCGGGGCTGAAACCGTAGGTGTGCCCGGCGTGGTCCACGTCGTCGAAGTCGAGGAAAAGCACATCGGGCGCATCGGTGGCTTGCAGGGCGGCCACGGCGGAATCAGCAAGCGCCGTGTCCGAAGGCAGCTCCAGCTCCTGCGTGGCACTGGTGCAGATCTCCTCGTTGATCGGCGCCCAGTGCACGAAGCTGCGCAGGTCCATCGTCGGTTGCACACTGTGGATCCGCGCGAAGAAATGGGGCCAGGTGGCGTATTGCGGGTCGGAGAACGTGTTGTCCGTCACGTTGTGCTTCTGCTCCCACACGCCGGTGAGCATGGTGCTCCAGCCGGTGCCGCTCCACACGGGCGGGTGGGTGTTGCCCTCGAAGGTGCTGAAGCCCGAGGCCGCAAGCTGCTGCAGGCGGGGTGCGTTGGCGGCCAGGATGGCGTCGCCGCGGCAGCCGTCGATGCCGATGATGAGCACCTTGCGTTGCTGTGCCGGCGCGAGCAGCGGGAATGCGGCGATGAGCAGGGTGAAAACATGCTTCATGCAGACCGGGTGGAAGAGTGCCAAAGTAGGCGGTGGAACGGCACGCAGGAATATGCCGGGGCCCCGATGAATGCCACGGGAACCCTTGTCGGGCGGACTACCTTCACCCCATGGGCATGAAGCTGATCCTCACCGGCGCCACGGGCTACGTGGGCGAGGGCGTATTGCTGGAATGCCTGGCACATCCCGGCGTGGAGCAGGTGCTGGTGGTGGGCCGCAGGACTTGCGGCCGTCAGCATGCGAAGCTGCGGGAGCTGCTGGTGAAGGACTTCTTCTCGCTCGATGCGCACCTGGAGGAATTGCGCGGCCATGATGGTTGCTTCTTCTGCGCGGGCGTGAGCTCCATCGGCAAGGACGAGGCGGAGTTCACGCGGCTCGCCTACGACACCACCCTCGCCTTCGCCAAGGCCGTGCATGCCGCATCGCCCCAGGCCACGTTCATCTACGTCTCCGGCGGTGGAACGGACAGCACGGAGAAAGGCCGCCTGATGTGGGCGCGTGTGAAAGGCCGCACGGAGAACGAGCTGGCGCGGATGGGCTTTGGCCAACAGTTCAACTTCCGGCCGGGCATCATGACCATCACGCCGGGCATGCGCAACCCGAAATGGTGGATGCGGCTGCTGGTGCCCGTTTCCGCCGTGCTGATGCCGCGCATCACCTGCACCATGAGGCAGGTGGGTCTGGCCATGATCAACTGCGTGGCCAAGGGCTACCCCGTGAACGTGGTGGAGGTGAAGGACATCAAGAGGCTGGCGGAGGGGTGAGGAGGAGGGCCAAGTCGGGGCTAACGTTAGCCTTGCATTCTTCAACTACCCTGCATGGGATTGAGGATTTCAGGGTTTACGCAGGTTTCCGGGGCCGATCTTTTACCTTTATGCCATGCCTGCAAAAAGAGCCTCCAAGCGATCGCCGCGCAAGAACTCCAAGGCCCCGTTGACCACCAAGGCATTGCGGCGGGCAGCGGAAGTGGCTACGAAAGCCGCCAGCAAGTCCGCTTTTGAGGTGGTCGATACCTTGTTAGTGGTTCGGGATGGTTGGTTGGTGAAAGTGGACAAGACGGGCAAAGTCACCAAGAAGGTGCGTCGGATCCAATTGCCGGCCGCCTGAACCGATGGCGGGGTCGCTGCGCTTGCGGGTATTCGCAGGGCCGAACGGGTCGGGAAAGACCACGATCATCCGGGAAGTCAGGAAAGCACGTGTCAATGGACGGCCGGTCGACTTCGGCGTATATGTGAACGCGGATGACATTGCCCGGGCATTGCAGCAAGGATATGACCTGTCACCGTTCGAGCTGGCGTTTTCCGCTGAGCGATTTCATGCCTTTGCTGAACGATCCGGTCTCTTGGACGAACATTTCACGTTGGAGGTGCTTGCCAACGGGATCGTGTGGAATGGCGATCTGATCCGCGCGCGTCCAAGGCTTCCGAAGGATCGAGTAGCACAATTGGTGGCGCAATTCCTATACGATGAACTGCTGAATGCCGGACGAAAGTTCTCGTTTGAGACGGTCTTCAGCCACCCCGGCAAGTTGGATCTGATGAAACGGGCAAACGCGGCGGGATATAAGGTGTATTGAATTAGGCACTTTGATTCGATAGTGCAACCCGCTATCTTCGGTACTATAACACGCGGATCATGGAAGCAAGATTCAAAAGCCTATCGATTTTCGAGTTCCAAGAGCTCTTTCCCGATGATGCAGCTTGCCTGGCCCACTTGGCCCGGATGAAGTGGGGGAACGGCTTCGCTTGTCGCAAGTGCGGCCATGGGCGCTACTGTGCCGCCCAGAAGCCATTCAACCGGCAATGCACGAGTTGCCACTACACGGAATCACCCACGGCCGGCACGCTGTTCCACAAGGTGAAGTTCCCGCTGGTGAAGGCGTTCTGGATCATCTATTACCTGTCCACCAGCAAGAAAGGCATGTCCAGCACGGAGTTGAGCCGCAAGCTGGAGTTGCGCCAGAAGACCTGCTGGGGCTTCAAGCATAAGGTGATGACGGCGATGCGCTCCAGTGGGAAGCACCCCCTTGAGGGCGTGGTGGAAGTGGACGAGGCCTTCGTGGGCGGGCAGGAACAAGCTCGCGGGCGCGGGAACAAGAAGAAGCGACTGGTGGTGTTCGCCATTGAGCGCAAGGGCAGGGGCGTGAGCCGCCTTTATGGCAAGGTGATACCCCGTGCCAGCTCCAAGCATTTGGGAGAGTTCATGGATGCCGTTGTGGACAAGCGTGCCCGGGTGCGTACCGATGGCTGGACGGGGTACATGCCTTTGAAAGGGCGCTTCAAGGCCCTGGTCCAAGAGCCCTGCCAGCCCAAGGGGGCCAACTTCAAGGAAATGCACCGCATCATCATGGGCTTCAAGGGGTGGCTCAGGGGCGTACATCACCAAGCCGTCCATCTACAGGCCTACATCGATGAATACTGCTTCCGCTTCAACCGCAGTTTCATGCACGAGGGAGCATTCCAAAACCTGCTCGACAGGATGGTCGCCTCACCACCAAGGCCCTACAACACCATTCTTGCCTAAGTGCCTAATTCAA
>JAGFIV010000101.1 GCA_024103275.1 Flavobacteriales bacterium
GATGAATACTGCTTCCGCTTCAACCGCAGTTTCATGCACGAGGGAGCATTCCAAAACCTGCTCGACAGGATGGTCGCCTCACCACCAAGGCCCTACAACACCATTCTTGCCTAAGTGCCTAATTCAAAAGGTGTATTTGTATTTCATTTCCACGGAGGACCCCGTGATCAATGTGCAACGCGTAAAGGAGATCCGCGTTAAGCAGGGAGGGCATGACGTTCCGCAAGACAAGATCATCGACCGATATTACCGGACGATGTGGCAACTTGGGGACGCCCTACAGTTGGCATATCATGCCTACCTATGGGATAATTCCAGGCACGGCGCGGCCCGGCTGTTTTGTGAAATGAAACGTACAACGTCGGGTTATACGTGGAATATTGAGGCTGGGCATGTTCCGCTCTGGTTCATGCCGCACCTGGTGAAACAACCGTACAGCAGCTCGCTTTTGAAGGCCTATCGGAAGTCCTTGGATGATAATTCCGGCTTGGATCAAGGGTGATCCGTGTGGCGTAAGTGTTCAACACGGAAGGATCCGCTCCGTCACTAAAGCTTGATCCAGCGTAACGGGACCACCGCGTCATCAACCCGGACCAAGTACAGGCCCGCAGGGAGTTCATGGGTATTGAGCGTTGCCCGTTCTCCGTTGGCGTGTTGCCGAAGGAGAAGACGGCCAGTGGCATCGCATAGGCGGATAACATGCGCCCCTGGGCGCATCGTTACGGTGCAGAGATCGGTGCCTGGGTTGGGGACCAAGGTGAGAACCGGCTCCGCGGTGTCCGGTATTTCGGCGATCGATGTGCAGCCGAAAGGCCACCAAGGCCGGTGGTAATTGATGTCCGCGTCCGAATAACACCGGAGCGGACCATTCGCCGCGTCCAGCACGGACAATGCCCAGGGAACGAAGTGGTACGGAAGGCTTCCCAAGCGCTCGATGATCGTGTCGGAGGAAGTGGTGACCAGGTAGCGCAGGCTCAACCCGTCCATGGTCATGTGCCCCGTATCCTGGACGGTGATAGTGAGAAATGGGTCGATCCCGGCCGGCGTGTTCAGCTGCCAATGGTCGCCGGGAACCGCCGCGAAATTGTACAGCGTATCGAACTCCGCTCCATTCCACAGGTCCACTCGGGCACCTTCAACCCGGGTGAAGAATTCCTCTCCATCACTGACAAGCACGGTGTCCTGTGGCCAGAAGTGGCCTTCCGAATGCCGTGTAATGATCTGGGCGGAACTCCCGGTCATGACGGTGTCACCCACATACTGGTAGCGGGCCATGCCGTCATAAATCCAGCCATCGGTGTAGGTGTATGTCCACGTGGCCGGGCGGGCACCAGACCTGGGCACCAAGGAAGCAGGGAATGAAAAGCAACATTGCGAAAGGAACGGTGCGGGCCATGGGATGAAGGTAGGTTGGAGGCAAGACGTGATCCGAACGGGAAACGCTGCTTCCCGCCAGGGATGGGAGCGGCGGCTGGCCGCAGACCGGGCCATGCGGCACCGTGGAGCGAGGAGGCCCGACGGCAGGAGGGACCCCGCAGCCCCGGTGACGCCGGCCCGGGCCAGGACACCACAGCGGACAGCCCGTTAAGGCGGCCAAACCCGCTCACATTCCCATCCTCACACCGTTTCACGTGTTCCCCCGCGAGCCGGTATTTTCGCGGCATGTCAACAGCCGTAGCCGCCCCCTACATTCCCAAGCACAAGGTCCGCGTGGTCACCGCGGGCAGCCTGTTCGACGGGCACGACGTGGCCATCAACATCATGCGGCGGATCCTGCAGGGTACCGGCGTGGAGGTGATCCACCTGGGCCACGACCGCAGCGTGGAGGAAGTGGTGAACACCGCCATCCAGGAGGATGCCCACGCCATCGCCATGACCAGCTACCAGGGCGGGCACATGGAGTACTTCAAGTACATGTACGACCTGTTGAAGGAGAAGGACGCGGGGCATATAAAAGTCTTCGGCGGCGGCGGCGGCACCATCCTGCCCAGCGAGATCAAGGAGCTGGAGGCCTACGGGATCGCGCGGATCTACCATCCGGACGACGGCCGGGCCATGGGCCTGCAGGGCATGATCAACGACATGGTGAAGCAGGTGGACCTGGACCTGAGCGACCGGGTGAACGGCGAGGTGAAGGAGCTTGCGCCCTCCAACTGGACGGCCATCGCGCGGCTGATCAGCGTGGCGGAGAACCACCCCGACGTGTTCGCCCAGGTGGAGGGCGAGCTGAAGAAGCGCGCCGCCAAGAGCAAGGCCCCGGTGCTGGGCATCACGGGCACGGGCGGCGCGGGCAAGAGCAGCACGGTGGACGAGATCCTGCGGCGCTTCCTGCTGGACCAACCGGGCAGGACGCTCGGCATCATCAGCGTGGACCCCAGCAAGCGCAAGACCGGCGGCGCGCTGCTGGGCGACCGCATCCGCATGAACAGCATCCGCGGCCCGCGCGTGTACATGCGCAGCATGGCCACCCGCGGCAGCAACCTCTCGCTCAGCGCCCAGGTGGACAAGGCCCTGCAGGTGCTCAAGGCCGCCGGCTTCGACCTGATCGTGCTGGAGACCAGCGGCATCGGCCAGGGCGACACCGAGATCATGGACCACAGCGACGTGGCCCTCTACGTGATGACGCCCGAGTTCGGCGCCGCCAGCCAGCTGGAGAAGATCGACATGCTGGACTACGCCGACGTGGTGGCCATCAACAAGTTCGACAAGCGCGGCGCACAGGATGCCCTGCGCGACGTGCGCAAGCAGTTCAAGCGCAACCACCTGGACTTCGCCGCCAAGGACGAGGACCTGCCCGTGGTGGGCACCATCGCCAGCCAGTTCAACGACCCCGGCACCAACAAGCTCTACGCGCTGCTGATGAAGACCATCGCGGCCAAGACCGGCACCGACTTCCACAGTACCTTCCACGGCACGCACGAGATGAGCGAGAAGGTCTGGATCATCCCCCCGGCCCGCACGCGCTACCTCAGCGAGATCAGCGAGAACAACCGGCGCTACGATGAACGGGTGGAGCAACAAGCCGCCATCGCCGACAAGTTGTACGGGTTGTATTCTGCGGTTTTGACGTTCGGTGGACCGGATCTGTTGGAGGCTACGAGCCATGAGCCACGGGCCACGAGCCATGAGCCGCGGGCCGCGAGCCACGAGCCGCGAGCCACGGGCTCAACCGCGGACAAGCTCGCAGCTCACGGCTCGCAGCTCGAGGCCCTGACGAGAAAATTCGAGGAAGTCAAAAAAGACCTCGACCCGCATCTCTGGTCCATGCTCACCGGCTGGAAGGCCGAGGAGGAGCGCTACGGCGGCGAGTTCTACACCTACACCGTGCGCGGCAAGGAGATCAAGGTGCCCAACCACACCGAGAGCCTCAGCCACCTGAAGATCCCGAAAGTGGCGCTGCCGAAGTTCCGCAGCTGGGGCGACAAGGTGCGCTGGGCCATGCAGGAGAACACGCCCGGCTTCTTCCCGTACACCGCAGGCATCTATCCCTTCAAGCGTACCGGCGAGGACCCCGCGCGCATGTTCGCCGGCGAGGGCGGCCCCGAGCGCACCAACAAGCGCTTCCACTACGTGAGCCAGGGCATGCCCGCCAAGCGCCTCAGCACCGCCTTCGACAGTGTAACGCTCTACGGCAACGATCCCGGCCGCCGTCCCGATATCTACGGCAAGGTGGGCAACAGCGGCGTGAGCATCTGCTGCCTGGACGATGCCAAGAAGCTCTACAGCGGCTTCGACCTCAGCGACCCGAAGACCAGCGTGAGCATGACCATCAACGGTCCCGCGCCCATGCTCCTCGGCTTCTTCATGAACGCGGCGATCGATCAGAACTGCGAGAAGTACATCCGCGCCAACGGGCTCGAGGCCGAGGTGGAGAAGAAGATCGCTGCACGATGGGGAGCAGCAAGCCATAAGCCACAAGCCTCAAGCTTGAAGCTTGGAGCTAGCGGCTTGCGGCCCCAGTACCATGGCGAGATCCCGGAGGGAAACAACGGTCTCGGACTAATGCTCTTAGGCATCACCGGCGACCAAGTCCTGCCGAAGGACGTGTACGAGAAGATCAAAGCCGACACCCTCCAACAGGTCCGCGGCACCGTGCAGGCCGACATCCTGAAGGAAGACCAGGCGCAGAACACCTGCATCTTCAGCACCGAGTTCGCGCTGCGCTTGATGGGCGACGTGCAGCAGTACTTCATCGACAAGAAGGTGCGCAACTTCTACAGCGTCAGCATCAGCGGCTACCACATCGCGGAGGCCGGCGCCAACCCCATCAGCCAGCTCGCCTTCACCCTGGCCAACGGCTTCACCTACGTGGAGTACTACCTCAGCCGGGGCATGGACATCAACGCGTTCGCGCCCAACCTGAGCTTCTTCTTCAGCAACGGCATGGACCCAGAGTACGCCGTGATGGGCCGCGTGGCGCGCCGCCTCTGGGCCAAGGCGCTCAAGCATCGCTATGGTGCCGACGAGCGCAGCCAGATGCTGAAGTACCACATCCAGACCAGCGGTCGCAGCCTCCACGCGCAGGAGATCGACTTCAACGACATCCGCACCACGTTGCAGGCGCTGTATGCCATTTACGACAACTGCAACAGCCTGCACACCAACGCCTACGACGAGGCCATCACCACGCCCACCGAGGAAAGCGTGCGCCGCGCCATGGCCATCCAGCTCATCATCAACAAGGAGCTCGGCCTGGCCAAGAATGAGAACCCGCTCCAAGGCTCCTTCATCATCGAAGAGCTCACCGACCTGGTGGAAGAAGCCGTGCTCACCGAGTTCGACCGGATCACGGAGCGCGGTGGTGTCTTGGGAGCGATGGAAACGATGTACCAACGCAGCAGGATCCAAGAAGAGAGCTTGTACTACGAGACCCTCAAGCACACGGGCGAATACCCGATCATCGGCGTGAACACCTTCCTCAGCAGCAAGGGCTCACCGACGGTATTGCCCAAGGAGGTGATCCGCGCCACCGAGGAAGAGAAGGAAGCGCAGATTGCGACGGTGGAGAACCTACGCGCGGCCTACAGCGCGGAAGCGGCGAAGGCGATCAAGGACCTGCAGCAAGCGGCCATCCGGAACGAGAACATGTTCGCCGTGCTGATGGAGGCGACGAAGTATTGCTCGCTCGGGCAGTTGACTGCGGCGATGTTCGAGGTGGGGGGGCAGTATCGGCGGAATATGTGACCCGCGAAGGGCCCGATACTCCATTCAC
>JAGFIV010000118.1 GCA_024103275.1 Flavobacteriales bacterium
CCCAACGGCTTCACCAGCACGGACCAGAACCCGACCGTGAACGAGGCAGGCACCTACACCCTGACCGTCACCGGCGCCAACGGCTGCACCAGCACCGCCTCCGCCGTGGTGGAACTCGACAACCAAGCGCCCGGAGCACAGGCGGCAGGCGGAACCCTTACCTGCACGGAGACCACCATCCAGTTGCAAGGTTCGGGTAACGGTTCCTTTAGCTGGAGCGGCCCCACAGCCGAAGCCCGCCCGGTAGAGAACGAGGGCAGGACTCGGGCGGGGCCCTACACTCCGCTCTTCCGATGTGAAGCCGTTGGGGCCGCTCCAGCTAAAGGAACCGTTACCCGAACCTTGCAACTGGACGGTGGTCACCACGCAGGTGAGGATCCCTCCTTGTGCGTCGGCATCGGGGGCATCGATGTCCCGATCAACAATGGCCGTGGCGGAGGCGGAGCATCCGCTGGTCGAATCCGTCACAGTAAGGGTGTACGTGCCCGGCACGGAGACCACAGGGTTCTGCTCCGTGCTGGTGAAGCCTCCAGGACCACTCCAGGAGAAGCTGCCGATGCCGCTGCCCATAAGGGTGACGGAGGTGTTGGCACAGGTGATGGTGCCGCCCGCAGCACCCACGTCAGGCGTGGTCAGGTTCTGGTCCACCGTGGCGGAGGCGGTGCTGGTGCAGCCGTTGGCGCCGGTGACGGTCAGGGTGTAGGTGCCTGCCTCGTTCACGGTCGGGTTCTGCTCCGTGCTGGTGAAGCCGCTGGGGCCGCTCCAGCTATAGGAACCGTTGCCCGAGCCTTGCAACTGGATGGAGGTCACCGCGCAGGTAAGGGTTCCGCCTTGTGCATTCGCTCCAGGTGCGTCGATGTCCTGCGTGACATTGACCAAGTCCGAGCTGCTACAACCGTTGGCATTGTCCGTTACGACCAAGGTGTACGTGCCCGGTTCGCTCACGGTCGGGTTCTGTTCGGTGCTGGTGAATCCGTTGGGGCCGCTCCAGCCGTAGGTTACGCCTGATGTGCTGCTGCTGCCCTGCAGGGTGACACTCGTAATGGAGCAGGTCAGGCCTTGGTCCACACTGGCCGAGGCGCCCGGTTGCGACATGTTCGTGGTCACCGACACGTCGTCGCTGCTGCTGCAGCCTGTGCTGGTGTACGTTACGACCAACGTATAGGTGCCGGCGGCATCGACCGTCGGGTTGAGCGTGTTGGCCCCACTGACGATGTGCCCGCCGTTGGATGCGCTCCAACCATAGGAAACGCCGGAGGCGCCCGTGCTGCCGTTCAAGATCGCCTGTCCGTTCGTGGCGCAGGTGATCACCATGTCCAGTCCGGCATCGGCCCCTGGGGTCCCGCTGGCGGAGATGATGGTGGAAGTCTCGAACGTGCAGCTGTGCGCATCCGTCACCACGACGCTGTATGTGCCTGCGGCGAGATTATTGATCGTTGCCGTCGTGCCGCCATTGCTCCACAGGTAGGAATACGGGCTCGTACCGCCGGTGGCATTCATCGTGGCCGACCCATCGCTGTTGTTGCAAGTGGCATTCACGCCGGCGATGGAGCCGCCCAGCACTGCCGGTTCCGTGACCGTGAAGGTCTGTGTGGCCTGGCATCCGCTGACATCCGTAACGGTCACCGTGTAATCGCCAGGGGCCAGCCCTGAAATGGTGGCACCGGTGGAGCCATTGCTCCAAGAGTACGTGAACGGTCCTGTCCCGGTGGAGGAGGCCGTAATGGAACCATCATGGGCCCCGTTGCACGACACATGCGTGATCTGTGCCGTGGCCTCGATCACCTTCACCGTCACCACCTGGTCGGCAGCCCCGGCCAGGATACAGGCATCGCCGCCGATGATCCGGCGGATAAAGGTCTTGTGTTCCACCTCACCAATGGCGCTTCCCGGCAGGTTCTGGCTGGTGGCACCCGGGATGTCGACCCAACTCAAGCTGTCGGAGCTGATCTGCCACTGGTAGGTGGCGGCACTGCCGAATGAGGGATAGCTGGACGGCGAATTGTTGCGGACGATGGTGGGGAGGACATACTGGGGAATGCTTCCGGTGACATCCCCCGGTACGGTGCCGGTGCAAACAGTCTGGTTGCCGCTGATGGTGTTGCCCATCAGGTCGGGAGGATTGGCCCACACCACCAGGCCGGGTTCATACCGGCTCGTGGAACTGTTCTTCGTGGTGTTCAAGGCCCCCTGGGTCAACGGTATGTTGTTGGACCGGGCCGTGACGATGGTGTAGATCCGGCAATTGCTGAATTTAATGCCGCGTTCGCCCACCGGGTCATAGTCGTCGGAGGTGCCACCGTAGTAGGTGCTGAAGATCAGGGTCGCAAGGTCGTTCTTGAGCTTGAAGAACACCTTGTCATTGCTGCCGTTGTTGGTGGTCTGCAAGGGCACGTTGGGCGCGGAGCTCACCGGGAAGTTGGTGCTGTTCGTGTAGCCGAAGACATAGACGTCGTTGTTCAGGTCCACGTTCAGGCCCATCATGTTCACCTCATTGGACGATCCGCCCACATAGGTGCCTTGGAGCAGGGTCTGGTCAATGGTCATGTGCCCCACATAGAAGTCGTTGTTTCCATTGTGGCTGGTGTCGTACGAACCGGATGTGATATTGGCCGCGTTGAGCCCGGTGGTGACACCGCCGAAATAGAGTTCGGTGCGGGCGGCATTGAACTCCATGCAGAGCAGGTTGGCATTCTGGCTGGATGCACTGGAGTAATAGCTGCTCCATACCGTGGCCGCGGTGTTGCCGTTGAGGCGCTGCAGGAAGCCTGCACTGCTGCCTCCCCGGGTGCTTTGCCGCGGGCTCACGGTGGGGAAGTTGGTGCTGCTGGTGTTGCCGCCCACGAAGAGGTCGTTGGTGGCCGGGTTGTAAAGCATGATGCTTGCACGATCATTGCCCGAGCCGCCATAGTTGCGCATCCAAACGAGGCTGCTCAGGTCCTGGTTCAGGCGGAACAGCAGCACGTCCGTGCCGCCGGAATTGCCGTTGGTGGCACCGCTGCCGGAGTTCAGGGTGAGCAGGTTGGTGCTCGTGGTATGGCCGCCCACCAGCACATCGCCGTTGGGGGCTAGGCGCAGGTCATAGGATTCCTCATCGCCATTGCCGCCAAGGACGGAAGCTTTGATGGAATTGCCGGCCGGGTTGATCTTCATGACGAAGATGTTTTCACCGGCTTGGGCTTGTTGATTGATGCTGCTGCCGGAGAATGCCGTGCCACCCAGCAGGGGGAAGTTGGTGCTGCTGGTATAGCCGGTGATGTAGAGGTTGCCGTCGGGGCCTTGTTCCATGGCGTACGGGTTGTCATCGCCGTTGCCGCCGATATAGGTCTGCCAAACACGGGTTCCGCTGGCACCGATGGTGGCGGGTTCCAGGTATTTGCCGATGATCGTTTCCAAGTTGCCGTTGGCGGTCTCGTCAAATGCACCGGGGGTGATCTGGTCAGTGCTGCCCACCACGCGGGCCACCACGTAAATGGCCCCGTCGGTGGGGTCCACCCAAATGCAGTGCCCGTGGTTGTCCCCCGTGGAAGCCGTGTTCACCCAAGTGGCCCAACGCAGCGCGATGGGGTCGATTACCAAGGTTTCGGACTTATCGTAATCGCCCAGCGAGAAGCCAAGCTCATTCCTTCCTTTTACCACATAGGAGGATTTCACGGCCTTTTCCTTTCCGTTGATGCGTTGGTACACCACCGGTGCCGGATAGGTCAGTTCCCCCAAGCTTGAGTGCAGGACAAGTTCACCCTTGCCGTTCACGCTGATCTTGTCGATGCCGTCGAACGTGATGGCCACCTGCCCGGGGTCGCTGCCGGGCTTGCACAGGATATCGTACTCCAGGGTCCCATCCTCGGCAGGGTAGTAGCGCACATCGACGTTCCGATAGGTATTGCGGTACCATACTTCTTGGAAAGAGCGTACATCGGTGGCGGAGGCGTTACCCAGGAAGTAGTTGGTGACCCCTTCGTGGGCCGTGCGGCTTTCCACGGTCATGTCCTTGGAGGCACCGCTGAACGTGAGGCGCCAGGTGTGGCCCTTCTTTCTCCAGGTCAGTGGCCTCTGTGCAAGACCTTCCTCCCGCTCCTGTTCAATGGCGATGCCTTCCGCCTGCCGTTGAAGGACGGAGGCCGGATCAAACGCCGTGATGACCATGCCCTCCTTGGTGGCCACGGCCTGGCCCATGGGCAGGTCCGCCCGGAAGAGGACCGGCTTGGAGAACTGCCCCTTGTTCTCCACGAAATGGATCTCCTGGTCATGCTCATTGAGCAGGCTCTCGAGGTCATCGTGGGCATGGGTGCTGGCGGCCGTGCCATGCGTATGGGCCAGCTGGGCCCAGGCGGGGAATGCCATGGCCATGGCCATTAGCATGGCCAGCAACGGCCTCATTCGTTTCAACAGTGGAACGTGCTTCATCGGTGTGGTTATTGGTGAACTGATCTTGGACTATTCCGCTTTGGAAGGAGCAAATATTTAAGCATGCGTCGAATCATGTCAATAGTTCGTCGAACAAAATACGGTGTTCGGCGGATTGAACATCTCGGTTGAGACGGCATCCTAAGGTGGATGCCCGGTACACGGGCTGTTCATAACTTTTTGGGCAAGGGAATTTGGCAGGGTACGTGCGAATCGCTTAATTGCACGTCATTTCCTTGACGACATAATCGTCAAAGCGTTCAAGTGACAATGACCCTGCGAGTAGGAGACATAGCACCCGGGTTCAGTGGGCTGGACCAGGATGGCCATGCGGTGAGCTTGGCTGATTTCAAGGGTCGCGGCCTGGTCCTGTACTTCTACCCCAAGGATTTTACACCGGGCTGCACGGCCGAGGCCTGCAGCTTGCGGGACGGCCAAGCCAGGTTGCGGGAGGCGGGGTACGAGGTATTGGGCGTCAGTCCCGATACCGTTGGGAAACACAAGCGGTTCGCGGAAAAGCACGGCCTGCCGTTCCGCCTGTTGGCCGATCCGGAGAAGATGGTGGCCAAAGCATACGGGGTTTGGGGGAGGAAGAAGTTCATGGGCCATGCGTATGAAGGCATCCTGCGCACGACGTTCCTGATCGACGGAAAAGGCATCATCCGGCACATCATCGGCAAGGTGCGTACCGGTGACCACGCCGATCAGGTGATGGAAACGGGCGGATAAAGACAAATGCCTCCCGCGGGGATTGCCCGGTCCGGGGAGGTGCATGAAGGAAAATCAACCAAACAGACCAAACATGGCAACGGAGATCAACAAAGAGAAGCTGAAGGCATTGCAGCTGACGATGGACAAGATGGAGAAGTCCTTCGGCAAGGGGGCGGTGATGCGCATGGGCGATGATGCCATCGAAAAAGTGGATGTCATTCCTTCCGGCTCCATCGGGCTGGACCTTGCGCTGGGCGTGGGCGGCTATCCCAAAGGACGTATCGTGGAGATCTACGGGCCTGAAAGCAGCGGCAAGACCACCTTGGCCATCCATGCCATCGCCGAATGCCAACGCAACGGAGGCATCGCGGCCATCATCGATGCCGAACATGCCTTCGACCGCTTCTATGCGGAAAGCCTGGGCGTTGACACCGAGAACCTGCTGATCAGCCAGCCGGACAACGGGGAGCAGGCCTTGGAGATCGCGGACAACCTGATCCGCTCCGGGGCCATAGACATCCTGGTGGTGGACAGCGTGGCGGCACTGACGCCAAGGGCGGAGATCGAGGGCGAGATGGGGGACAGTGCCGTGGGCATGCAGGCCCGGTTGATGAGCAAGGCCCTTCGGAAGCTTACCAGTACCATCAGCAAGACGGGCTGCTGCTGCATCTTCATCAACCAGCTGCGCGAGAAGATCGGTGTGATGTTCGGCAACCCGGAGACCACCACCGGCGGCAATGCGCTGAAGTTCTATGCCTCCATCCGCCTGGATATCCGCCGGGCCAACCAGATCAAGGACGGGGAGAACGTTTTGGGCAACCGCACCAAGGTGAAAGTGGTGAAGAACAAGGTGGCGCCCCCCTTCCGCAAGACCGAGTTCGACATCCTGTACGGCAAAGGCATCAGCAAGACAGGCGAGATCATCGACATGGGGGTGGAGCTGGGCATCATCAAGAAGAGCGGCAGCTGGTTCTCCTACGAGGAGACCAAGTTGGGGCAGGGACGCGACGGTGTCCGGCAGTTGTTGGAGGACAACGCGGAATTGTGCGAGGAACTGGAGAAGCGGATCAAGGAATCCATGACCCACGAGCCGGCGGCGCAAGCGTGAGCACCATAGGGATGGGCCAGGTGCGTTGGCCGGCCCATGACCGGCCAACGGCCTGTTCGGGCCAGCCAGCGGATCCCCGGCGAAATGGGGATGCCTTCGGCCATTCCTACTTTTGGCCGGTGCCGGTCGGTCGCCAGTCCCGGTTGGCCCGATCGCCCCATACCATGACGCTAACCCGGCATTTGCGGGCTATCCCCGCCATCCTTTTGCTTCTGTCCCTGCTGTTGGCGGGCTGCCAAACTTCCCATCGCACCGGACCGGAGGGGGCGCTGGCCCAGGGCGATCCGTTCCTGGTGGCCATGGATTCGGTCAATGCCTTGATCGTTGCCAGTCCCAACAAGGCATCCCTGTATGCCCGGCGTGCCAAGCTGCTTCTGGGGGTGGACAGCCTGGGACCGGCCCAGCTGGACCTGGAGCGGGCCATCCGGCTTGACAGCACGAACGTGGAATATCGGTTGATGCTGGGAGACCTCTACTACCGGACCATCCAGATACCCCGGTCCTTCGCCCAGTTTGAAAAGGCGGCCGAGATCGATCCGTCCAACACCTCGGCCATCCTGAAACAGGCGGAGATCCAATTGGTGCTGCGCAATTACGACCGGAGCATGACCTTGGTCAACGAGGCGTTGCGCAAGGACCAGCATGCCGCGCACGGCTATTTCCTGAAAGGATGGATCTACATGGAAACCGGCGATACGACGTTGGCCCTTAGCAGCTTCCGCACGGCGGTGGAGCAAGATGCCGAGGACTACCAGGCGTACATCATGCTGGGAAAGATCAGTGCGGCCAAGCGCGACCCGCTGGCCGAGCAATACTATGCCACGGCCATCTCCCTGCGTCCGCGGAGCGTGGAGGCCTGGTACAACAAGGGCATGTACTACCAGGAAAACGGCCACGACAGCCTGGCGCTGGATTGTTACAGGCACATCATGCAGATCGACCCCCGGAATGCCTTGGCTTGGTACAACACCGGCTATATCCACTTGGAGCACCTGAATGACCCGAAGACCGCCCAACAGGATTTCGCGGAGGCCGTCCGCCTGGAACCGGGCTATGCCGATGCGTGGTACAACAGGGGGCTGGCTTTTGAACGGCTGGACCAATTGGACAGCGCCGCCACCCAATACCTGAACGTGCTTGACCGGGACCCGGTCCATGATCAGGCGGCCCAAGGCTTGAGCCGATTGGAACGCCGGGGGGTATCCATCCAGATCCGGAGGGGGGCAACGCGACGCTGAATCCCTTGCCCATGGCCGGGGGCTGCCCATGATGGCAGCGGAAAGGGGTTTTATGCACCGATTACCTTCGCCCGGCAAAACCGTGGACGTGCAACTCACCTTCCTTGGGACCGGTACCAGTCAAGGCATCCCGGTGATCGGATGCCACTGCGACGTATGCCGCAGTGGTGATCCCCGCGATCGGCGTACCCGGACCTCGGCCCTGGTGCGGACCGGCGGGACCACCTTGCTCATCGACGCGGGGCCCGACCTCAGGCAGCAGATGCTGCGCGAAGGGGTGGAACGCCTGGATGCCGTGCTGCTGACGCACGAGCACATGGATCACATCGCCGGCATGGATGACCTGCGGGCATTCAGCTTCGCGTACGATCCGCCACGCGACATGCCCGTATATGGCAATGCACGCACGCTCGAGGCCGTCAGGCGGGTCTACGCCTATGCCTTTTCAACGCCGCGGTATCCCGGCGTGCCCCAATTTGAGCTGCATGGTATTGGGGAGAAGCCCTTCACGGTGGGCGGGGCCCGGGTCCAGCCGGTGAGGGTCATGCATCATGCCATGCCGGTAACGGCGTACCGGATCGGCGGATTGGGTTACATCACCGATGCGAAGACCATCGATGAAGGGGAAAAGCAAAAGTTGAAAGGGGCGGAGGTGCTGGTGGTGAATGCCTTGCGGAAAACGCCGCACATCTCCCATTTCAATCTGGAGGAGGCGTTGGCGCTGATAAATGAATTGGCGCCAGCCCGTGCCTTCCTCACCCACATCAGCCATCTGATGGGCCGGCATGCCGATGTGCGGCTACCGCCCCATGTTGCGCTGGCCCATGACGGGTTGGTGGTGGACCTGTGAGCGTGGCACCCCGGGGTGCCCCTGCCTTCCATGGCCTTACAGAAAGGCACGGGGAACGAACAAGTGCCAATGGGAAAGGCGCTAAGGTCGGGGTCCAAAAAGGTACGCATCCTGCCCATCTTTGCACCATGTTGCTGAGCTCCACCCTCTTGGACCAGGCCGTGGACCAACTGGCCACGCTGCCCGGCATCGGCCGACGGACGGCCATGCGCATGGCACTCGACCTGCTGCGGCGGGATGTCAATGAAGTGGCCCGCTTCAGCGAGGCGGTGCGGCGCTTGCGCGAGGAGGTGGTGTATTGCCGGGAATGCTGCAACATCAGCGACCAACCGGTATGCGCGATCTGCGGCAACCCGGCGAGGGACCGCTCCTTGATCTGCGTGGTGGAGGACATCCGCGATGTGATCGCCATCGAGAACACCCACCAGTACAAGGGGCTGTACCATGTCCTGGGCGGCGTCATCAGCCCCATGGACGGGGTGGGCCCGGACAACCTGCACACCAAGGAGCTCATGGGCCGCATCGCACAGGGCGGGGTGCGCGAGGTGATCCTGGCCCTGGGGGCCACCTTGGAAGGCGATACGACCAGTTTTTTCCTGGACCGGAAACTGGCGGCGGCCGGGATCCAGGTGAGCATGATCGCACGGGGCATCAGCATCGGTGGCGACCTGGACCAGGTGGATGAGGTCACCTTGGGGCGCAGCATCACGGACCGGAAGCCATACCAAGGCAGTGGGGCCAGGTAAGTGAATGATCGCATCGGCAAGTCTTCGTGCCGCATCCGTACCGCAAGGCACCGTGGCCTAATATTGCCGGCCATGGCCACCTGGATGGCCGCCGGCGGGACACCATGAAGCTCAGCATCATCATCGTGAACTTCAATGTGCGGGCTTTCCTGGAGCAATGCCTACGGAGCGTCCAGGAAGCCATGGAAGGGCTGGATGCCGAGGTGATCGTGGTGGACAACCAAAGCACCGACGGAAGCGTGGAGATGCTGCGCCAGCGGTTCCCCGCCGTGCGGGTGATCCCCAACCGGACCAATGTGGGCTTCAGCCGGGCCAACAACCAGGCTATCCGGGAAAGCAAGGGCGAGTACGTGCTGCTGCTCAACCCCGACACGGTGGTGGGCGAGGATGTCTTCAGGAAGGTGGTCTCCTTCCTGGATACCAACCCCCAAGTGGGCGGGCTGGGGGTGAAAATGATCGATGGCACGGGCCGTTTCCTGCCGGAGAGCAAACGCGGGCTGCCGACACCGAGCGTAGCCTTTTTCAAGATCATGGGCCTTTCCCGGATCTTCCCCCACAGCAAGTTGTTCGGGCGCTACCATTTGGGCCACTTGCCCGAGGATGAGCCCGCGCCCATCGAGATCCTCTCCGGGGCGTGCATGTTCTTGCGCCGGTCGGTACTGGACAAGGTGGGATTGCTCGATGAGAGCTTTTTCATGTACGGCGAGGACATCGACCTGAGCTACCGCATCACCCTGGGCGGCCATGGCAACTGGTACCTGCCCGATGCGCGGATCATCCACTACAAGGGCGAAAGCACGAAGAAAAGCAGCGTGAACTATGTCTTCGTGTTCTACAATGCCATGGTCATTTTCGCCAGGAAGCATTTCACCCGGCGCGGACCGCAGTTTTTCTCCTTCATCATCCGCGGGGCCATCTACCTGAGTGCGGCCGCCGCCATCGTGGCCCGTTTCTTTCGCGGGATCCTGTTTCCGCTGTTGGATGCGGCCTTGCTATCACTGGCGTTGTGGCTGGTCCACCTGTTGGGGCATGGGCCTGCCATCCCCGTTTGGGAAGGTGTGTTGGCGGTGTGTTTCACCTTGGCGTGCCTGGCGGTTTCCGGTGCCTACGACATGCCGGTGAAACCGTTGCGGGCGGCCATAGGCATGGCGGTTGTCATCCTCATATCGGGGGTGGCCGCCCTGTTGACCGGGATCCCGGCGGCACCGCTCGTCCCGGGGTTCATGGCCGCTGCCCTGCTGATCTTGCTCCTTCGGTATGTGCCGGGATGGTTGAGGGTCCCGCGAGGGGCCATCGCCGCCCCGGGTAAAGCGAGCGTGCTGGCCATCGGGTCCGCGGATGAGGCGCGAACGGCCATCGCGCTGCTGTGGCAAACACATTTTGGCCTGAAAAAGACGCTGGTGAGGGAGGCCGCCGCCATCAGCAGCGACGAGGGCATCGCCGCCATCCGGGACCTGGCCCGCAGGGAAGGTGTGGACGAGGTGGTGTTCTGCGCACGTGATCTCCGGATGGAGGACGTGATAAAGGCCATGGAACAACTGCGCCAGGTCCGGGGGGTGGTCTTCAAGATCGCGCAGCCGGGATCATCCTTCATCATCGGGCCCGGCACCACCGAAAGCTTGCAGGACCTGCTGCTGCTCCGCGACCATACGGTCCGAAGCTCCGCTTCCGTGCGGCGGCGCAAGCTGCTGGACATCGGGCTCTCCCTCATGTTCCTGTGCCTGCTGCCGCTCACGATCTGGTTCGTGGAGGACAAGGCGGGCTTCGTGCGGAACCTGCTCGGCATCATCACGGGCAGATTCACCTGGGTGGGCTATTCCGGGCCTGGCCACGACCGGCGCATACCAGCCCTTAGGCCGGGGGTGCTCAACCCTGTCGTGGCCGACGGCTACCGCTCCTCCCCGGTGACCGTGAAGCGGATGGACCTGGAGTATGCCAAGGACTACCACGTGTGGAAGGACATGGCCAGGGTGTTGTCCAATTTCCGGAGGTTGGGCACGCTCCCCATGGGCTGATCCAAGTCCCTTCGGACGAATTAGGCTTTATGGATGTGCCGGTTCCCACCGCACGGATAACTTCGCGGCCCGGGCCTTCCCGTCAGAAGCGAACGAATGGCACAAATGGAGATCCTGCTGCCCAAGATGGGCGAAAGCGTGGCCGAGGCCACCATTACCAAGTGGTTGAAGAATGAAGGTGACCGTGTACAGGCCGACGAGCCCTTGGTGGAGATCGCCACGGACAAGGTGGACAGCGAAGTGCCCGCACCGCAGGACGGGATCTTGTTGAAGAGGTTGGTCCAGGAAGGGGACGTGGTGCAGGTGGGCCATCCCATCGCCGTGGTGGGCGCTGAAGGCGGATCCGTGCAAGCACCTCCCGCTCCCAGTGCCGCGGTGCATGCGGTGCCCCTGGCCAAGCCTGTGCGGGAAATGGCTGCGGCCACGCCCGGGAACCTGTCGCGCACGGGCCCCAGCGGCAAATTTTACAGCCCCTTGGTGCGCACCATTGCCGTGCAGGAGGGGGTGACCATGTCGGAATTGGAATCCATTGAAGGAAGCGGGCAGGGAGGAAGGGTGACCAAGAAAGACCTGCTGGACTATCTGCCCCGGCGCGGCATGGCCAATGGCGGGGCGGGCAAGAATGAACCCGTGGCGGTGGCCGCCCCGCAGGCCCCGGCACCGGTTTCGACCCCGACGAAGGCTCCAAAGGCCAAGGCCCCGGCGGAGATCAAGCTGGCCCCGGGCGACGAGCTGGTCGAGATGGACCGCATGCGCAAGCTGATCGCCGAGCACATGGTGATGAGCAAGCACACCAGCCCCCACGTCACCAGCTTCGTCGAGGCCGATGTGACCAACCTGGTGCTATGGCGGAACAAGGTGAAAGGAGCCTTTGAGAAACGCGAAGGAGAGAAGCTCACTTTCACCCCCATCTTCATCATGGCCTTGGCGCAAGCCATCCGTGAGATGCCCATGATCAACATCCAGGTGGCCGGCGACAAGATCATCAAGAAGAAGGACATCCATATCGGCATGGCCGCCGCCCTGCCCACGGGCAACCTGATCGTGCCGGTGGTGCGCAACGCGGACCGCCTGAACCTGGTGGGCCTGGCCAAGACGGTGAATGACCTGGCGGCCCGTGCCCGGAAAGGCCAGCTCACGCCTGACGAGATCAGCGGTGGCACCTATACCCTGACCAATGTGGGCACCTTTGGCAATGTGCTCGGCACGCCGATCATCAACCAGCCACAGGTGGCCATCATGGCGGCCGGGGCCATCCGGAAAAAGCCGGCCGTGCTGGAAACACCTGCCGGCGATGTGATCGCCATCAGGCACATGATGTTCCTGAGCCATAGCTACGACCATAGGGTGGTGGATGGCGCTTTGGGAGGAAGTTTCGTGCGGCGCGTGGCCGATATCCTGGAGCAATGGTCCTTGGATACGGAAATTTGAACAAATGACGGGCCGAAAGGAAAACAGCTACTTTAGCGACCCCCTCCACCCAAGGTTGCACGGGGCCATAGAAATCAGCTTGTGATGATCCGAATCGTACACATTACCTGCATCGCCACGATGCTCCTGCTTGCCGGTGGCGGCCTCAAGGCCCAGAAAGGACCGGACCCGGGCGCCGCCGGCTTCAATGAGGCCAGCCGCATGATGGAGGAGAGCCTATTCTCACAGGCGGCGGCGATGTGGAAAGAGCTCCTGGCCAAGGACCCGGACAACGCCAACCTGAACTGGAAGACAGGGGAGGCGTACATGAAGTCCTACAATGAAAAGGACAAGGCCCTTCCATACCTGCTCGCAGCCTCGGAAAAGCGCGTGAAAGGCTATGGCGGCATCAATACGGTGGGGTACGACCCGTTCGACCCCAAGGAAAGGAATGCCCCGCCCCAAGTGGATTATTGGCTGGGCAAGGCCTATCATCTGGACGGCCAGTTCGACAAGGCGGACGAGTACTACGGCAAGTTCGTTGCCGAGGCGGGAGATCGCAATGATTTCAAGCTCCTGGCCCAACGCGGGCTCGAGCAGACGGCGAATGCGCGCAAGCTCATCGCCGATCCCAAGAACTACCAGATCAGCAACCTGGGGCCCGTGGTCAATGGGTCCTATCCCGATTTCAGCCCCGTGATCAGCGTGGACGGCAATGCCCTGTTCTTCACCTCACGCCGCATCCGGCCCGACAGTTCCAATGTGGACCTGATCGATGCCGTGGCAGGGCTTCCCTTCGAGAATGTCTATATGAGCCTGAAGGACCGCAACGGCAAATGGCAGGCCCCGGAACTGTTGAACATCAACCCCACGATCGGCCACTTGGCCACGGTGAACGTGTCGGCGGACGGTCAAACGCTGATCCTATACAAGGACGACCAGGGTGACGGCAACCTCTACGAGAGCAAATTGGTGGGTGAGATCTGGAGCGACCCCATGAAAATGGGCGGCGACATCAACTCGAAAAGCTGGGAAACGCACGGGGCCTTGAGTGCAGACGGCAATACCTTCTATTTCGTGAGCAATCGCCCGGGGGGCATAGGGGGACGGGATATTTACCGGGTGACCAAGCTGCCCAACGGGGAATGGAGCAAGGCGCAAAACCTGGGGCCGAAGATCAATACACCGTATGAAGAGGACGGGGTCTTCATCCATCCGGACGGGCGGACGATGTATTTCGCCAGCACGGGCCACAACAGCATGGGGGGCTTTGACATTTTCAGCACGGTGCAGCAACCCGACGGGACCTGGAGCAACCCGGTGAACATCGGTTATCCGCTGAACACGGTGGACGATGACGTTTTCTTCGTGACCACCGCCGATGGGCGCCGGGGTTACTTCAGCTCGGACAAAATGGGCGGATATGGCGAGAAAGACATCTATTTCGTGGACTTCCCCCAGGAAATGGAGGCCGAGGGCTTGGCGGTCCTGAAGGGCTTCGTCATTCCGCCGCCGGGTGAGCCGCTTCCCCCCAGCACCATCCTCTATGTGACTGACAAGGCGACCGGCGAGGTGAAGAGCTACAAGCCGCGCCAACGCGACGGGGTATACGTGGCCATCCTGGCGCCCTGCAAGAATTACAACCTGGATTACCGGGTGAATGACAAGACCGTGCACACCGAGGATATTTTCGTGGAGTGCGAAAGCGCCTACCAGGAGATCAACAAGGAAGTGTACCTGAACCCGGTGGCGTTGGCCGGCGTGGCCAGCATCGTTGACCTGCCGGAAGGGGCGCCCCCCGGCAGCAAGGAGAAGGGGGAGGCCGTGACCGTGGTGGGCCCGGGGAGCCAGGCCAAGGAAAAAGAGAAGGATCAGACCGCCCAGGTGGTAACCCCGGCGGCACCAGACAAGCAGGTGAAGGAAACTGTCACACCTGCGGAACCACGTACCGACGCGACCAGGAAGGAAGAAGGGGAGAAGCACGTAACCCCCGACGCTTCCTATGCGGCGGAGTATGTGCAATACCACGGGTACAACGAAAAGGATATCAACACGGGCGATGCCCAATGGAAGGAATTCATTGCCAAAGTGGTGGCCTTGTTGGAGAAGCAGCCCACAGTGAACATCACCATCGAATCCAGCGCCTCGCATGTGCCCACCAGGACCTATGGCACCAATGACAAGCTGAGCACCACGCGGATGGAGGAGGCCCGCAAACAATTGCTGGGCGCGGTGAAGGCGGCGGGCAAGGATGAGAACAGCCTGTTGCTTGGATCGTTGAACCACCTGGTGCAGGGGCCCAAGTACCAAGGGGACTACCGCAACACCACCAAGTACGGCAAGTTCCAGTATGTGAAGCTGAAGGCCCGGTAGGCCGTCCTGTTCAAAAAATGAAAGGCCCCCGCATCAACGGGGGCTTTTTCATGCCCAACTTGCAAGCATGGAACTGCATTTGGAACGGCCCTTGGCCGTGTTTGACCTGGAGACCACCGGCACGCGCATCGGGCAAGACCGCATCGTGCAGGTGGCCGTGGTGCGGTTGATGCCGGACGGCGCAAGGAACCAGTGGCAAAGCTTGGTCAATCCGGACGTGCCCATCCCCGAGGAGGCATCGGCCGTGCACGGCATCACCGATGCCGATGTGGCCGACGCGCCGCGCCTGGAAGACCTGGCGCAGGAAATCCTTGCCCGCCTCGATGGCTGCGACCTGGCCGGGTTCAACGTCCTGCGATTCGACCTGCCCTTCCTCAGCGAGGAACTGTACCGGCTGGGCATCACGTGGGACACGAGCTCCGTGCGGGTGGTGGACCCCTTGCGGATCTATCATCACTTCGAGAAGCGTGACCTCAGCGCGGCCACCCGTTTTTACCTGGACCGGGAACACGACGGTGCCCACGATGCCTTGGCAGACGTGCAGGCCACCTTGGACGTCCTCCTGGCCCAGGTGGCACGTTACCGGGATTTGCCGCGCACCGTGGATGCGCTGGGCGATTTCTGCGGCGACCGCAAGCGGGCGTTGGATGCGGCCGGCAAGCTCTCTTTCGACGACCATGGGCAGCTTTGCCTGGCATTCGGCAAATACAAAGGCTGGACGCTGGAAAACATCGGGCACCATGATCCGGGATACCTCAATTGGTTGATGACCAAGGCCGAGCTGCCCGCCAGCACAATGGCCATCATGAAGAGATCACTGGCCGACACACGGGCCTGAACCCCCATCGCGATGAAGGTCGTCTGCATCGGTCGCAACTACGCCGACCACGCCAAGGAAATGGGCACCGAAGTCCCGCAGGAGCCCATCTTCTTCCTGAAACCCACCACGGCCTGCCTCTATCCGGGCCAGGCGATCAAGCTGCCCGACATTCCCGGCGAGATCGAGCATGAACTGGAACTGGTGGTGATGATCGACAGCTACGCCAGGGATGTGCCGGTGAACATGGCCCTGGGCCTGGTGGCCTCATACAGCCTGGGGCTGGACCTGACGGCGAGGACGCTCCAAAACGAGCTGAAGGCAAAGGGCCTGCCCTGGGAAAAGGCCAAGGCCTGGGATGGCAGTGCCGTGCTGGGCGAGGTGGAGCTGCCCATGACCGCCTCCACCGACCTGCAGGCCATGGGCATTGAATTGAAAAAAAACGGGCAAACCGTGCAGAAGGACACTACCGCCCACATGATCTTTCCCGTGGCCGGGCTGATCTCGTACGTATCGCGTTACATCACTTGGGAACCGGGCGACCTCTTGTTCACCGGCACCCCGGCCGGGATCGGGCCCATCGCTGAAGGCGATGCGCTGGAGGGGTTCCTCAATGGCAAGCGATTGCTCAACGTGACCGTGGGGAAACGGTAGATTTGCGGCCCCAACGACCCAAACCGCCCCACCCATGACCAAGCACGTCCAAGTCGGCCACATCGATTGCGGTGCCGACCAGCTCTTCCTCATCTCGGGTCCCTGCGTGATCGAGGAGGAAAGCATCATGATGCGCACCGCCGAAAAGCTGCGCGAGGTGAGCGAGCGCACCAAGGTGCCCGTGATCTACAAGAGCAGCTTCATGAAGGACAACCGCAGCAGCGTGGAGTACTACATGGGGCCCGGCCTGGACGAGGGCCTGAAGATGCTGGAGAAGGTGAAGAAGGAATTCGGCTTCCCGCTGCTCACCGATGTGCACTACCCCAGCCAGGTGAAGGCCACCGCCGAGGTGTGCGACGTGCTGCAGATCCCGGCCTACCTGTGCATGCAGACCACGCTGGTGGTGGAAGCAGCCAAGACCGGCGCGGTGATCAACCTCAAGCACGGGCAGTTCCTGGCCCCGGACAACATGGTGAAGCCGGTGAAGAAGATCGAGAGCACCGGCAACGAGAAGATCATCCTCACCGAACGCGGCTTCGTGCTGGGCTACAACGACCTGGTGGTGGACCCCCGCAGCTTCTACCACCTGCGCCAGACGGGCTATCCCGTGGTGTTCGACATCACCCACAGCATCCGCAAGTACGGCATCCCCAGCGCCGACCCGCGCGGCGGCAACCGCGAATTCCTGCCCACCATCGCACGGGCCGGCGTGGCCGCTGGTGTGGACGGCGTGTTCATCGAAACGCACCCCGACCCGGCAACCGCCCTGTGCGACGCGGCCAGCCAACTCTGTGTGTATGACCTCGAGGAATTCCTGAAGCCCTTGCTGGACCTGCATGCCGTGGAGGTGAAGCACCGCCAATACGCCACTGCGAACAATTGATCTCAGCCCCTGTACGGTCGACCCCTTGGGTCGACGCGACAGGTGCCCCAAGGAAAAAATCATAGCACGAAAAAAGCCCATTCCCAGCACCATGGAACTCTACCTCGACAGCGCGGACATCAAGGAGATCGACGAAGCTTTCAAGCTCGGCTTCCTCACCGGCCTCACCACCACGCCCACCTTCATGCACCGCGGCGGCGTCACGGACATCGACAAGATGATCCTGGACCTGGCCAAGAAGGTGCCCATCCTGCAAGTGGAGGCCCTGGGCGAAACCGCCGAGGAGGTGGTGAAGGAGGCCAAGCGCCAGCTGAAGATGGGCCTGAAGAAGGAGACCACCGTCTTCAAGATCCCCGTGAGCCTCGAGGGCCTGCGTGCCTGCAAAATGCTGCGCAACGAGGGCATCATGGTGAACGTGCACCTGGTATACACGCTGCAGCAGGCGTACATGGCCATGCAGGCCGGTGCCACCTATGTGTGCCCCCTGGTGGGCCGCCTGCAGGACCAGGGCCACGATGCCTTGGCCTTGGTGCAGGCCTGCGTGAACGCCGTGAACTACTACGGATACGACACCAAGATCATGTTCAGCAGCGTGCGCACCGTGGAGCATGTGCGCAACGCCGTGGAGCTCGGCGTACACACCATCACCGTACCCTGGAAGCTGATGAAACAGCTTACCGACAACCACTTCACGGCCATCGGCACCAAGCAGTTCTACGTGGACACGCGCCTGATCACCATGAAGGTGAAGGACATCCTGACCCGTAACAACCCCGTGGTGAAGGACAGCAAGACCGTGAGCGAAGCCTTGGTGGAAATGACCAGGCACGGCTTCGGCGCCGTGATGGTGGTGGATGCCAAGGGGAAGAACGTGGGCGTGTTCACCGATGGCGGCCTGCGCCGAGGGCTGGAGAAGGAGGGAAACAAGTTCCTCGCCAAGAAGTTGAGCGCCCTGAAGTTCAACGCGCCCTACACCGTATCGCCGGAAGCCTTGCTGGACGAGGCCCAGAAGGCATTTAAGGAGTACAAGGTGGATACGCTCAGCGTGAGCGAGAACGGCAAGCAGCTCGGCATGCTGGACATTCAAGACCTGATCAAGGCAATCTCGGCCTGAGGTGAATGTTGTCAGTCTTCAGTTGTCGGTTCTCAGTGCTCTGTTCTTAGTTCCGGGTCCAAAGTTCTCGGACCTAACAACTAACAACTAGCAACTAGCAACTAGCAACTAGCAACTAGCAACTAGCAACTAGCAACTGACAACTGACTACAAAGAACCAACAACGAAGAATCAGCCCCCACCATGCAGAGCTCCACCCGCCCCCTCCGTTCCGCAGAGGAACTCGGCGAGCGGGCATCCCGCATCCGGGCGGTGCTGTTCGACTGGGACGGCGTGTTCAACGACGGCTGGAAGGACGCGGAGGGCGGCAGCCCGTTCAGCGAGGTGGGCAGCATGGGAGTGAACATGCTGCGTTTCTCGCTATGGTTGCGCCAGGGCATGAATCCACCTGCGGCGATCATCACCGGCCAGATCAACCCCCATGCGGAACGCTTCGCACAGCGCGAAAGGCTCCATGGGGTCTACATGGGTTTCATCAACAAGCCCGATGCCTTTGCCCATTTCCTGCGGGAGCACCGGCTGAAGGCGGAACAGGTGGCCTTTTTCTTCGACGATGCCCTGGACCTGCCGGTGGCGAAGGACTGCGGGCTCCGGGTGCTCATCGGCCGTGCGGCGGGCCGGCGCTTCACCGACCATGTGATCGCCCGCGGCGATGCGGACTTGGTGACAACGTGCAGCGGGGGTGAGAACGGCCTTCGCGAAGCCACCGAGGCGGTGGTCGCGCTCATGGGAAACTTCGCCGCGGTGTTTGACCAACGCGCCTCCTTCAACGAGACCTACCAGCGCTATCTGCGGGAGCGCAACAACGTATCGCCCCGGGTGGTACGTGGCGTGCGTTGAACCCTCCCCGGCGGTCTTGAGGATCCCTGTTCGCCTGCAACACCGGGTCCTTGACCTGGACCTTGGCCAGATGCCGCGTTGACCACCGGCCGGAGCGAGTACCTTAGGGGCTGGACTTCCACCCATGATCACACGAAGGGATTTTTTGCGCCTCTCCACATTGTTTTCCGGGGCGGCCTTGGCGGGCGGCTCCTTCGCCGGTGGCCGGTCGCCCGGGGCCGTGGGGCGCGCCGAGGGCCCCTTGGTCATCTCCACATGGGATTTCGGCCAAGCGGCGAATGCGGCAGCCTGGGGCATACTGGCCCAAGGCGGGACGGCCTTGGACGCCGTGGAGGCCGGGGCGCGCGTTCCGGAGGCCGACCCGGAGAATCAGAGCGTGGGGTTGGGCGGGCGGCCGGACCGCGACGGCCACGTCACGCTGGACGCTTGCATCATGGATGCCAAGGGCCGCTGCGGGTCGGTGGCGGCGCTGGAGCACATCGTGCATGCGGTGTCCGTGGCCCGCGCCGTGATGGAGCGCACGCCGCACGTGATGCTGGCCGGGGAAGGCGCCTTGCAGTTCGCGCTGGAGCAGGGTTTCGCGAAACACGACCTGCTGACGGAGAAGAGCCGTCGGGAATGGCAGGAGTGGCTGAAGGAGGCCCGGTACCGGCCGGTGCCCAACATCGAAAATGCGCTGCCCGGCGGCGGGCGCAACCACGACACCATCGGCATCCTTGCGGTGGATGCTGCGGGCGACCTCGGCGGTGCCTGCACCACCAGCGGCTTGGCCTATAAGCGGCATGGCCGGGTGGGCGATTCGCCCATCATCGGTGCGGGGCTGTATGTGGACAATGGGGTCGGTGCGGCCACGGCCACGGGCGTGGGGGAGGAGGTGGTCCGCATCGTCGGGAGCCACACCGTGGTGGAACGGATGCGCGCCGGCGATACCCCCGAAGAAGCGTGCAAGCAAGCCTTGGAACGCATCCTGCGCCTGGGTCCCAAGGCCTGGCGTGACGTGCAGGTGGGCTTCCTCGCCCTGCGGCGCGACGGGGTCGTCGGGGCGTACGCCCTGCAGGACGGGTTCACCTACGCGGTGCGCAGCGGCCCGGTGGATGAGGTCCGGCGTGCCCCGCACCTGTTGTGACATGCTGTTGGAACTCTGTGCGTACAACCTGGCCTCCTGCCACCTTGCCGCCCTGGCTGGTGCGGGGCGCATCGAGCTCTGTGCCGACCCGTTGCAGGGAGGCACCACACCGAGCATTGGAACGGTCCAGGCGGCACTGGGGACCGGCCTGCCCGTATTCCCCATCGTCAGGCCGCGTGGCGGCAATTTCCGGTACGATGCGGAGGAAGTCGATGTGATGCTCCGCGATATCCGGGCCTTCCGCGAGTTGGGCTGCCCCGGCATCGTCACCGGTGCATTGCGTGTGGACGGCACCATCGATGCGGGGCTCATGGCACGCTTCGGCGATGCGGCCGGCCCCATGCGGGTGGCTTGCCACAAGGCCTTCGATGAAGTGCCGGATGCCGCCGCCGCCCTGGAGGACCTGATCGCGGCCGGATGCTGCCGGGTGCTCACCTCGGGCTGCCAAGCAACGGCCATGGACGGGGCATCCACCATCCACGCGTTGGTGCAACGATCGGCCGGACGCATCACCATCATGCCGGGCGGCGGCGTGCGAAGCACCAACCTGCGCCAACTGATCGCGGCCACCGGCGCGACGGAGTTCCATAGCTCGGCGCTCACCGCCCGCTCGGTCCACCACACGGCGGATGAACTTGAAGTCCGTGCGTTGGTCGCGGCGCTGGCCGATTGAGAGGATCAGAATGCCCGCGGCAGGGCGATGGCCTGTTGCAATCGGGCGAGGTAGTCCTGGTGCGGGATCTCGATGGCTCCCAGCGAGGCCGTGTGGGCGTTGATGAACTGTGAATCGAACAGCACGAAGCCTTGTTGGCGCAGGTGTGCGGCGAGCCGGTGGAAGGCGGCCTTGCTTCCGTTGGGCACCAGGCTGAACATGCTTTCGCCGAAGAAGGCACCACCGAGGTGAACGCCGTAAATGCCGCCTACCAGCCTGCCGTCCAGCCAGGTTTCCACGCTGTGCGCGTGACCGTCCCCGTGCAATTGGATGTAGGCTTCCATCAACGCCGGGCTGATCCAGGTATCTCCATGCGCGGTCGCGCAGTGGCCGATCACCTCCGCGAAGGCGGCATCCATGGTGAAATGGAAGCCGGCATGCTTGAGGAAGCGCCGGAAGCGGGCGTTGGGCCTGACGGTTTCCAAGGGAAAGATCGCCCGTGGATCGGCGATATACCAGGCGACGGTCCCTGTTGCGTCAGCCATGGGGAACAGCCCTTGGGCGTATGCGGAAAGCAGCAGGGCCGTGGAAAGTGGCGGTGCCTCGTCGGTGCAGTGCATGGTCAACGGGCCTTGACCACCCGGCGGGTGATCCGTGAGCCGCCCACCTTCACCCGGATGATGTAGGTGCCTGCGCGCAGGCGTGTGAGCAGCGCGTCGTGGACACGCACATGCGCATAGGTATGGGGTTCCAGCCCCGTCACGGGCGTGCTCCAAAGCAGTTGGCCCAGCAGGTCGTGCAGCGAGATCTCCATCCGGGTCTCCCCGCCGGTAAACACCTCCACGTCGAGGAAGTCCGTGAAGGGATTGGGCACCACGCCCAGCGCCGTGGGGCTTGACAGGCCGGTGATATCGCGGCCGCCGAGCAGCAGGTGTGCGCGCCAAAAATCGGGGATGCCGTAGCCCAGGCTATCGTCGGGCCGGTCGTATCGGGAGGCGCTGCGGCGTATGGCGTCCATGATGTCATGCGCGGTGCGGTTGCGGTGCAGTTGCCACAGGCAGGCGCTGAGGCCGGCCACCAGCGGGGCGGAAAAGGAGGTGCCGCTGATGTGGCCCACGTTCCAACCCGCCCCGTCCAGCCCGACGGTGCGCAAGCCCATGGCGCAGACATCGGGTTTCACGCGCCCATCGGCCGCGGGCCCGCGGGAGCTGAAGGGTACCGACTGCCGTGCGGTGTCCACGGCGCCCACGGCCAGGATATCGAAGGCATCGGCGGGTGCGGTGATGTAATGCCACGGCAGCTGGCCGCTGTTGCCGGCGCTGTTCACCACTACCATGCCCTTTCGGCTGGCGATGCCGGCCGCCACGCTCATGCGCGAGGTCTGCCCGTCCATGTCCGCGTAGGTATGGTCCTGCGCGGGGTCGTCGAAGGTGGAATAGCCCAGCGAGGTGTTGAGCACGTCGCAGCCCAGGCTGTCGCACAGCTCGGCGCCCGCCACCCAGTTGTCCTCCTCCACACGGTATTCACTGGCCGCATCCTCCGTGCGCACCAGGGCGTAATCGGCCAGTGGCGCGGTGCCGGTGAGCTGCCCCTCCACGTACCCGGCCATCACCGAAAGCACGCTGCGGCCGTGGTAGTGGGCATCGTACACGTTTCCGCCCGGCACCACGAGGTCCCTGGTGATTACGATGCCGTTCCGCGCGCGCAAGGCCGATAGGCCGGGCAGGAGGTCGGCATGCTCAAACCCGGAGTCCAGCACCCCGATCAGCATGCCTTGCCCCTTGGCCCCGGCGAGTTGCTGGAGCAGATGGCCGTTCAGCATTTCGATCTGGCGGAAGGACTTCCCGTAGTCCTCCTCGTACAGCTTGGGCAGCGGGAATTTCCCCGACTGCCGGTGTGGTCGTGGCTTCCCGTCCAACGTCAGCTGCACCACGTTCACGAAGGGGAGCAGGCCCAGGCTGTCCAGCGCCAAGGTGTCCGTGCTGCGGATGGTGGCCGCATTGAACCATTTGCTCACATGCAGCACCGTGATGTCACCCGCCGCCCGCAATTGCGCGATGTAGGCGGGGTCCACCGGCAGGTCCAGCGAGTCGATGGGGATCTGTTGCCGCTGCCGCCTTTCAATGGCCCGCTGGGAAAGGAACGCTTCGGGGGCGTCCAGGCCATATGGCGTGTGGGCCTTGTCCTTGAACTGCACCCAGTACGTGGCGGGCGCGGTTTGGGCCGCCAGCGGCCATGGCGCCAGGGCGATGAGCAGCACGGGGAGCATGCCCGCTAGGCGGCGGTCGCCACCGGCCGGGCCATGCCGGTTGCAGGAAGGGCGCATCTCAGTGGCCGTACCCGGTGATGGTTTGCTTGTACCACGTGCCCCGCACCTTCGGGATGCCGTCCAGGTACTGCGTGTTGGTGCTGTCCACTTGGCGGTACACGAGCCCTACGTTCTTCGCGTAGCGCTCGTAGTAGGTGTTGGTGATGATCGCGTTGTTCTGGTAGGTCGTCTTCACCAGCAGGGTGCTGTCGAAGCTCATGCCGTTGACGCTCCACGGCACGTCCACTGCCAAGTACGTGAGTTCGTATGGCCTGCCGACGTTGGTGGCGTTGGTGTTCCAGTATTCGCCGGTCCGCGGAGGGAAGATCAGCTTCACCCGCCGCTGGTTCTCTTCCGCCCGTTCCGCATTGGCCGGGGTACGCACCTGCCACCATACATCCTTGGGCGTCCAACTGCCGTTGTCGGCGGCCATGTATCGCACCAGGCGCTGGGCGGTGCGGCCTTGCGCGTCCAGGAAATCGTTGGTGATCTTTTCCCGAAGGAGGTAGCTGGTGCTGTCCGTCACCCCGGTGATGTCATTGCGCCAAATGGAATCCACCTTGTAATCGATCCACCGCCCCGTGTCCACCGGGAAATAAGCATGGCCCGGATCTACGCGGGGCGGGTTTTCGTCGCGCTTGCAGCCTGCCGAGGCCGCCAGGACGACGACGGCCAGAAGGAGTATTGTTTGCTTCATGGCTGGATGGGGTCACGATCGAGGAAGCCCCCGCCGATCACGTCCTCCCCGTCGTAGAAGACGGCGCTTTGGCCCGGGGCGATGCCCGAGACCTTGGCATGGAAGTCCACGCGTACCCGCCCCCCTTCCATGCTGATGGTGGCCGGGGTGCCTTGGTCCTTGTATCGGATCTTGGTCACGGTTTCCATTTCACCCTCCAAGATCGCCACTTTTTGGAAATTGGGGTCGCGCACCCAGGCAGTCTGCTTTTCCAGCGCCTCCTTTTCGCCCAGCACCACGGTATTGGATCCAGGGATGATCTCGGTGACGTACATGGGCTTGCCCAAAGCGATGCCCAACCCTTTGCGTTGGCCGATGGTGAAGAAGGGGTAGCCATCGTGCTCGCCCAGGACGGTCCCGTCGGTGCCGACGAACTTGCCGTGCGCCAGGCGCTCGAAGGCTTCGGGGTCCTTGCGGCGCAGGAAGGCCCTGTAGTCGTTGTCCGGTATGAAGCAGATCTCGTAGCTGTCGCTCTTCCCGGCCAGGTTGGGGAAGCCGCTCTGGGCGGCCATCTGGCGGATCTCCGTCTTCTTGAACCCGCCCAAAGGGAATCGCGTACGGGCCAGGTTTTTCTGCTCCAGTCCCCAGAGCACATAGCTCTGGTCCTTGTCATGGTCCTTGCCTTTGCTCACCACCCATCGGCCGCCCTCCTCGCGCACGTTGGCGTAATGGCCGGTGGCGATCAGTTCGCATTCCAGCATGTCGGCGCGCTTCAGCAGGGCCTCCCACTTGATGAACGTGTTGCACAGCACGCAGGGGTTGGGCGTGCGCCCCGCCATGTATTCGCTGGTGAAGTTGCCGATGATCTTCGGTCCGAATTCCCCGCGCAGGTCGAGGATCATGTGGTGGAACCCCCGGCTCACGGCCAAGTCGCGCGCATCGTTGATGCTGTCCAGGTCGCAGCAGCCGGTGATGCGCTTGCCGGTGCCGCCGGCGGCGTAGTCCCAGGTCTTCATGGTCACACCGATCACCTCGTAGCCCTGCTCGTGCAGCATCAGGGCGGTGACGGAGCTGTCCACCCCGCCGCTCATGGCCACCAATATCCGTCCGTGCTTGCTCATGGCCTGCTGCCGTCCTTGGCGGGCTCCCCGTTCAGGAAGGTCAGGTTGGAGGTCAGCCTGCCCTTTTCGTCATATTCCTTTACCGGGCCGTTCAACAGGTCGTTCCGGTAGGTGCCCTCGCGCTTCTTGCCCTGTCCGGTCAATTTCCTTTCCATATCGGGCTTTTCCGCCCCCTGGGGCCCCACTTTCACCGGCACATTCACCCATTTCCCGTTGTCGTACCACTCGGTGAACGGGCCTTCCCGCTTGCCGTTCTTGTAGGTCACTTCGCTCTTCGGCTGCCCGTCGTCCCAGTATTCGGTGAAGGTGCCGTTCTCGTATTTCTTCTTCACCAGTCTCCCTTGGGCATAGAGTGCCTGCAGTTGGACCGACCCGTCCTCGTTGTAATAGCGCCAAACCCCGTCGCGGCTGCCGTTCACGTATCCCCCCTCGATCTCCTTGTTGCCGTTGGGGAAGAAGAACGTTTCCCGGCCTTCGGGCTCACCGCCTGCGAACTGCGCGCGGTACCTGATCTTGCCTCCGGGGAAGAATTGCTCGGACAACCCTTCAAGCACCCCGTTGCGGTAGGTCTTCCTTTCCGCCACCGCGCCGTCCTTGAAAAAGGTGGTCACCGCGCCATTGAGCTTGCCTGCCTTCCACAGCTCGGAGCTGCGCAGGATACCGTCCTCCCCGTAGTAATTCCAGGTGCTGTCCTTTTGCTGTCCCACGTAGCGGCCCTCGGCCATCACCTTGCCGTTGGGGTGGAAATGGATGCCGTGGGCGGCCTTCCCGTCCGGGTAGTGGTCCACGCGGCTCTCCACCTTGCCCTTCGTGCTGTAATACACAAAGCTGCCGACCGGCTTGTCGTCCTTGAACTGGCCGGTGTAGCGCACTTGGTCGCTTTCCGCCCATTTGCGCACCCAGGTGCCCTGCTTGCGTCCCTGGGCATCGGTCTGGTTGATGGGGCCGTCGGCGGACTGCGCCACAAGGCAGATGGCGGCCGCCGAAAATCCGGCGAGGGCGAGTAATCGGAGATGCATGCGATGGGCGCGAGGCCGCGCCGCCGCGAAGTTACGAACCGCTGGGGCGGGCCGGAATGGCTGGCCATGAGCCCGTGCTTCCGCCCGGCCCTGCTCAGGATGCCAGTATCCGCCGCAGATAGTTCACCTGGCCCAGGTGGTAGTTCATGTGGCCGTACAAATACAGCAGGAACTGGCAAGTGTCCTTGGCCTCCACCGGTGTTTCCCCGGGGAAGGGGCTGTTGCAGGCCTCGTCGGAAACCTCGCCCAGCACCTGGTCCACGGCGATCATGGTATGGTCCACGATCCCCAGCAGTTCTTCCTTGGACAGGCCCCGCGTGTTGAACTCGCGTGGGCGGTCCCGGCGGTAATCGTCACCCCCGAGCACATGGCCGATGAAGTGGCGCAGGTTGCCGCAAATGTGCAGGCACAGGTTGCCCGCACTGTTGGTGACACCGTCCGTGTTGCGCCAAAGGTCCTGTTCACGGATCGCCTCTATCTCCTTCCGGAGCGTCCGCAGGTCGCGATGAAAGAGGGTGCGCAGGCCGGTGGGGTGCATGGGAGAGGAACCGCTGGAAAGACAAGGGGAACAGGGGGGAAGGGTTGGCGAACTCGGTGCGATGTCCAGTACAAGGAACCCTGCCCAATGTGCAAGACCCTCCGGGCCCCGAACTTGTTCCTTTCGTCCTATACCGCCACAGGGACCGGAATCATTTCACTCAGCCATGCCGCAGGCACCATGAGGTTCGTTCCCATGCTCCCGAACCAATCCCTTCTGTTTATCCCTTGCGCTCAATGGAAAAGATCAGATGCATTTCACCGCTGGCCTCATCCGTTTCCCGGTGGATCTTCACCATGTGGTGCTCATCCACTACTTGGAGGATGGCTGTTAGTTGCTTTTCCATCGGTATTGGGTCGGCTGCCACGGTCTGTCCGGGATTAGCCGGGTCCGGCGTTGCCGCCAGGAACGAGAAGCGGAGGTTACCGGCCTTGTCGTCCGCACAGACCTTCAGGACTGCACCCTCATCCACCAAGGGTAACACGGCCATCAGTTGTTCGTCCAACCCGAATTCATGTGCCTTGGCCTGCGGCTCCGGAGCCCTGCCGCAACCAAGGATCAGTACCATCAGGGCCAATCCGCTGAATTGCGAAATGTGCTTTTTCATGGTGCGTGAATTTGGATAAGCCGAAGATAGGGCATCCACCACGGAATTGTACCTCGCCTTTCATTTCGCCGATCCATCGCCGAGGGATCGGTGTTGTCCCGGCAAGCCCCGGTTCACCCCAAGTCCGGTCAGGATGGAACGAAAAAAGCCCCATTTCTGGGGCCTTCCTGCGGTCCGGACGGGACTAAATTCAGCACATTCCGCCTTTCCCGGTTCCGTTGCTGAAACGCTAATTTGTCCAGCAACGGCGGGGCGTTGGTAACGGATGGGGGAAAAGTGGTATCGGAAGGAAGAAAGGTAAAAGGGTCAACAAAGGGTCAACGATCTATCTTCGCGGTATCCAGTCACCTCACATGCAACCCCATGGCCACCTTTCACTTTTACCTCCGCGACGCGGAACCCGTTGACGTACCCACCGCCGTACACCTTCACATCCGATGGGCGGGACAACGCCTTGTCTATCCCACGGGGTGCAAAGTGGTGCCCCGGCATTGGAACGCTGTAAAAGAGCAAGTCACCGGCAAGGCACCCACGTGCCCGAATTGCACACCGCCCCCCAGCGACCGCCCACCCGTGGATGAGAAAGGGAAACCCACAGCACCGCAGCACCACCGGGACATCAACGAACGCCTGAAGGTGTTGCAGGCATCCGCCGTGGGCATCTTGGA
>JAGFIV010000121.1 GCA_024103275.1 Flavobacteriales bacterium
CCCCGGGCACCAATTTCCTGGGCACCACGGACAACGTAGGGCTGCGGATCAAGACCAACAACGCGGACCGGTTTGAATTCACCAACAACGGGCGGATCCGGGCTTATGACAACGGAACGGCCGCACAGCCCACCTACAGTTGGTACGGGGCCAGCGGCGGCGAGAATACCGGCATCTACCGCCCGGCCGCTTCCGTTTTGGGATTCTCCACCGGGGGCAATGAGCGCTTCCGCATACCCAATGGTTTCCAGGTGCATGCCATGTCCAACGGCACGGCGGCCGCGCCTTTCTATTCCTGGAGCACCAATGCGGGCACGGGCATGTTCCAGCAAGCCGCCAATGTGATCGGCCTCTCCACCAACGGTACGGAAAGGTTCCGCATCCCCAATGCCAACCAAGTGCACGCCGTAAGCAACGGCACGGCCGCGTTTCCGTTCTACTCCTGGTCGGCGAACACCAATCTGGGGATGTACAGAGCCACGACCAACGTGATCGGATTTGCCACTGCCGGGACCGAGCGTATGCGGATCGGGGACTATTCCGGAAGCGTTGGAATTGGAAGGGTAGCGCAGCAAGGTATGCTAGGGACTGGTCCCATCGTGGACATCTATCAGCCGTTGGAGATAGGCAATGATGGGGCAGGCGCATTACAAGCCACCATCGGTTACTGGGTTAATGCGGACGTAATGGTCAATCCTGAAGCGGACATGTACGGCTATGTAGGCGTCTATGCACTACCCAATTACAATGCCTGGTGGGAGATGAATTCCTATGCCTACTATACCATATCCAATCGGGAAGCAAAGCGCAACATCACCCGGATCAACACGAACGATGCCATGGAAGCCCTGGTGATGGCGGACATCGAACGGATCCAGCCTTCCTTCTACGATTACAAGGGGTCACATGAGAAGCCCCAAAGCAGCCAAGACAACCGCTACCGGCCGCAGTTCACCTTGGGGGTGATTACCGACGAATCCCCGGATTACCTCCTTGGGCAAACCTTTGACAAGGTGAACATCTATTCCCTGGCCACCTTGGCCTTGGCCGGCGTGAAGCACAACCTCAAGGCCGTGAAGCGCCTGGAAGCGACGGTTCAGGATTTCGGCAGTATGGCCACCGACCAGGCACGTGCGACGGTTTCCTACGATGGGGAGTTCATCGGCCGCTTGAACGGCGCGGTCCCCGTGGTGAACCTCACGGCCACCGGGCAAGGGCAGCGGCTGTCCATTTTGGAAAAGACCCCGACGGGCTTTGTCGTCGTCAATGAAGAAGGCGGGTCGGTTAGCTTCGATTGGGTCGCCATGGCCAAGGTGCAGGAAGCCACGCCGGATCTGCAGGAGGCCGGGCAGCAGGTGGCACCGGAGATCCGCGAAAGGATGCATCTCAGCCCGGAGAAGAAGCAGGAAGTGATGCAGCACTTCGGCAACATCAAGATCACGAGGGAACCTCAGCGGATCGGTGAGTAATACCAGTTCGCATTCACTGGTTTCCGGAAAAGATCCGCGACTTACGCTCCATCCCTTGATTGCTCCAGACCGCATTCGTGTCTTCGGCAAGAAGATCCGCTTTTTCGAATGGAAGCATTTCAGTTAGGCTGCAACACCCTTTCATAACCATTGGGGGCCGATGTAAGACTACAAGCAATAACCCTTGACAAGTGTTGCGGATATTGGCGGGCCATGGCGATGTGAAAGGCCATGTTGAGAAATTGGCCGGTTGAGCATCCAATGGTGGCAGTTATTGGTACTTTTGGGCAGACCCTGCCCCAATCGCCATTTACCATGCTTCGGAAATACTTCTTGATCGCGGGCGCAATGCTGCTGATGTATGGTGCCCACGCGCAAAATGTGGGCATCAACTCCACCGGTGCTTCACCCCATGCCAGCGCCATGCTGGACGTGGTGAGCACCACCAGCGGCATCCTCATCCCCCGGATGACGGCCGCCCAGCGCACCGCCATCGCCTCGCCCGCCACCGGCCTGCTGGTGTACCAGACCAATGCCAGCGCACCGATTCCGGCCGACCAGTTCTGGTTTTATGACGGCACGGCCTGGCGGCCGCTTTTCACCGACCGGATCGGCTGGAGCATCTGGGGGAATACCGGCACCACCCCGGGCACCAATTTCCTGGGCACCACGGACA
>JAGFIV010000122.1 GCA_024103275.1 Flavobacteriales bacterium
AGACGCGAAACCAAGTGATCTACCCTTGTGCAGGCTGAAGTCTCGGTAACACGGGATGGAGGGCCGAACCGTTAAGCGTTGAAAAGCTTTCGGATGACGTGAGGGTAGGGGTGAAAGGCTAATCAAACTTGGAGATAGCTCGTACTCCCCGAAATGCATTTAGGTGCAGCGTTGCGTGTTTTTTTCAAGAGGTAGAGCGACCGATTGGATGAGAGGGCTTCGCCGCCTATCGAGTCCTGACGAACTCCGAATGCTTGAAAATAAAGCGCGGCAGTGAGGGCGCGGGTGCTAACGTCCGTGTCCGAGAGGAGAAGAATCCAGACCACCGGCTAAGGTCCCAAAATGTATGCTAAGTTGAACTAACGAAGTAGGATTGCTTTGACAGCTAGGATGTTGGCTTGGAAGCAGCCATTCATTTAAAGAGTGCGTAACAGCTCACTAGTCGAGCGATCCTGCGTGGATAATAATCGGGCATAAGCATACTGCCGAAGCTGTGGAATTCTGTCATTATGATGGGATTGGTAGGGGAGCATTCCATAGGCATTGAAGATTTAAGGTAACTTATATTGGAGCTTATGGAAAAGCAAATGTAGGTATAAGTAACGATAATGGGGGCGGGAAACCCCCACGCCGGAAGACTAAGGATTCCTGATCAACGCTAATCGGATCAGGGTTAGTCGGGTCCTAAGATTAAGCCTAAGGGCGAGGTCGATGGAAGAATCGGTTAATATTCCGATACTGGCGTACGGAGCGATGTGGAGACGGAGAAGTGACAGTCCTGCCCACTGACGGAATAGTGGGTTGAATGGTGTAGGCTTTGAGGGAAGTAGGCAAATCCGCTTTCTGAGCTGACCCTAACAGTACCGAGCGTTCTTGAACAATCGGATAATGGATGTAATCATGCTCCCTAGAAAATCCGCTAAGCGTTAATTCGTACGGCACCCGTACCACAAACGGACACACGTGGTCAAGTATAGAGTACTAAGGCGCTCGAGTGATTCATGGCTAAGGAACTAGGCAAAATAGTCCTGTAACTTTGGGAGAAAGGACGCCACTAGCGATAGTGGCCGCAGAGAAATGGCCCAGGCGACTGTTTAGCAAAAACATAGGGCTTTGCTAAATCGAAAGATGATGTATAAGGCCTGACACCTGCCCGGTGCCGGAAGGTTAAGAGGAGAAGTCAGCTCACGCGAAGCTTTGAATTGAAGCCCCGGTAAACGGCGGCCGTAACTATAACGGTCCTAAGGTAGCGAAATTCCTTGTCGGGTAAGTTCCGACCTGCACGAATGGTGTAACGATCTGGGCACTGTCTCAGCCATGAGCTCGGTGAAATTGAAGTATCGGTGAAGATGCCGGTTACCCGCAGTGGGACGAAAAGACCCCGTGCACCTTTACTATAGCTTCACATTGAGCTTGAGTATAAGATGTGTAGGATAGGTGGGAGACGAAGAAGTTGGCACGCCAGTGTTGATGGAGTCGCCGTTGAAATACCACCCTTCTTATACTTAGGTTCTAACTTCCGAACAACGGGAGGACATTGTGTGGTGGGTAGTTTGACTGGGGTGGTCGCCTCCAAAAGCGTAACGGAGGCTTGCAAAGGTTCCCTCAGCATGGACGGTAATCATGCGTAGAGCGTATTAGTAAAAGGGAGCTTGACTGAGAGACAAACAAGTCGAACAGGAACGAAAGTTGGCTAAAGTGATCCGGTGGTTCCGAATGGAAGGGCCATCGCTCAAAGGATAAAAGGTACGCCGGGGATAACAGGCTGATCATTCCCAAGAGCTCATATCGACGGAATGGTTTGGCACCTCGATGTCGGTTCGTCACATCCTGGGGCTGGAGAAGGTCCCAAGGGTTCGGCTGTTCGCCGATTAAAGTGGCACGCGAACTGGGTTCAGAACGTCGTGAGACAGTTCGGTCCCTATCTGTTGCGGGCGTTAGAAGTTTGAGGGGTGCTACCATTAGTACGAGAGGACCGTGGTGGACGAACCGCTAGTGTACCAGTTGTCCCGCCAGGGGCACCGCTGGGTAGCTATGTTCGGATGGGATAAGCGCTGAAAGCATCTAAGCACGAAGCCCACCCCAAGATGAGACTTCTTTTAAGGGTCGTGGAAGATGACCACGTTGATAGGCTACAGGTGTAAAGCCAGCAATGGCAAAGCCGAGTAGTACTAATTACCCGTAGACTTTGGCCTGAAAAGGTCTTTTCGGTGGATCGTCGATCGTCTGTTTTGGTCCAGTCTAACAGTATTTCACTAATCGTACCCACGATTTCAGGTGACTATTGCGGTGAGGTCCACCTCTTCCCATTCCGAACAGAGAAGTTAAGCTCACCAGCGCAGATGGTACTAAGGCAATAGCCTTGGGAGAGTATGTCGTCGCCGATCTGAACCCCGCCCCTCAAAAGGCGGGGTTCTTTTTTTTACCCGCCACCATCCTGGCACGATGCTTTCCTTTGCCAGCGCATCATGCGAACCTTGATCACGGCCTGCCTTGCACTGGCTTCCGCCATGGCCGGTGCCCAGCAGTTGCAGGGCATCCTCGCCGATTCCTCCATGGCGCACCGGCAGATCACGCTCCTACAGGCCCAAGGGGCCGGGTTCATGCCCATCGATTCCGTGCGCATCGGGGGCGACGGACATTTCCGGTTCCCGCACCCGTTCAAGGCCACCGGGTTCTACCAGCTCGCCCTGAATGATTCCGACGTGGTGAACATCGTGCTCGATGCCCGCGAACCACTGGTGGACCTGCACTTTTCCGGCCTCCCACTGGCCGACCACATGGAAGTGGCCGCCTCGGCCGATAACAAGCGTCTGGCGGAAATGCTCCATGTGACCCGGGAAACCGCCGCCATCCAAGCCTCCGTGAAGCAGCAGAAAGCGCTGCTCACCTACAAGGACACATTGCAACTGCAGGCCCTGGACCGCATCGGGAAAAAGGCCGCCGACACCCAGGCGGAATTCATGGACGAACTGGCCAAGGACTCGGCGACGAGCTATTTCGCCCGCAACTACGCGGTGGACCGGGCCATCGGCCGGGCAAGGGGGAAGGGCCCGATGGCGGTGGCCGCCGCCATGGACTTCAGCGACCCGGACTTGATGCGGTCAACCCTTTACGACCGCGCCATCATGGCCTTCCTGCAAAACATGCACGCGGTGGAGGAGGGCCAGTTCCTGCCGGCGACCGATACGCTGATGGCCTTGGCGGGCCGGAACAAGGCCACGGAGGCGTTCATGCTTGAGCACCTGATCGACCTGTTTGCCACCTACGGCCCGGAACTGGCGTTGCAGCACCTGATCGATCGCTACGTCGCGCCCGGAGGGGCGGACAGCGAATTGCCGCCGGCCCTTCGGGCCAAGGTGGCGGACCTCATGAAGGTTTCCGTGGGCCGCACGGCGCCCGACCTCGAACTGAATGACGGGGGGGCACAGACCAGCCTGTCCACCACGGTAGGTGGCCAACGCTACACCGCGCTCTTCTTCTACTCCAGCACCTGTGAGCATTGCCACGCCCAGATGCCGGCCCTCAAGGCGGACTATGAGCGGTTCCACGCGAAGGGATTCAATGTGGTCGGCATCGCGTTGGACGCGGACAGCATGGAGTTCCTGCACAGCATCCGTGAAAATGCCATCCCATGGAAGTGCTACAGCGAGTTCAAGGGGTGGGGGGCCGGCGCGGTGAAGCTGTACCAGGTAAAGGGCACGCCCGCGTTCTTCCTGCTGGATGCGCGGATGAAGATCCTGGCCAAGCCGCGCGATGCCGAGGAGTTGGCGGAGCTCCTCGAAAAGCTGTTCCGGTAGGGAACGACAGGCCCTGAAAACAGGATGCCGCCGCGGTTTCCCGTCGGCGGCATCTGCCGGTTTCCCGTGGCTTGCGCCTACTTCTTGTCGTCCTTCACTTCCTCGAAGTCCACGTCGGTGACCTCCTGGTCGGGTGCCTTGCCCTCGGCGCTTGCCCCGCCCGTATGGCCGTTGGCCTGTGCGGCTTGTGCCGCCTTGTACATCTCCTCGCTGGCGCTGGCGAACACGTCGTTCAACTCCTTCATCGCCGCGTCGATGGTGGCCATGTCCTGCGCTTCGTGGGCCTTCTTCAGCTTGGCCACCGCGTCCTCGATGGGCTGCTTTTTGTCTGCCGGCAGCTTGTCGCCGAACTCCGTCAACTGCTTCTCGGTCTGGAAGATCAGGCTGTCCGCTTGGTTCAGCTTGTCCGCCTTCTCGCGCGCGGCCTTGTCGGCATCGGCGTTCGCCTCGGCCTCCTTCTTCATCTTCTCGATCTCCTCCTTGCCCAGGCCGCTGCTCGCCTCGATGCGGATGCTCTGCTCCTTGCCCGTGGCCTTGTCCTTCGCGCTCACGTTCAGGATGCCGTTGGCATCGATGTCGAAGGTCACTTCGATCTGGGGAATGCCACGGCGCGCCGGCGGGATGCCGTCCAAGTGGAAGCGCCCGATGGTGCGGTTGCCGCTGGCCATGGGCCGCTCGCCCTGCAGCACGTGGATCTCCACGCTGGGCTGGTTGTCGCTGGCGGTGCTGAACGTCTCGCTCTTCTTGGTGGGTATGGTGGTGTTGGCCTCGATCAGCTTCGTCATCACGCCGCCCATGGTCTCGATGCCGAGGCTCAACGGTGTCACGTCCAGCAGCAGCACGTCCTTCACCTCGCCGGTGAGCACCCCGCCCTGGATGGCGGCACCGATGGCCACCACCTCATCGGGGTTCACGCTCTTGTTGGGTTCCTTGCCGCCGAAGAACTTCTTCACCGCCTCTTGGATGGCCGGGATCCGGGTGCTGCCGCCGACCAGGATCACCTCGTCGATGTCGCTGGCCTTGTACCCGGCGCTCTTCAACGCACTTTCGCAGGGGGCAATGGTGCGCTTCACCAAATGGTCCACCAATTGCTCGAACTTGGCGCGCGTGAGCGTGCGCACCAGGTGCTTCGGGATGCCGTTCACCGGCATGATGTACGGCAGGTTGATCTCCGTGCTCGTGGTGCTGCTCAGTTCAATCTTGGCCTTCTCCGCCGCGTCCTTCAGCCGCTGCAAGGCCATGGGGTCCTCACGCAGGTCCAGCCCTTCATCCTTCTTGAACTCCTCGGCCAGCCAGTCGATCAGCACCTGGTCGAAATCGTCACCGCCCAGGTGGGTGTCGCCATCGGTGCTTTTCACCTCGAACACGCCGTCGCCCAGCTCCAGCACGCTCACATCGTGCGTGCCGCCGCCGCAGTCGAACACCACCACCTTCTGGTCCTTGTGTTTCTTGTCCAGGCCGTAGGCCAGCGCCGCCGCCGTGGGCTCGTTGATGATCCTGCGCACCTTCAGCCCCGCGATCTCACCGGCTTCCTTGGTGGCCTGGCGCTGGGAGTCGTTGAAGTAGGCCGGCACTGTGATCACCGCCTCGGACACGCTGGAACCCAGGTAATCCTCGGCCGTCTTCTTCATCTTCTGGAGAATGGTGGCACTGATCTCCTGGGGCGTGTATTGGCGGTCGCCGATCTTGATGCGGGGCAGTCCCTTGTCACCCTTCACCACTTCATAGGGCACACGCCGGATCTCGTTCGCATCCTCGTCATAGGTGTTCCCCATGAACCGCTTGATCGAATACACCGTGTTCTTCGGATTCGTGATCGATTGCCGCTTTGCCGGATCGCCCACCTTCCGCTCGCCGTTGTCCATGAATGCCACAATGCTCGGCGTGGTCCGCTTGCCTTCGCTGTTGGCGATCACGACCGGTTCATTCCCTTCCATCACCGCCACGCAACTGTTGGTCGTGCCGAGGTCGATGCCAATGATCTTGCTCATCTGTTGTCCTTTATGAAGCTTGCTTGTGCAGCCTTTGTTATTGTCCTGTTTGTTCGTCCGATCTGGATGCTTGCGGCCGATCAACCATCATGCCATCCGGACCCGTTTGGATGCACCTGGCAGAAGTTGACAGGTTTATGGCGCGGCCACGCCTGCCAAAAGGACAGGATTTGATCAGTTGCAGCCAAAATCGCTGCCGGGAACACAGAACTGGAGCCCGGCCGTGTACGGGCCTTGCACCAATTCAGGGACGGTCTGTGCGTTCAGCCCCACCGTGGTCACCTCCACGAACCGGCGGGTGGAGAAGATGCCGTACCCGTTGTCGACGTTCGTGTAGGTGGGGCGCTCCTCCACCAGCCCTGAAATGGGGCTGTTGAGCTGGAGATAGTTGTACAGTGCCGGACCGGCCACGGCCCACAGGATGTCCACCCCCTTGAAAATGCGGCGCTGCACGCCGGGGTTGGTACCCACGCGGAAGGCCACCGTCTGGAAGAAGGCCTCGCCGCCCAAGGAGATGCTCAATTGTTCGCCCCCCGTGTTGTCACTGGCCACCACGCTTCCCAGGAATTGGGTGAAGTCACGCGGGATGGTGTCATTGCCCACCACATCGTCCCAGCGGAAACGGTACGAAACGTCATAGCGGCGGCCATTGGCGGCCGAGATCCATCGGATGCTGGGGCTGGCATAGGTGCCCGTGGGGGTCACCAGCCGCAGCGGTTGGCTGAGGATGTTGCCCGATGGCGTCATCTTGGCCACCACGGGTGTTTCGGCGGTGATGTGGTTCCCTTTGGCCGTGGCCACCAACCTGTAGGTGGCCGAGGAATCCAAGGGTGCCGTGAAGTAATACAGCTTGTGGAGCGGGCCGGCGAAGATGCCCGGGTCATGCGGCCACAGGGTGTCGTGCAGGTCGAACGATTGGATCACCGTGCCGTTCTTCACCTCCTGCACCACGGCTTCCAGCTGATCGTCCCGGTATTCGCTGGAATCGGGGACCTGTGCATATTCAAAGGCATTGCCAGGCCCAAGGAAGGCCTTGTTGATCTTGATGTATTGCGTGGTGCTGTCCTTGTCCAGCAACGCATAGACAATGGTGTTCTCCTTGTACGGCGCGGTCACTTCGAGGTCCGTGCTGCAAGCGGACATCAACAGCACGATGCCGCCGGCGAAGAACAATGAACGGATGTGCATGTCGGGCAAATGGAGGGCGAAGATAGGGACTCGCTTGAGGCGCGGACACGATCGGGCCATCATGGATGGAGGTGGTGCCAGGCCATGTAGCTTTGTGCTCCACCGAAAGGCAGAAAAATGAGCAGCGCGGTCAAGGACATCAAGCGGGTGACCACCCACACCCTCCAGGAACTGAAACAGAAAGGCGTGCCCATCGCCATGATCACGGCCTACGACTATTCCATGGCCAAGCTGATGGACAATGCCGGCGTGGACGTGGTGCTCGTGGGCGACAGTGCCAGCAACGTGATGGCGGGGCATGAGACCACGCTGCCGATCACCCTGGACCAGATGATCTACCATGGGGCCAGCGTGGTCAGGGGATGCGCGCGCGCCCTGGTGGTGGTGGACCTGCCCTTCGGCACGTACCAAGGGAACTCCAAAGGTGCCCTGAACTCGGCCATCCGGATCATGAAGGAGAGCGGCGCCCATGCGGTGAAGCTCGAAGGCGGGGAGGAGGTGCTGGAAAGCGTGGAGCGCATCCTGACCGCCGGGATCCCCGTGATGGGGCACTTGGGCTTGACCCCGCAAAGCATTTACAAGTTCGGCACCTATGTGGTGCGCGCACGCGAGGACGCGGAGGCGGAGCGCCTGCGCAGGGATGCCAAATTGCTTGAGGAGGCGGGATGCTTTGCCCTGGTGCTGGAGAAGATCCCAGCCAAGTTGGCCGGGGAGGTGGCCAGGAGCATCTCCATCCCGGTGATCGGTATCGGGGCCGGCGGCGGCGTGGACGGCCAGGTGCTGGTGATGCACGACATGCTCGGGATCAACAGGGAGTTCCACCCGCGCTTCCTAAGGCGCTATGCAGACCTCTACACAGTGATCACGGAGGCCGTCGGGCATTATGTGCAGGATGTCCGCTCGAAGGACTTCCCCAACCAGGAAGAGCAGTATTGAACACGGAGGAACGGGGCGACGGTACGCCCCTGTCCGGACCAACGCGGCCCAGGTCTTAACACGCCATGCCCCCCTCCGAGCTGCGGCTCCCGGCACCGATCTTCGAGGATGGTCATGTGCTGGTGCTGGACAAGCCCGCGGGGATGCCCGTGCAGGCCGATCGCTCGGGTGACCAAAGCCTCTTGGAACTGGTCCGCACGGCCTATCCGGGCCGGGAGGTGGGGATGCCCCACCGGCTGGACCGGCCGGTGAGCGGGCTAATCGTCTTTACGCTCGATGCCGCTTCTTTGCGGAACATGGTCCGACAGTTCCGGCAACGTGGGGTGGCCAAGCGCTATTTGGCCATCGTGGAAGGCCATCCCCCCGCGGAAGGGGAATTGGCGGGCCGGCTCCAACGCGACGGGCGTGGCCGGAAAAGCCGGGTGAGGCCCGTGGATGCAGGTCCCGGTTCCTCCATGGAAGCCAGGTACCCGGCGCGCTTGAGGTTTTCCCGCCTGGCCGCGGGCGACCGGTACACGTTGCTGGAAGTCATCCCCGAAGGGGGTGCCTTCCACCAGATCCGGGCCCTGTTGGCGGCATCGGGCCACCCGATCAGGGGCGATGTGAAGTACGGTGCCCGGCGTGGCGAACGCGACCGCAGCATCGCACTCCATGCGTGGAAGCTGCACTTTCTCCATCCGGCCACGGGCGTGCCGATGGACGTGGAGGCCCCGGTGCCGGACCGTTCCCTGTGGCCCGTGCTGTGGCCTCCTGCCTGAAGCCGGGGACCGTGCCCGACGGGATGCAGGGTCAGGCGGGATCCACATCCACCTGCAGCTGGACCGACCGGTGCGGCTTTTCCACGAAAAGACGGTCGATGGCATCACGCAGGAACGTCTTTTCCGAGCGGTAGTGGCCCCGGGCCAGCTTGAGCAGCACCACGCGCAGGTACTTGTCGCGCACCCGGGCCACGGGCGGCGGCTCGGGCCCGAGCACCCGGTCGCCCAACACGGGGCGTAGGCTATCGGCCATGGCTTGTGCCGTGCCTTGTACCCGGGCCTCATCCCGGTCCTTGAAGAGGAGCCGCACCATCCGGCTGAATGGCGGGTAGGAATGGGCTTGCCGTAGGGCGATCTCCCGGTGGTACATCGCTTCCACATCGTGGCGGGCCACCATGTCAATGATGGGGTGGTGGATGTCCCGCCCTTGGATGAACACGGTGCCGGGGTCTTTCTTGCGCCCGCTCCTTCCGGCCACCTGGGCCATGAGTTGGAAGGCCCGCTCGTGCGCCCGGAAATCGGGGAAACGCATCAGGTTGTCAGCGTTGAGGATGCCCACCACGGTCACTTGGTTGAAATCCAGCCCCTTGGTTACCATCTGGGTGCCCACCAGGATATCGATCGCCCCTTCGCCGAAGCGCGACAACAGGCGTTCAAAGCCGTGCTTGCCCCGTGTGGTGTCCTGGTCCATCCTCGCCACTTTGGCGTCCGGCAGCAACAAGGCCAGTTCCTCCTCCACCTTTTCCGTGCCCAGGCCCACCATGCGCAGGCGGTTGCTGCCACATGCGGCACAGCGCACCGGCGGGGCATAGTGCCGCCCGCAATAGTGGCAACGCAAGGTGTGGTCGCGCTTGTGGTAGGTGAGGCTCACGTCGCAATGCTCGCATTCGGGGACCCATCCGCAGGTGTCGCACTGCCAGGCGGGCGCATAGCCCCGCCGGTTCTGGAAGATGATGGCCTGCTCCTTGCGCCCCACGGCCTTGGCGATCGCTTCCACCAACGGGTCTGAAAAGCTGCCTTTCATGCGCTTGCGGCGCTGCATGTCGCCCAGGTCCACCCGGATGATCTCCGGCAATACGGCATTTCCGTACCGTACCGTCAACGCCGCGAAGCCGTACTTGCCCTGGCGCGCGTTGTACAAGCTTTCCATGCTGGGCGTGGCGCTGCCCAGCAGGACCTTGGCCTTGTGCAGGCCGGCCAACACCGCCGCCATATCCCGGGCATTGTAGCGCGGGGCGGGGTCGTGCTGTTTGTAGCTGGGGTCGTGTTCCTCGTCCACCACCACCAGGCCCAGCTCATGGAACGGCAGGAAAATGGCCGAACGCGCCCCGACCACGACCGGGCATTCCTCCGGCCGCCGCAGCATGTGCATCCAGAGGTCGGTGCGTTCCCGCTGGGAGAGGCGCGAGTGGAAGGCCGCCACCCGGTCACCGAACCGGGCCCGCATCCGGGCGATCACCTGCGTGGTGAGCGCGATCTCCGGCAGCAGGTACAGGACCTGCTTTCCCCGGGCGATCACCTCGGCCATCAACTCCATGTACAATTCGGTCTTGCCCGAGGCGGTGACCCCGTGCAGCAACACCGTGCCATGGTCCACAAAGCCCGTGCGCACCTCCGCCAACGCCTTCCGTTGCGCATCGGACAGGGTGGGCGCGGGCTTGGCCATGGAGGTTGGCGAAGGCGTGCCCACCGGCCGTTCCTCCATGCGGAAGATCCCCTTGTCGCACATCTTTTTCAGGTCGGCGGCCGTGGCCCCGCTGCGTTTCAACAATTCCTCGCGGCCCACCTCCTTGGGGTCGTCGCTGAACAGCCGGCTCAATTCAACATAGCGCATCAGGATGTGCAGCTGCTTGGGGGCACGGGCCAGTTCATCGAACCAGCGATGCAAGGCTTCTTCCCCTTGTGCCGCTTCCCCCAGGTGTATGAACCGGCCCATGCGGGGCTTCCAGTCCTCCTTCAGCTCCTCGGCCAGCAGCAGGGCACCGGATTCCAGGAGCTTCTTGATCACCGGCATGGGGTTTTTCCTGCCGATCAAGGCCGCAGCCTCCTCCAAGCTCATCTCATGGCGTTGTTCCAGCGCGTCCAGCAGGATGTCCTGCCGTTGATCGCCGGACCAGGCCCCGCCATGGCCCGCGGCCGACACCAGGCGTGTGGCGCTGCTCAACACCAGGGCGGCGGGCATGGCGGCCAACATCACCTCGCCCGGGCAGCACATGTAATGGTCGCTGATGGCCTGCCAAAGCTCCAACTGCCGCGCCGTGGCCACGGGCTGGTCGTCCAACACGTCGGTGATCGCCCGCACGATGCGCCCTTCGGGCGGGGCTGCATCCCTGCTCAACACCAGTCCCCCGTATAGCTTCCGGCCCTTGCCGAATGGCGCCACCACCCGCACGCCGGGCTGCACTTTGCCTGCCAGCCCGGGCGGTACCTCATAGGTGAACACGCCCGGCACCGCAAGGGGCAGGATGATATCGATGAAGGAAGGCAAAGTGGCGGTTGGACCTGCAAGTTTACCCAAGGATCACACCGTGGACCGCCTGCCTGCCCCGGGCCATGCCGAATCCCTCCGGAACGGGGGTGGAAAGGAGGCCATCGCGCAATGGCGGATGGGTGAAGAAGTTCCCCTTGCCGGGACCAACCCCAACGGGGTGTTGAAAACTGCCACCCGCAGGGGTGACCTGCGCGGATGGGCAGGGTAATTTCGTGCCCTGTGATCCTTTCCAACACATGAATTCCCTACGATGACGTTTCGCAGCACGTTCAACTGGTCTGCGGCCTTGGTACTGGCCATGGGCATGGCCGCCTGCGGGGGCGGGGGGCAGACCGACCAAGGTCAACCCGGTACGGACACCTTGGCCGTGCAACCCGAGGGTGGCCTGGTGAAACTGGGGAACAAGGTGTTCAGCATCCCCTCACCGGTGCAGACGGTCCTGTTGATCCGGGAACTGAAGACACCTTATGAGGCCACGTTGCCCCTGCCCACGGACAGTGCGGCGCGCTTTGCCGGCAAACAGGCACAGGCATTGGCCCTTGGGGTGTACGGGGCGGACATGGCCTATGTGACGGCGTACGGGGATGGTCAGCGGGCGCTGAAAACCCTGAAGGCCGTCGAGCAATTGGCCACGCAGCTCAACATTTCCAATGCCTTCGACAAAGCGTTGATGGCGCGGTTCCAGGCAAACGTCAACAACATGGACAGCCTGCTGAGGTTAAGCGGGACTGCATTCCGCGCGGCTGACATGTATTTGAAGAACGACCAGCGGGAAGACATCTCCACCCACATCCTGGCAGGCGGCTGGGTGGAGGGTCTTTACCTGACGCTGGGGACCACTGGCAGCCAGGTGGACCCCAAGGTAGCGGTGCGGCTGGCGGAACAGCGCCATACCCTGGACAACCTGATCGAGCTGCTGGAACGTGACGCGGGCTCCGAAAAACTGGTGGCGTTGCTGAAGGACCTCGCCACGTCGTACAATGGCGTCACCAGCGAATACACGTATGTGGAACCCACGGTGGATGCCGCGAACAAAACGACCTACATCAACAGCACCAGCAAAGCGGAGGTCCCGCCCGGGGCCCTCGGGGAAATCATCCGAAAAGTGCGTGCCATCCGCGCCGCCATCATAGCATGATCATGAGAAGGACCCTCGTTTACCTGGCAACCTGTGCGGCCTTGGCCTTCGCGGGCGGGGCCCATGCCCAATGCGATACCATCGCGACGCTCTGCGAAAAGAACATCACCGCGGAGTACATCCCGGACGGCCAGTTCTACCGGGCCTTGCTGCGCGAGGACGAAATGGCCGAGTTCGAGCTCACGCTCTTCGGCGGCGCCACCTACCGCGTGGCCGCGTGCAGCGGCATGGGCGACGGCAACCTGATCTTCAGCGTGTGGGACAAGCAGCGCAACCTGTTGTTCAGCAACAAGGAGTTCAACAACGACCCCTATTGGGATTTCGTGGTGGCCAACACCACGGACGTGATCATCAACGCGGAGCTTGATCCCGCCAAGGCCAACAGCGGCTGTGCGGTCCTGTTGATCGGTTTCAAGAAATAGCTTCCGGCCACCCGGAACATTGGAACGGCCCTCGCGTAGAAGAGGGCCGTTGCCGTTCCTGCCCTTGCTGGTGCCGGCGGGGACGGAGGGAAAAATGTCCGAGAAGATCTTAAGGGCCTTGTTGCAGCTCTTCGCGATCATCGTGAAGACGGAACGTGCGGAAGGAGGCGAGGCCGGCCATGAGGCCGTCCACCGCTTCCTCGCCCGGCAGTTCACCGCGCCTGCCGTCCGGGAGCACATGGCCTTGTTCGCCACGTTCGTCGCTGCCTTCCATGCCAGCGGGGGCAAGAGTGCACGCGGACGGAAGCGCACCAGCGTCAATTCGGTGAAGGTGCTGAAGATCTGCACGGAGGTGAACGAGGAGCTCAACCAGCGCCAGAAGTACATCGTCCTGGTACACTTGCTCGAGCTCATCCATGGCAAGGGCGAACCCGACCCCCTGGAGCTCGACTTCGTGGCCACCGTGGCGGAAACATTCAACATCAGCCAGGAAGACTTCGCGCGGTGCAAGGCCTTCGTGGGCCATTGCCCGGGCGGACGCGACGATTCCCCCGACCTGCTTTACATCGATGCCGGCAAAGGCGAAGGATTGCAGCAGGCCAAGCACCTGCATGCCCATCATTTGGACGGGGAGGTGCGGGTGCTGCATGTGCCCGGGCTGACGCTGCACTTGATGCGCTTCCTCGGCGATGGCGAACTGCGGTTGAACGGCAAGCCGGTGGACAAGGAGCAAGTCTATGTCCTGGGGAACGGGGCCTCGCTGCGCGCCCCGCAGGGACCGCCGATCTATTACAGCGAGATCCTGGCCAAGTCCTTCCGTGATGACGGCAAGGAACGCATCATTTTCAAGGCCCAAGGGATCGAATACCGGTTTCCCAACGGACACGTGGGGCTGCATGAACTGCATTTGGCCGAAACGAGCGGCAAGCTCATCGGCGTAATGGGCGGCAGCGGCAGCGGAAAGAGCACGCTGCTGAACGTGCTGAACGGAAACTTGCGTCCCTCCAAAGGCAAAGTGACCATCAACGGGGTGGATGTGCATGGACAAGGGGACCTCATCCGGGGCGTGATCGGCTACATCAGCCAGGACGACCTGCTGATCGAGGAGCTGACGGTGTACCAGAACCTCTTCTATAACGCAAAACTGTGCTTCGGCGACCGGGACCGGGCCGAGATCGAAAGGCGGGTGCTGGACCTGCTGCAAAGCCTGGGACTGTACGGCATCAAGGACCTGAAGGTGGGCAACGCACTGGACAAGACCATCAGCGGCGGGCAACGCAAGCGGCTCAACATAGCCCTGGAACTGATCCGCGAGCCCAGCGTCCTGTTCGTGGACGAGCCCACCAGCGGCCTCAGCTCCCGCGATTCGGAGAACATCATGGACCTGCTGAGGGAACTGGCGCTGAAAGGCCGGATCATCTTCACGGTGATCCACCAGCCCTCCTCGGACATCTTCAAGCTTTTCGACCGGTTGCTCCTGATGGACCAGGAGGGCAACCCGGTCTACTACGGGGACCCCGTGGACGCGGTGGTCTATTTCAAGAAGGTCACCGGCCAGGCGGACAGCGACATGGGCCAGTGCGAGGCGTGCGGCAATGTGAACCCCGAGCAGATCTTCAATATCCTGGAGGCCAAGATCGTGGATGAATACGGCCACGAAACGGACCAGCGCCGCATCGGGCCGGATGCCTGGAACGAGGTGTTCCGCGCGCAGATGGAAGTGCGCGTGGCCCAGGTGCCCGAGGAAAGCACGATACCGGAGAGCACCTTCCGGGCACCGGGGAAGCTCCGCCAGATGGCGGTTTTCTTCAAGCGCGACGTGCTGTCCAAGCTGGCCAACACCCAGTATGTCCTGATCAATTTGCTGGAGGCGCCCGTCCTGGCCTTCTTCATGGCTTTCTTCCTGCGGTACCGCAGCGTGGGGCTCGGCGAGGAGAAGGAGTACGTGTTCCGCCACAATGACAACGTCCCGCAGTACCTCTTCATCGCGGTGATCGTCTCCTTGTTCCTGGGCCTGTCGGTGGCCGCAGAGGAGATCATCCGCGACAGGAAGATCCTGCAGCGTGAGAAGTTCCTCGCGCTCAGCCGTGCGAGCTACCTGCTAAGCAAGACCGGCCTGTTGTTCCTCATCGCGGCCTTCCAAAGCCTGCTTTTCGTGATCGTCGGTGACGCCGTGCTCGGCTTCCAGGGCATGGGTTTCCGGCATTGGGCCGTGCTGTTTTCCACCGCGTGCTTCGCCAACGTCCTGGGCCTGAACGTCAGTGCCAGCTTCAACAGCGCGAAGGTGATCTACATGATGATCCCCCTCCTGATCATCCCCCAGCTCATGTTCAGCGGGATCATCGTGCGCTTCGACAAGCTCCATCCCTGGTTCGCCTCCGAGAAGAGCGTGCCCTGGGTGGGCAACATCATGGCCAGCCGGTGGGCCTATGAGGCCCTGGCCGTCGCCCAGTTCACCGACAATGCGTACGAACGCATCTTCTACGACATGGACCGCCGGATGAAGACCGCCACTTGGAAGAAGGACCTGTGGGTGCGGGAACTGCAGGAACGGAGCAGGCAGGTACGGCGCGAGCTGGTGACCGGGCAGGTGGAAGGGGAGGGGATTGCCGGCAACCTGGCCTTGATACGCCATGAGATGGGCAAGGAGATCCGCCTGGTGCGCGGCCTGGAATTCCCCTACCTGGACCGCTTGGAACCCGGCCGCGTGGATGATGCCGTGCTGGATGAATTGGATTCCACGTTGGACCTCTTGACCCGACACTACCGCACCATATACCGCGAAGCGGAACGCGCCAAGGATGCCCGCGTGGAGGCGATGACGGCGACGCCGGAGCTGAAAAAGGCCTACTTCGAACTGCTGGACCGCAACCGGAACGAGAGCCTGGCCGATTTCGTCACCAACAAGAATGATGTGAACCTGATCACCGAATCAAACGGGGAGCTTGTCCAAAAGAGCGACCCGATCTATGTGATCCCGCAGGAAGGGGGCTTCTTCGCGGCGCAATTCTATGCCCCCGCGAAACGGGCGTTCGGCCAGCTCATCCCCACCATTTGGGCCAACGTCATGCTCCTGTGGGGCATGACCCTGCTGTTCTGGCTTGCGCTCCGCTACAATTTCTTCCCTTGGCTTGTGGCACGGCTGAGCGCCGGCCCCCGGTTCGTACGGTGAGGCAAGAGCTTCCATTTGCGGGCAGTCCCGCCGGCGCCTCAGTTGTCGTCGACCTCCTGGATCTGCACCATGGTGAAGGGCAGCTTGATGATGGCCTGGTAATCCTCGCCGGCCTCCAGCATGTCCTCATCATCAGCCTCGTAGTGCCAAAGTACCTGCACCTCGTTGCCCGAATTCCGCACCGCCTCCAACCGCTTGAACAGGTCCAGGATGCATTTGCTCGAGCTGGTGTTGAAGTATTCGAGCTGGACCCGGAGCTGGGTCAGGGGCCGGGGCGCATGTGCATATTGATCGATCCAGTCGATCAGGGGCTTGTAGAATTCGATGGAATTCTCCGGGATTGAACGCCCGCGAAGCTCCAACAGCCCGGTGGCGCTGTTGAAATGCACCGTGGGGGTCTTGGGGGTCCCGTCCAAAAGAATGTCGTTCATGGGTCGGTCTTCAAGGAGTGACGTTTACGTTCAGGCTGAAAAAGGTATTGTTGCTGTCCAACGGGACGAACCCGTATTCCAGTTTCCGCCTGCTCTTGCGCGCGATGTCGATCAGGCCGAGGCCGCCCCCGCCGGACCGGGTGAAACGGCCGTCGCCCAAAGCATGCTTGTACAGGTCGCGCAGCTGCTCGGGCTCGCATCCATTCACCTCGTCCAGGCGGCGCTTCAGGTCCTCCACCTCGGAGATGGCCATGGAATTGCCCGTAAGGACGGAGTACCCGCTGTTGGCCTGGGCCACCATCACGATGCCTTGGCGTTCCTCGGCCCGTGCCGCTTCCTCCCCGGGTATGGGCACGTGCTTGTTGTGGTGGTACAGGTTCTGCAGGCATTCCATCACCACGTTGAAGACCCTTTTGCGCACCTTCTGGTCGGGCTCGGAATGGGCCATTTTCTGCTCGATGAGGTTGAGGATCGCGCTGATCAGTTCAGCGGAAAGATCGCCTTTGAAGGAAAGCATGATACGTTGTTTCTCAAGCTCATCATAAAGATCGAATATCCGGTCCACCATGGCGTTCGAGGGGCATGTGCACATGCATCTGCAAAGAAATCCGTGCACGCAGTGGAACACGAGGTGCCGGCGCAGAGTTATCCACGTAATTGTGAACCCCCGCAGGTAGTCGCAGGGTTCACGGACCGGCAGGGGCCACGGCCGAGGCCTGAGCCCGGCACCGGTCCTCCATCCCAACCGATGTGCAGCGATATTTGCAGCGCTGCGACCGGGACGGCCCGGCCTGCACGGGTGCAAAGGAGAGGCACCTTGGCAGGTCATGCCGCGCGGACGCGCGAAGCCATCATCGTTACATGAGCACAACGGCCCTGGTCATCCTGTTCCTTGCCCTGCCCCTGGCGGCGGGGGCCTGGGTGCGGTTCAAGACCACGGACCCGGTGCAGGTCAAGTTGCTGTTGGCTTTCAGCGGGGCGTTCCTGCTGGGTGTCACCGTATTGCACATGCTGCCGGAGCTCTATGCCCGGGAACATGGGGATGTGGGCCTGTGGGTACTGGCCGGTTTCATGCTCCAAGTGGTCCTGGAGTTCTTCAGCCGGGGTATTGAACATGGGCATGTCCATGTGCACCTGCCGGCCGGGACCGCCGAGGCGGAGCCACGCGCACTGGGCAGCCCCACCTTGCCCGTGATCACCCTGATCAGCCTGTTCGTCCACTCGTTTTCCGAGGGCATGCCCTTCGCCGATCCGCGCGTGGGGGGCGATATCGCCTTCGTCTCCGGGGTGCTGCTGCACAAGCTGCCCATGGCCATCGCCCTGGCCACGGTGTTGCAGCGTTCCGGGGTGGGCCCGGGACGTTCGTGGGCCACGCTGGCGGTATTTGCCATGGCGGCACCGTTGGGCATCCTGTTCGGCCATGCCTTCGGCGAAAGCTTGGGGGAAGCATTCCTGTCGGGGGCCTTGGCCGTGGCCATCGGCATGCTGCTCCACATCAGCACCACCATCATTTTTGAGTCGACCCCGGACCATCATTTCAATGCACGGCGTTTCATTACCGTCATCCTGGGGGTCTTGTTGGCGATCGTGACGAGCCATTGAACACAAGGTTTTGCGGGTGGTGGAAGGCGTGAGGTCGAAGGCGGTGCAAGGTTCCCTGATCCTTGGTGCCGGACTGGCGCTGGCCCTTGGGCCGGACAGTTTCCCGTTCCTTGCCGTGCGTTCCTTCTTGGTGCCCATTGCGGTCCTTTTGCTGGCGGCCGCATGTTGGTGGATGTTCCGGGGACGGCACCTGCAAGGGGCGATGCTGGCCGTGGCCGCCCTGCTGGCCGCCGTACCACCGTTCCAAGCCTGGTGCACGGCGGGGACGGGAAGCGGGAAGGGGATGCCCCTCATCATCGCCCAGATGAATGTGCATGAAGGCAACAGGGAGCATGCCGCCGTGGTGGAAACGGCCCTTGGGCGCGGCGCCGATGTAATCGCTTTGCAGGAAGTGGATGAACGCTGGTGGAGGGCGCTTGATGAAGGGCTTTCGGACCGGTATCCATGGTCCGTTCATGGATTCGGCGAGAAAAACCATGGAATCGCCTTGTTCAGCCGGTTGCCCCTGCACGAAGCTGATGTGTTCCCGCTAGAAGAGCTGCCGGCCATCCGGGCCGTGATCGGGAGGGATTCCCTGGAAATGGTCGTTTATGCACTGCACCTGCGGGCTCCCGAGGGTGGCGCGAAGACCGCCTTGAGGAACCGCCAATGGGAAAGTCTGGCGATACGCATGCTGGAGGAACGGCTGCCCGTATGCTTGGTAGGGGATCTGAACACCGTGCCTTGGGACAAGGCTTTCCGGGATTTCAGGGACCAAACGGGGATCCGCCCGGGCAGGTATTTGCTCAAGCCCACCTGGCCCGCGCTCGGACCGATGGCGCTCATTCCCATTGACCACCTGCTGGGCTCCAATGGCCTGGTGATCGGGGCCCAGGAAACGTTCAGGATCCCCGGGTCGGATCACCGGGGTGTTTTGGCCCGGGTGGCCGCTGCTTCCCAGGTACCGAGGCCCTGTGCGGACGGGGCATTGAGGGATGCGGCCCCTTTGGCGGATGGCTCCGCGCCGGCATCAGGAGGTGGTGTACAAACGAGCATCGCAGCGGGCTTGCAACGGATCGATCCATTGCAGAAGTTTGCGCCGCACAAACCGATCGACCTTGGATGGCAAGACGATGGACCAACGGGCAACCAAAGCCCTGGGATCACGTTTTAGCGATGGCCAGTAAGAAGCAAAGCCCACTATAGCTCCCTTGTTCAAGGTTGTTGGACCATGAGGTTGCCGGGGAACGCCGGAATGCGCTGCCTGGACAACCTACAAACCCCCATACGGACAAAGTAAGAAATGACCAAATCCCAAATCGCATGGTAGCTCAAACCCGAACCTTCATCCGCCTGGGCCTGCTTTCAATGGTGGGCCTGGCCTTCTACTATGCCCACCTCTTTCTGGGCATGGTGGGAAACGCTTGGATCTTCAAGATGCTTGCGGTATTGTTCCTGTTGACGGCCGTTCCCCTGCCGATCATTGCGGTCAACAACAGGAAGCTCTTTCCCGCACTGGAAAAATGGACCAAGACGTTGGTGGTCGCCGGCGCGCTGCTGCTGCTGGTCCATCACTTCCTGATGACCTTCATCTTCGTGATGTTCCTGCCTGAAGGGCGTGTGCTCTAAAGGACCGGGAAGACCACTGGGGTGAGGTGCCGCTAGCGAACGCTGCCAAGCGCCGACCGGGTGTTTGATACGCCTGGAACGGGGTATGTATCCGGCACGGAAGGCACGCCAGGGCCCCGGGCCGGCTGTGATGGGACCATCGACGACGGGCGTATGTGCTGCCTGTGTCCGTCGACTTGCCGAATGATCCATGGTGCCATTGCCCGGTGCCAAGGCAATGGTTTACCATGTCGCCATCGATGGAAATGAGGGGGCGGAAAAGTGCACGGAGCAACGGGTTCAGTGCTCTATCACAATTGAATCGGCCATTGCCCCCAGGTCCTTCAGCAGGTTGGTGATGTCTGCCACAAAGCTTTTGGGACCGCACACGTAGAACTGCTGGTCGAAGTTCTGGACCAGGGCGACCATGATGTTCCGGTCGATCCGCCGTTCCAGGAAGCCGATCACGTGCTGGCGCGTGAAAATGTTGAGGAAATTCTTGCCCAGCATTTTGGTGAATTCATCATCCAGGATGACATCCGCCGCGGTTTGGTTGGAGCACACCAACGTATTTCCCTCCAGCTTTTTTTCCTTGTGCAGTTCGCGCAGGATGGCGACGAAGGGCGTCACCCCGGCACCACCCGCGAAGAAGAATCCCGGCCCCTGGTACCGGATGGCACCGAAGGGGTCGCTTAACAGCAACTCGTCATCCTTGTGGGCCAAGCCCAATTGGTGGGTAAGTCCTTGCCTTGCATCGTAGATCTTGATGATCAGCTCCAAGGTCCTGGCGCTGGTCAATGAAGTGAACGTGAAAGGTCCCGATCGTTCCCGCCAGCCATCGCGGTTGAGTGCGACACGTGCCGCTTGTCCCGGGGTATAGTGGTATCCCTTGGGCTTCTCCAGCACGAAACGCTTCACATTGTGCGTTATGAACGCCGTGTCGAGGATCTTTACCGTATGAAGAAGCGGCAGGTCGGGAATTGTCATTGATCAGGTGCGGCGGACCGGGCGCGAAGTGCCGTGCCTTGCAGGCAGCTTGGCCAAGTCAGCTTTTCATGTTTTCGTATTGCAGCGGCATGCCGAAGTCCTCGCCGCGCAATCCGCTGATGACGCCTTGCAGGTCATCGATCTTTTTGCCCGTCACCCGGACCATGTCGTCCATGACCTGGGCCTGCACCTTCAGGCCGGTTCCCTTGATGAACTTGGTGATCTTCTTGGCCGTCTCGCGGTCTATCCCCTGTTTGATCTTGATCAGGCGTGAGAGCAACTTGCCGCTGGGGACGGGTTCCGCCGATAGGTCATAGCTCTTCACGTCCACCTTTTGCTTGGTGCTGCGCTCCAGCAGGATGTTCAAGATGGCATCCAGCTTCAGGTGGTCCTCCGTGGCCAGTTTCACTGTGAGTGCCTTCTTGTCCAGTTCGATCTGGCTGTTCGTTCCGCGGAGGTCGTAGCGATTCTCCAGCTCGCGCCTGGCTGAATTGATCGCATTGTCCAATGCTTGCAGGTCCACCTTGGAGAGAACATCGAAACTGGCCATTCGCGATTTGATAACCGGTGCAAGTTTAACCCTCCGTAATGGAATCGCCCGATGCATCAGTTGTGAAACACGATGCAGCGCTTACGTCGAAACCTGCAATGGCGGTGATGTGTGAGGCCGATGTGTGCCGCAAACCCGATCACGGGATCACCTCTGCTTGCGGGTACCGCTCCTTCCAGAACGCCAGCTTCTTCAGGTCGGACAGCGTGATCACCGTCCGTTGGTCCAAGCGCACTTTGATGGCCTTGATGCCTTTCCGGACCGGTTGGGTCAGGATGAGCTGCTTCTTTTTGCGTGCCATGGTCAATACTTTTCATGGAGACCATTAAAACTGTGCCAAGGTGGCCTGGCGTGCAATTCTTTATGGACTCCTAACAAATTGGCAGGCGGTTGCTTCCAGTTGCGACAAATTGCGGGTCGTGGATCAAAGGAGCGCGGTACACCCTGCCCGACAGGCTTGGTTGACATGAGCCGCAACGTGGTCATATCCAGCCGTTCAGCTTGTAATAGGCCAAGGCCGCATACTCCCGCAGGCAAGTGATCTCCAGCTTGAGGTAGTTCCAGAAGTTGTACCGCAGCCCCGTGTGGCGGGCCATGTCGGGCATGTACCGGTTGCCGCCAATGGCCACGGAATTGTAGGTGAGGTCGCTGAACAGGGCGTGGTCAAAGGCGGGGGCGCCGCTCACCCGCGTGAAGCCCAGCTTCCGAAAGGCCAGTAGGCTGCGGTACATGTTCTCCGGGGCGGTCACCAAGGCCAGCGGACGGTCCTTCCATTCGGGGAACGTGGCGGCCAGGTCCAGCGCCTGTTCACGTGTGTTGCGCCCGTGCAACGAGGCCGAGACGCGCCATGGTGCCACGCCGCGGACCGTGAGTTCCTCCCGCATGGCACGTTCCAAGGCGGTGTCGCGCGGCAATAGCAGGATGATCCCGGCCTGTGGCGTGTGCTGTGCGACCATGGCGGCCAGGTGGCATCGCATCAGCTCCGGGCCGGAGGGCATGCCACTGCCGGAAAGCACCACGATGGCATCGACGGTATCGGTGGCCAGCCCGCCCGCCGTGCCCAGCCAGCGGTGGGCGTGGAAGGGCACGCTGGTGAAGGCGAGCGCGAGCATCAACAAGCTCACTGCCCCGGCGACCAGGAAGATGCGTCGAAGCCAGCGGAGGGCACCCCTAACAAAGGCACGGAGGACCATCGGCGTGCAAGTTACCCGTTGCCGCAAGCGGTTCATAGCCGTTGGCCGACACCACATGTGTGGGGCTGCCGACGCACCGGGAATCGGGGGGGTTGCTCAAGGCAAGGGGCTGCCCACGGGCACCGCACAATCATGCCCCGGTTCACCGTGCGGCGGGTTGATTTTGCCACTGTTACCGCTCATCGGGTTGGCCGATGTGGCTGTGGGGACGGTCGCAGGTGCTTCAAGTGTGATCGGCGTGGTGGCCGACGAAGCTGGTGCACTGCCGTCCAAGGGGGCCCCCACCGGTATTTCACAGCGGTGACCGGGCTGGCCATGCGGGGGATTGAGCTGTGCCACGGCATCGGAAGGAGCCGTGGGCTCGGAAGGTGCCTGGGCCGATATCGACGGGGCCGTGGATCCAGCATTGACCACCGATGGAACCGTCCCTGTCGGTACGGGTGGGGCTGCGGGGCCTTCAGAAGAAGTACAGGCTGCGAACAGCAGTGCGATGGCCGCGGTCGATACGAGGAAGGGGCAGATTTTCATGGGGCCGATGTTCATCGTGGAGTTGGGATGGGCAAACGTATCCCCAAAAGTTCCCCGGAGCATGCAATGTTCGTCAAGGCTCAGTGCCGGAACCGTACGAACAGCCGGCCGTGGTTGTCTCGGTCCTTGTCGATGCGGTGGTAGGTGCGCTTTACCTGCGGCTGCTGTAAAAAGCGGAGGACTTTCATTTTCAGTTGACCGCTGCCCTTTCCCGGTATGATCTCCAGCAGCCCGATCCGACGCTCGGCGCAGAATTCCATGGCTTCCTGCAGGGCGCGGTCAATCTCCTCGCCGCGGTTGTATATGTCGTGCAGGTCGAGCTTGTGCGTGCTCATGGTCGGGCAAAATACCCCTGGTACCACGCCTTTTCCCAGTGGTCGCGCTCGTCTGTGAGCAGGGCTGTGCCGTCCAGCAGGTCGCGCAGCATGCGCAGCGAGCGGTCGTCGCGCTGGGAGATCACGGGGATGCCCGCGCGGATCAACGCGGCCGCCGCCACACCCGGCCCCTGCTGGTACACCTTGTTCTCCGCGAAGCGCGATCCGAGGTAGGTGACCGTGCTACCGCAGGCGCCGCTGATGTCCATGAGGATCGCCAGGTCCACCTTCTCACGCAGGGCGAGGTCGCGCATGGCGTAGGCGGCCTTCACCATGCCCGCGGTCCAGTCGGTGCCGTCCTCGGCCAGCGAACGGGCCTTGCCGTCCAGCACATCGAAGCCGTTGCCGCCGTGGCTGTCCGGTGTCATGCGCGGTGTGCCGAAGGAGAAGTCCTCGGGGCAGAACTTCACGATCCGCACTTCGGGACGGATGAGCCAGGAGCGCAGGGAGCCGTGGTCGCCGTTGGTGCTGCCGTCCACCCCACAACCCACACCGCCGAGGCAGGCGCTCATCATCACCACCAACGGTTTTTCAGCTGTGGGGCGCGGGCGTTGGAAGAACGCTGCGGTGGGCAGGTGTGCGGGGCGCTCAGTGGTCATGCCGTGTAAAGTTCGTTCACTTCACCCGCTTGCCCTCCATTTCCGTGCCCTGCCGGAAGGTGAGGCGCTGCACACTTCCATCGGCCTCGGGGTGGAAGGTGATGGTGGCATCCACCACGGTGAGGAAGAATTCGTTCGGTGCGGAACAGAACACCTCAAGCTCCTGCTGGCCGGTGGGGCGCAGGAAGAAGCGATCGCCTTCGGCGCGGAAGGTGAGGGTGAACCCCGGGGCCAGCTCGTATTCGCCCACGTAGGGCAACAGCTCCGCGTTGTGCAGGGCAATGGCCGTGCGCGCGGGGAGCGGTTCATCGGTCAGGGTCATGGGGTCATCGCCTTGGCGGGTCTGCAACAGGGCGCCAGTTACCTTGCCGTGGGTCCGTTGGAAGGTGAGGTTGATCACATCGCCGACATAGCGGAACCGGTCGTTGCCCAGGTATTGCAGGCGGAAACGTCTACCGCCCTCGCGCTGTGCGTGCAGGCCGTCGCTATCGCTGGTGACGTAGCGCGTCACACCTTGTTCGCTCCGGTACACACCGGCATAGGTCCGCGCTTGTTCAGCCGTAAGCGGTACCTCCGGTCCGCCATACGGTTTGCCCAAGGCGATCGCCGCAAGCTCGGGCGCCAGGCCGTGTGCATCGTCCGATTCACGGTTCACCAACACCACAACAAAGAGGTCCTCATTCGGCAGGTAGATCATATTGCTCGTTGCCCCGTTGATGCCACCGCTGTGCTCCCGCGTGGGGCTGCCCTGCACGTTCTGGAACATCCAGCCGTAGCCATAGCCGCAGGCCGTGTCGTTGGCCAGGACGAACGACGTGAAGGCCCGCTCCCGGAATTGTTCCGGCACCATGTTACCTTTTTGGACGGCCGTGTTCCATTTCCACAGGTCCTCCACGGTGCTGCGGATCGACCCCGCGCCGCGCGGCCATGTCAGGCTCACCGGCAACGCCGGCACCCAGTTTTCGCCTTCGGGTTGGTAGCCCAGGCCGGGCTCATGGGGCAGGTAGTGGTCATCCAATGAAGCGCTGGAGGATGTCATGCCCGTCGGCCGCAGCAGATGCTCCGCCACGTAGTCCGACCACGACCGGCCCGCGACCTTCTCGATGATCGCCGTGAGCAGGATGTAGCCGCTGTTGCTGTAGTTCCACTTCGTGCCGGGCTTGAATTCCAGCGGCAGGTCCTTGAACATCTTGATCTCGGCCTCCAAGCTCACCGGTACCGCGAAAGCCTCGGGGTTGTACGTGGGCAGGTCGGTGAAATTGGGGATGCCCGATGTATGCGTGAGCAAGTGCTCGATCGTGATGGGATGTTCCTTCTTCGGAAAGTCCACGTAGCGCTGGATCTCGTCGGTGAGCTTCAGCTTTCCCTGGTCGGCCAGTTGCAGGATGGCCACCGCGGTGAACTGTTTTGTGATGCTGCCGATGCGGAACTGGCTGGCGGTGGTCAACGGCTTGTTCGCCGCCACATCGGCCATGCCCAGCGCGCGCTCGTACAGGATGCGGTCGCCTTTCGCCACCAGCGCCACGCCGCCCGGCGCGTCAGGCGTGAAGTGCTCGGCCAGCACCGCATCCATGCGGGCGGTGAGCGTGGTGTCGGCTTGCGCCGTTGCTGTTCGGGTCGATGAAAGGGCCAGGAGCAGGGCTGCTCCCGTGCCAAGCCGGGTGAGTTTGATCCGCATGTGCCTATGACGCCTTTTGCAGATGCTCCGGTTACAGCTGTGCTTGAACTCGGTCGGTTTGGGGCGTACGATCCGGCCGATCGCCGTGCCATTCCCGCCTTCCTCCTGCACCCGGGTTCAGAACCTCGTCAACAGCAGTTTCCCGATCGCCTCCACCTGCTTGGCGCTCACCTCGGCCTGCTTCGCGCACTTCTTCCAGGTCTTCACCCCGGCCTTCACCTCGTCGATGATCGTGGCGGCCTTCTTGATGTTCATCGCCTTGGCCACGGCCAGCAGGTCGTCGCGGACGATGTCCGTGCGCTTGCCGTTCACGCTCATCTGGTGCTGCCGCAGCCAAATGTTCTTCGGGTCGTAGGCGAAGGTGATGTCGTAGGCCGGCGAAAGGTGCCATTCGCCCTGCGGGTCCATCAGGAACGAGGTGTTCTTCGTGTGGTCGTCACAGTTGCGGGCGATCACGTTGAAGCACATGCGGCGGAAGAGCTCGGCGGCATCGGGGTAGGGCAGGCCCAACAGGCGCATCATGGCGAAGGCGTCGGCGTAGCTGTGGCGAACGGGATCGTTGTAGTCCAGGTGGCCCAGGCCGCAGAGCGTGGCCATGTGCAGGCGCACGGTCTCGCCGGTGCGTGCATGCTTCACGCGGTCGAAACGTTGCGTGAGGAAGTGCGCGCGGCCGTTCTCTTCCAGCAACGTGCACGGCATCATGCTGATCCCGCTCGCCACGGCCATCAGGTGGTAGGCGTACTCGATGCGGCCGTATTCCTTGGGGTCGCCCAGCGCGGCGTTGGTCACGCCGTCGAACTTGATCAGGCAGTACGAAAATCCGCCGTACGGCGGACCGTCGATCTGGCCGCTGCGCACCTCGCCGGTGTGGTGGTTGTACGCCACGATCGCCTTGGCCCGCGCGCCGCCCGCCGAGGTGCCCACTTGGATGATGTCCATCAGGGCCTGCTTCTCGCCCTTCCTGCGGTTGGTGCTGAACTTCTCCCGCTCGGTGAGCACCCGCCGCGCCACGCGCACCAGTTCCTCCACTTGCAGGGCCTCGCTGCTGGCCTCCAGTTCGGCGTGGCTCGGCTCGAACTCCAAGGCCCCCATGGCACGGTGACCCAGGAAGCACAGCTTCTCCACCGGGTTCGCCAGCTCGCGCTTTTGTTCGTTCAGCCAGGCGTTCAGCAGTGTGTCGCCGAAGCGGTCCGGCAGGCAATCGGCCAGCAGGCCCGGCAGCCCCTTGAACGTTTCGTTGCGGCTGTTGCCGAAAACAAAGACCTCCTCGCCGCCCCGCGCCTTCGCCAAGGGCATCATCACCGGGGCCACGTCCAGCCCGCTGCGCGTGAACGTGCGGTCGAACTGGAACGAGGCCCGCTGCAGGCGCTCGTCCCACACCACCAGGCCAACGACCTGGCCCCACAACAACACCTTCGCATGCGTCACCATGTGCTTTTGGGTTTGGGCGGCAGCACATCCGGCTTCTTGCGCCCCGCGCGTTTGCGTTGCTTCTTCAGGTATTTTTCCTGGGCCTCCACCAGCATGTACGGCGTGGGCTGCGGCTCCTGGTGGAAGGCATCGAGCAGCTCCAGCCGGTCCATGGCACGCAGCACCTGCACCACGGTGAGCAGGGTGGCGGCCCGGCCGGCCTCCAGCTTCACCACGGTGGTGCGGTCCAGGCCCGCGCGCGTGGCCACCTCGGCCTGGCTCTGGTTGCGCTCCAGCCGCATGCGGCGCAGTTCGGCCCCCAGCTTCGCCACCACCTGCTGGTCGCTCATGGCTTGCCAGTTGATGTTGTTTGTAGGCATCGTAAGGTGTTGTTCAGGTATCTAACGCAGCTTTTCCGCCACAAGTATACGCAATTTTTGTGGTTCTGTTGCATCGCAAAGATGCCGATGAGCATCATATTGACAACAAAGTACCAACAATGAAGCCTATGAGCAACATATGTGATCAAATGATCAGGGAATGGAATGCGGATACTGTCCGCCACTGTCGCCCATTAATACACCTCACGGCCTTCGCAGAGGTTGAGCAGGCGGGCGAGCACGTACACCGTGCCCCGCCTTCCACTGCCCTCGCGCAGCACCTTGACCAATCCGTTTTCCCGCATGCTGCGCAGCAGGTTGCTCACCGTGGCGGATGTGGGTGGTGTGCCTTGGAACGTGAACAGGCTGCTGGTGAATATGGGCCGCTCGAACATCTGGTCCAGCATGGGCACGGCGAACTGTGAACGGGTCACCTCCAGGGCGCGCTGCTTCAGTTCCGCGTAGAGGTCCATGATCGCGCGAGCCTTGTCGCAATTGTCCTTTGCTTGCTCCGCGAGGCCGGTCAGGAAGAAGCGGATCCATGCGGTCCACGCATCCGGCTCCCGACCGATGGCCCGAAGCCGCGCGATGTACTCCCCACGATGCCGCTCCAACCAGCCGCTCATGTAGAACATCGGGCGGGGAAGCAGTTGCTTCTCGAACAGGAACAGTGGGATGATGATGCGGCCCAAGCGCCCGTTCCCGTCATCGAACGGGTGCAGCACCTCGAACTGCGCATGCACGATGGCGAGCTGCACCAAGGGGTCGGGCCGGTCGGTGTGGTAGTAGCACTCCCAGCTTCTCAAGTGCTCCTGCAGCACCAGTGGCGAGGGCGGCACGAAATAGGCCTCCGCGATGGTGGTGCCCGGCTTGCCGATGAAGTTCTGCGTGGTGCGGAACTGCCCGCGCCGCTTGTCCTGTCCGCGCACCGAGTTCAACAGGATAGCGTGCAGCCGCTTCAGCATGTTCAGATGGAAGGGCTTGTTCGCCAGTTCGCGTTCGGCGGCGTGCAGCGCCTTCCGGTAGTTGATGATCTCGCCGATATCCTGCTTGCGCGAAGCCAGCTCCGGTTCCTGCCCGCTGTCGAACTGCAGCACATCGCCCAAGGTGGCCTGGGTGCCTTCGATGCTGCTGGAAAGCACCGCCTCCTGTGTGGTCAGAGGCGACAGGAGCACCTCCGGAGAGGGGATCCCCATCAAGATGCCATCATACCGCGCCAAGGCCCGGTTCGCTTGGCCTACGATGGGCATAAGCCCTTGCCAGTCAAGCCCCTCAATGGGAAGCGGATCCGGGACGAAGGGCTCCATGGCTTATCGCAAGTGAATTGGCCCCAATGGACTTTGTGTCAAATGTAATGTGATTCTGCTTTATACAAAGCGAATTGTCTCAAATGGGGGATGGGGAAAGCGGCCACGAGGACGACCGGATCGGTACGCGCCACCCTCAGCCTGTCGAAGGGTGGGCGTGCCCCTGTCCTGCGCCCGTGGCCCACGCACGGGTCGGGTGCTTCGCTGTAGCCCGACTTGTCGTGGCCAGCGGTCGCGGGGCTGTGGTGGCTTCCTGCGGTCGCCTCCTCGCTCCGCGCGCCCGCAAGGCCACGTCTGCGCGGGGCTGCCGCTGCGCCCCCTCACGCATTGCGCTCCAGCACCACCCTTGGTAGCACTACCTCATGCCAAGCTTGTTGTTTTTCGTTGTACCACTGAACGATGTATTCCACGCTGCCGCCCGTGATCCGGTAGCCCAGGCGCTCGAAACGAGGGAGCACGTTCTGCTTGAATTTCTTTGCGTATAAAAGGATGCTTTCACCTCCCTGGCCCAAGCCGGGAGAGGCTCCTATGGCGAATTGCTTGGTGGTTGGGACAAGGGTGTCGCCGGTTTTGAACCTTTTGATCTGATCGGAGGTGTACCAACAGGATCCAAGATCCACTTCGCGCATGTTCAAGACATACTCCAGACGATCCGGCAAGGGGGGACGCTGGTCCGGGGTCTCCCGCCTGAGCGAGGAACTGGAATAGCTGGATAGAAACGGGGAATTCGTGTGGATGACCAACCGCTCCATGGCGCGCGTGCAGGCCACATACAACAGTCGGAGCTCATCGTCCTCGTGGAACGGGAATTCGTCCAGATGCACGAAAACGTTGGTGAATTCGCGGCCTTTGCTCTTGTGCATGGTACTCACATAGACCATCTCGCCCTTGGCTTGGGCCACGTCGCCGATGCGGATCTCGCGGAGATAGGCGGACCATTCGCCGGGGTCGAACCGCCCACGGGCATCCTGCTCGAAACGGGTTATCACGTCAGAGAGGTCCGCATGGTGCTTGTTTGAGGATAGCTTTTCCAAGAAGCGGTTGCGAACACCGGCCCATACATCCTTCGGAATGATGCCCGCGCCGGAATGTGCATCGCGCAACATTTTGTCAAATGCGCGTACTTCACGTAATCGGCTCAATTGGAAGTCGTCGCTGCCACCCACATGCCGTGCCTGTAGACCCTGCCGTTGAAGCATGGCCGCTGCGAGGATGGCCTGCTCATTGGTCCGGGTCAGCACGGCCGTGGTGCCAGGATAGTGTTGTATTCGAACGTCATCGACCAGCCCTTGCAGATGGAATCCACCGCCATACTCAACCACGCGTTGCACTCCATCGGTGGTGTCCTTTGCCTCCAAGGGCATCCCTGACTTCATACGATGGCGAATACCTTCGGCCAGGCGGTTGGTAAGGTGCACCAGGTTGCCCTTGCTGCGGTAATTGGTCAGCAGGCTGTGCGCGCTGGCTTTATAGTGCGCTCGGAATGATGCCATATACTCCGGCGAGGCGCCACGCCAACGGTAGATGATCTGGTCGTCATCACCCACCGCGATGATGCGTGGGTTCTCTGCCACTATAGCTATCGCTTGTATCAGCCGCCAATGCTCGGCATCCACATCCTGGAACTCGTCAAGCACGATGACGCTCTTGTTCGCGATCCCTGAAAGGTCCACCTCCCTTTGCTCAATGGCTTGTATGGCCCGGGTGATGATTGTCTCCGACTTGTCCAGGTCGCCGAGTTGTCCGAGCAGATCGAAGCAGAAACCATGGAAGGTGGTGATGGAGATCAAGCCGCGGTATTCAGGCACCAGGTCATGCACCCGCCTGCGAAACTCGAGGGCGGCCGCTTTGCTGAAGGTGAGCATGAGGAATTGCTCGGGCTTCACATCCTCAAGCAGCAGCAGGTTGGCCACCTTGTGGACCAGCACCCGTGTTTTTCCACTTCCCGGTCCGGCCACCACCAGGATCCGTTGTGCACTATCCGCTACGACCGCAGCCTGTGTCGTGTCCAAGTCGCCGATCAGTTGCGCGAAACGCTCACGGGTGACCGAACGGGTGATCTCCGCTCCGCGGTCATGGAAGTACTTCCGGAGGAAGCTCTTGTGATCGAGCTTGAAGTAGTCGTCCACATAGGCCAACGCGGCTTCGGCACTACGTGTGCGCTGGCGCGCATATTCACCCACCATGTGGATCTGCTCCACACGGTTCTGGTAGTGCAGTCTCAGGTGGCCGTAGTCCTCAGCGGTGTAGCGCTTGCGATTGTCTTTGTTGATCCGTTCCACATTGAGCCGTTGGTAGATGACCATGAAGCCATCCTCCAATTGGATCACGCGGGTCTCGTTGAGAAAGAGCAACGCGCGTTGGATCGCCTTGCTATCCACATGCTCCGCGAAGAGGCCTGAAGCCAGCTTTTGCTGCATGCCGAGCAAGGAGAATTCAACGAACTGCTCCTCCTTCTCCGTGTCGTCAGAGACCTGATTGGCAGACAATTCGATCAGGTGATCCAATTCGTCGAGCGCAATCTGGTGGCGCCGTTCGATGTCGCGCATGATCTCCGACGGTTCGGTGCGTGGTTCGATCCGGTAGCTCTGTTCAGCCCGGTCGATACGGCGCGTACGGACAAAGCCGCGGCGTTTCCAATAGCGCAGCAAGGTCAACACGTCGTGCATCTGCGAATCGATACCCCTGTCGATGAGGTATTGGTTCAAGGCGCGCACGCTAAGGGTGTCGGGACCGGACGGGATCAGCTCCACCAATGCTTTTTCCGTGGCAGCGATCCGCTCGAAGCGAGCCCGCGACCCAGCCCTGGGCCGCAGGTCAACGAAAGCGCTCAGGTCTTGGGCATCGTTCAGCACATGAAGTTCACGCAGGTGTTGAATGGTGCTGAGCACCTGTTTCAATGGCATGCCGAGCTGCTCGGCCAGGGCATCCACACGCGTCTCATCGCTCTTGATGATACGTTGGAGTACGCGGGCGCAATCCTCCTGCTGTTTGGTGGTAAGGGTGGGTGTGGCACGTACCTTCTTGAAAGCCGCCTCCAGATCCTTTTCCAGAAGGCCGGTGGCGAAGACCCGGGGGGTGTTCAGCGTGCGTTGCACATAACCTCGGTCTTCCAAAGCGGCCAAGGAAGCCGTAACGCGGTTGTTGAGGTCCTTGATCTCGGTGTCCCAACCCGCAGCGATCGCGATCTCCAGGGCCGACTTGCTCACCTTGTCACGGAACTTGGTGAGGCGTTTCAATGCGCGCCATACCTGGTCGATCTCCTGCTGGTTCAACTTGCTGCGGTTAAGCAGTTGGAAATGGCCGCCCAGGTCGCTTTCGTGATACAGGATGCAGCAACGTGCGTCGATCTCCTTCTTCCGGCCGGCACGCCCGGCCTCCTGAACATAGCTCTCCAGCGAGGACGAGATATTGTAATGGATCACCGTGCGCACATCCTCTTTGTCCACACCCATCCCGAAGGCATTGGTGGCCACCATCACTTCAGCATCACCTTTCATGAAGGCATCCTGATTGGCCTGCTTTTCCTCGCGTTTCATCTTCCCATGATAGGCGCGAGCATGCAGGCCCGAGGCTTCAAGGATGGATCTTAACTCCTCCACTCGCTTGGTGCGTGAGGCATATACGATAGCAGGCCGTTCACTTTCATGCACGAGTTTGAGCAAAGCCCGTTTGCGTGTCTCGGGATCGGCATCGGTGAGCGGGATCACTTCATAGCGAAGGTTCTCCCTGCGGGCATGACTGATGAAAGGGACAAGCTCCACCCCAAGACCTTCCTTGAAGTACCGGCTGATGTCCTCGATCACCTGCGGCTTGGCAGTTGCCGTGAAGCAGGAGACCGGAATGGGCAGCGTCAGTTGTTTGTCCTCCTGCAGTTGTTTCAGGAAAGGCGCTATGTAGAGGTAGTCCACCCGGAAGTCGTGTCCCCAGGCCGAGAAGCAGTGGGCCTCATCGATAACGAAGCGTGCGATGTGGCGGTGCTGCAACAAACGCGTGAGCGTGGGATTGCGCAGCGTTTCCGGCGCGATGTAAAGCAGGTGGATACCGCCCTGTTCCACACGTTCCAACACCTCTTTCCGCTCCAATGGGGAGAGCAGCCCGCTGAGATGTGCGGCCTGTACGTTCTGGAAGCGATCCTCCAGCACATCCACCTGGTCCTTCATCAACGAGACCAGTGGAGAGATCACCACAGTAAGGCTGCGCGTGAGCTCGCCCTGCATGAGCGCGGGCAACTGAAAGGTGAGGGACTTGCCGCCTCCGGTGGGGAAGACCGTGAGCAGTGATCGGCCTTGCAACGCGGCTCGTACAGCTTGTTCCTGGATACCGGGGTCGGCATCACCCTCGAAACGACGGAAATCGGAGTAATTGAAGTGGGCCTGTAGCGCTCTGCGGGGATCGAGGCGTTCGGTGCAATAGGTACACTGCGAACTGCCACAATAGGTGAACCGTAGGGTATGCAGCAGGTCTTGGGCAACGGGAAGTGCATGCACCACCCACGGTGGTAGAACGGAAGCATCCTGCACCGTGGCGATCAGCGCCAGCGCATGTGCCAGTTCTATGGGATGCTCGCGAGCCATGGTGGCCACATCGGCCTGCATGCAGTAGTGCCCGGAAAAGCGTTCTTCGATGGATTTTCCGGGTGGCTCGTTCAGGTCGAGGGGCGTATAGCCCGAAATCCGGAAAAACGGCCCATACCCTTGCTTGTCGTGCAACAGACCCCAGTATGCACGCTTCAGGCCCGTGTCCAGCCCGGCGAACTGGCCGAGCATTTCCTCCAAAAGGCGCCTGCACAGTTTGGCATCGCTCAACGGGTTGCTTTCCGCATCCTCGTCGTGGAGCTGGTAGCCCTTCACCAGCTTGTGGTAGGGCTTGTCTGCATACAGCAGGGCCGACCAACCGAGCGTATCCAAGAAGAGTTTGTCGCTGAGAGCGTCTTTCCCAAATCGGCTAAGTAGGATCGGCAGGTCGTGACGTACAAGGTTGTGACCAGCCAATATCGAAGCGTCCGGCAGCCAAGGCTCCAGTTCGTTCAGCTTGGCCGAATGCCACTCCCTGGTCCCGAGTATCGCGCCTGCATCAAGCAGCCGCTTCCCGTCGGGTGTAACTTCCAAGTCAAGGAAGAGGAGTTGGTCCAATGGGGGCACCATGTGGGATTAGGGGAGAGCAACTTAGCCAACATCCAAAGAATGCGAGAGGCTGAATGACTCACGCCCAATGAGCGGAGGAAAAGCGCTCGACGAACACTGATGCTTGAAGGTGGTATTCACCCCCGCCTCCCCAACACCTCCAAGATCCCCTTCGCCGCTTTGGGGATCTTCGTGCCCGGCCCGAACACTTCGAAGCAGTCGGCCTGCTTGAGGAAGTCGAAGTCGTTGGGCGGGATCACGCCGCCGGCCACCACGAGGATGTCGGGGCGTTTCCAGGTGTCGCGGAGTTCCATTGGCACTGTCGAGGTGCTTGGTTACCGGGCGTTCGCCTTCGGCTTTGCCTTGGTCCGGGTACGCTTTGCCGCAACCGGCTTGTGCTTCCGGTGCTTCACACCTTGGAGCAGGCGCGAGCGGAGGCGGTCCATCACCTCATTGCGCACTTCAGCCGTCAGGAAGCCCTTCAGGGAGAGGTGCTCATCGATCGCCTCCCAGCCGATGGCCGTGCCGTCCGCGATGATCTCCCACTCGTCGAGCTGGGCAGGTGTTGCCTTGGCCAAACGGGGGAAATGGGCGGTGCGCACCATCAAGGGCGAGCCCGTGTTGAGCACCACGACCAGCAGCCCCTGGTGGGCCAACGGCTCCACGTCGGTGATGCGGAGCCCGCCCTCATGGATCAGCTGATCCACGGGGTCATCCGATCTGTTGTCAGCCTTTCGTGCCGAAGTGCGTGTGCCACGCTTGGAGGAGGTGGGCATGGTGTTCTTGGATCAAACGTTTGATGTGCCGGCGTTGCGCTGCATGGAATCCGTACGAGTATTTCTCCCGCGGTTCCGGAATGAGCCACCACTTGGCCCGACCGCTTCCCTTGGAGACATGGACGTGCGGCGGTTCCTGGTTCTCGTTGCTGAAGAAGTAGAAGTGGTAGCCATCTTCGCGCAGGGGCTTGGGCGTCATCGCTTCTCAAAGATAGACCTGCGATCACCCCCGCCTCCCCAGCACCTCCAGGATCCCCTTCGCCGCTTTGGGGATCTTCGTCCCCGGCCCGAACACGGCGAAGCAGCCGGCATGCTTGAGGAAGTCGAAGTCGTTGGGCGGGATCACGCCGCCGGCCACCACGAGGATGTCGGGGCGTTTCCAGGTGTCGCAGAGTTCCTTGATCACCTCGGGCACCAGGGTCTTGTGACCACCGGCGAGGCTGCTGATGCCCAGCACGTGCACGTCGTTCTCGATGGCCTGCTTGGCCACTTCCTGCGGGGTCTGGAACAGCGGGCCGATGTCCACGTCGAAGCCGATATCGGCGAAGCTGGTGGCGATCACCTTGGCGCCGCGGTCGTGGCCGTCCTGGCCCATCTTGGCCACCAGGATACGCGGGCGGCGGCCTTCCTGCTTGGCGAATTCATCGGCGAGGCGCATGGCCTCCTGCATCTCGGGGTCCTGCATGGCTTCCGCGGAATAAACGCCGCTGATCGCGCGCGGCACGGCGTGGTAACGTCCAAAGGCTTTCTCCAAGGCGTCGCTGATCTCTCCCAAAGTGGCGCGGGCGCGGGCGGCGGTGATGGCGAGGTGGAGAAGGTTGGTTTCGGATTGTGAGCTTTGAGCTTCGAGCCGCGAGCCTCGAGCCTCGAGCTTTTGACCGGTCAAGCTCGTGGCTCGAGGCTCGTGGCTCATGGCTGCATTTGTCAGTGCTTCCAACGCCTCCTTCACCTTGCCCTCATCCCGCGCCGCCTTCATCTTCTTCAGCCGCTCCACCTGCTGTTCGCGCACCTTGGTGTTGTCCACTTCCAGCAGTTCGAGTTCGGTCTCTTCCTCCACCTGGAAGGCGTTCACGCCGATGATGCGGTCCTTACCGGTGTCGATGCGGGCCTGGCGTTTCGCGGCGGCTTCCTCGATGCGCATCTTGGGCAGGCCGCTCTCGATGGCCTTGGCCATGCCGCCGAGTTCCTCCACCTCCTTGATCCGCGCCCAGGCCTTGTGGACGAGCTCGTGGGTGAGGCTTTCCACGTAGTAGCTGCCGCCGAGCGGATCGATCCACTTGGTGATGCCGCTGTTCTTCTGCAGGTAGAGCTGCGTGTCGCGGGCGATCTTGGCGCTGAAGTCGGTGGGCAGCGCGATGGCCTCGTCGAGCGAGTTGGTGTGCAGCGATTGCGTACCGCCGAGGGCCGCGGCCAGGGCTTCCACGGTAGTGCGCGCCACGTTGTTGAAGGGGTCCTGGGCGGTGAGGCTCCAGCCGCTGGTCTGGCAGTGGGTGCGCAGCGCGAGGCTCTTGGGGTTGGTGGCGCCGATCTCTTTCAGCAGCTTGGCCCAGAGCAGGCGTGCCGCGCGCATCTTGGCCACTTCCATGAAGAGGTCCATGCCGATGCCCCAGAAGAAGCTGAGGCGACCAGCGAACTCGTCCACCTGCATGCCGGCGGCGATACCGGTGCGCACGTATTCGATGCCGTCGGCCAGGGTGTAGGCCAGTTCCAGATCGGCGGGCGCGCCGGCCTCGTGCATGTGGTAGCCGCTGATGCTGATGCTGTTGAACTTGGGCATCTGCTTCGCGCAGTAGCTGAAGATGTCGCCCACGATGCGCATGCTGGGCCCCGGCGGGTAGATGTAGGTGTTGCGCACCATGAACTCCTTGAGGATGTCGTTCTGGATGGTGCCCTGCAACTGTTCGGGCGGTACGCCCTGTTCCTCCGCCGCGACGATGAAGAAGGCCATGATGGGCAGCACGGCACCATTCATGGTCATGCTCACGCTCATCTTGTCCAGCGGGATCTGGTCGAAGAGCACCTTCATGTCCTCCACGCTGCTGATGCTCACCCCGGCCTTGCCCACGTCGCCTTTCACGCGCGGGTGGTCGGCGTCGTAGCCGCGGTGCGTCGCCAGGTCGAAGGCCACACTGAGGCCCATCTGCCCGGCGGCGAGGTTGCGGCGGTAGAAGGCGTTGCTTTCCTCGGCCGTGCTGAAACCGGCGTACTGGCGGATGGTCCAGGGCCGCACGGTATACATGCTGGCGTAGGGCCCGCGCAGGTAGGGCGGTGCGCCGGCGCCGAAGCGGAGATGCTCCATGCCCTGTGCGTCGGCAGCGGTGTAGAAGGATTTCAGGGGGATCTCTTCCCGGTTGGGAATGCCAGCTACGAGCTGTGAGCCTCGATCTGCGAGCTTTTGATCGCTCAAGCTCGCGGCTCGTGGCTCAAAGCTTGCGAGCAACGCTTCCGTCAATTTCTCGACCGAGTAAGATCCTCCCAGCGGATCGGCAACGCGTGCCAAGAAGCTCTCATCGCGCAGCAAGTGGTGGATGTTGCGCACCACGCGGCGGGCCAGCTTTTCGCCTTCGGGCAGCATGGGCGGCGGAATGGTGAGGCCGTCGCAGCCGCCGAGTACGGCACCAACGGCCTGCAGCGTGGCGCGGATGATGTCGGTGTGGCCGGCGCCGCCAGCAGGGTATTGCACCTCCGCCTGGATCCACGGGCTGCGGCCTGCCTTGGTATGCCATGCGGCCCGGAAGGCCCGCAATCGGGCCACGTCCATGAAAAGGTCATCCTGCAACGGCAGGGTGAACTGGACCCGGGCCGGGGCCTCATCAGCATGGAAGCCCGCATGCAGCAGCTGTTGCAGTGCTTGATCGCCTTGGTCCATGGCGGCCTTCATCGCTTCCGGTGTGGTGCCCTGCACACGGATGTCATACACCCGGATGCCGGGCCACGCTTGGATTTTTTCCCGCAGCGAAGCCGCCGGGACCGTTGCATCCAGGCCTAGGCACAGCGAGAGCTCATGTTGCTTCAGCCCCTGCTTGCCCGCTTCGTCCAAAAGCCACGGCAGCAGGACAGTGCTGCCACCCCGGAACTGGATGTCCACGCCGGCGAGCAGGACATCGGTCAAGGCGGCCGCCACCCCGCTCTCGCCACCATCCAGCACCACGGCATCGGCACCGCCCATCAGGTCTTCGAGAAGGGCCTGGTTCGCCCCTGCACCGGCTCCGCGAACGTCCGCAGTGATGCGCCACGGATGGCCCACCCGCCATTCGCCACGCCGTCCGTCGGCCGCCGGGCCGGTCCCTGCGTCGCCGGCCATGCCGATGGGGCTGAGGCGGCGTCCGCCCGGAAGAAGGATGTCCAAGGTGGAAAGCTCCTTGCCTTTCAGCTCCTTGAGCACCAATTGCTCCCATTGCCCACGGTCCATGGCGGCAAAGGCCGCAAAGAGTCGTTCGTTGCCCATCGGGACGAAGTTCGGCAACGGCGGGCTTACCCGGACTTGGAGGCCGCCGGAACAGCGGGACCGGAACGGGCCTGCACTGCCGGGCCGGAACGGGTTAATTTCGGCCCCCTTCTCCTTGGGCGATGTTTTTTTCAAAGACCTGCGAGTATGCTTTCAGGGCGGTCGTGGAGGTTGCGTTGGCATCCAGCCAGGGCAGGCGCCTCACGCTTACCATGATCGCCAAGCAGACGGAAGCCCCGGAGGCCTTCACCGCCAAGGTGCTGCAGAACCTGGCCAGGGCCGGCATTCTGTCATCACACCGCGGGCCCCATGGCGGCTTCGATCTGCCCCCGGAAAAGGCGCGGCAGGTGACCCTGCGCATGGTGATGCAGGCCATCGGCGAGGATGTGGACCGCAAGGCCTGCGTGATGGGCCTGCGCCAGTGCGGGGTGGATGAACCTTGTCCCATGCACGGGCACTTCGAAGGCATGAAAAACCGCATGGTGCAGGTTCTCGAATCCACCTGCGTTGATGATGTTGTGCGTGGCCTGGGAAAAGGTGATGCCCTTGGCACGGGTGAAATCTTCCGAAACCTTGCCTGACCTGCCGCCCAATGGCCGTAGGTTTGCCCCCTGGTCCAACACCGATCCCCATTCCATGAAAATCACAAGGAATTCCGTGGTCTCCTTCCATTACACGCTGACCAATGCCGAGGGCGAGGTGCTGGACAGCTCAAGGGGGCATGAACCGTTCACCTACCTCCAAGGAAGCCAAATGATCGTGCCCGGCCTGGAAGCCGAGCTGGAAGGCAAGGCCATCGGGGACAAATTCGTGGCCGTGGTGGACCCTGCCAACGGATATGGCGATTTTGACAACAGCCTGCTGCAGCGGGTGCCCTTGGACCGCTTCGGGGGCCAGCAAGTGGAGGTGGGCATGCAGTTCCAGGCCGGTGAACACAGCGTGGTGACGGTGGCCGAGGTGACGGATACCGATGTCCTGGTGAACGGCAACCATCCCCTGGCCGGCGTGACGCTGAACTTCGACGTGGAGGTGACCGGTGTACGCGAAGCCACGGCCGAGGAGATCTCCCATGGCCACGTACACGGACCTGGCGGCCACCACCACTAACGCGGTATGAGGCGCCAGGCCGGCCGGACCAGTGCTGGCGGGGCACAGGCAACTTGGCATGAAAGCTGCGCCGGCGCGGGCTTTCAGTTGGACCCATGGCGCCAGCCGTAGACCATAAGCAACGACATGCCCCCGCCGGGACCGTGCGGCGGATCTTGGGCCTCCTGGCATTCCTGCTGTTCCACCAGCTGGTGATGGGGCAGGCGTTCACCCTGTCGGGAACGGTGTACGACAAAGGGGACGGGCACACCATGCCCGGGGCTGCGCTCATACTGATCGACCAAGGTGATACCACCCTCCGGCGAGCAGCGGTGAGCGATAAGGACGGCGGCTTTCAGTTCAGCGCCGTGGCACCGGGCCGATACGTGCTCCGTGCCAGCTTCATCGGGTTTCGGACCATCGACCTTCCGCTGCAGGTGGAGGGCAACATGCAAGAGGTGAAGCTGCGGATGGAGGCATCGGTGACCGAACTGCAAGCGGTGGAGAAAGTGGCCGTTCAGCGGCGGGCGGAGCAACAGGGGGACACGACCGTGTTCAATGCCGCCGCATACAAGGTGAACCCCGATGCCACGGCGGAAGACCTGTTGACCAAAATGCCCGGCATCACCAGCGACAAGGACGGGGTGAAAGCACAAGGTGAGAAGGTGACCAAGGTGCTGCTGGACGGCGAGGAATTCTTCGGGAATGACGCCACCACGGTGCTGAAGACCCTGCCCGCCGAGGTGGTCGAGAAGGTGCAGGTGTTCGACAAGCTGAGCGACCAGGCCCAGTTCTCCGGGTTTGACGACGGCAGCACGGACAAGACCATCAACATCATCACCAGGAGCGGGATGAACCACGGCATGTTCGGCACGGCCAGTGTCGGTTACGGCACCGACGACCGCCATGCCGCCAGCCTGTCGTTCCACCGTTTCAAGGGCAAGCAGCGCATCAGCCTGATCGGCCAAAGCAACAACGTGAACCAACAGAACTTCTCGGCCCAGGACCTTGCCGGCGTTTCGGCGGGGGCTTTCACCGTGGGCAACAAGCCGGGCATCATCCGTACCCGTGCCATCGGGTTGAACTACAGCAACGATTTCGGCCGGACGAAAATCACCGGAAGCTACTTCTTCAACCAGCAGCATGGCCTGAGCACCTCGCTGAGCGACCGCACCACCTACTTCAGCAACATCGCCGCGCAAGTGGCCCACAGTTCAAGCGAACGGGCCACGGATAATGCCAACCACCGGCTCATTTTCCGGATCAAGACAGACCTGGACGATGCCAATTCCTTGATCATCCGGCCGCAACTGAGCCTGCAGCCTGGCACCACGAACAGCTTGCGAACCTCCCGGGTGCTGAACGGGGAAGGGGCCCTGCTGAGCGCTTCGGACAATGACAACCGCTCCGACCGGGAAAATCTCAGTTTCAGCAACTCGCTGCTGTTCCGCCACAAGTTCGCGTTGAAGGGAAGGACCTTCAGCGCGAACCTGAGCACTTCCCTGGGCAGCCAGGACGGCACCGGCGGCCTGTTGGCCACCAACAGCTTCCTGTCCGACACGGCCCTTGTGGACCGCCTCAACGACCAGCGCAACGCCACGGACAACTTCAACCAGAACCATGGCCTGCAACTGCGCTACACGGAACCGGTGGGCGAGCGGGGGCAGCTGCAGGTTGCCGTGGAACCGGCCATCCGCCTGAGTGATGCCGAGAAACTGACGTACGATACCGACCCGGATGATGGCGAGGAGCAACTGAACGCGCGGTTGAGCAACAAGGCGCTGAACACGGTGCGGTCCCTGAAGGGTGGCCTGAGCTACCGCTTCCGGGGCGAAGGCTTCATGTTCAACCTGGGGCTGGACGGCCAGGCCAGCGACATGCACAGCGAACAGACCTACCCCTTCACCTCCGTGGTGGATCGTTCTTACATGAACCTATTGCCCAACGCCATGTTCAACCGGAACTGGAGCAAGCTCACCCGCCTGCGGGTGATGTACCGCACCAACGTGAGCACCCCTTCGATCAACCAGTTGCAGGCAGTGGTGGACAACAGCGACCCCCTGCACCTGACCACCGGTAACCTGGGCCTGGACCAGACCTACAGCCATGCCCTGACCTTCCGCTTCAACACCATCGACAGCACCGGGACCAAGCCCTTCTTCGCGTTGCTTTCCCTGCAAGGCCAGCGAGGGCGGGTGAGCAACGTCACCTACGCAGCCGCGGCCGACAGCGTGCTGGCCGATGGCATGGTGCTGCCCGCCGGTGCCCAGCTCACCTTGCCGATGAACATGGACGGGTACCTCTCGGCCCGTGCCTTGGCAAGCTATGGCCTGCCCGTGCTTCCCGTCCGCAGCAACCTCAATCTGAGCGTGGGTGGCAGCGTGGACCGCCTGCCCGGCATGGTGAACGGCGTGCGCAACTTCACGCTGAACAACAACGCCAACCTGGGCGTGGTGCTGGGCAGCAACATCAGCAAGGATGTGGACTTCAACGTGGGCTACACGGCCAACTTCAACACCACGCGCAGCGGCCTGCGGCCCAACGCCCATAACGCCTATTACCAAGGACGGTTGACCGGCAGCCTCACCTTGGGCGGATTGGGCGGCTGGGTGTTGGAGAACCAGGTGAACTATGAGCATTACAACGGCCTGGGTGCCGACTACGACCGGGATGCCCTGGTGTGGAATGCCGCCATCGGCCGCAAGTTCCTGAAGAACGATGCCCTGGAACTGCGGGTGACGGCCTACGACATCCTGGGCCGCAACGTGAGCGTGACGCGCGACGTGACGGACACGTACATCCTGAACACGGCCACCAACATGCTGCAGCGCTACTTCCTGCTGTCGCTGCGCCACAACCTGCGGGTGTTCAAGGCCGGAAGCGAACTGCCCCTGCCCGAGCCGGAAAGGGGACCCGGACGCCGACCTTGGGACGGTGAGCGTTAGACCGCCCTACTTCCCCTTTTCCCCGGGCACAAGCACGAAGATGTCCTCGTTGTCGCGCTTCATCAGGTATTTCTCCCGCGCGAACTTTTCCAGCAGCGCCTGGTTGCTGTTGATCTCGTGGAGCTGCTCACGGGTGACGGCAATCTCCCGGGCATAGCGGTCGCGCTGTTGCTTCATCTGGTGCAGCTGGTGCCGCAGTTTCACCATGGTGTACAGGTCGTAGTCGGCGAACAGGCCGACCCACAGCAACAGCACCAGCAGGCCCGCCCCGTAGCGGTTCCGCAACGGGCGTGGCACATAGCGCAAGATCTTCTCCTTCACGGCGTGAAATTGCATGAAAGGCAAACGCGGGCCCGAAGGCCCGCATTGCACTTGTTCAACGATCGATCGTGCACAGCCTCACCCCAGGAACGGGTAGCGGTGGTCCACCGGGGGAACGAAGTTCTCCTTGATGGCCCTTGCACTGGTCCAGCGGATCAGGTTCAGGTAGCTGCCGGCCTTGTCGTTGGTGCCGCTGCCGCGGGCACCTCCGAAGGGCTGCTGGCCCACTACGGCGCCCGTGGGCTTGTCGTTGATGTAGAAGTTGCCGGCCGCATGGCGCAGCACCTCCGTGGCCTGCATCACCGCCGCGCGATCCTGTGCGAAGATGGCCCCGGTAAGCGCATACTGTCCCGTGGCATCCACCAGCTTCAGCGTGTCCGTCCACCGGTTCGGGCTGTATACGTACACGGTGAGCACCGGTCCGAAGATCTCCTCGCACATGGTGACCGACCGCGGGTCCTTGGTCTCCAGCACCGTAGGCTCCACGAAGTAGCCCTTGCCCTTATCGTATTTCCCGCCGGCGATCACCCTGATGTTCGCTTTGTCCTTCTTCGCCGCAGCGATGTACCCCGTGATCTTGTCGAAGGCCTTCTCGTCGATCACCGCGTTGATGAAGTTCTTGAAATCGCGCGGGGAGCCCATCTTCATGTCGGCGAGGTCCTCCAGCAGGGCCTTCTTCACCTGCGGCCAGAGGTTTTCCGGGATGTAGGCGCGGCTGGCGGCGCTGCACTTCTGCCCCTGGTATTCGAAGGCGCCCCGGCTGAGCGCGGTGGCCACTTCCAGCGGGTCCGCGCTGGGGTGGGCGACCACGAAGTCCTTGCCGCCGGTCTCGCCCACGATGCGCGGGTAGCTGCGGTAGTTGGCGATGTTCTGGCCGATCTCGCCCCAGATGGTGCGAAACACGGCCGTGCTGCCCGTGAAGTGCACCCCCGCGAAATCCTTGTGGCTGAATATGGTGTCGCCCACGAGTTTGCCGTCCACATGGATCAAGTTGATCACACCATCGGGCACACCGGCCTTGCGGAATACCTCCATGATGGCCTGGGCCGAGTAGATCTGCGAGTTGGCGCATTTCCATACCACCGTATTGCCCATCAAGGCCGGTGCGCTGGGAAGATTGCCCGCGATGCTGGTGAAGTTGAACGGGGTGAGCGCAAAAACGAAGCCTTCCAAGGGCCGGTACTCCAAGCGGTTCCAGATCCCCGGCGGGCTGATCGGCTGGTCGCGGTAGATCTGGGTCATATAGGCGACGTTGAAACGGAAAAAGTCGGCCAGTTCGCAGGCGCTGTCAATCTCGGCCTGGTAGGCGTTCTTGCTTTGCGCCATCATGCTGGCCGCGTTGATGGAGGCGCGATAGGGGCCGCTGATCAGGTCCGCCGCCTTCAGGAAAATGGCCGCGCGCTCCTCCCAGGGCATGCGCTCCCAGTCACGCTTGGCCTTCAATGCCGCGTCGATGGCCGCCCGCACGTGCTTGGCATCGCCGTGGTGGCTCATGCCCAGCAGGTGCTTGTGGTCATGGGGCATGGACATGCGGCGCTGGTCCTTGGTCTCCACCGCCTTTCCCCCGATCCACATCGGGGCATCCATGTGCAGCTTCAGCCGCCGGTCATATTCGGCCTGCAGGCTCTTGCGCTCGGCGCTGCCGGGGGCATAGCCCAGAACGGGTTCATTGTGTGGTGGAGGAGGAGTGAAAATGGCGTTGCTCATGATGGTGCGTTAAATGCGGCCTATAGGTCCATGGCCGTTGCAAAGATACCCTGTGCCAACGGCTACGACCGCCCAGCCGGGCCCTTGGGATCGGCCCTCCGGCACTTTGCAATCCCGCTGCAGAGGGGGCCTTTCCCGGGATTCCGACGTCGCCGGCGCCCCAACTTGGGCCCTTCCGCCTCAATTGGCCGCATGCGGCAGGTGCAGGTCAAAGGCCGGGATGGCCACGTCAAATTCACTCCCGTCGTCCAGGTGGCGCATGCGGTAGCTGCCCTGCATGCGTCCGAAGCCGCTGTGGAGTTCGCAAAAGCTTGAGTACGTGTATTGTTCGCCTGGTTCCATCACCGGGGTATTGCCCACCACCCCTGGACCTTCCACCTCCATCCGGGGCGCCAAGCTGTCGATGATGGTCCAGTGCCGATGGAGCAATTGCACGGGACGTCGCCCATGGTTGGCGATGGCAATGCGGTAGCTGAACAGGTACCGCCCGTCGTCCGGCCTGCTTTCGGCCGCCTCGTACCGTGCGAGCACGCTCACTCGGATGCCCTGCGTGACTGCGACTGGCATTTTCAACGCAAGAATAACGCTTCCCCGACGGGATTGTGCTCCAACGCCGTCATCAACCCTTGCGGCTGTTCAAGAAGCGCAGTCCAAGCAGCCGGTCGCAACGGAGCTGGTAATCGCGGATGTACACAAGTACCAAGTAGTCGTTCTCCGTTTGGAAGTGGGAACCTTCCAACCGTGCCAGGTCGGGGACCGTGGCCCCGGAGGGCAGGAAGGCATATACATAGTCGAAATAGCCCTGCTTGAGGAGCACCCGCGCCGTATAGGCCTTTTTGGCCTCGTCCCAGCTGCACCGGAACTCCTTCCGGCACTGGAAGTTGCTGATGGCCCCGTACACGTATACTTCGCCACCGGGTTCCTCGTGGGTGCGCGGCAAGGTGAAATCCACGTAGAGGTAGTCCGCGCTCAACGGATCGTCGCGCACCAGGTCGTTCCTGACAAGGTATTTGCCGTTGATGTCCGGCATGTCCAGATAGACCCTGAATTCGCGCTTTTCCTCGGGTTGCAGCACGGCCTCATCCAAGCCTTCCGGTGAATCGATGTAGCGGGCCACCCGCGTGGTGGAATAGCGCACGCTCTTCAGGTCCGCCCCCCGCCACTCGTTGCCCCCGGCGAACAGGCCCTGCCTGGGGTGGTCGTAGATCAGCTCATTGTCGCGGATGAACTTGGGCCGGAAGCCGGTGCGCGCGTCGTCCCAACGGTTGTTCTGCAACGCCACCACGGTCAGATCGCTGAACGGGTCGGGGATGGTGATGCCCGGGTAGCGCAGGGTGAGGTCCAATTGCTGGTCGATGTCGCGCACGTCGATGTCCCTGGGCGGCACGATGGAAGCGTCGATCTTCACCCGGTCCTCGAAGACGAGGAAACGCCGCGTAAGGACCAGGTCTTCCTGGTCGGTGCCCCGGAATACCTTCATCAAGTAGTTGCCCGCCACCGTGGGCCGCATCAGGTCGTTGGGGAATTCCAGCTCGTACTCCAGGAAAGGCTGGAGTGTATTGAAGCTCTGGCGGGGAGTGGGGACGAAATCCGTGGGGACGCCGTCGATGTATTGGCTGGGGACCAGGTCGCTGGGCTGCCACTGGGCATTGCAATGGACCACGGTATAACTGAGGTTTTCACCGTTGGGCGAGAAGTCGTCGAAACGGAGCACCAGCGGTTCGGAACTCCCCAGCTCGATGATGGGCGGGGATAGTTCGAAGCCTTTCTTGAAGAGTTGTACGGTATGGACGGAGGGGGAGTAAATGCGATCCTCGAAGCGCAACCCGGAAGTGGAGTAGTAGTCGCTGTCGGCGCTCATCGCCGGTTGGATCGCGGTACACGAAAGCAAGGGAAGCAGCAGCAGGCCCAGCCGGGCCATGTCGTTTGATCGGCTTGGCAACATCGGATGCAAGGTAGGGGCAGGTCGTACTAATTGTGTGCGGTGGAGGGGCGTACTGATGTCCAGGCACCCGAATGCCGCGTTGCGCATGGGGCGCTTTCCCTGAGGGGGGGCTTCAAGCCGCCACCCCCGCTTCGCGGGCTTGCGTGTTCGTTCAGGTCTGCTCGGCTGAGCAAGCTCACCTCGCCTCCCTGAACGAACACGCCCCGCTTTCGCGGGGCGGCTTGGCGGAGAGGGAGGGATTCGAACCCCCGGTACCCGCAAGGGCACATCTGTTTTCGAGACAGACCCGATCGACCACTCCGGCACCTCTCCTGGCTCGGCACCATCCGCGCAACGCGGTGAATGGCGGGGCGCAAATATAGCCGGGTTCCATGGCCGCTGGCCAGCACGCCAATGGGAATGCACATCAATCACGCAAAGGAATCCACGCCCACCGCGTGGTACGCCTGTTACTGTCGCCCGGTTGCCGTTCCTGCTGCGCGGAGGCCCGCCCACGGTCTCAGTGGCCGTGGCCCGCCCCGGCTTTCCCCGGCGCGTTGCCGCTGTCCCACACCAAATAACCCAGGAAGACCAGGACTACCAAGACAACGAAATTGACCAGCCCGACGGTATTGCTCACGTTTTCCGTGCTGATGATGGAATACTGCAACGGGAACAGGAATGCTACCAGCCAGATGGCGTATCCGATGAGCTTGCGTTTGTTCATGGTTTGTGCAATGGGTGGGGGCAAAGTAAACAGGAACTTCGTTCGGGCACCAAGGCATGGCCAGCTACCGGTTGCATGCCGGCTTATTTGCGCTGGGCAATGGGCACGTAGTCCCGCTTGTTGGCCCCAGTATAGATCTGGCGCGGACGGCTGATCGGTTCCTTGTCCTCGATCATCTCCTTCCACTGTGCGATCCAGCCCGGCAGGCGGCCCAAGGCGAACATCACCGTGAACATCCGCGTGGGGATGCCGATGGCCCGGTAGATGATCCCGCTGTAAAAATCCACGTTCGGATACAGCTTGCGCTCGATGAAGTAATCATCCTTCAGCGCGATCTCCTCCAGGTGCCGTGCAATCTCCAGCACGGGATCGTTGATGCCCAGTTTGCCCAGGATCTGGTCGCTGCTCCGCTTGATGATCTGTGCACGCGGGTCGAAGTTCTTGTACACGCGGTGCCCGAAGCCGAACAGGCGGAAGGGGTCGTTCTTGTCCTTCGCCTTGTCCACCCACTTGTGGATGTCGCCGCCATCGTTGCGGATGGTCTCCAACATCTCGATCACCTTCTGGTTGGCGCCGCCGTGCAGGGGCCCCCAAAGTGCGGCGATGCCGGCCGAGATGGCGCTGTACAGGTTGGCCTGGGAGCTGCCCACCATGCGCACGGTGCTGGCGCTGCAGTTCTGCTCATGGTCGGCGTGCAGGATCAGCAGCTTGTTCAGCGCGTCCACCACCACCGGGTCGGGCACGTATTTCTCCGTGGGCATCCCGTACATCATGTGGAGGAAGTTCTCCACGTAGCCCAGGCTGTTGTCCGGGTACATGTATGGTTGGCCCAGGTTCTTCTTGTAACTGATGGCCGCCAGCGTGGGCATCTTGGCGATCAGCCGATAGATCGTCCGGATGACGTCCTTGCTCGGCCTGTTCGGTGTTTGGCTCTTGGGATAGAACGTGCTCAACGAGCTCACCATGGCCGACAGGATGCCCATGGGGTGGGCATTGCTGGAGAAGAACTGGAAGAAGTGCTTCATGTCCTCATGCACCAGCGAATGGTACCGGATGTTGCCCTCGAATTCCTCCAACTCCTTGGCGTTCGGCAGTTCGCCGTTCAGCAACAGGTAGGCCACCTCCAGGAAACTGCCTTTCTCGGCCAACTGCTCGATGGGATAGCCGCGGTAGCGCAGGATCCCCTTCTCGCCGTCCAGGAAGGTGATCGCGCTAGTGGTGGAGCCGGTGTTCTTGTACCCCAGGTCCAGCGTGATGTAGCCGGTCTCCGACCGCAACTTGCTGATGTCGATCGCCTTTTCCCCCTCGCTCCCGGTCACCACCGGCAATTCGTATGTCTTTCCTTCCAGGATGATCTTCGCCGTCTCGCTCATGTCTTGCTTGGGGTAGTAAAGGTCTTGATCGGATTAAGCGCCCGCGAAATTAACGCATGCACATGATCGATGTTCGCCAAGTCACCGGGTTGCGCCTTTCCGCGACCGGGGGCCGGGGCGACCGGCCATGCCCATGGGTCCCAAAACGATCAGGGCTGCCCGGTACCCGGGCAGCCCTGCGCTCTATTGGATGTGATGGATTCAGTTCGCCGTGGGGGCCATCGGGCTGGTGGCCTTCACCGGCGTGGTAGGCTTGGCATCGGCCGTGGCCTTCACTTCACCCTTGATGCGGACGATCTTGGTGGGGGCATTGACCGCATTGCTGGTGATGGTGACCGATTTGTTGATCGGACCTACCCGGTTGCTGTCATACTTCACCGTGATCAGCGTGGATGCTCCGGGTGCCACGGGGGCCGTGTCGCACTTGGGCACCGTGCAGCCGCAGCTTCCCTTGCAGCTGCTGATGATCAACGGCTGGTCGCCCGTATTGGTCACCTTGAACTCACACGTCCCGTTCGCCCCCTGGTCGATGGTGCCGTAGTCATGCACCTCCTTGTCAAGGCTGATCATGGGGCCGCTGCCGCCGACGGTACGCGTGTTCTCTTGGGCGAACGCCCCGATCACCAGGGCGCTCAGGCCAAGGGTGGCAATGAATTTTTTCATCGGTTGTTTTTCTTGGTTTTTCAGTGACGAGCCAAAGATTGGGCCATGTACCGTGCGGGGGGGAGACATTAACCAAAGTTTAACAGCGCCTGCCACGCATGGCCGTTGGTGCAATCAAGCGCAACTTTGGTGCCATGTCGGCCGTGGGCAGGGGAGTGCGTTTGGTGCGGGAGGCCCTGCAAGGGGGTGAGCGTGACTACACCACCATGGGATTGCGCAGGGCCGTGTTGCTGTTGGGCATCCCCATGGTGCTGGAAATGGCCATGGAGTCGCTTTTCGCGCTGGTGGATGTCCTCTTCGTGAGCCGGCTCGGCACGGATGCGGTGGCGGTGGTGGGCCTTACCGAGGGGGTGATGACCTTGGTGTACAGCCTGGCCTGGGGCCTGGGGGCGGGGATCACCGCCGTGGTGGCCCGCCGTACCGGTGAGAAGGACGGGGAAGGTATGAGGCGTGCGACCGGGCAGGCCCTCTGGATCATCGTGGCCCTGGGGGTGCTGCTCGCCTTGCCGGGCCCGTTGCATGCGCCCGGCTTGCTGCGGCTGATGGGGGCCTCGGCGGCCGTGGAGAAACTGGGCACGCCCTTCATGCGGTGGATGCTCGGCACCAATGTGCTGATCTTGCTGCTGTTCGGTATCAACGCCGCCTTCCGGGGGGCCGGGCGCGCGGCCTTGGCCATGCGTTCATTGTGGCTGGCCAATCTGATCAATATCGTGCTGGACCCCATCCTGATCTTCGGGCTAGGCCCCGTGCCGGCCATGGGGGTCACCGGCGCCGCGGTGGCCACGGTGATCGGACGGGGCTGCGGGGTGGCATACCAATGCTGGCATCTTTTCAATGGCCCGGGCACGTTGAGGCTGGCACGCCGCCACATGGCCGTTGCGTGGTCCGTACTGCTCGGTATCCTGCGCCTTTCCGGTTCGGCCTGCGCCCAGTCCCTGATCGCCTCGGCCAGTTGGCTGTTCCTGGTGCGCATCGTGGCCGCCTTTGGCAGCGATGCCGTGGCCGGTTATACAGTGGCCGTGCGGATCGTCATCTTCGTCCTACTGCCGGCGTGGGGCATCGCCAATGCCGCCTCCACCCTCGTGGGGCAAAACCTGGGGGCCATGCAACCTGGCCGCGCCGAGCGCAGCGCGTGGATGTGCGGGCACGCCAACATGCTGTACATGGCGGGAATGACGCTGCTCTTCCTGGCCCTGGCACCTTGGGCCATGGGATTTTTCACCACGGACCCGGTGGTGGGCACCACGGGGGTGCTGGCCCTGCGCATCGTTTCCCTGGGCTACGTCTTCTACGCATACGGCATGGTGTTGTCCCAAGCGTTCAATGGCGCCGGGGACACGCGGACCCCGCTATGGTTGAACCTGGTATGCTTCTGGCTGGTGGAAATCCCCTTGGCCTGGCTCCTTGCCCATCGCATGCAGGCGCCGGAAGGGGTGTTCATCGCCATCGCGTTCAGCGAAAGCCTGCTGGCCATCCTCTGCATGTCGATCTTCCGCCAAGGGCGATGGAAGCTGATGCGCGTTTGATCCCCCCGGGTGGACGCTATGGCTTGGCCCGCAGCTTCGGCCTGCCCTCGGCCTCCCACTTCAGCACGGTGTCCAGGATCTGTTCGATCTTCCGGCTGTCCGCCCAGGTGCCGCGGAAGATCATCCGGCCTTCTTCATCGATCACATAGGCGCCGTTGGGCACCCGTCCATAGGCGTTCAGTACGTTGTTGTCCAAACCGTCCACGAGCACGGGGAGCTTGGTCAATGCGGCGAATTCCGCAGCATATTTCCGTTTTTGTTCCATGGCCTTGGGCACCGGATAGGCCTTGTACCGCTTCTTGTCCGCCGGATGCAGTTCCTTGCCGTAAATGACGAACAGCTCCACCTTGGCCGTGTCGTACCTCGGCAGCAAGGCGTCCCAGAACGGCAGCTGCGCCCGGGCCGGCGGATTGGTGATGCTCCCGAACATGAAGGCCCGCAATTTGCCCCCGTGGCCGCCCAGATGGTATGGCTTCCCGGTACGGACATCGGGCAGCGTGAAATCGTACGGGTGGTCCGGCACGTTCGCGCCTTCGCTGTACGCCTGGATGTCGCGCACCGTGGCCTTGATCATCTTGTCGAAGTTCATCCGCCACATGCTCACCTGCTTCCGCATGGCCTGGATCTCGGGCTTGGTGTAGCCGTTGAGGTAGAAGTCCAGGTCATCGTTGAACCGGATGCCCCCGGGCCCGCGGTAGGGCTCCGGGTCCCAGTTCTGTACCTGCGCCGATAGCGGCAGTGCCAGGAGCGTCAGCAAGAAGAACAGGTTCCGCATGCGGTAAAAGTAGATCGCGGATATTCGTGTCATGGTACGCATCGCCGTTTCCGCCTCCGCTTTCCTGCTGGTCCCGGCCTTGGTGGCCCAGCCCTATACCAGTTATTTCACGGGCAGCCCCGTGGATGTGTCGCCTGCCCCGTTGGGCGGCACGTGCATGATGGGCGGGGCCACCGAACATGACGGTGCCATGGCCTGGTTCCTGCAACGCGCCAACGGCGGTGACGTGGTGGTGCTGCGCGCCAGCGGCTCCGATGGCTACAACGACTACCTGTACAGCGTGCTGGGCGGCATCAACTCCGTGGAGACCATCGTGTTCAACCAGGCCGAGGCGGCAGCCCATCCGTATGTGCTGGAGCGGATCGACCGGGCGGAGGCCATCTGGTTTGCGGGCGGCGACCAATGGAACTACGTGAGCTACTGGCGGGGCAGCCCGGTGGCCGGGCATGTGAACCAGGCCATCGCCCAGCGCAACGTGGCCGTGGGCGGCACCAGCGCGGGCATGGCCATCCTGGGCAGCCACTACTTCACCGCGCAGAACGGCACGGTCTCCAGTGCCACGGCCTTGGCCGATCCGTATGCACCGTCGGTGACGGTCAGCGACGTGCCCTTCCTGGTGGTGCCTTTCCTGCACCACGTGATCACCGATACCCACTACGACGACCCCGACCGGAGGGGGCGGCACACGGTGTTCCTGGCGCGGATGGCCGCGGATCAAGGGATACGGGCGCAGGGCATCGCCTGCAACGAGTATGTGGCGGTGACCATCGACCCCGGCGGGACCGCCCGTGTGTGGGGCGAGTGGCCGGACTACCAGGAGTATGCTTTTTTCCTGCGGGTGAACTGCGTGGAGCCGGCCGCGCCCGAGACCTGCATGCCGGGCCAGCCGCTCACCTGGCAACGCGACGGCCAAGCCGTGAAGGTATACAAGGTGCCCGGCCTGATGCAGGGAGGCAATTGGTTCGACCTCAATGATTGGATGACCGGGAGCGGAGGAAGCTGGGAACACTGGACCGTGCAAGCGGGATCATTCTCCGCCCAACCCGGCACGGCCCCCGCGTGTGACGGGTCCGTGTCCATCGATCCCATGGTCCCGCCCGTGATCGGTGTCCGCTGGGACCGCGAACGCCGCAGGGCCGCCCTCACGAGTTTGCCCGAGGGCGCGGAACTGCGGGCCTTTACGGCTGAGGGGCGGCGCTTGGCCCTGCACGCCTCGGGGAGCGGCAGCGGGCGTACCGTGGACTTCCCCGCCTGCACCACGGGCCTGGTCCTGCTTCAGGCCGTGTGGCCCCAGGGCAGCCTGGTGTGGCGCTCAGGGTTTTGAGGCGGGGGCGGTGCGCTTGCTCTTGAAGCTGGCGTGGAACGCACCGAACTCGGTGCCGTTCTTGTATACCCCTTCCCCGAAGTAGCTCAGGATGGGCTCGATCTGCTCCGGCGTCATATAGCCCTGCACGGGGGTCAGCACCTGCCCTTCGCTGTCCATGTACACCATGGTGGGGTAGGCCACCCGTCCGTTCACCGGGGCGATGGCCATGGTGAGCTCATGGGTGCTGTTGCGGCTGGAGGCCATGGCCGGGTTGAACCCCGGGTTCCGGTAGGTTTTGCCGTTGTACACCACGTCCGCTCCCCCCTCTGCGTTGAATTTCACCGGGTGGTAGTGCGTGTTGATGTATTCGGCCGTCTGCGGGTCGTGGAAGGTGTTGCGGTCCAGCATGCGGCAAGGGCCGCACCAGGCCGTGTACACATCGATCAGGATCGGCTTGCCATCCTTCTTGGCTGCTTTCTGCGCGGTTTCCAGGTCGGTCCATTTCACCAGGGCATCGGCGTGGTCTTGTGCGGCAAGCGCCAAGGGGGCCAGGCAGAGGGCGAAGAGCAGGTTGCGCATCGATTGGGGGTTGTTCAGGGGTGTATTGCCAAGATCGTGCCGCGTTTCAGCATGCCGGGCGGGTTCAATGCACCCCGCGCATCAGCTTGCGCACCAGGGGTGAAATGGCCACCAAGGCGATCCCGAGCAGCACGCCGTAGAGGGCGAATTCGCGGTAGCCCGTGGTGTAGGCGATCAACTTGTCGTAGTTCGGCGTGTCCTTGGCCACGCTGATGCTGGCGCCGAGCAGGCCCGCCACGTACTGCCCGTAGGCGCTGGCCAGGAACCACATGCCCATCATCAGGCCCTGGATGGACTGCGGGCTCAGCTTGGTCATCAGGCTGAGGCCGATCGGCGAGAGGCACAGCTCGCCGAAGGTGATCACCAGGTAGGCCAAGGTGAAGACGTTCATCGAGGTGAGGCCGTCCGTGGTGGCGAAGAAGACGGTGGAGTAGAACACATAGAACGCGATGCCCAGCAGCAGGAAGCCCAGGCCGAACTTCACCACGGAGTTGGGCTCCATTTTGCGCTTGCCCAGCCAGATCCACAGCAGGCCCACCAAGGGGGCGAACAGGATGATGAAGAGCGCATTGGCCCCGTTGTTCAGCACGTTGGGGTCCATGGGGATGAAGCCCAGCAGCGTGGGCCGCAGGTGGTTCAGGGCGAAAATGCTGAGCGAGCCGCCCGCCTGCTCATACAAGGCCCAAAAGACGATGGAGAACAGGATGAAGATCAGGGCGGCGTGCAACCGCTTCTGCACCTTGTTCCCCGTTATCATGGCCGCGATGAGCACCCCCGCCGTGGCGGTCCACACCACCTTTTCCACCAGGCTGCCCAGGCCCAGCTCCAGCGTATCGAGCACCAGCAACGCGCCCGAAAGCAGCACCATGCCCGCCGACAGCGAGAGCCAGAGGGGGTTCCCCTCCTCGCCGTCGGGCCCGGTGAACTTGCGCATGATCCAGAGCAGGTACGCCAGGGCCACCGGTCCGATCACGTACATGAACAGGTCGGTGTAACCCGTGTTGGTCACCAGGATCAGGATCAGCGGGATGCTTAGCAGGGTGCCCAGGTACACGGCGATCTCCTTGATCCGCCGGGATGCCGGGGTGTTGGTATCACGCAGCGGCGAAAGCCCGATCGGCCCCATGTGCCTGCGGTAGAGCCAGAAGTTGAGCAGGCTGATCGTCATGACGATGCTCACCAGCAGGAAGGCCCAGCGCCAGCTATGGTGCTTGCCCACGTAGATCATCAGCGAGCCGCCCAGCAGCGCACCCGCGTTGATGCCTGAATAGAAGAGGCTGAAGCCGGCATCGCGCCGCACGTCCCCGTCGTGGTACAGCTGCCCCACCATGGTGCTGATGTTGGGCTTGAAGAATCCCGTGCCGATGATGGAGAAGCAGATGCCGATGTAGAACAGGTCGTGCGGGGAGAAGGCGATCACCAGGCCGCCCGCGATCATCATGGCCGCGCCCCAGAAGAGCGACTTCTGGAAGCCGAGGATCTTGTCCGCGAAAAGGCCGCCGATGAAGGTGAAGGCGTACACGAACGCCTGGATGGCGCCGTATTGCAGGTTGGCCACCTTGTCGGCCAGGCCCAGCTCGCTCACCATGAACACCACGAGCATGCCCCGCATGCCGTAGAAGCAGAAACGCTCCCACATTTCGCTACCGGCCAGGTGCCAGAGCTGCCTGGGGTATTTCCCCTTGAAGTCGCGGATCTCCTGGAGCGTGATCTGTTCTGCCATGCCGTGTCAATGGATGTTCTTCTCGCGCATCACCGCCTTCAGCCAACGCAACAGCAGGAACAGCATGGCCGATGCGCCCAGCGCGAGAACGAAGTTCATCAAAAAGAAATTGGCCTTGTTGCCGAAGCCTTCCCACAGGCCACTGAGCATGCCGCTGAGCTTGTTGCCCACGGAGGTGCTCAGGAAGAAGCCGCCCATCATCAGGGCCGTGATCCGTGGCGGGCTGAGCTTGCTCACCAGCGACAGGCCCATGGGGCTCAGGCACAGCTCACCCACGGTGATCACCCCGTAGGAGGCGATCAACCACCAGCTGCTGGCCTTGCTCTCCAGGTTGTTGGTGGCCATTACCGCGCCCACCATCACCAAGGCGCTCAATGCGGTGATGAGCAGGCCCAGGGCAATCTTGGTGGGGGTGGCCGGTTCCTTCCCGCGTGCCCGCATCCAGCCCCAGAAGCCCACCACGATGGGCGTGAGCAGGATGATCCAGAAGGGGTTCACGCTCTGGTACAGCTGGGTGGAATAAAGCTTCAGGCTTTGCTCTTCCGCCGGCACCCGGTCGGCGGGCAGCGTGGCGAAATAATGGGCGCTTGCCGGGTCGGTTGCCGGCCCCAGGTTGGTCACCGTTTCGGCCATGCCCGCCTTGTCCGCCACCTGGCTGATGGCCGTGGGCATCTCGCGGTCCGTGTAGTCCTTGGCCCACACGGTGAGCGCATCGCCGTTCTGGTGGAACACGGCCCAGAAAATGACCAGGCACGCGAACACGGCCAGCAGCGCACCGATCGGCCGCTTGTCCTCCGGGCTGGCCTTCACGTACAGGTAGATGAAGAAGGCCACCACCGGTATGCAGCCGAAGATGAAGGCGTCATTGGTGTCCGAGCCGAGCAGGTTCCCGGGGATCAGGTAGCCGATGATGCCGAAAACGAACATGGGCACCAAGGTGCTCAGCAGGATGCGGCCCGTGCCCATGTCGCCCGGCTGCAGCGGCTTGATCACGTCCGCCTCCTGCACATGCCGCTGGCCGCCCAGGAAGATGAGCACGCCGACCATCATGCCCGCACCGGCGGCCGCAAAGGCATGGCCCCAGCCGTAATTGATCTGCATGTAGGCCGCCACGAAGTTGCAGACGAAGGCACCGATGTTTATGCCCATGTAGAAAATGTTGTACCCGGCATCCTTGTTGTCGCGGTAGCGGTCGTCGTTGTACAGGTTGCCCACCAAGGTGCTGATGTTGGGCTTGAACATGCCGTTGCCCAGGATGATCAGCAGCAGGCCCACGTAAAAGGCCGTGACATCGTGGACGGCCAAGGTGAAATAGCCGGAAGCCATCAGCAGCCCGCCGATGAGGATGCTCTTGCGGAAGCCCAGGATCCGGTCCGCGAGCAGCCCGCCGATGAAGGGGGTGAGGTACACCAGGCCGAGGTAGGTGCCGTAGATGTCGCTCTTCTCCGCGGCGCTCATCCCCATGCCGCCGTTCTCCCAGCCGTCCAGCATGTACAGGGCGAAAATGCCCAGCATGAGGTAGTAGCCGAAACGTTCCCACATTTCGGTGAAAAAGAGCACGTAGAGGCCCTTGGGGTGCTTGGCCGTGGCACTGTTGGTCATGGTCAGGTGGATGAAGGGCTTATGGCGGAAGGTGTGGACGCCCGTTTTGCGGCCTCAATGGTCCGGCATGCGTGGATGGAGGAGACAGGTGAACGGCCACTGGCCATCAATGGGGTGTCCCGGTAGGTATCCGTTCCATCCATTCGGGTCACCCAGCCTCCCATTTTCCATTTTTCAGCATTCAGCTTTTCAATTGATTCCGTGCATGCGCTTCTGCAGCCACTTGTGGATCACCACCAGCACCACGGCCGCGCTGCCGCTGAGCGCGATGAACACCAGGAAGAAGCTGAACAGGTTGTCCAGTTGGAAGCCCAGGAAGGTCGGGATCTTCAGGCTGGCATCCTTGGCCAGGTCCTCGGCGCTGGGCGGTATCAGGGCGCTCAGCGTGCCGGCAAACTTGTTGGCGGCCGCATTGGCCAGGAACCAAGTGCCCATCAGCAGGGAGGAGAGGCGGATGGGGGCCAGCTTGCTCACCATGCTCAGGCCGATCGGCGACAGGCACAGTTCGCCCATGGTGTGCAGGCCGTAGAGCGTGATCAACCACCACAGGCTGATCTTGGCCGACGGTGCCATGCCGTGCACCCCGAAGGCGATCACGGCATAACCCAGGGCCAGCAATCCAAGGCCCATGGCCATCTTCAGGGGGGAGGAGGGCTCCCATCCCTTCTTGCCCAGCCAACCCCAGAGCATGCTGAACAGCGGCGCCAGGGTGATGATGAAGATCGGGTTCACGCTTTGGAAGTAGGAGGCAGGCATCTCCCAACTGCCGATATGGCGGTCGGTCTGCCGGTCGGCGAAGAGGGTGAGCGAGGCGCCCGCCTGCTCGAAGCAGGCCCAGAAGAAGATGACGAAGAACGCCAGGATGAAGATCACGCTGATGCGCTGCTTTTCCTCGTGCACCAAGGATTTGTCACTGAAGATGACGATGGGCATGGCCACCATGGCCCCATAGATCAGCACGCCGGTCAGGTCGAAGTCCGTCTGGAACCAGCTTTTGAAATTCATCAGGAAGAAGATCACGGCCACGGACCCCAGGATGCTCAGGATGGTCTTCATGTCCATCTTGGCCTTGGGCATGCCCACCGGGGTGCCGTCGTCATGCACCAGGTATTTGTTCTTCAGCAGCTCGAAGGTGAGGATGCTGAGCATCATGCCGATGCTGGCGGCCAGGAAGCCCCACTTGAAGTCGAAGATGTTGCCGGTATCGCCCAGGGTGCCCGCCACCAGCGGGGAGAACAGCGCGCCCAGGTTGATGCCCATGTAGAAGATGGTGAACGCGCTGTCGATGCGCCGGTCATTGGCCGGATAGAGCTGCCCCACCATGGTGCTGATGTTGGGCTTGAAGAAACCATTGCCGATGATCAGCAGCGTGAGGCCCGCCCACATGGCCGTCATGGCGTTGGCATTCTGGGCCCCGGTTTCCACGAAACTGCCACTGATGAAGAGCAGCAGCTGCCCGAGTGCCATTAGCAGGCCGCCCACCAGGATACTCCGCCGGTTGCCCCAGAAACGGTCGCTGATGTAGCCGCCCAGCAGGGGCGTGAGGTAGACCAGGCCGGTATAGCTGCCGTATACGTTGGACGCCTCGGCATCGGAGATCAGCAGGGCCTTCACCATGAACAGCATGAAGATGGCCCGCATCCCGTAGTAGCTGAACCGCTCCCACATCTCGGTGACAAAAAGCAGGTATAGCCCTCTGGGATGGCCGGTCTTGGATGTGCTCATCGGGTGCTTGGCTTTGTTTGAAGCGCGGAAAGGTAGCAGGATCCGGGGTTGGTGCTTAATCTGTCCTATGTCCGATGTCTATTGTCCCATGCTTTGCGCGTCAGGCTTAGGGCGTGGGGCATAGGACGTAGGACGTAGGACATAGGACAGCCCATCCTCCCACCCATTCCCCGGATCCCTCAAAGCTCCTCAAGCAGGAAGTCCGTCATCAGCGTGAAGAGGTGCAGCCGCGTGGTGCCGCCGTAGATCCCGTGGTTGCGGTCGGGGTAGATCATTTCGCGGAACTGCTTGTTGGCCCGTACGAGCGCATTGGTCATCTCCGCGGCATTCTGGTAATGCACGTTGTCGTCGGCCAGGCCGTGTACCAGCAGGTAATGGCCTTTCAGCTTATCCACGTGGTTGATGGGGCTGTTGTCGTCGTATCCATGCGGGTTGTCCCCGGGCAGGCCCATGTACCGCTCCGTGTAGATGCTGTCGTAGTAGCGCCAGTTGGTCACCGGTGCCACGGCGATGGCCGCCTTGAACACGTCGGCGCCCTTGGTGATGCACAGCGAGCTCATGTAGCCGCCGTAGCTCCATCCCTGGATCCCGATGCGGCTGCCATCCACGTAGGGGAGCGCCGCAAGCCAGCGGGCGGCGGCGATCTGGTCCTCGGTTTCGTACTTGCCCAGCTGGCCGTAGGTCTGGTGCCTGAAATCGCGCCCCCGGTGCCCGGTGCCCCGGCCGTCCACGCACACCACGATGTAGTCCTTTTGCGCCAGCAGTTGGTGCCACATGAAGTCGCGCCCGCCCCAGCGGTCCAGCACGCTGTTGCTGTTCGGGCCGCTGTACTGCGTCATGAACACGGGGTACTTCTTCGCCGCATCGAAGCCCGGCGGCTTGATCATCCATGCGTTGAGCATCAGCCCGTCGCCCACGGCCATGGTGATGAATTCCTTGGGCTGCAGGTCATGCTCCTTCAAGGCCGCCTTCAGGCGTGCGTTGTCCTTCAGGACCTTCACCAGCTTGCCGGTGCCGTCGTGCAGGGCGATGGTGCCGGGGTCGTTGGCCGTGCTGCGCCGGTTGATGAAGTATTTGAACCCCTTGCTGAAATCGGGATCGTTCACCCCGCCCGCGGGTGAGAGTTGCCGCAGGCCCTTGCCATCCAGCCCGATGGACCATACCTCCTGCTGCGTGGGGTCTTGTTTGCTCGCGGTGAAAAACACCCGCTTGCCCTTGCCATCCACGCCCAGTACGTCCAGCACGTCGTAGTTCCCGGGTGTCAGTACCCGTTGCATCTTGCCGTCCGCGCTGTTCCACACGATGTGGTTCCAGCCGTCCTGTTCGTTCGTGAGGATGAAACCGCCGTCCTCCAGGAAATGCAGGTCGTGCGTCACTTCGATGTAGGTGGGGCTGGTTTCCTTGTAGATCAACTGCAGGTTGCCCACGTCCGGCACCGAGGCGCTGCATGTGTAGATCAGCTTCTCGTTCTGCAGGCGGTTCAGGCGCATGAACCACACCGTGTTGTTGCCCGTGAAGCCGAAGCGGGGCAGGTAGATGTCCGTATCCGGGGTGCCCAGCGGGATGGCGGCGGTGGTGCCCTTGGCCAGGTCGTACACGTGCAGGCTCACCGTGCTGTTGGCCTCGCCGGCCTTGGGGTACTTGAAACGGTATTCCGTGGGGTACAAGGCATGGCGGAAATAGGTGAGGTCGTATTGCGGCACCGCGCTTTCATCGCTGCGCAGGAAGATGATCTTCTGCCCGTCCGGGCTCCAGTGGTAGCCCTGGGTGAAATCGAATTCCTCCTCGTACACCCAATCCGGTGCGCCATTGATCACGTGGTTCCATGCGCCATCGGTGGTCACGGCGGTTTCCCGCATGGTGGCCAGCTCCACGGTGTAGAGGTTGTTGTCCCGCATGAAGGCCGCATGGGAGCCGTCCGGGCTGAAGGTGGCCAACCGCTGCTTGGCCCGGGTGGTGTCGGCCAATGGCCGCACGGCCTTGGTGGCCCGGTCGTACACGTAGTGGAAGGCGTAGTAGCTGTACCGGTACAGCGGTTCCATGGCCGTTTGCACCATCAGCTTGCGCTCGTCGCCGCTGAACGCATAGCCTTCCATGGGGATGGGGCCGTCGGCGCCGGGCAATAACAGGTCGGCCTCGCGTAGGATGGTGGCGGTCTTCTTGCCCGTGCGGTACTCGTACGCGTTCACCTCCACGCCGGCCTCGCCGCGGTCCATGGTGGTGTAGTGCGTGCCGTCGTTCATGCTTACCAGCCCGGAGAGCTGATCGCTGCTGAACGTGTTGCTGTACCAGATGGCCTGGTTGGTGAGGGCCTTTTGGGCGTGGACGGCAGGCACCGCCAGGCCGAGACCGACCGTGAGGATGAAGTACTTGTGCATCGGCAAGAATGAAGGGCCGCAAAGTACGGCCCTTCATCATTTTGGTCAGGAAAGCGGGCAGGCTGCGGTGCCTGGCCCCGGTGGTGGTTATTCCTCCCCAGCAATCTTTTCCTTCGTCACGGACCCTGAGTTCAAGGATGCCGCAGCTACTTCAGCCCTAGGGGTGTGATCGAGCGTCCGGACGGTTTCCGTGCTTACCATTTCATGCTCCTTGTATGGTAGGGGCGGGCCGAAGCGTTGCCTGTAGGTAGAGTGTCGTACGGTGCCGTCCGGCAGGATTTCGGATTCGTCGCCCCGTGTAGCTACGATCGACCATGCGAAAGGGATGTTTGATGTGCCGTTTCCCAATTCATGCACGTCGAAGCCGGTTGCGCTTTTGTTGGTGACATAAGTGCCCTGGCAATCACCCTCGGGCTGGATGAAGACCTTCAGCGGGTGTGCTTCATCGACAAGGATGTTCTTTGTGAGGTTGGCATCAAGCACCACCCGTGCATGGCCATTGACAAGCTGGCCGATACCATAATCCTGGAAGAGCACTTCCGGTGCCTCGGGGCAGTACATGGCGACCTTGTTGTCCTCGGTGTCCCGCACGATGGTCCCCACCGTGCCCGGGCCGGCGATCTTGATGTAGCCCAGGTTCCAGCCCCCGACATCCCACTGGTTCCCGATGTTGTCCTGGATCACCACGCCCGAGGTCACCGCCGCGGTGTTGTACACATAGACGCCGGTGGCGACCCCGTTGGCCGCGAGACCGCTTCCGCCGGCCAGGGTCATCATGGTGGGGAAGTTGTTGCCCGCAGCGAGCAGGCCGGTGCCAGCAGCATTGGTTGCATAGGCCAGCGCGCCGGTGTTGTTGCCGGTCAGGGCCGCACCGCTGCCGCCGGTGAGGTAGGTGCCGCCCTGGTTGTTGCCGGTGGCGATCAGGCCCGTGCCCGTGGCGTTATTGTTGCGCGCCATCACACCGAAGCCGGTGGCATGGTTGGCCCGCCCATAGACGCCAAGGGGTTGCACGCTTCCGCTTCCGGAGTATGTGGCATAGCCGTACACGCCCGTACCCAGCCCGGCGCGCGATTCGCCGTACACACCGTCCGTGTTCCCGACGGCGGTATTGTTTGTCGTCATGCCAATCACCCCCGTGCCGGCGGACGAGGCTGTTTCACCCCACACACCGATGGCATTCCCCGTTGTCATGGTGGTGTTGGTGATGCCCAGGACCCCGATGGCCTGGCCCGTGGCCGCCAGCGTGCCGTTCACCTGCCCTTGCACGCCGATGGCATTGCTGTTGTTGGGGACCGCTGCGGCCGAGCTGTTGGCGAGGCCCATGATGCCGCGGCCGTTGCGCGATGCGGCTTCGCTCCACAGCGCGAACGAGTTCCCGGTCGTCGCGCTGTTCACGGCCACCACGCCGATCCCGGCGGTGTTCGCCGCTTCGCCGTATGTACCATAGCCCGTATTGGTGTACCCGTTGATCGCAAAGTCGCCCGGGCTTGCCGTACCTCCCGTGCCATTGGCGTATACGCTGAATACGTCGCCAGATGCCGCGCTGGTCCGGTTCACGCTGGCTTGCCCGGTAGCGTTCACCCGTATCCGTTCCACGCCGGCCGAAGAGAAGCCGAGCGTACTGGCCGCCGGATAGAACATGCCCGTGTTCTGGGCGCTGGCGCCATTCCAGCTGTAGGTGGGTTGTGCGGCCGTTCCGTTGTCATAAGCCCGGATCCGCCCGTTGTTGGTGAATTCAAACCGGTCCGCGTTGTTGGTCTTGATCCGCAGCCCTACGTTGTCCGTGGTGCCCAGGAAATTGGTGCCCGGGG
>JAGFIV010000027.1 GCA_024103275.1 Flavobacteriales bacterium
ATTGTGGCGTCCAACGGGGAGGTTGGTGCGGGGTTTGGCTGTGGGCGCCGGGTGGATGTCTTTTTCTACTGGTCGCTCACCACCACGCAACTGCCGTTGCCGGTGGTGGGCAGCTTCAGCGTCACGCTGCCGTTGGCGATCTCCGTGGCCGTGGGCGTGTAGGTGGCGGGCAGGTTGGTGGTGCTGGGGTCGAAGGTGCCCGGGCCGCCGCTCCAGATGCCGCCGGTGGCCACGGTGATGGAGCCATTGAGCGGGGCCACCGGGTTATTGGCGCACAGCGTTTGGTCGGGGCCGGCATCCACCGTCGGTGCCGGGGTGAAGGTCACCAGCAAGCTGTCCTTCACGGCGCTGCACACGCCGTTGCCGGTGCTTGTGAGGTAGATCCACATCGAACCGGAAGCCACTTCGGCCGGTGTAGGCGTGTAGGTGGCGTTCAGGTTGGAGTTGGCGGGCAGGAAGGGGTTGGTGCCGCCGGTCCACACGCCGCCCACGGCATTGAGCACGCTGCCGGCCAGCGTCACGGTGGGGGCGCTGGTGCATACCTGCTGGTCCGGTCCCGCATCGGTGATGGGCTTGGGCTGCAGGGTGAGGGTCATTTCATCGAACTCCGGCATGCAGGGCCCGGTGGAGGTGAGGCGCAGGGTCACGCCGCCCAGGGCGATGTCGCCGATGCTGGGTTCGTAGGTTGCGTTCAGGCTGGTGGCGCTGGGTTGGAACGTGCCGCTGCCGGTGGTGGTCCAGATGCCGGTGGTGCTTCCGCCGGAGACCGTTCCGGTGAGCGATGCGGATTCCCCCGCACACAGTGTTTGGTCTGTCCCGGCATCCACTTCGATCTTGCCGGAGAACTCCGAGAAGAAGCCGTAGCGGCAGCCGGAACCGGCCCCGCCGTTGATCACGCCCAGGGAGAAGACGTCCGAGGTGTTGGTGATTACCAGGCCTTGGTTCACGGGCACCTGGGTGGTGTTGTATTGGATGTGTGCGGCCATCCAGGCACCGCCGGTTCCGGGCACCACCCTGAAGGCCGATCCCGGGATGGTGGCCGTGCCCGGGCCGGTCACCACGAAGTCGTTCTCCGAACCGCTGCGTACCAGCAGGTTCAGGAAGAAGCCCTCGTTGGTGGAGCGCGTGATGCCCACCTGCTGGCTGCCCGCGCAGTTCAGCGGCGGCAGGATGGCCATGCCCATCTCACAGCCGAAGCCGGTGACGTGGATGGCGTACACCGGCTTGGAAGCGCTCATGTAGGTGGCGTTGTCCGTGGCGCCGCTCAGGTAGTCCATGTCGTGCCGGTAGTACTGGCCGGCAAACAGCGTCGCCACCGGGGCGGGGTTCCCGTTGATGTAGATCTTCGTGTTGTTCTCCACGGCCATCAGGAAGACGGATTCGTCACCGGTGTTGTAGAGCGAGCCTTTCACGGCGACATAGTCGGTGCCCAGGATGTTCACCGGCACGATCTGGTCCATCATCAGGTCGTAGCAGCCGCCGCTGGGGTTGTGGTTGCTGTCATCCTTGATGGTGATGGCGATGGGCTTGTCCGAAAGCACGGCGGCACCCGAAGGGTGCTTGGTGGGGTCGGTGTAGGTGGCGTAAAGGGTGTTCGCGCAGGAATAGGTCTGGCCCCGGTTCAGGGTGATCATGAACGGGGTGAGGCCCGGGTGGCCGTCCACGTCCACCGGTGAGTTGATCAGCACCGTGGTGTTGTCCTCCGTGGCCACGATGTCGAAGGAGGCGAAGGCCTTGTTGCTGTTATTGCCGAAGTCGTGGTTGTGGAAGGGCGGGTGCTTGTGCAGGGGGATGTAAAACTCCGTGCCCAGGCCGTTGGCGCCTTTCAGGGCGATGATGTCCGGGTTGTTGGTGTTGCTGCTCTCGTAGTAGCACGTGATGTCCTCCGTGGCCGTGATGTGAAGGCCCGTGTTGCACACCGTGTTGGTCGGACGGGTCTCCAGCTGGGTCTTCAGGCTGGTCATGTTGTAGCGCACCGAGCTGTTGGCCGGCACGTTCAGCACGATGGGACTTCCCCCGTTGAATCCCGGGTTCGCCGGCTGGGCGATGGTGACCACTGCGGCCGTATTCCCTGCTGTGACATTGAAATAGATCGGCTGGTCGCCGGGCTGGTTGTGCAGATAGGTCACGTCAGGCGGTGCCACCCAGAATTCCCTGCCGGTTTGGCCGGACACCCAAGCAGGAAGCAGCAGGAAGACAAGGGCTTGTATGACGTTTTTCATGGTCAACGGATGGGTCGCTCAATGGCTGTGCGCGTCATTCATACGCAGCCTTGGCAGATCCGTTTCCTTCGTCGAGAAATTCCCGTGTTTCGGCGAAATGTGCTTGACACGATGGAGCCGTTCCCCTTATGGCTTCAGGCCCGTGTCAGGCGGACTCTTATACCATGACCCCCGACGGTTGCGCCGTCGGGCTTCCGCCTTCGGCCGGCCGGGGCATCACTTGGACAGGAAGCCCCCGTCCACCGGCACGGCCGACCCGTGCATGAATGCGGAGAGGTCGGAGGCCAGGAAGAGCACCACGCGTGCGATGTCGTCGGGCTGGCCCCTGCGCCGGGCGGGCAGGCGCTGCAAGAAATCATAGCCCACCTTCAGCAGGCCCAGGCGGCCCTTCAAGATCCCTTTGGCCATGCCCCGGGTTCCCGGTGTATCGATGCCGCCGGGCACCACCACGTTGGCGCGGAACCCATGCTTGGCCTGCTCGCTGGCGATGGCGCGGGTCAGGGTGATGACCGCCGACTTGCCCGCGCTGTAAACGGACATGTCATCCTTGAAGGGCATCACCGCCTCAATGGAGCCGATGTTGACGATCACCCCGCCCTTCCGTCCCCTTTTCTTGATGAAGCCTTGGCACATCCAGAAGACGGCATCAAGGTTCACCGCCATCACAAGCCGGTAGTGTTCCTCATCCACGTCCTCGAAACGCCTGTCCGGATAGATGCCCGCGTTGTTCACCAGGATGTCCGGCGGCCGGTCGGCAAGGACTTCCCACAGGCCATCGATGGCCGCCTTGGTGCCCAGGTCCACCACATGTGTCCCGATGGCACGGCCCCAAGCCCGCAATTCCGCCTTGGCCCCGGCCAGCCCTTGTTCCGAACGATCCACCAGGACCAGGTCGGCCCCCGCCTCCGCCAAGCGGTGGGCGATGGCCTTGCCGATGCCTGCGGCCCCACCCGTTATCAAGGCCGTCTTACCCTCCAGGCTGATCAGGGTTTCCAAGGGGACCAGGTCATCCCGCATCCCCGTCGTCGGACGTGCATCGCTCATTCCAATGTTTCCGTTTATGGCCGTGTCGGCAAGGTATCCTGCCCGCCCGGCCGATCCCCGGATGAATGTCAGGTTCCTGCATGCGTACGGTCAGTCCCCGGAAATCCGGTCTTGGAAATCGGGGGCATTGATCAACTTTGTTATTACCCCCCTGACCACGACCAAACGATTACTCCCGACCCTCCTTGCCGCCGTACTGCACTGCGGGGCCAATGCCCAAGTGGGCACCTACTCCGTGGGCCAGACCGTGGATGATTTCACGGTAACCGACGCCCATGGCAACGTACACAACCTGTATTCGATCACGGCCGGCGGCAAACACGTGATGCTGGATTTCTTTTTCGTGGACTGCCAGCCATGCCAAGCCACGCAACCGTATTTCAACCAGTTGCATGAGGTGTATGGCTGCAACGGTCACGACCTCTTCGTTTTGTCCATCAACCGCGGGACGGACAGCAATGCCCAGGTTGACCAGTACGAGGCGACCTACGGTGGCAGCCATGCCCACGGGCCTGCCGTGGCCGGCCAGGGCGGAAGCGCCGCCGTGAAAACCGCATTCGGCATATCCGCCTACCCCACCTATTGCCTGATCGGGCCGGACAACAAGCTGAAGAACGGGGACATCTGGCCTGTCGGCAGCATGCAGAGCTTGGTGCATGCGTTCCCGGCAGGCAGCAATATCCTGCCGGCCCAGTGTTCCTTGGCGGGCATCGATGAAATTGAGCAGCTTACCCTGGACCGCCTATTCCCCAATCCCACCACGGGCACGGTAGCCATGGACATTTCGCTGCCCCGGCCGGGCCGCGTTTCACTGGAAGTACAGGATGCGCTGGGCCGCCTGGCCTATACGCAAACCCCGGGGCGGCGCGGCACGGGCCACTTTATGCACACCTTGGACCTTGGCGCCTTGAACAACGGACACTATACCCTACGCCTGCTGCTGGACGGCATACCCTCCGCCACCCGGCGGCTTGTCGTGGCGCATTGATCCATACAGGCCATGGAAAAGGGAGGCACCCCTTGCGTGGTGCCTCCTTTTCCCTGCTTATTCATCGGGATTGTTCCACCAGGAGTCCTTGCTTGCGGAGCTTCCGCAAGGTGCGGGCCTTGGCCCTCAAGGTGGCGCCTTCGTGCACGATGATCCGCGATCCGGCCGCAACGTCCAACTTGGCCTTCCGGTCCATGGTGAGCACGGTGCCCGGCATGATGTGCATCACGCTGTTGTTCAGCAGGCGGAGCCTGGACTTGCGCTCGAACACGGCGCTTGCCCCGGCGGCCAGGGTGAACCGTGTGGGCGGGCTGAACCAACTTCGGTCCCGGTCGTCCACCTGCCGGTCCAGCCGCGTGGGCGTTCCGGAACGGTCGATGGTGAGCGTCTTGCCTGCGGCCATGGTGAGCGCCGTGCCCTGGAACCCTTTCAAGGGAGGCAGCACAATGCTGTCCGCGCACCAGCGCACATCCCCGGTGAGGCGGGTGTCGCCGGCTTTCACCCGCACGGTGATGCCGCCGTCCCCGCGTTGCTCCATCAGTTCAATGCTGATGCCGTTCAGGTACACGGTGCGGTTATCGGGCTTCCGTCCCTTGTTCACCTCGGCGGCCGCACCCGTCACCAAGGTGAGCCGGTTGGCGCTGGACGGGTTGGTGCCCATGGCGATGCGCCTGTTGCCCTGCGGGGTGAAGACCTGGCGTGCGCTTCCCAGGAATCCCCCATCGTCCACCAGTTTGCCGTTGTGGAAGCCGATGCGCGGCACGATGTGTTCCTTGCGCACCAGGCGGCCGTCGCCGTTCCGGTCGAACAGGGGGAATTCCTGCTCGTACAGGCCCGTCAGCGGATTGGCCCAGGCCTCCTTCAGTTCATAAGGCACATCCCGCCCGCCCCAGAGGCATTCAAACCGGATGGTGTCGCCCCGCAGGCGCCAGTCATGGTTGCCGTTGGCCAGCACCGGCGCCAGGTAATCGGCGTGCCCGCCGAAGATGCCCTCTCCCTCCTTCCTTTCCTTGTCCACCTGCATTTGCGCATAGATGCCGGGGATGGCGGCATGCACGCAACCAAGCTCCTCGTAGTGGAACACGTCCGTCGGGCTTCCGTTGCGGGCCTTGGTCTGGTGATTCTCGAGCCACAACCACTGGGGATATTCATCCTCCGGCAGGAAGGGCATGCGGATGCGCAAGGCATCCCCCGTGGGCACGAAATCGCGCAACACGAAGATGCCGGTATCCCCGGCCAGCGGGTCCAGGTCGCCGTTCACCTCTTCGCCGGCCAAGCTGTGCGCGCGGATGCGGTGGCGGCTTCCCTCCGGCATCCAACCCAGGCGGTCGCGGTCCCATGCGCTGGCGGTCATCAACGAGCTGTTGGCCGCCCCCATCATGCTCCATCCGCCCTGCACCGGGATGAAGTAGCCGGCGAAGATCGGCGCGTTGCCACCGCCGCTATGGAAGTTGTTGCCGCCCAGGAGCAGGTGGTTGAACTCGTGCTTGAGGATGGCAAAGGGAAGGCCGTTCATGGCCCCGAAGCGGCTTTGCGTATCACTCGGGAATCCGAACAAGAGGCCTGCGCTGCCCGCGTCGGTGCTGCCTTGCCCGTGGGTGAGCACATGGCTGTTTCGCCAGATCACCATCACATGGTCATAGCTGTGCGGCTTGTCCGGCCTGTTGATCTTGGGCATGCCCGGGGAACGGCAATCCGTCCAGAGGTCAAAGTCCTCCATGGACAGCCCGTGTGCGGTGTGCAGCGTCCCAAGCTTGTTGGCCTCCTCCCAGGCCATGGCGCTCCAGTCCCGCAGGGCGTGTTGCCCACTTTCACGCACGGTGACCAGGGTGTCCAAATAATCGCCCAGCACCAGGAACTGCCCCAAGCTCGTTTCGTGGTAGTAGCGCGTCACCTGGGCGCGGGGTTCATCCGTGGGGAAGGGGTCGAAGAGGTCATCCCTCCAGGCCGGCAACTCCCCTTTGGGCCATTCCTTCTTGGCCACGGGTTGCGGGTCGAGCTTCGGGTCCTTGTCATACTCCACCTCGGCAAAAATGACCAGGACCCGGATGGTTCCGTGCGGGCTGAGGTACCATCCGTTCGAACTGCGGGGTATGTCGCGCTCCGCGTCAGGTGCCTGGGCGTGCATGGTGCCGGCAAGGACGGCCAAGAACAGCAGGAAGGCCGGGATCCTCCAGGGCGTGCCAACGGTCGGCGAGGGTGCATGCATCGGTGTGTCGCCTCTTTCAAGATCGGTGCCGGGCCGGCCCCGGGGAAACGGACGGGGCAAAGGTGGGCCGGACAACCTTTACCGGTGGCACGCGAAGCCCAGGTGTCTTCACTCCGCCGCAGCAGGCCCTATGGTTCACATGAATCCGAGCTCCAGCATGGCCGCCTCGCTCATCATGTCGCGCGTCCATGGCGGGTCGAAGGTGAGGTCCACCTTGGCATTGGCCACGCCCGACGTTTGTGCCACGCGTTCGCGCACTTCCTCGGGCAGCGACTCCGCCACCGGGCACGAGGGGCTGGTGAGCGTCATGGTGATGTCCACGCTGGCATCGTCATTCACCTGCACATTGTAGATCAGGCCCAGCTCGTACACGTCCACGGGGATCTCCGGGTCATAAACGGTCTTGAGCGCCATGATCACGCGCTCCTCCAGTTGCTCCCTTTCTTGGTTTGTCATCGTTGTTCTTCCTTGGCCCCGAATGCCAACGCATAGCGTTTGATCTGGTCCAGCATGCTGGCCAGTCCGTTGCTGCGGGTGGGCGACAGGTGTTCGCGCAGCCCGATGCGTTCAATGAAGGTGATCGGCGTCCCCAGGATCTCCTCGGGAGTGCGGTCGTTGAGCACGCGCACCAGCAGCGCCACCAGCCCTTTGGTGATCAGCGCGTCGCTGTCCGCGGACAGGTGGATGGTGCCGTCGCGCCGCTCGGCCGCCAGCCACACCCGGCTTTGGCAGCCGTTCACCAGGTTCGCGTCCACCTTCTTTTCCGGGTCGATCCGGGGCAGGTCCTTGGCGGACTCGATGATCTGCTCGTACCGGTCCTGCCAGTCCGCGATCAGGGCGAATTCCTCCACCACCTGGTCCTGGGCCTCCTGCAAGGTCATGCGGTTGCTCATCGCAGCATCTTTACGGCCTTCCTGGTGGCGGCCACCAGCACGTCCACTTCCTCCATGGTGTTGAACGGGGCGAAACTTGCCCGCGTGGTGCCCTCCAGGCCCAGGCGCGCCAGCAGGGGCTGGGTGCAGTGGTGGCCGGTGCGCACGGCCACGCCCTGCTGGTCCAGCAGGGTGCCCAGGTCGTAATGGTGCACGCCTTCAATGACGAAGCTGGCCACCCCGACCTTGTTCCGCGCCGTTCCGACGATGCGCAGCCCATCGATGGCGCCCAGCTCACGCGTGGCATGCTCCAGCAAGCGTGCTTCATGGGCCGCCATGGCCCGCAGGTCGTGGGCGGCCATCCACCGCACGGCCTCGCCCAGGCCGACGATGCCCGCGATGTGCGGCGTGCCCGCCTCCAACTTGAAAGGCAGCTTCGCGTATGTTGTTTTCGCGAAGGTGACGCGGTCGATCATCTCGCCGCCGCCCTGCCATGGCGGCATGCGGTCCAACACCTCCTCGCGGCCATACAGCACGCCGATGCCCGTGGGCGCAAACATCTTGTGGCCGCTGAACACATAGATGTCGCAACCGATGTCCTGCACGTCCACGGCCATGTGCGGAACCGCCTGTGCGCCGTCCACCACGGTGGTAATGCCGTGCTTCCGCGCCTCCGCGACAATTTCCTTCACCGGGTTGACCGTGCCCAGGGTGTTGCTGGCGTGGGTGATCGCCAAGATGCGGGTACGCTCCGTCAGGAAACGGCCGATCTCCGGTTCCAATTCGCCTTCATCGGTGATCGGGATCACCTTCAGCCCGGCACCGTGGCGTTCGCAGGCCATTTGCCAAGGCACCAGGTTGGCATGGTGCTCCATGGTGCTTATCAGCACCTCATCACCCGGTTTCAGCAACAGGGAACCCAGGCCGTATGCGGCCATGTTCAGCGCCGAGGTGGTCCCCTGGGTGAAGATCACCTCGTGGGCATGGCGGGCGTTGATGTGGCGGCGCACCGCCTCACGCGCGCTTTCCTGGGCATCGGTGGCCAGGTTGCTCAGCGTGTGCACGCCCCGGTGCACGTTGGCATTGATGCTGCGGTAGTACGTTTCCACCACATCGATCACCTGCTGCGGCTTTTGGCCGGTGGCCGCATTGTCCAGGTACACCAGCGGCTTGCCGTGGACGCGCTCTTCCAGGATGGGGAAGCAGGCCCGTACGGCCTTGACGTCGTACCCCGTGCCGGTGAGTGTCCCTGTGTGCGCGGTCATGGTTCAGCAGGTGTGGTCATCAGGGCTTGGCGCCCCACCGGTCATTTGATCTGTTCCAGGCGTGCGTCCACCATCCGGGTGAGGTGTTCGCGCCATTGGGTGTTGGTTATGCGCTCCATCACCTCGGCGATGAAGGCGTGCGACATCATGCGCCAGGCCTCGGCCTCGCTCACGCCGCGTGAACGCAGGTAGAAAACGGCGGCCTCGTCCATGCGGCCCACGGTGCAGCCGTGGCTGCAACGCACGTCATCCGCGTAGATCTCGAGCTCCGGCTTGGAATAGACGCGGGCATTGTCGTCCTGCAGCACGTTGGCGTTGCGCTGGTAGGCCAGCGTGCGCTGCGCGTCGGGCTTCACGAAGACCTTGCCGTTGAACACGCCCGTGGCGTGGTCCGCCACCACGCCTTTGTACAGTTCGTCGCTGGTGCAATCCGGCACGTTGTGGCCGATGTAGGTGTGGTTGTCGCAATGGGCCTTCCCGTTGAGCAGGTATACGCCGTTGAGCTCGGCGTGGGCCCCCGGACCGTCGAGTTCCACGCGCAGGTCGTTGCGCACCAACGGGCCGTGCAGGGTGGTGGTGTCCACGCTGAAGTGGCCCTTGGCCGCCACGCGCACGGCATCCAGGCTGATGTCGGCGGGGCCGTCGTCCTCGTTCTGCAACAGGTGCAGGACGAGCTCCGCGCCTTCACCCACGAAGCTCTCACGCACGCCGTTCACCAGCGACGCGGAGGTATGCCCGATGGTGATGTGCTCATCGATCACCTCCAACGCGGCGCCGCCCTGCATCATGAACAGGTCGCGGGGCTGGACCAGCACCGGTCGGCCTCCTTCGTCCGCCGTGGTGATCCGCAGGATGTGGACGGGATGCGCCGCCTTGGCGGCCTTGGTGGCCAGGATGATCAGGCCATCGGTGGGCGCGGCGGTGTTCATGGCCGTGAAGAGGCGGTCGTCCAGCACGGCGGCCTGCCCGTAATGGGCCTTCAGCGGCCCGTGGCCAAGGTGGTTGGTGATGCTGTCGATCACGATGCCCTTGTGGGCCTTGAGGTCGTCGCTGAGGTCGGTGCGCAGGAAGCCGTTGACGAAGACCACGCGGGTGGCGGGAAACGGCAGGCGCCGCGGCAATTCCACGCGCACGCCGCCTTGCGGCCTGGTGTAAGGGTCGCGGAAGAGGTGGGCCACCCGCGTGTATTTCCACTGCTCCGTCCGGCGGTCCGGGACCGGGACCGCCAGAGCCTTGGCATAGCCTTCGGCCGCAAGCGGCCAGGTGCCGTCCTGGATCAGCGGCAACACGGTGGCCTTGGGTTCCATTAGGGTATCGGTGGTGATGGCATTCATTTTTCAATAGCGATCAACGGGATCGATGTCATGGTCTTTCGGTATCGGTCGTCCAGGTTTTCGTGCGGCTTCCACGGGTCCCGGGGTTCTGCCCCAACTCCCCGGATCATCCGATCTTCTGATCATCTGATTTCCTGATCGTCTGATCCCCAACCCCTCTTCACACCATCTCCGCCTTGATCCAGTCGTATCCCTTTTCCTCCAGTTCCAGCGCCAGCTCCTTGGGCCCGGTCTTGATGATGCGCCCGTCGGCCATCACGTGTACCACATCGGGCACGATGTAGTCCAGCAGGCGCTGGTAGTGGGTCACCACGATGAAGGCGCGGTCCTTGCCACGGAGCTTGTTCACGCCGTTGGCCACGATGCGCAGAGCGTCGATGTCCAATCCGCTGTCGGTCTCGTCCAGGATGCCCAGGGTGGGTTCAAGGATGGCCATCTGGAAGATCTCGTTGCGCTTCTTTTCACCGCCGCTGAACCCCACGTTGAGGTTGCGGTTCATCAGGGCCGCGTCCATCTCCACCAGCTTCGCCCGCTCGCGCACCAGCGCCAGGAAATCCTTGCCCCCCAGCTCTTCCTGCCCCCGCGCGATGCGCGACTCGTTCAACGCCGTGCGCAGGAAGTTCATGTTGCTCACCCCCGGGATCTCCACCGGGTATTGGAAGGCCAGGAAGATGCCCTTCCAGGCGCGCTCCTCGGGTGCCAGCTTCAGCAGGTCCTCCCCTTGGAAGCTGACGCTGCCGGCGGTCACCTCATATTCGCTGCGCCCGGCCAGCACGTTGGCCAAGGTGCTCTTCCCGCTGCCGTTCGGCCCCATGATGGCATGCACCTCGCCGGCGTTCACCTCCAAGTTCACGCCCTTCAGGATATCCTTGCCCTCGATGGAGGCATGCAGGTCGGTTATCTTCAGCATCTCGTTCCGTATCAGCCCTTGTCGGGCTTATTTAGATTGATTCTAATTCTTCGTTGGGGCCACAAAGGTAGGCTCCGGCGGGGTGGGCAACAAGCTCCCCATGGGTTGCCGGGCTGTTTGCCGGGCGCAATCCCATCGGGGTCCGATGATGGCGACCTTCGCCCCATGGAAACACTGAAGATCGATTGGGACCGGATCCGCCGGGACTACCCCGGCCTGGAGGGGAAGACCTACCTGGACACCTCCGCGATGGGGCTGATCGCCCGGCCCACGGCGGAGGCCGGGCAACGGGTGCAGGAAGAGGTGATGGGGCAGGGGTCGCTTCGCGGGATCTGGTGGCAGATGGAAGGCAGGCGGCAGGTGGGCGCCGAGGTGGCGGCCCAGCTCGGCGGCGACCCGGCCGGCACGGTGCTCTTCCAAAGCTTCACTGCGGGCCTCACGCGGTTGGCCCCCCTGCTGAAGCACCGCGGGAAGGTGGTGCTGTTTGAGGGCGATTACCCCACGCTGCATGGGCCGTTCACGTGGAACGGCTTCGGCACGGTGATGGTGAGGCCCGCCGCCGACGGCAGCATCCCCCTGGATGCGCTGGAGGAGGTGCTGCGGCGCGAGAAGCCCGGACTGGTGGCCATCAGCCACGTGCAATGGCTCACCGGATCCATGGTGCACCTGAAGGCCTTCGGGGAACTGTGCCGCAAGTACGGCGCCTGGTCGGTGGTTGACATCACGCAGTCGTGGTGCCTTGTGCCGATCGACCTTCGCCACCTGTCCATCGACATCATCGGCAGCAGCGGCTACAAATGGCCTTTGGCGGGCTTCGGCAACGGGTTCTTCCACCTGGCGGAAGGCGTGCGCGAGGAGCTCGACCGGGAGCACGGGTTCAGTGTGGTGCAAGCCTTGGGCGAGGGCCACATGGATCCGGTGGCGCTGGTGCGGCTCAGCCATGCCCTTCAGCGCTCCAACAGCTGGGGCGTGGAACCCGCCTTCGGGCGGGTGAAGGAGCTTTGCGGGCGGGCAGTGGTGAAGATCCAGTCCGCGGGCATCCGCGTCCTCCATGGCACGGATGCGGGCCACCGCGCGGGTATCCTCATCCTCGAGGGAGACAAGGCAAGGCAGCGGTATTTGGAACAACACGGCTGTCCGACGCAGCTGCGCGGCGCGGGCCTGCGCATCGGGATCCATTTCTACAACAACGAAGCCGACGTGGACCGTTTCGTGGAGGTGTTGGCCACGTCCTGAAGGTCGTACCCGGCCTGTGGACACGGCATTGCGACGAATCCGGGATACGCACGGCGGTCAATCCCGCCGGGCAAACACGACATCGCTGAACAAGCCCCTGCCGTCGGTGAAGCGCGCCGCGATCCGTAGGCCCGCATCCTGGGCCAGCGCCCCGATCATCGCATCATCGTACTTCTGGCTCATCTCGGTCTGCACCGCCTCCCATGCCCTGAACCGGAAGGGCTCACCCTGCCCGGGCAGGTGCACCTCCTGCTGGCAGGTGCTCACCAGAAAGCTCTTGGCCTGGCCGCTCCCGGGATCGTAAACGGGGGCATGGATGAAGCGTTCCGGGTTGAAGTCCATCCCGAGCTCGCGGTTCATGCGATGCAGCAGGTTCAGGTTGAACGCCCGTGTATGGCCCTCCCGGTCATTGTATGCGCGCAGGATCATGGCGGGGTCCTTTTTCCGGTCGAAACCCACCAGGAACCGGTCGTCCGGAGCCATCTGGTCCGCCACGCCCTTCAAGAGCACCCGGGCACGCTCATGGGGCAGGTTGCCGATGTTGGACCCTAGCAACATCACGGCCGTGGGGGTGCCGCGCTCCACGAACCCACGCCTGATCAGCTCGAAGTATTCACCCTGTTCGCCGCACACGGCCAAGGCGGGCATCTCCCTCCCCAGTGCCAGCTCCAGCCCGCGCAAGGCATGGGCGGAGATGTCCGTGGGGCGGTAGCGCAGCGTGCGCCCCTCCTGCAGCGCCCGGCGCAGCAGGTGTTTGGTCTTGGCCCCGTCACCCGCCCCCAGTTCGACAAGGTCCAGGCCGTTGCGGCCGCCCGAAAGGGCCTGCAGCACGTCGGGGGCCTGTTCGCGCAACACCTCGTCCTCGGCACGGGTGACGTAATAGTCCTCACACGCCATGATCTTCTGGAACAGGCGGTCGCCCTCGGCATCATAGAAGTACCGCGAACTGAGCCGCTTGGGCGAGGTGCCAAGGCCGCTGATGACGTCCTCCCTGAACCGTGTCGCCTCCCTCTCCAGGGATAGGTCCCTGGTCCCTGCGGTTCCGATGTCCCCTTGTTGCCTCATGCGGGACGATGACGGCGATCAGCCTTTCGCCAGGCGGATGCCCGTGTATTGCCAGCGGTGGTAGGGTTGGAAGAAGTTGCGGTACGTGGGCCGTGAGTGGTGGGGCGGCGTGGCCACGGATGCCCCGCGCAGCACCATCTGGTCCACCATGAACTTGCCATTGTATTCACCCAGCGCCCCCGCCGGTGCCTTGTAGCCGGGATAGGGCAGGTAGCCGCTGTTGGTCCATTCCCAGCGCTGGCCCCAGTGGAACCGTTCCTGGGCCACCTCCCATTCGGCCTCGGTGGGCAGGCGGAGACCTTTCCATTTCGCATAGGCCGATGCCTCATAGAACGAGATGTGGCTGAGCGGCAACGACGGGTCCGCCTTTGCCAAGCCCTGTAGCGTGTAACAGTGCCAAGCACCGTCCACCTGATGCCAATACAGCGGGGCATCCACCCTGTTGCCCTGCACCCATTGCCAGCCGTCGCTGTGCCAAAGGTCCACCTGGCCGTACCCGCCGGCCTCCATGAATTCCATGAACTCGCCGTTGGTCACCAGCCTGTCGCTGATGGCAAAGTCGCGCAGGAAAACCTCGTGGCGCTCCAGCTCATTGTCGTAGCAGAATCCATCGCCCTGGAAACCGATCCGGTGCAGCCCCCCTTTCACCTCGATGAACCGACCCCCGGGGTTCTCGGCCCGGCCCTCCCCGAACGCACCGTATGGGGGGAAAAGCGGATTGTTGCCCAGGATGTATTTCAGGTCGGTGACCAACAGCTCCTGGTGCTGTTCCTCGTGGTTGAGCCCCACGTTGAGGATGTACAAGACCTCCTCGTTTGGCAGGCCCTTTGCCAGGAGACCCTCCATGGCCCTGTCCACGTGGGCCCGGTATGCATGGACCTCCTTCAGCGTGGGGCGCGACAGGTTGCCGCGGTTGGCACGCAGTACGTGCTTGCCTACCGTTTCGTAGTAGCTGTTGAACAGGTAGGCCATGTCGGGGTTGAAGAGCTTGTAGCCCGGAAGTTTCGACAGGATGAACTGCTCAAAGAACCATGTGACGTGCGCCAGGTGCCACTTCGGCGGTGACACGAACTCCACGGGCTGCACCACGTGGTCCTCCACGGCAAGGGGCTCGCAAAGCCGCATGGACCGGGCGCGGACGGTCCTGTACCGTTCAATAAGGTCCGCAGCCGTCGTGATCCTTTCTTCCGATGCTGTTCCTTTCACTGCTGGCATGACGGGAACAATACAAATCGCCAGCCGCAATGTTCGCGGGCGGCCGTCCCCGGGGCACCGTGCCCGCAAGGCCATGCTTGCTACACTGCCTCCAAGGCCCGCGCGATATCGTGGATCAGGTCGTCGGGGTGCTCCACGCCCACGCTGAGGCGCACCAGAGCGCTGGTGATGCCCAGCTTCCCGCGCTCGCCGGGGTCCACGCCGATGTGCGTCATGGTGGCCGGATGTTCGGCGAGGGATTCGGTGCTGCCCAGGCTCACCGCCAGTTTTACCAGTTTCAGGGCATTGAGGAACCGGAACGCCTCGGGTTCCCCGCCCTTCACCTCGAAGGAGAGCATGGCGCCCGCACTCAGGCATTGGTTCCGGAAGATGGCCTGTTGGGCGGGGTCGTCCATGTGTCCGAGGTAGTGGAGCCGGGTCACCTTGGGATGCCCTTTCAGGAAGGCGGCCACCGCCTCCGCACCCCGGGCCTGCGCCTCCATGCGCACCTTCAGGGTTTCCAGGCTGCGCAGCATCAGCCAGCAGGTCCACGGACCCGCCATGGACCCCAGGAAGCTGCGCATGCCCTTCAGGCGGCCGATCAATGCCTCACTGCCCAGGCAGGCCCCGGCGATCAGGTCGCTATGCCCGCCGATGTACTTGGTGGCCGAGTACAGCACCAGGTCGGCACCCTGCTTCAGCGGGTGCTGCCACAGCGGTCCCATGTAGGTATTGTCCACCGCCACCAGCACTTGCTTTTCCGCGGTGCTGAACGCCTTGGCCGCGCGGCCCGCGTTGGCGATGTCGATCAGGATGTTGGTGGGGTTGGCGGGCGTCTCCACATAGATCATCCTCAGTTTATCCGCTTTGCCGCTGTTCCGGATGATTTCCGCCAGATGGTCCTGCTCCCACGGGTAGAACCCCATCACCTCGATGCCGAAGCGCGGCAGGATCTCCTTGATGAAATGGTCGGTGCCGCCATAGACCGGGTTGCTGAACAGCAACAGGTCGCCCGGCGAAAGGAATTCCATGAGCGTGGTGGTGATGGCGCTCATCCCGCTTTCGAACACGGCGCAGTCCCCGGCCCCCTCCCACAGGCATAGGCGGTCCTCCAGGATCTCCATGTTCGGGTTGTTCAGGCGGCTGTAGATCAGCCCCATCTCCTCGCCTTCGGCCTTTTCGCGCAGGCCGTAGGCCACCTCGAAGAATGCCTTGCCATGCTCCGCCTTGTCGAACACGAACGTGCTGGTCTGGAAGATCGGGCTCTTGACGGCCCCTTGGCTGAGCTCCGGCTTGTAGCCGAAGCTCATCATCAGGCTCTCGGGATGGAACTTATGGTCGGACATGCTGCTAAGCTATCCTTGCGCCACCGATGCAACAATGATTTTTTCACACCTGTTCCGCCCCCGCTTCACGGCATCAAGGGCTTCGCGCAGCCATTGCGTGTCGCCCAGCGCCGGCACAATGGCCGGGGCCAGTGCGCGCAGGGGCTTGTACAGGACGGACGCATCCAATGTGTCGCGCGGCACCAGTCCGGAAACCTCGGCACGCGCCAGCAGGATGTTGAGCACCACGCTAAGCACGAATGCGGCCCGCAACAAGCCGAAGAAGCACCCGGCCACCTTGTTGGGCAGGCCGAGCATGGCCAGGTCCATCGCCTTGGTGATCAACTTGGCCAATAGATGCACGGCCACCAACACGCCGATGAAGGTGACCAGGAAGGAGATCACCTCGTGCTGCGGGTCCAGACCGATCCATCCCGCCACGCGGGCGTTGTAGCGCGATGCCGCCCAGATGCCCGCCACCAGGGCCACCAGCGAAGCGATCTCCACCACGAAACCGCGGAAAAAGCCCCGCACGGCGGCAGCCGCCAACAGCGCCATCATCACCCAATCGAGCCAGTTCATCCGGACAAGTGTAAGCAAGGCTGCAGGATGCCTGTTCCCCGGTCAGCCGCATTTGCACCCTTGGCAAATTGGCAAATTGCTTCACTGGCAAATTGGCAAATTCCCCACCCCTTCCCCACCTCCTACCTTTGCCGACCTGTCCCATGGCCTTGGCGCATCCCACTGACACGGACGTTGACCTGGTGTTTGACACCCGGTGGCGCAATCTGGCGGCCCGCTTGGAAAAGCGCTTCGAGATGCCGATGGACCTGGACGGCATCCTTTTCCTGATCGGGGTTCAAGAGCTGGGACAGGGAGGCCGTGTGTTCACCAAGGACGAAAAGGTGGGGCTGATGCACATCGCGGTCTCCGTGCTGCTGGCACGCTACGGCTACTACCGGGAGGTGCGCCGCGATGCCGACGGCTGGCCGCACTTTGAGCGTGTGAAGGACCTGCCCCGGATCAGCGGCAAGCAACAGGAACACTTGCTGAAAGAGGCCATCCTGGCCTATTTCGGGGAATAAGGACGGCACTGCGCCAAGACGCACCGCCGGGCTAGAAGACCACCTTCAGCTTCACCGTCTCCTCGTTGGTCTGCTCCTCCTCGATGCGGATGATGCCTTCGCCCACCAGGGAATCCTTCTTCGCAAGGATGTCCAACACGGCAAACCCGGCCTGGCCGCGCTTGTAGAATTCCGAGTAGTCGAACTCCACGCGGCCGTTGGACCCGGTGGTGCCTTCCTTGGTCAGGCGGGAGAAATCCGCCTGCAAGGGTTGCACGGGGTTGGCGTACAGCTTCACATAGGCGCCCGAAACCACGGCACCCGCCGTGTCCAGCACCGTGATCACGGCCTTGGTGTCCTTCTCTTTCTTGCAGGAGGAAAGCCCCGAACCAAGGATGAGAAGAAGCAATGCTGCAAGAAGGGCCTTGAAGGGCATGGGCGGGTGTGTTGGTTACTTTTGGCCGCTTCGCTGCGGCGTGGTCGCGGCGCAAGGAGCCAAAAATACGTTTTCAGGCGATGTCCATGCAATTCACGCTCCGTTCCCTGGCCTTGGCCACGGCGCTTGCTGCGGTGGGGGCAGGGGCTTGGGCCCAAGGCGGCAACAAGGAGCTGCGGCACCTGGTGGAGATCAACACCACGGCCGGCCGCATGGTGGTGGAGCTGTACAACGAAACCCCGCTGCACCGGGACAACTTCCTGAAACTGGCGCGCGAACACTACTACGACAGCACGCTCTTCCACCGGGTGATCAAGGGCTTCATGATCCAGGGGGGCGACCCCGACAGCAGGAAGGCCGACGACCGCTCCAAGCCCCTGGGCAACGGCGGGCCGGATTACACCATCCCCGCCGAATTCCGGCCCGGGCTGTTCCACCGCAAGGGCGCCCTGGCCGCCGCCCGCGAGGGTGACGACATCAACCCGGAAAAGGCCAGCAGCGGCAGCCAGTTTTACATCGTGCAGGGCCGCAGCTGGCTGCCCTCGGACCTGGCGCGCCTGGAGGAAAAGAAGAACGCGGACCGGCCGGACAGCCTGGCCTGGCATTACACGGAAGAGCAGAAGGACACGTACTGGAAGGTGGGCGGCGCCCCGCACCTGGACGGCAACTACACCGTGTTCGGCCAGGTGCTGGAAGGCATGGACGTGCTGGACCTGATCGCCAACCAACCGACCGACGGCAACGACCGGCCGCTGACTGACGTGCGCATGTGGGTGCGCGTGATCCAATGAACCTGGGGGAGCGTATAGCGGCCGTGGAGGCCGAGATCGCGGCCACGGTCGCCGCCGATGCCCGGGCCGTGGAAGGCTTCCGCGTGGGCATGTTGGGGCGCAACGGCAAGGTGACGCTCCTGTTGGACGAGCTCCGGCACGTACCCAAGGAGGAAAAGCGCGAGTGGGGCCAGCGGTTGAACCAACTGAAGCAGGCTGCCAGCGCGCGCCTGGAGGAGCTGAAGGGCGCACTGGCCAGCACGGCCACGGCCCAGGGGCCCGAAGGCGATGCCACGCGCCCGGCGCTTACGGGACATGCCGGCAGCCTGCATCCCATCAGCATGGTGCGGCAGCGCATCACGGACGTGTTCGCCCGCATCGGCTACACGGTGAGCCAAGGGCCCGAGGTGGAGGACGACCGGCACAACTTCGGTGCGCTCAACTTCCCGGCCGACCATCCGGCGCGCGACATGCAGGACACCTTTTTCGTGGAAGGCGGAGGCGGTGAGCTAGCGCTGCGCACCCACACCAGCAGCGTGCAGGTGCGCGTGATGGAGAACAGCCAACCGCCGATCCGCACCATTTCGCCGGGACGCGTGTACCGCAACGAGGCGATCAGCGCACGCGCCCACTGCATGTTCCACCAGGTGGAAGGGCTGTACGTGGACCGCGGCGTGAGCTTCGCCGAGCTCAAGGGCACCTTGGAGCACTTTGTCCGCTCGATGTTCGGGCCGGACATGAAGATCCGCCTGCGGCCGAGCTACTTCCCCTTCACCGAGCCCAGCGCCGAGGTGGACATGAGCTGCACCATTTGCGCCGGCAAGGGATGCCCCGTGTGCAAGGGCAGCGGCTGGGTGGAGATCATGGGCTGCGGCATGGTGGACCCCGCCGTGCTCACCAATTGCGGCATCGATCCCGAGGTATACAGCGGCTTCGCCTTCGGCATGGGCGTGGAGCGCATCGCGCAGCTGCTCTACCGTGTGCCGGACCTGCGACTGTACTGGGAAAACGACGTGCGCTTCCTGGACCAGTTCACCGACGGGGCCTTCCGGGCCTGAGCCGGCATGGACGGGGCGTTGAATGCGGAGGTTTGCATCATCGGCGCGGGGCCGGGTGGCTGTGCCACCGCCCTGCAACTGGACAAGCACGGGGTGGGAACGATCTTGCTGGACAAGGCCGTGTTTCCTCGCGACAAGGTGTGCGGCGACGCCCTCAGCGGCAAGGTGGCACGCTCGCTGGAACGGCTTGATCCGGAATTGGCCATCGCCCTGCGCCGGCAGCCCGGCACGCAACCCAGCTGGGGCGTCACCTTCGTGGCACCCAACGGCAAGGCGCTGAGGGTGCCCTTCACCCGGGAGACGGGCGTGGGCGACGCGCCGGGCGCCATCCTGCCCCGCTTGGGCTTCGACCATTTCCTGCTGCAGGCCGTGAAGCAGGAAGGGTCGGCCACCGTGCTCGAGGGTACGCGGGCCAAGGGGTTCGAACGCACCGCCGAAGGCTGGCACGTCACGGCGCTGCACGACGGAAAGCCCTTGGCCGTCCGGTGTCGTTTGGTGATCGACGCTTCGGGGGCCAACTCCATTTTCGCCACGCAGGTGGCGGGCCTGCCCATGGAGCCGCGCCACCACTGCGCCGGGGTTCGCGCCTACTACAGCGGTGTCACGGGCCTGGACACGCAAGGCTTCATCGAGCTGATCTTCCTGAAGGAGCTGCTGCCCGGTTATCTGTGGATCTTCCCGCTGCCGGGCGGGCGTGCCAACGTGGGGCTGGGCCTGCGCAGCGACATGGTGCGCCGGCGCAAAAGCGACCTGAAGAAACTGCTTGTGCAATTGCTGGCCGAGCTTCCGCAACTGCGGGAACGCTTTGCCGATGCACGGGCCGAGGGTCCCATCCAAGGCATGGGCCTGCCCTTGGGCAGCAAGCGCTGGCCGCTCAGCGGCGACGGCTACCTGCTGGTGGGCGATGCCGCACACCTGATCGATCCCTTCACCGGCGAGGGCATCAGCCATGCCATGATCAGCGGCATGCACGCGGCGGACGTGGCCGCGCACGCCCTGCAAGCGAACGACGGCCCCATCCCGGCAAGCGCCCTGAAGGACCACGATGCCCGGGTATGGAAACGGCTGGGTCAGGAACTGGCCATCAGCACGCGCCTGCAGCAGCTCACCGCCTTCCCGTGGCTGTTCAACTTCGTGGTGAACAAGGCCACGCGCAACCCCGTGCTCGCCGACACCATCAGCAGCATGTTCAACGACCTGGACATGCGCGAGCAGCTGAAGAAGCCGGGGTTCTATGTGAAGCTGTTGTTCGGGTAGGGCACCTATCCGGCTTTCCGCGCCACAGCCATCCAATTCCACGGCAAGGGCGGTCCCATTTCCGCCGGAGCCTCGGCCAGGGCGTATCCCCACGGGTATTCGATCTTCCTGATGTCCTTCACCTGCATACCGCGCCGGGCCATCACATCGGCCAGTTCCTCCTTGAGGAAATGCTTGGTGGGCGTGCCGTCCACCACCACCACGCCCATGTCCAGGCGGGTGGTGTCCCGCGCGGCCTTGCGTTGGGCCACGGCAGGTTTCATGCCTTCGGCCTCATGGAGCTGCACCAGCCTGTGCGTGGCATAGAGGGCGGACTCCAGGGCGGGGGTCACCAGCAACAGGTGGCCACCAGGCTTAACGGCGGCGCAGATGTTGTCCAACATGGATTGGCGCCTGGCGCGCGATGCGGCAAGCAGCACATTGATGCACAGCACGAAATCCACCGGCTTGAACGGCAGGCCCCGGCTGATGTCGGCGTGGAAGTACTCCACGTTGTCATAGCGGGCATGGGTGCGCTCGGCGCGTTTCAGGCAGCGCTTGGAGATGTCCGTGGCCCGCACACGGCCGAAGTGCTCGGCCAGCATGGGGATGGTGCGGCCGATGCCGCAACCCAGGTCGGCCGCGGTTTTCTTGTCGCCGCCATGGTGCTTTACGGCCTGCAAGATCTTCTTGCCCCGGTCATGCCGCGGCACATCTAGGATGATCTCGTCGAATACATCGGCCACCTCGTCCCATTCCGTTTCATCCATCTGCGGCGAAGGTCGCGTTAAATCCGCGGAGGCAAGGACTGCATCGATACCACTTGTGCCGGAGGATCCTGCTTAACCGCTTCCCCCTCCTTACCCTCCTTACCTTCTTTACCCCTCCTTACCCTCCTGTACTCCCCGTCTCCCGCCCCCCTTACACCGCGCTCAGGCGGATCATGTTGGCCATGCCCTGCTCGGCTATGGGCATGCTGGCGATATTGGCCACCAGGTCGCCTTTGCCCACCAGGTTCTTGCTGCGCAGGATGTGCTTGATGTCGGCGATGGTGTGGTCGGTGCTCACGGTCTTGTCGTAATACTCGGCACGCACGCCCCACACCAGGTTGAGCATGGTGAGTATGCGGCGGTTGCTGGTGAAGGCGAAGATGTGCGCCTTGGGCCGCATGCTGCTGATCTTGAAGGCCGTGTACCCGCTGTGGGTCATGGTGACGATGGCCTTGATGTCGATGGCCGCGGCCATGCGCACGCTGGCCATGCAGATGGTGTCGGAAACCATGCGGTCGCTCTTGTCCAGCGGCGGCTCGGTCACGTTGTACATCTCCTCGCTGCTTTCCATTTCCACGAGGATGCGGTTCATGGCCTTGACCACCTCTACAGGGTACTTGCCCACGCTGGTCTCGGCGCTGAGCATCACCGCGTCGGCATGGTCGAGCACGGCGTTTGCCACATCGTTCACCTCGGCGCGGGTGGGCGTGCTGTTCTGGATCATGCTCTCCATCATCTGGGTGGCCACGATCACCGGGCGGTTGTGCCGCAGGCATCGCTTGATGATGTCCTTCTGCAACAGGGGCACCTGTTCCATGGGCAGTTCCACGCCCAGGTCGCCGCGCGCCACCATCAGGGCATCGGCCTCGCGGATGATCTCGTCGATCTCCTGGATGGCCTCGGGCTTCTCGATCTTGGCCACCACGCGGGCCAGGCCGCCCTCGGCACGGATGCGGTGCTTAAGCTCGATGATGTCCCTGGCGCTGCGCACGAAGCTCAGCCCCACCCAGTCCACGCGCTGCGAGAGCGCAAACGAAAGGTCCTGCAGGTCCTTCGGCGTCAGGCAGGGCAGGCTCACCTTGGTATAGGGCAGGTTGATGCCCTTGTTGCTGCTGAGCAGGCCCCCGCTGAGCACGGTGGTGGCCACCCTCTGCCTGCCGTCCGTATGCTTCACCTCCAGGCGCAGCTTGCCGTCGTCCAGCAGCACGATCTCGCCCGCCTTCACATCCTGCGGGAACTGTGCATAGCTCGTGCTCACCAGCCCCGGCACACCCTTTACGGGCTCGGTGGTGATCACCAATTCGCCGCCCTCCTTGAGCTCGATGGGGCCGTTGGCCATTTCACCCACGCGCAGCTTGGGCCCTTGCAGGTCGGCCAGGATGGCGGTGTTGATGCCCAGTTCCTGGTTCAACGAGCGGATGGTGGCGATCACCTCCCGGTAGAAATCGTAGTTGCCGTGGCTGAAGTTCAGCCGGCACACGTCCACGCCATGGGTGAGCATCTCGCGCAACACCTCCCGCGAGGAACTGGCCGGTCCCAGGGTGGCCACGATCTTGGTCTTCGGATCCGATGCAGTGCTCATTCCAATAATTTGTAGGCGCCTTTCAGCTGCCTGATGTCCAGCTCGAAGGCGGCCAGGATGAATTCGGTGCGCCGCAGCCCTTCCAGCGCCTGCCCGGGCCGCAGGGGCGCTTCCTCATCGATCACCAGGAAATAGTCCGCTTGGTGCTGGTCGGCCAGCAGGACCCCCTCAGGAGCATGGTTGCCCACCAGGGTCACCGTTGTCCGCGTTTCCTCGTCAATGCTGTCAAAGGCGGGAAACAGGGCCTTGCCTTGCGGGCCTTGGGCCTCGATGTCCGTACGTCGCCGTTCCAGGTTCAGGCCCAGGCTCTTGTTGATGGACCAGCACAGGCGGTAGTCGTTCACATGGCTGCTGATGGCGATGACGTGCACGTCGGGCAGGACGGGGCTATCCAGTTTGATCTTGGCCATGGTGGACACGCAAAGGTAGGTGGCCGTGCCGCGCTCAGGCCCGGTCCCCTTCGGGTCTCGTGCCGTGCCGTTGTCCGCCCGTGGCACGCCGATCCTGCCGGTACCGCCTGCGCGGCCGGTTCGCGGCCTCCTGCGCATCAGCCAGGGGTTCGGCACGGGCGGCATCACCGGCCAGGCCCAGCTTGCGGGTGGCATCGCGCGCGGCTTCCTGCTCCGCCTTCTTCTTGCTGTGCCCCGCACCGGTCCCGCACGGGCGGCCATCCACCTTCACCTCGGCCACAAACCGGCGGTTGCGGCCTCCCTGGCCGTTGTCCTCGTTGATGAGGAACTCCACCTTCCGGTGCTGTTTCTGGCCCCATTCCAGCAGGCGGCTCTTGCTGTCGCGGTCCTCCTGTTCCACGGCCCGCAAGTCGAAATGCGTGGTGACCAGCCGGATGACGGCGGCCTTGGTGCGGTCGAATCCCTTGTCCAGCAGCAGTGCGCCGAAGAGGGCCTCCATGGCGTTGCCCGGCACGGAGGTGTCCTGGTTGCCGCCGATGTTCACCTCCATGACGCGTTCGATCTCCACGTGCTTGGCCAGGATGCTGAGCTGGTGGCGGCTCACCAGCTTGCTGCGCATGCGGGTCAGGAAACCTTCGCCCCGGTCGGGATAGCGGTGGTAGAGGTATTCGCCCATCACGGCATCCAGCACGGCATCGCCCAGGAATTCCAACCGCTCGTTGTCGGCCAGGTCGGGGCGGTCGCCGTTCAGGGCGCTGCGGTGGCGCAGGGCCTGGCGGTAAAGGGGCAGGTTCCTCGGGTTGATGCCGAGGGTCTTGCGGCACCAGGCGCGGATGCGCCGCTCCTCGGGGGAGCCGGGCCTGTTGAACAAGGAACCGAACAGCAACGGCTTAACGGTACTTGCGGAAGATCACCGATGTGTTGTGGCCGCCAAAGCCGAACGTGTTGCTCATGGCGGCATTGACCGTGCGCTGCTGTGCCTTGTTGAAGGTGAAGTTCAGCTTGGGGTCGATCTCGGGATCGTCCGTGAAATGGTTGATCGTGGGCGGCACCACGTCCTTGTATACCGCCATGATGCTGGCCAATGCCTCCACGGCTCCTGCGGCCCCGAGCAGGTGGCCGGTCATGCTCTTGGAGGAACTGATGTTCAGCCGGTAGGCCTGTTCGCCGAACAGCCGCTGGATGGCCTTCACCTCCTGGGGGTCGCCGATGGGGGTGCTGGTCCCGTGGGTGTTGATGTAGTCGATCTCTTCCGGCTTCATGCCCGCGTCCTGCAGGGCATGCTTCATGCACAGGAAGGCCCCCAGGCCCTCGGGGTGCGGGGCGGTGATGTGGTAGGCATCGCTGCTCATGCCGCCGCCCACGAGCTCGCAATAGATCTTCGCGCCGCGTGCGCGGGCATGTTCCAGTTCCTCCAGCACGATGATGCCGCTGCCCTCGCCCAACACGAAGCCGTCGCGGTCCTTGTCGTAAGGGCGGCTGGCGGTCGCAGGGTCATCGTTGCGGGTGCTCATGGCGTGCATGGCGTTGAACCCGCCCACCCCGGCCTCATGGATGGAGGCCTCGGTACCGCCGGTCACCATCACGTCGGCCGTGCCCAGCCGGATGTAGTTGAAGGAATCGATCAGGGCGTTGTTGGCGCTGGCGCAGGCGCTTACGGTGACGTAGCTGGGGCCCCGCAAGCCATGGCGCATGCTGATCAGCCCCGAGGAGCTGTCGGCGATCATCTTGGGGATGAAGAACGGGTTGAAGCGCGGCGTTCCGTCGCCCTGCCCGAAGCCGATGCACTCCTCCTGGAAGGTGAGCAGCCCGCCGATGCCGGACCCCAAGATCACGCCCATACGCTCGCGTTCCGGGTCGGTCTGCGGCGACAGCGCGGCATCCTTCATGGCCTCTTCGGCGGCGGCCACGGCATACTGGGAGACCGGGTCCATCTTCCGGGCCTCCTTGCGGTCCATGTACGCCGTGGGGTCAAAACCCTTCACCTCGCAGGCGAACTGGGTCTTGAACTTCGACGGGTCGAAGTGTGTGATGCGCGCCGCACCGCTGATGCCGTTCACGAGCCCGTGCCAATACGATTCCAACGTATTGCCCAAGGGCGTGATGGCGCCCAGACCGGTGACGACCACTCGCCTGAGCTGCATCCTGCGGGGTTACTTCGCGTTCTTCTCCACGTAGTCCACGGCCTGGCCCACGGTTTGGATCTTCTCCGCCTGGTCGTCCGGGATGGCAATGTTGAACTCCTTCTCGAACTCCATGATGAGCTCGACGGTATCCAGGCTGTCGGCGCCAAGGTCGTTGGTGAAGCTCGCTTCCGGGGTAACCTCGCTTTGATCCACGCCGAGCTTATCCACGATGATAGCGATGACCCTTGACTTGATATCGGACATATCCGTTGGTTGTTGGTTGAACAGGCTGCAAAGGAAAGATATTTTCGACATCCGCAACCCTCCCCCCTTCCGAAAGTGCTCCACAGGGTGCCACCCCCTGGCCGCCAACCCCCAAAAGTGCAACTTCGCACCGCCGTACCCGACAGCGGCAGCCCGGCCATGATCCGTATCGCCATCCTCGCCTCAGGCTCCGGCACCAACGCCCAGCGGCTGATGGAGCATTTCGCGGGCTCCGGGGCGGCCACCGTGGCCCTGGTAGGTTGCGACCAGCCCCAGGCCCGCGTGGTGCAGCGCGCCTGGGACATGGGGGTGCCCGGCTACCTCTTCAACGGACGGCAATTGCGGGAAGGCACCGTGCAGCTCGAATTGCAACGCGCCCGGATCGACCTGATCGTGCTTGCCGGGTTCATGCGGCTGATCCCCGCGGAAATGGTGCAGGCCTGGCCGGAGCGTATCATCAACATCCATCCCTCACTGCTGCCCAAGCATGGCGGCAAGGGCATGTACGGCCACCGTGTACACGAGGCCGTACTGGCGGCCGGGGATACGGAGAGCGGCATCACCATCCACCTGGTGAACGAGCGGTACGATGAGGGGCGCGTGCTCTTTCAGGCCCGGTGCCCGGTACTGCCCGGTGATGATGCCGATACGCTGGCCGGGCGCATCCACGCGCTGGAACACGCCCACTACCCGGAGGTGGTGGCGAAGTTCGCCGCGGGACTGCATGGTTGAACGGTCCGCGGTGCGCCGTTCCAGGCATCCGTCCGAGCTTTGCACCCATGTTCAACGTGGTGCATGTAGGCAAGGCCTTCCTGGTGCTCTTCGCGGTGATCGACATCATCGGCGGCATCCCCGTGATCCTGCAGGTGCGGGAGAAGGCGGGCAAGATCTACCCGGCGCGGGCCACCTTGGTGAGCGCGGGCATCATGATCGTCTTCCTCTACCTGGGGGAAACGATCCTGGAATTCCTGGGCCTGGACGTGAACTCGTTTGCCGTGGCGGGCTCGCTCGTGCTGTTCTTCATCGCCTTGGAGATGACCCTGGGCATCCGCCTGTTCAAGGAGGACACCTCGGCGCCGGGCCTGAGCGAGGACCCCAAGGTGTACAGCATCGTACCCTTGGCCTTCCCGGTGATAGCCGGGGCGGGCACCATCACCACGGTGCTTTCCCTGCGGGCCGAATTCAGCCGGCCGGAGATCCTGGCGGCCATCATCCTGAACATGATCCCCGTGCTGGCCGTGATGCTGCTGACCAACCGCATCGAGCGCCTGCTGGGCCGCGTGGGCATCATCGTGGTGCGCAAGGCCTTCGGCATCATCCTGCTGGCCATTAGCGTGAAGCTTTTCGCAGGGAACATCACCTACCTGTTCCCCGGCCATTGAGCGGCCGTGGTCCCCCATCCACTACCCCCTCACCTCCTTTACTTCCCTTACCTCCCTTACCTCCCTTACCTCCTTCACCCCCCTTCATATCCATTATCTCCCTTTCTTTACCTCCCTCGCTTTCCCCACCCCCATCGGAAAGCCGCAAGCCACGAGCTGACCACCATCCCGCCCCCATGCAGATCACCATCCACACCGACGGGGCCGCCAGCGGCAACCCCGGGCCGGGCGGCTACGGCGTGGTGCTCCAGGCCGGCAAGCACCGCAAGGAGCTTTGGGGCGGATACCGCCTCACCACCAACAACCGCATGGAGCTGCTGGCGGTGATCGTGGCGCTGGAAGCCCTGAAGGGCGAAGGGCACGAGGTGACCATCGTGAGCGACAGCAAGTACGTGGTCGATGCCGTGGAAAAAGGCTGGGTGTTCGACTGGCAGAAGAAGGGGTTCGCCAAGAAGAAGAACCCCGACCTGTGGCAACGCTTCCTGAAGGTCTATCCCAAGCACAAGGTGCGGTTCCGGTGGATACGCGGCCATGCCGGACACCCGCTGAACGAGCTGTGCGACCGGTTGGCCGTGGCCGCCCGTGAGCAGCCGGACCTGCCCGCCGACGAGACTTACGAGCAAGGCGCGGAGCAGGGACTGTTTTGAACGAGGCGCGACCACCGGGGCCACGACGGGCCGGAAAGCATCCGTTGGGAATAACTTCGCACCCGGTGCGGGCCGCGATCGTCCGTGCCGGGACCAACCGCCACCGCCCATGCCCATCAACCTGCGCGCCATCGTCAATGCCCATTCCGGGCCCGTCGAGCTGGAACGTGCCACCCCGGAAGCACGCTGGCAGGTGAAGGGCGCCGCACCGGCCGACCTGGTGAAGACCGGGCCGGGCATGTACAGCCTGGTGCAGGACGGGCGTTCCTTCCGGGCCCTGGTGCTGAAGCACGATGCCGGGACGGGCGCGGTGCGGGTCCGCATCGGCGCGCACACCTACACGGTACGCCTGCAGGATGAGCGCCAGCGTCTGATGGAGCTGCTGGGCATCGACCGCAAGGCGGCGGCCGTGGCGCATGAGCTGAAGGCGCCCATGCCCGGGCTGGTGCTGAAGGTGCTGGTGAAGGAGGGGCAGGAAGTGCAGAAGAACGACCCCCTGCTGGTGCTGGAGGCCATGAAGATGGAAAACGTGATCAAGAGCACCGGCCAAGGCACGGTGAAAAAGATACACGCCCGGGAGCAAGCTGCCGTGGAAAAGGGGCAGTTGCTGCTCAGCTTTGAATAACAACCACAAGGAATGAACATGAAGAACCCGATCCCCTCCCTGCTGGCCGTGGCGGCCCTGGCCGCCTGTAGCCAGCCCGCCCCCGAGACCGCGCCGCCGGCGCCGGTGGCCGATACCACGGCCAAGGCCGAACGGCCTGCATTGGTCGCCCCCGCAAATGCCAAACTGACCTTGGTGGCGGCACCCCCCGCCGCCGCCTTCCCCGAGGCGGCATTGAGGCTGGACACCATGGCCCGCAACGAAAAGGACATGACGGTGCATTACACCTTCGGCGTCACCGGCTTCGACCTGACCGCGCAAACACCCGATGCCCCGGCACGGGGATGCGCCAACAGCCCCGATGGCCAGCACATCCATTTCATCCTCAACAACAAACCGTACATCGCCGAATACAAGGCGGACTTCACCGAGAAGGCCGATCCGGGGAACAACGTGATGCTGGCCTTCCTGAGCCGCAGTTACCACGAAAGCCTGAAGAACAGCGCATCGGTGGTGGTGAGGGAGTTTGCCATGCCTGGCAGCGACGGGGTGCCGGCCATCAACCTGGAGAAAGACCCCGTCCTGTTCTACAGCCGCCCCAAGGGCGATTACAAGCAGTTCGACGGGGAGAAGATGTTGTTGGACTTCTACCTGCTGAACACCAATCTGGAGGACCAAGGCTACAGCGTACGCGCCACCATCGACGGTGAAACCTGGATCATCAACAAGTGGGACGCCTACTTCATCGAAGGGCTGGCGCTGGGCCAGCACACCGTGCGACTGGAACTGATCGACAAGGACGGCAAGCTGGTGCCCGGCCCGTTCAACGACAGCGGGGAACGCACTTTCAACTATCTGGCCAGTTAGGACGGGAACCCGCTCCTACCCGACGCAAAGACCCCGGGACCAAGCGGCTTGGTTCCGGGGTCTTTGCATCCACGTGGTTGGTGCCCGCCTGTCGATGTTCTTCCTGCATCTGCGGTCAACCCGGCTTGGCGGGTCCTCTTCACTTCAGGCGCTTGCAACGGGTATCCAGCGTACCGGAATGGATCAGCTCCTGCAACTCCCTGATGGGATCACCGAACGAGGACCGGGGCCCGCAGTCGCAAAGGTCCGTTATCGGGTCGCGGTCGATGATGTCGGCCAGCATGTCCGCCAATGGCGGCGGCTCCTTCATGGCCGCATAGTCGGCGTAGGTCATGCCCAGGAATGCCGTGTTCAGGCCGACGCCGCGGCGGTCCAGCAGCCAGCCTTGGCCCAGTTCCACCGGCGTGGTCAGCCCGTGTGCCGTTCGCAGGTCCGTGGGCGCCGGGTAGGAAAGGATGCTCTTCCCATCGTCCGCCAGCATCACGGGCACATGGTCCCGCAGGTCGGTGCGGGTGCGGTACAGCACCACACGGGCCGTGCGCGCCATATCCGGGCTTGCGGGCGCGTTTTGGGCACCGGTTTGCGATGAAGGGGGAGGCGGGGGCACCTCGGCCGCCTTCTTCTTCGCACAGCAGCCGCCGATGAGCAGCAGTGCCGAAACGATCAGGACCTGTTTCATCGCGCTATGATCAACCGGTTGTTCCACACGCCCTGGTCCGTGTGCAGGCGAAGCACGTACGCACCTTCGGGCAATTTGCCCACCGCCAGGTTGATCCGGCCAGCCGGGGCCTTCGCCAACGGCGTTTCCTCCGGCAAGGCACGTCCCTGCATGTCCACCAGCTCCGCCCGCAGTACCGCGCCTTGGAAATCCCCAAGCTCCAACGTCACCTGGTCGTTGGCCGGGTTGGGGTGCATGGTGATGTGCCCCAGGGCAGGATTCCCCTCAATGCCGTTGACCCCTTGCTGGATGTCCAGTTCCAGCAGGTACGTCCCGGTATTGCCGGCGAAGTAGGGTGCCACATGGAACCATACGGTTCCACCCCCGGCCACCGTGATCGGGCCGGACATCACATCATCATAGGCTTCAGACCAGTTGGCGCCATCGGTGGACCAGGACCACAGGCCGTCCACGGTGTAGCTGTATCCATTGCCACTGTTCCAGGAATCGTGCAGGCGTGCGTTGATGGCATAGGTTGTCCCCGCAGGCAATACCACCTTGTAATGATCCTGGTCGGTGCCGTTGTGCAGGTTGGAACCCGTGGTGGCCACCGTGGCGTTGTTGCCGTTGAAGGAAACGGGGAGGGCGGCTGCCTGTGCCGTGGTGTTGTTGGGCTCATACTGGTCGCCTTGCACGGCAGGAGCGGTCACCGTCACGAAGATCGGGTTGGCATAATAGCTGGACCCGGTGAGCTGCCAGCCGCTGTTGTTGGGATTGTGCTGCACGGCCAGCAGGTAGGTGCCCGGCTCCACGGTCACCGTGGCGGGCCCGAACGAGAGCGGGTTGTTGTACACGTATCCGCTGGGAAGGCCTTGTGATTCGTTGAGCAAGCCGACATCCTGTGCCCAGGTGCCGTCCAAGTTGTACAGGCCGATGCCGTACTGGCCATAGAAGGTGGCCCAGCCGTCATTGATGATGTTGGTGGTGACGGTGATCTGCTGGCCTTGTACCAACGATGTTCCCGGGGATACATTGATCGCGCTGTACAGCTCGATGTCGTTGGGGTTGGTCACGGTGATCTCCGGGAAGTTGGTATAGGAACCGTTGTCATCCACCAGCACCCACTCGCCCCCCGTGGCGCGGTAGAAGATGCCGATGTAATAGGTGCCGGGCAGCATGGAGAACAGCCCGCTGGTGGAAAACACGAGGTTGTTGTTGTACACATTGCCCGCCGGCAGACTGTAATTCGTCAGCACCTGTACGTAGCCCACGAAATTCCCGTTGGCATCGAAGGCCGCCGCACAGTAGTCCCCGTTGAAGGTGTTGGAGCCGTTGTTGATGATGTTGGTGCTCACCGAGAAGGCCTGCCCATAGTATATGGTGGTGGCCGAGGGGCTCACCCAGGTGTACAGGGCCATGTTGAAGGTTTCGGGATTGCCCCCTCCGCCGCCACCGGGCGGGGGCTTCAGCCCGAATATGGCGTGCTGGTCGCTGTTGAACCCACCGGTGCCGCCACCGGTGCCGATCGAGGTCGGGTCCAGGTTGGAGATTGCAAAATAGCCGTCGGCCTGGCCGCCCCATCCCCAGTTGATGTGGAACAAATCGTTGTTGTCGTAGCCGTCCAGCACGAAACAATGGCCGCCGCCGGAACCAAATCCGGCATAAATGATGGGGCGGCTGCCGTCCAGTTCGGCCTTGAGCATGTTCACCCACTGCGACTCGGAAAAGTTGGCGCGCATCTTCCCCTGCATCCCCTGGTCGTAGCCGAAATAGGTGCGCAATGCATACTCGGCACAATGCTGAACGGGGGTGTAGCTGCTGATCACATACGCGCCGCTTACCTGCGGGCTGTAGTTCATCTCCACGCCCACCCCGCAGTGGTACATCAGGGTGGCCACCGCATTGTTGGCGCTGTTCACGATGTTCGGCATGGCCCCCCAGTCGTATGTGGTGGCCCCGAAGTTGGCCGACAGGGTGCCGTAGTTGTCGGCATTGTAGGAGTGGAAGCCCTGCCCTTGGGCCGGGTGGTTGTGGTACTTCATCACCTGGGCCATGGCCGTGGCCACGCAGCCGGTGACCGAGCCGCCCGGACATAAGGCATTCACATAAGGCGCCTGGTCCCATTTGGTGGCCACCAAGGGCTGCACGGAATCCATGTCCCTGGCGGATTCCTGCCCGCCGTCCAGGATCGCCGCCCAGGCAGCCTGCACGTCGGGGTCCGCCTGTCCACCTTCTTCCACGGCCACCCTGATCTGGACTTCATACCCGTGCAGCCAGTCCCGCACATCGTACCGCAGCTCGCCTGCAGGGAACTGCACCTCGGTGGAATAGCCCAGAATGGGCATCACCAGGTTGTCGCCGGCCACGATCACGAAGCCTTGTCCGGCAGTATTGTAGACGCGGTAGAACACCTGCGGTCCTTCAAAGCCCTGCACAGGCCCTTCCCGGGTGAGCACCAATTGCAGGTCGTTGGCGCGCAGGGTGCTGAATCCGGCACCTTGGCTGGCCAGCTGGCGCGCCGCCACGGTCCGCGCGGTGGCCTCGGGCACTTGTGCGGCCATGGCCGAGGCGGAAAGAAAAATGAAGGACCACAGGCCGACAATGATCTTGGCAACCTCGGTTGGCCACGGGCTTGCGGGGGTAGGGATCGTTTTCATGGGGTGAAGGTTCAGGTTCATGCGGGGTTCCCTTACCGCAAACCTATCCAGATTCACCCGCCGCCACCATCCCCAAAATGGGGGTCCCAGTCACTTATTCCCGCACCAGCTTGATGTCGAAATCCACCAGGTCCACGAACTGCTGGATGCGCAGGTCGATCTCTTCCTGCTTGAGCTCCAACAGGCGTTCCACGCCGAACTTTTCGCAGCAAAAGGACGCCATGGCCGATCCCACGATGATGGCCCGCTTGAGGTTGTTGAAACTGTGGTCGCCGCTGCGGGCCAGGTAGCCGATGAAGCCGCCCGCGAAGGTGTCGCCGGCACCGGTGGGGTCCACCACCTCGTCCAAGGGCATGGCAGGTGCAAAAAACACACGCTTCTTGTTGAAGAGCAAGGCACCATGTTCCCCCTTTTTCACCACCAGGTATTGGGGGCCCATTTCCATGATGGCGTGGGCGGCCCTCACCAAGCTGTGCTCATCGCTCAGCTGGCGTGCTTCCGAATCGTTGATGGCCAGGATGTCCACCCGCGAGATCACGTCGCGCAGCTTGTCCAAGGCGTTGTCCATCCAGAAGTTCATGGTGTCCATCACCACCAGTGATGGGCTTTCCACCTGGTCGAGCACCTTGGCCTGCACCGCGGGGTCCAGGTTGCCGAGCATCAGGTATTCGGCCCGCCTGTATGCGGGATTGAGGTCGGGGTCCAGGTCCTGCAGCACGTTCAAGCGGGTCTCCAGGGTGTCCCGGGAGTTCATGTCGTAGTGGTACTTGCCGCTCCAGAAGAAACTTTCCTTGCCCGGCATCAGCTCCAGGCCGTCCAGGTTGATGCCGCGTTCGCGCATGCGGTGCATCATGCCTTGGGGAAAGTCGTCGCCGATCACGCTGACGATGCCTTGGTCCCGCACGAAATACGAGGCGGCCAGCGAGATGTAGGTGGCGGCCCCGCCGACCACCTTGTCGGCCCGGCCGAAGGGCGTTTCAATGTTGTCGAAGGCGACGGTTCCGACGGTGACGAGCTTCATGGATGGATGTTTGTACGGTCGGCAAAGGTGGGGCGATCCGTGCGAACGCGCCCGGCATGAAAAAAGGGCCCCGACAGCGTGCCGAGGCCCTTTGCTCCCCGGGCTGGACTTGAACCAGCGACCCCCTGATTAACAGTCAGGTGCTCTAACCGGCTGAGCTACCGAGGAAGAAATCCCCCTTCTTGCAAAGGGATCGCAAAAGTAGACAGCCCCGGCGATCGTGCAAGTACCAAGGCACAAAGGCCGGCCTACACAGCGGCCTGCGGCGTGGAATCCAACGCCTTCACATAGACCCGGTAGCGCTTCCAGATCACACCGCCCAGCCGCTCCACCTCCGCGCACATCCGCGTGTTGGTCTCCAGGATCAAGTGGCTGTCCATGTGCGTGAAGCCGCGGCGGCGGGCCGTGCCCAGCAGTTCGTTGGCCAGCAGGCAGGTTAGTCCGCGCCCTTGCAGGTGGGGCTGCACCGCACCCAGCAGCAGGTCCAGTTGCTTGGAGCGGCGCATGCTCCGCAGCACATGGATGAAGCCGAAGGGGAAGAGGCGGCCCTTGGCCTTCCGCAATCCTTCGCTCATGTCCGGCATGGCCACCACGAAGGCGACCGGCCTATCCTCGCGGTCCACCAACACCTTCACCAGTTCAGGGTCCAGCACGGGCATGTACTGGGCCGCAAGCTTCCTCATCTCCTTCGGGGTCAGGGGCGTGAAGCCGAGCAGGTCCCCGTAGGTTTCGTTCACCAGCTGAAGGACGGGCACCACCCAGGGCTTCAGGGTGCGGCGCGAATGGATGGGCACGATGCGGAACCCGGCCGTGGAGGCCAAGCGCCCGGCGATGCGTGCGTAGAGCGGTGGCAGCACTTCCGGTATGGGCGTGCGGTAGGCCACGGCATCGGAGAACTTGGTGTAGCCGCACGCCTCGATATGGCCCGGTAAGAATTCCGGGTTGGTGGGCGTGGCGATCACGGGCAGGTGCTCGAAGCCCTCCACCTGCGCGCCTTGCGGGTCCTTGTCGCTGAGGCCGAACGGCCCGATGATGCGCTGCATGCCATGGCCACGGGCCCAATGCTCCACGGCGGCCAGCAGGGCCGCGCCCACCGCCCCGTCGTCGATCATGTCCAACTGGTAGAAACGTGCCGTCCGCTCCCCGTGGGCCTGGTTGTGAACACGGTGGATGATGCCCATGATGCGCCCCGTGCACCGGTCGCCTTGCCAGGCGAGGAAGCGCACATGGTCGCACGCCTTCAGCGCGTCGTTCCGGCGCAGGTCGTGGAAGGCATGCTCATCGGCCCAAACCGGCGGCACGCGGTTGGGCCGCTGACCGGGCAGCGTTTCCGGAAGGTGGATGAACCGGCGCAGCGCCTTGGCGTCCCGTACTTCCTCCACGCGGACCGGTAGGGCGGGCATTGCTGGTTGGCTGGTGAAAGGGTGCGTAGGGCACGGCACCGGTGCGAATGTATCCGGTGGCGCGGTGCGCCGGCCCGATCACCCGCCCACGTCCACCACGAAGCGGAAGCCCGGCGCGCCGATGAACCCGGCCAACTCCTCCTCGGTGCCCTTGCGGAAGATGATCCGGCCGGGCGCGATGCCGGCCTTGGCCAAGTATTGGCGAACGGCCTCCTGGCGCTGCTGCTCGGTGGCCTCCACGGCCTGCACCGCGGCTTCCTGGCCCACGGCCGCCAGGCAGCGCTGCCGTTCGGGTTGGCCCGCCGTGCCCGGTGCGCGGCCGTTCAGGAAGGCGGCGAAACTGCTGTCCCGCAGGCTCAATCCCTCCACGCGCAGGCTGTCCTCCTTGGTCAATGGTGCGGCCAGGCCCAGGAACGCCATCTTCATCTGCTTGGCGGCCCACTCCCCGGCCTGTTCCTGCATGTCGGTCACGGAGATCAACGCCGCGCCCAGCTCGGGCTTCTCCTTCAGCAAGGCGGCCAGCGCGTCCAGGGGCCGTTGCTGTTCCTTGCCCAACGCAGCGGAGAGCGAAGCGAAGCGCACTTCCTCCACGCTACCTTCTTCCTCCTTGCTGCCTACCAGGCCGCCCACCAGCTTCACCGGTGCGGCCGCAGCCTTCACCACCAGGTTCTTCAACACTTTCCACACGATGGGCCACGGCTTGAACTGCGGGTCGTTCAGGTCGCCGGTCACGGGAATATCCAGGTCGATCCGGCCGTTCACATCGCGCAGCAAGGCCGCGCCCAGCCTCAGCGGAAGGATATAGATCCCGGTGTCATGTACGGCCACCTTCTTCCCGAAGCGGAGGTTGTCCACGAGCAGGTGGTTTTGGCTGTCCAGCTTGCCGCCCTGGATGGTGGTGGCCCCTTGGTAGGCCAGCAGGCCGGAGGTGATCGGGTGGGCGGCGTACCAGCGGCTGTAGGCGTCCAGGTCGGGCAAGGAGAGGTCCTTCACTTCCATGGTGGCCGCCACGTTGTGGAAATCCTTGGGGTCGAACCGGAAGGTGCTGGTGAGCATGCCGCGCCGGTTCAGCCGCGCCGACGCCGTGAAATCCGCGGTACCGGCCGCCGTGGTGATGCGGCTGCTGCGTATGTCCATCCGGTCCAGCGTGTAGCGGAACGGCTTCTCCGGTGTGAAATCCTCGAACTCCACGGTGCCGTCGGTGAGCAGCAGGCTGTCCGCCGTGTACTGGTTGGCCACGAATTCCTGGCCGAGCATGCGGATGTAGTCGGCCAGCATCACGAAGATGTTGGAGGGCGCGGCGGCCAGCACCGTCGTCGTGCTGTCGCCGGTGGCGGTGCTGTCCAGCTTCAGCACCTTGGTCCAGGTGTTGCTGCCGTCCGGCCATTGCCGGAACCGCGTGGCCAGCCCGTCGATGGCCATGCGGCTCACCTTGAATGACTGTGTGCGGGCATTGAGCGTGTCCAACACCACCTGGCCTTGGCGCATGGCGATCAACGGCGCGCCCTCCCCATCGGTGATGCCGAACCCGTCGAGGGTCAGGTTGCCGCTGACGGCCAAGCCACTCGTGTCCGCCCAGCTGTCCGCCAGGTCCAGCCCCAGGTCCAGCTGGCCCTGCAGTGCGGTGGTGTGCATGAAGTCCTGCAGGTACGGCAGCAGCTGTGCGAGCGCGAATTGCTTCAGCTCCGCCCGGATCGCATAGAGGCTCCTTTCCGTATCGATCTCGAAACCACCGTCCAGCCTGCCGCCACCGTCGATTGAGAAGCCGAGTTCGAAGTGCATCCGGGCGCTCTCCGAGGTGATCCGGTTGCACGTGGCCCGCAGGCCCGAAATGGCCACGGGGGCTTTCAGGATGTCGCTGGCATACACGATGCGCCCGCCCGAGAGCCCGATGTCCTCCAGGCTGAATTGCACAAGCCCGGTGGCCGTGGTGTCCGCCGGCCCGTCCGACCCCATTTCCAGCAGGTCGCTGAAGTTGAAACGGTCGCCTTGCTGCGCGATATGGACATAGGGGTCGGCGATGCGCAGTTTCCTGAAGCGCCAGTGGTTGTTGCGGAACCCGTCGATGAGGTCGCTCTTCACGGCGATGTTCCTCCAGGACACGAACACCTCGTCGCTGCCCGGTTCGAAGCAGGTGACCCCTTTCACCGCGTAGGTGAACGTGAAGGGGTTGAGCACGATGCGGTCGATGGTGACCCGGCGGCCGATCCACTCCACGCTGTGCTTCTCGATGTAGCGCTTGAGCAGGAAGGGGAAGAAGAAAGCGGCCAGGCACGGCACCAGCGCTACTGCCGCCCCGATGACCAGTACCGCGCGGAGGCGTTTGCGTCCGGATGCGGCACCGTCCCCCGAATTTGCCATGGGGACAAAGTTCCGCCACATCCGGCAATTCGGTCCACGGGCTGGAACAAGCGGGGAGTGGCGCTGAATGCGTGTCCCATCGGCCCGCCCGCCAGGCCGGCGAAACACCTCCCGCGTCCCATCCTTGTCGGCCCGGGCCGTCGTGGCTACACGGACAAACGACCCCCCTACCCGTATTTCATATCTTTGCAACTGTTTCGGGGGCGGAAACGTCCTGCATTCCGCATCCGGCCGTTTTCAATTTGTACCATGATGGATTTCAGCGAGATTCCCATGACCAACGATGAAAGCTCCCGCCAATTCGAGATGGAGGTGGAGGGCCGGATCGTCAAACTGGAATATGAGCTCAACGGCACCAAGATGTTCCTGACCTGTGCGAAGGTGCCGAAATCGTTGGTGGACAAAGGAGTGGGAGCGGAATTGGTGGAACGGGTGTTCCGGCATATCGAGGACAACAACCTCAAGCTGGTGCCCATGTGCGGCTTCGTGACCAGCTACCTGCGCGAGCATCCCGAGTGGAAGCGCATCGTCGAGAAGGGCGTGGAGGTTTAAGGCGGGACTTACGGTTAATTTCGCGGCCCCAAGGGCGGCCGAAGGATGACCCCGGCGTCGGCCGTGGGCCTTGTAGCATGCCGGTCAGAGTACGATTCGCACCCAGTCCCACGGGGCCGCTGCACATGGGCGGCGTCCGCACAGCCTTGTACAACTTCCTCTTCGCGCGCAAGCACGGAGGCCAATTCCTGATCCGCATTGAGGACACGGACCAGGCGCGGCTGGTGCCCGGTGCGGAGGACTACATCCGGGAGGCGTTGGGCTGGTGCGGCCTTCGGCCCGATGAAAGCCCTTGGGACGGGGGGCCGCACGGCCCTTACCGCCAAAGCGACCGCAAGCACCTGTACCGCGAGTATGCAGACCGGCTGGTGCGGGAGGACAAGGCCTACTACGCGTTCGATACGGCCGAGGAGATCGAGGCCATGCGCGAACGCCTGAAGGCCGCCGGCATGGCCTCGGCAGCCTACAACGCCGTGACGCGCGAACACATGCGCAATAGCCTCACCCTGGGGGCCGATGAAACCAGCGAGCGCCTCGCGCGGGGTGATGAACACGTGATCCGCCTGAAGGTGCCACGCCAGGCGGAGGTCCGTTTCGAGGATGCCATCCGTGGGTGGGTGACGGTGCACAGCTCCAACATCGATGACAAGGTGCTGTTCAAGAGCGACGGCATGCCCACCTACCACCTGGCCAACATCGTGGACGACCACCTGATGGGGATCACGCACGTGATCCGCGGGGAGGAGTGGCTGCCCAGTGCACCGCTGCACGTGCTGTTGTACGAGGCTTTCGGATGGCAGCGGCCGGTCTTCGCCCACCTGCCCCTGATCCTGAAACCGGACGGCAACGGCAAGCTGAGCAAGCGCGACGGCGACCGCCTGGGCTTCCCGGTGTTCCCGTTGGACTGGCACGACCCCGCCAGCGGCGAGCGCAGCATGGGTTACCGCGAACGCGGGTACTTCCCCGAGGCATTCGTGAACATGCTGGCGTTGCTGGGCTGGAACCCCGGTACGGACCAGGAGATCATGTCCATGGACGAGATGATCGCGCTCTTCGACCTGGAGCGGGTACACAAGGGCGGTGCGCGATTCGACCCGGAGAAGGCCCGGTGGTTCAACCAACAATACCTGCGCAAACAGCCCGATGCCGAACTGGGCGTCCAGCTGCGGCAGCGGCTGGCCGCGATCGGCATCCAAGCCACGTTGGAAAAGTCCACCGCCGCGGTCGCCTTGTTGAAGGAGCGCGCCACTTTCGTGGACGACATGCTCGAGGGCATGTACCTCTTCACCACGGGCACGCCGGTGGCGGGCAATGACGAGGGCATGGCCGCGTTGAAAAAGCATTGGAAGCCGGGTTCCGCCGATGCCATGGCGGCTTTCATCACCCGGCTTGGCGCGGATTCCCCGGCCACGGCCGCCGCTTTCGAGGAAAGCTTCAACGGCGTGCTGCAGGAGCGCGGGCTGAAGATGGGCCAGTTGATGCCGCTGTACCGCCTCTTTGTGGCCGGGCGCATGCAGGGCCCCGGCATGTTCGACGTGAGTGCGCTGCTGGGCTGGGAGGAAGTGGTCGCCCGCCTGAAGGCCGGTTTGGAGATCTGCGCAGGATGGGCCTGATCGAAGTGAAGGGGATCCGGGTGTATGCCTACCACGGCTGCCTCACCGAGGAAGGCCGCATCGGCGGGCATTACCAAGTGGACGTGGCCGTGGAGGGCGACCTGGCGCGCGCGGAGCGGACCGACAAGCTGGGGGACACCATCGACTATGGGCGGGTGACCGCGATCGTGGTGGAACAAATGGCCGTGCGCTCCCACCTGATCGAACACGTGGCGGCACGCATCCTGGAAGCGCTGCGCGCGGAGTGGCCGCATGGCTTCGCATGGACCGTTCGGCTGGTGAAGGAGCACCCCCCGATCGCCGGGGCGGTGGATGGCGTGGTATACACCGTGAAGGGATAGTGTACTTCCCTGCGTCCCTTTGTTCATTGACCAAGCAACCGGGCACACCCTTCGTGCGGTGCGGGCATGGCGCTCCTGCAACTTTCGAATCTCAACCTGCTGTGCGGAATGCAGCCGCGCCAACCAGACCAGCACTTCTTCCGGCAAATGGCCGGCCATCTTGTTGATGACCTGTCTCAAAAGACCATCGTCCTTCAAGCCCCCCTTCCGGCAGCTGCGGGGCCCATGTCCCTGCCTGGTGATGGCGGGCAATGGCACACCTGCGTCAACCCCTTCCAAGGCGCGTACAACATCGATTTCCCGCTGGGGCTTTTAAGCGAACAGGGGCTGGTGCCTGCATTCGGGGTGCACAGGGCCAAGTAGTGCAGGAGGGGCCATTGAACCTTACGGAGGGCACCGTGCATCTGGACATTCACGCACATGACACGGCGCCTTCGTGACCGAGGTGTCCAACGGGAACGTGTGGTACACGGGAAGATCGTGTTCGAGTAGAACCTCCTCCCGCTCAGGGCAACCCCACCAGGGCATACGGCTCGTCCGGCAGGTTGAAGTATGCCCGGTTCTCGATCTGCATCCCGTTGGGGTTCCAGCTGGTATATAGGAATGGGAAGTTGCCGCCCCGCTCCACCAACCAGCGGTCGGGCGCATCATCCATAAAGATCGTCCTTGCGATGGGTCCCATGCAGCGGCTCATGATCATGGCATCCATGCTCAGCGCCCAGTTGTTCAACACCAGCGGCGTGTCCTTGTATGGAGTTTCGCGAATGATCATCTTGGCGGTATGGCCGCCGGGCCCGTCGATCAGCGCCCGCATAATCTCCAACCGCCGGGAATACGGGAGCCCCGCCTCCTGGATGGTGTACACCGAATGGATGGCCCCCACGCACACCAGCACGATCGCCATGCGCCTGAACCGCATCCGTGGCAGCGCGGTACAGAAAGCCAGCACGATCATGAACAGGGCCGGCAGGTAGCTCTTTTCCATCATGGCCAAGCTGTCGCCGTCGGGGAAGGTCAGGATAGTGATCAGCACGAACACAAGCACGGAGACGGTCATGAACGCCGCCACACGCCAGCTCCTCCCGAAGATGATCACAACACCCGCCATGATGAGGGGAACGAGGTACTGCCCACCGACCCACTCCTTCAGGAACCATACGGCAGCCAGGTCTGTGATGTGCGGGATGCGCCCCAACCCTCCCAACAGCGTTTGGTACTTATCCGCATCGTAGGATCCCTTCTCCGCCATCAGCATAGCCGCCAAGGTGTATGCAACCACCAGGCCCACGGCAGGCAACAACGTCCTGGCCGATGCCAAGCCCCTGAGCCATGCCAGCACGGCGACGAAGCCCACGGTGAAGAGAGCGTTGGGATGGATGCTCAGGCACCAAAGCGAGACCATCAGCGGAACGGCCTGGTGAACAAGAGAGCTGGTGTCACGCCCGAACGCCTGGTACGTACCATAGAGCAGCACCGAGGCGGCCAGCAACAGATGGGTCTCCGTGGTGCAGTGGAAAAAGGTGGACCCCCAGCCCAGCATCAGCGTGGCGGCCGTTGCCAAGGCGGCCTCCGGCGCATGCAGCACGCGCTGGTTGAGCCAAATGATGAGGCCATACACAAGGGGAAAGCTCACCGAGTAGATGATCACCAGCCACTTCATGGGCCATTGAAGGAGGATGCCCAGCACCACTGGGATCTGCGTGGGCAACATGCCATATCGGGACTCCTGGAAGAAGAAGGAGCGGTCGTTCACGGAGGAGAACAACTGGTAGGAACAATCGGTGTTCAGGATGCGCTCTTGGGCGAAGGTGAGCGCCAGCCACGCATGGGTCAACAGGATGGCCCACGGCAGGTACCGGAAGATCCAATGGTCCATTAGCGTGTTCCTGCCCTGCATGGTCAACGTCCCGACCGTCGAATATAGACCATGTGCAAGCAACGCACGGCTGACCGGTTCAACGGCCGGTGGTGCGCGACGCCGCCGCGTACCTTCACCGCATTTCCCCGCGTGCCAGCCCACGGCATGAAGCAACTCCCACAGGCCGCCGATCCCGGCCCGGCATCACCGCTGCGGCGCGATCTCGGCGTATTCCTGCTGATGCTCCTGGCGGCCCTGCTGGCATACTCGCCCGTGGCCTTCATGCAACATCCCCTGAAGTGGGACATGCTGGACTGCTATCTGCCGTGGCGCACCTTCGCCGCCGGATGCTTCGCGCATGGCACCTTCCCGCTCTGGGACCCCTACCAGAGCTTCGGCTATCCAATATATGGCGACCTGCGCTCGGTCTTTTACCCCGATGCGCTGCTGGCCGGCCTGTTTGCCGGCGGCTATGGCATCTACCTGCTCCACGGGCTCTTCATCGGCTACCTGGCCTTGGCCGGCACCGGGATGTACCTGCTGGCCGGGCATTTCACCCGGCGCGTCGATGTCCGCGTGCTGGTGGGCCTGGCCTACCTGCTGTCGGGCTTCTTCACCGGCCATGCCCAGGAGATGTTCACCTTCACCGCCGCCACGTGGATCCCGTGGGTGATCTACCACGCCATCCACGTGCTGCGGGGCGAGGGGCGGGGCGGCCATCCGCCCAAGTTGGCCCTGGTGCTGTTCCTGCAGCTCACCGGCGGCTACCAGGCCATGAGCATCGTGTTGCTGTACCTGCTGGCGGCCTTGGGCCTCGCGATCACGGTGCAGCGCCTGCGTGCCGGCGACGGCCGTGCCGTGCGGCAGCTCTTGGCCCGGATGGCCCTTTGGTCCCTGCTCGTGGCGGCCTCGCTGGCCGTCCTGTGGGTCTCCTTCCTGGACATCGGCCCGCACGTCAGCCGCTTTTCCGGGGTATCGCCCGACATGTCCCGCGTGAGCCCATTTCCTCCCAAGGCACTGCTCTCGCTGATCCTCCCTTATGCGGTGATCGCACAGGTCCACACCTTCGGCACGGATCTCTCGGCCACCAACCTTTATGTCGGGCTGCTTCCGTTGGCAGCCTTTCTGGCCGGCCTGTTCCGCCGCCGCAACACATTGGAATACGTGGTGTTGGCCTTCGGCCTGATGTGCCTGCTGGCCTCTTTCGGTGCACACACGCCCGTGCAACCCTGGCTCTTCCGGCACGCCCCGTTGATGAACCTGTTCCGCATGCCCGCGCTGCTCCGCTATTTCACCGTGGTGGCATTCCTGCTGCTGGCCGCGGGCGAGCTCGACCGTTGGCTTACCGATCCCGCGCGGTCCAGGCGCAGGGCCCTCATCTCCATCGCCGGGGTGCTGGCGGCGTTGATCGGTGCGGAGATCTGGGCCATGCGGCAGTCCGGGGCGTTCCGCTTCCCCGGTGAATGGAGGCTGTTCCTGGCCGGACAGGACGATGCTTCCATCGCCGGACACGTGTTGATGCAAGCCCCGCTGCAGGCCGTTTTCCTGCTGCTGGCCATGCTTGCCGCATTGGGTATGCGCCGCCACCCGCGGCGGGCCCGGACGGTGTTCTTCGCCCTGCTTCTCGTGGAGATGGGAACGGCCATCCGCCTGAACATGGATGCCACGGTGGTATCGGGGGAAATCCCCGTTTCCCGCATCGCGGACGTGGTGCGGTCCGGCCCGGACGAGCCCCTTGTCCCCGACCTGCGGCGTACCATCGGCATGGACCGTAATGATGATCCCGCGTTGTGGCCCCTGTGGCGCAACACCGGCAACTTCACCAAGCTGGTCTCACCCATCGGGTTCAACAGCTTCCAGATCAATTCCTCGTGGGATTTCGAGACCCATGCGCGCGACCTCTTCGATGCCACCCTCCGGCAACCCGTTGCCTTCCTTTCCTATCGGCTTTGCCCGGAGGACCGGTGGCGGGCAGGGGGGCGGGCCCCGGAGGAACTGGTGGTCCCCGACCAGGTGTACGGCGAATGGGCCGGGCAGGCATATCACCCATCACCCGCCGACCGCGTGGAATTGGACCGGTTCGACCCGGGTTCGGCCCGCTGTTCCGTGCATACGGAGAACGGTGCGGTGTTGACCTTGGCGCAAATGGATCATCCGGGCTGGGCCGTCCGGGTGGACGGAGAGGCCGTCAAGCACGCCCCTGGACAGCTGGCCTTGCTTTCGTTGCCGGTGCCTCCGGGCTCCCATGTGGTGGAGTTCACGTTCTCCAAGCCTTGGGTCGTGCGCGCCTATTGGTTCTCTTACCTGATGGTCGCGCTGTTCATCGGCATGATCCTCTTCCACCGTTTCCGCGCCCGCCCGGGGAGTTCATTCGCATCTGCCTTCGGCCGCGCCGCCGCCTGGGCGGTGCTCCTGTGCATCGCCATCGCCACGGCCTGGGCCTGCCGCCCTTCATGGGAGCAGCGGCGGCAAAGCGACCTGGTGGCGCTCGGCAAGGCCGTGGGGAGTGCCCGTGCCGGGGGGACCGGCCATGCCTTTCTCGACGTGGACCTGCCGGCGGAACTGGAGAAGGACCTCCGCGGCACGCCCGGTACCAGGGAATACTTCCGCAGCCCCTGGGGGTTGGACCTCACGCGCGTCGATGGTCACCTGCGGGAACTCAGGCGGGAGGGGACCCCCTCGGTGCTCCTGGCCGGCCGGGGCGGCCGCCTTTCACCGGCCACGGAGGAGATGTTCCGCCACCATTATCCGCAAAGGCGCGTCGTGGCGGAACAACGCGGCTTGTATGCATACCTGTTCTCGAAAGGCACCGCCCGGGAACCGTTGTTCAGCATCCGGCGCGAGGCGGGTCGGGCCGCCGACCATTGGCCGTTGGACGCCTTTGAGCGGAACGGCGATACCTCGCACGTGCAGGTGGGCGCGTGGCGTTTGGACCCGGGCTATCCCGGCCCGCCGGGGTTCGATGCAGCGGTGGGCGACCTCCGTGCGGGCACGGCCGTCCGCATCGTCTTTTCGTTGGACGCCACCCGCGTCACCCCGCGATCCATCGCCACGCTGTGGCTGGTGGTCCGCCGCCCCGGCGGCGGGGAGTGGAGCCGCTCCTTGCGGCTCGATGACGATGGCCTGCAACCCGGCCGCTCCGCCAGGGTGTTCCTGGTGAACACGCCGCCGGTCCCGCTCCGGGCCGATGACCGCATCATCGCCTTCGTATGGAACGACGGGACCGGCCCCGTGATCATCCGCGACATGCGGATCGAGGCCTTCCCCCGCTGATCAGCGGTCGGTGTATTTCTTGCGGATGATGTAGCCCGGCCGCTTCTTCACCTCGATGAAGCTCTTGCCCACGTATTCGCCCAGCACGCCCAGCATCACCAGCTGGATGCCCCCGATGAGCAGCACGCTGGCGGTGGTGCTGGTCCACCCCGCCACCACCCTATCGGTGAACAGGAAGGCATACAGCACGTAACAGCCGTACAACGCGGCCAAGGTGGCTATGCAAAGGCCGAGCACCGTGGCGATCCGCAAGGGGCGGATGCTGAACGAGGTGATGCCGGCCAGGGCCAGCCCGGCCATCTTCCGCACGGAATAGCTGCTGCGGCCCGCATGGCGGGGAGCCGGTTCGTACTCCACGGCCTTTTGGTTGAACCCCGCCCACACCACCATGCCCCGCATGAACAGGTGCTGCTCACCGCATCCGCGCAACACCTCCACCACGGCGCGGTCCAGCAGGCGGAAATCGGCCGTGCCCGGGCGGATGTCCACCGCGGCGAGCCGGCGCGCCATGGCGTAAAAGAGCCGGGACGTGGCCCGCTTGATGAACGGCGTGCGGCGGTCGCGGCGGACGGTGTACACCACCTCGTGGCCCGCCTGCCATTCCTGGATCAGCCGGGGGATCAGCGCCGGGGGATGCTGCAGGTCGCCGTCCAGGCTCACCACGCAATCGCCGGCGGCGTGGTCCAGGCCCGCCTTCAGGGCCTGTTGATGCCCGAAGTTGCGCGACAGGATGACGGGCTTCACCTGCGGGTCCTCCCGGTGCAGCCGCTCCAGCAACGCCCGCGTCCCGTCGGTGCTTCCGTCGTCCACGAACAGGTACTCCACCCGGTGGCCCTGCAGGGCGGCCCGGCAGGCGGCCATGAATTCCACGATGTTGGCCGCCTCATTGTGGCAAGGCACCACCACCGAGAGCAGGAAATCGTTTTCGCCCATGGGCCCCTGCGGGATCTCTTGTTCCTCAACCGCGGCGGAGGTGCCACGGCCCGGCCGAAGGTAGGTCGCGGTCCGTCTCCGTTGGCCGGATCGGCCTATCTTCGCGGCCCTCATGGTCGCGTGGCCGAGGGGTTAGGCACAGCTCTGCAAAAGCTGCTACTGCGGTTCGAATCCGCACGCGACCTCCACCAGGCGCCCCGTCACCGGGGCGTTTTGCTTGCCGGGGGCGCCTTATCCATACCGATCACCCTCCTTTGCCGTTGTGACCCCGAAGCACCCGTACCCATGCGTCCGACCCTAGCCTTGCCCATGGCCCTGTTGATGGGCATGCCGGCGGGATCCCTCGTCGCCCAACCGGCCATCGGCCAATGGCGCGACCATTTCCAGTACCGGCACACGGTGGCCGTGCTGGCCGCCGGCAGCGACACGTATTGCGCCACTTCCACGGCCGTGTTCCGATACAACGACCAGTCGGGCGAGACCGAGCGGTACACCAAGGTGAACAGCTTGAACGACGTGAACATCCAGGCCATCGGCTGGAACAGCACGCTGAACACCCTGCTGGTGGGCTACCGCAACGGCAACCTGGACCTGATCCGCAACGGGCACACCACCAACATGCCCGACATCAAGCGCAGCGGCATGGTGGGCGACAAGGGCATCTACACCATCAGCAACCGGGACGGCCTGGCATACTTGGGCTGCGGGTTCGGCATCGTGGTGATCGACCTGGAACGGGGCGAGGTGAAGGATACCTGGCTGATCGGCCCCAACGCCCAACAATTACAGGTGAACAGCATTGCCTTCCACGGCGATTCCATTTATGCGGCCACCCAGGCGGGCCTGTACGCGGCCTGGCAGCACGCGCCCAACCTGGCCTCCTACACCAGCTGGCACAAACGCACCGACCTGCCGAGTGCCAACGGTGCCTACAGCTGCGTCCTGGAGTTTGGCGGCCACTTGCTGGTGAACCGGCGTCCCAGCACCGTGCCGGAACTTGAGCTGGACACCCTTTATTACGAGGACAACGGCTGGCACGTGATGACGGAGGCCTTGGGCGACTTCAACCGGAACATCACGGTTTCGACGGACGGCCAGCGCCTATTGTTGGCGGGGCGCAACCTGGTGCGCGAATTCAACACGGACCTCTCCTTCGTCGACTACCTCATGGAGATCGGCACGCAGGACCTCAGGCCTCGTGATGCGGTACGCACGGCCCCGGACCGCCTTTGGGTGGCCACGGACGGGAACGGGCTCGTGCTTTCCAGGGGCTACAACAACTTCAGCACCATCCATCCCAACGGGCCCGAAAACAATTCCGTGTACCGGATGGCCACGGGCAAGGGGGTGGTCTATGCCACCACGGGCGGCCTGGCCGGAAACTGGACGAGCCTCTACCGCAAGGAAGGCGTACACTACCTGGTGGACGGGCGCTGGAGCACCGCCAACCGGGCGAACGACCCGCTGTTCGATTCCGGTGGCAACGACTTCGCCGGATCCCTGAACGATGTGTTGGCCGTACAGGTCGACCCGGACGACCCCATGCACGCCTTCGTCAGCAGCTGGGACGACGGGATCCTGGAGATGCGCAACGGCCACGGGACGGGCTTCTTCGATGCCAGCAACAGCACCCTGCAACGCTGGCAAAACAGCGGCACGAACAACATCCCGACGCAGGTGGCCGGGCTGGACTTCGACGAAAAAGGCAACCTGTGGGCGACCAACAGCAATTGCACCAACCCCATCAGCGTGCGCATGAAAAGCGGCACCTGGTACGCCATGGGGCCGATCCCCGGCCTGGGCAGCAGCCCCCTGCTGTCCGACATCGTGGCGGCCAAGAATGGCTTCAAGTGGGTGGTGCTGCCCCGGGCCAGCGGCCTGCTGGTCTTTTCGGACGGCGACACGCCTACGCAGACCGGCGACGACCAGTCCAAGGTGCTCACCACCTTCGAGGGCGAGGGCAAGTTGCCGTCCATGGACATCTTCAGCGTGGCCGAGGACCTGAACGGGCAGGTGTGGGTGGGCACCGGCAAGGGCATCGCGGTGTTCTACAATCCCGACCTGATCTTCTCCGGCGACCACTGGGATTCGCAGCAGATCCTGATCGAGCAGGACGGCAACGTGCAGATCCTGCTGGAAACCGAATCGGTGAGCGCGATCATCGTGGACGGCGCCAACCGCAAATGGCTGGGCACGCAGACCAGCGGCCTTTTCCTGGTGTCGGCGGACGGCACCGAGCAACTGGCGCACTTCACCGCCGCCAACAGCCCGCTGCCCAGCGACAACATCGTGTGCCTGGCCATGGACGATGATACCGGCGAGCTGTTCATCGGCACCGACCTGGGCATCGTCAGTTACCGGGGCGATGCCATTGCGGGCCGCAAGGTGGCCGACTGCGCCACGGTGTTCCCCAACCCCGTGCGCGAGAGCTTTGCCGGGCCCGTGGCCATCACCGGGCTGGTGCGTGACAGCGACGTGCGCATCACCGATGTGGCGGGCAATCTGGTGTACCACACCATCTCCAAGGGCGGGCAGGCCATTTGGCCCGTGACCGACATGACGGGCCGGCGCGTGGCCACCGGGGTGTACATGGTGCTGGCCATGGGACCCGACGGGGCGCAGAAATGCAACACCAAAGTGGCCGTGGTCCGCTAGGCCACGCAGGCATCCGGAGATGCTGCACACCACCCGGGCCGTGGCGCTCCGCACCTTCAGGCACACCGACAACACGTTGGTGATGAAGGCCTATACGGAAGCATTCGGCGCCCGGTCATACCTGGTGCGCACCGGCAAGCGTGGCGGCATGCGCCAGGCACCGGTGCAGCCCTTGGACCGCTTGGAGCTGGTGGTGACCGAATCGGGGGACCGCGAGATGCACACCGTCCGGGAAATGCGGGTCTTCCTGCCGTACACCAACCTGGCCGCCGACCCCGTGCGGGGGCTGGTGCTGCTTTTCGCGCAGGAGGTGTTCTACCGCACCCTCCGGGCCGGTGCCCCGGACCCGCCGTTGTTCCACTTCGTCCTGGAGACCTTGGAGACCATCGATTCCGGCAGGGACCCCGGCGCGGTGCCCGTGCTGCTGCTGGTGCGCCTGGCCCACCATTTGGGCATCTTGCCGCAGCCCCCCCCGGATGCCGAAGGGCATTTCGACCTGCGCGAGGGCAGCTTCACCAAGGGCAGCCCGGTCCATGCCTTCTGCATGGACCCGGAAAGCTCGGCCCTCTTCGCGCGCCTGCTCCACGCCGAGCTGCAGGGCGCCCCCCTGCCCGTGCCGATGATGCGGCAGAAGGTCCTGCTGGACCACCTGCTCATCTATTTCCGCCTGCATGTGGAGGGCTTTGGCGAACTGCGCTCGCCCGGGGTGCTGCACGATGTGCTCCGTTGAGCGGCAGCTGCTGCGGGCTCGTGGACGCGCCCGGGAGTCCCGTCTATTTTCGCCGATCCCGCCGCACGTCCGTGATGAAATCAACCACCCTGCCACCGCCCCCCGCAACAATCCGGAAAAACCACGTCACCGTGGTGCACGGGCGGAAACGGAATGATCCGTTCGCCTGGCTCAGGGTTTCCGAGGAACAACGGCGCTCACCCGTTCCCGACGGGCACACCCGGCTGGTAACGGACCACCTCCGCCTGGAGAACGCCTATACGGAGGCCGTGCTGGCACCCGTGGCCGGGCTGCGCGAAGCGCTTTACCGGGAAATGAAGGGGCGCATCAAGCAGAGCGACCTCAGCGTGCCCTACCGCGAAAACGGCTACTGGTACCGCTTCCGCTTTGACGAGGGGGCCGAATATCCCGTGCACATGCGGGCCCGCGTGGCCGAAGACCGCGACCGGGTGCCGGAGGTGTTCACGGACTTCCTCGACGAGAACGCCATGTCGGCCGGGCACGACTATTTCGACCTGGCCGACTTCGAGATTGCGCCCGGCAACCGCCTGATGGCGTATAGCTTGGATACCACGGGCCGCAGGTGCTATGAGATCCGCTTCCGCGACCCCGACACCGGGCAGGAACTGCCGGAGGTGATCACCCATGCCGCCGACGGCGGGGCCTTTGCCGATGACCGCACCTTCTTCTATGTGCGCAAGGACCGCAGCCTGCGCAACGCCCGCGTGTACCGGCACATCATCGGCACCGACCCATCGGCCGACGTGCTGGTGTACCACGAGCGGAACCGCGCATTCAGCTGCGAGGTTTACCGCAGCCGGTCCGACCGGTATGTGGTCATTTCCACCGAGAGCACGCTGTCCAGCGAGCACCGCCTGCTGCCCGTGGACGACCCCATGGGGGAGTTCCGGGTGCTTTTCCCGCGCGGACGCCGGCACGAGCTGAGCATCATGCACGTCCCGGGCAAGTTCTATCTGCTCACCAACTGGAAGGCCCGGAACTTCCGTTTGATGGAATGCCCGGAAGACTCCACGGAAAAGACAAGCTGGAAGGAAGTGGTGCCCCATCGCGGGAACGTGCTGCTGGAGGATGTCACCGTGTTCCGCGACCACTTGGTGCTCACCGAACGGGAGGAGGGGCTGGTGCACCTGCGGGTGATCCAGATCGGCACCGGCAAGGAGCACCAGATCAAGTTCCACGACCCGGCGTATGTGGCCTTCGCAGGCACCAACCCCGAGTGGGACACCACCCGGTTCCGCTACGGATACACCTCGCTCACCACCCCGTCCAGCGTGTTTGAACACGACCTGGTTTCCGGCCGTGACCGCTTGCTGAAACAACAGGACGTGTTGGGCGGCTTTGATCCGGCCCAGTATGTCAGCGAGCGCATCTGGGCCAGGGCGGCCGACGGCACCCGGGTGCCGATCAGCCTGGTGCACCGGCGCGATCTGGCCATGGACGGGCGTGCGCCGCTGCTGCTGTACGGCTATGGGGCTTATGGGATCAATGTGGAGCCGGTGTTCAGCAGCGCACGCCTGAGCTTGCTGGACCGGGGCTTCGTGTATGCCATCGCCCATGTCCGCGGCGGTGAGGAGCTGGGCCGGGCCTGGTACGAGGATGGGCGGATGGAGCACAAGCCGAACACGTTCACCGACTTCATTGCGTGTGCCGAGCAGCTGGTGGCCGACGGCCACGCGGACCACAGGCGGCTCTATTGCATGGGCGGCAGCGCCGGGGGCCTGTTGGTGGGGGCGGTGATGAACATGCGGCCCGACCTGTGGGACGGCGTGGTGGCCGAAGTGCCCTTCGTGGACGTGGTGAACACCATGCTGGACGACAGCCTGCCGCTCACTACCGGTGAGTATGACGAGTGGGGCGACCCGCGGCAGGCCGATGCTTTCATGCGGATGCTTTCCTATTCGCCCTATGACAACGTCCGCGACGCCTCCTATCCGGCCTTGCTGGCCACCACGGGCTTCCACGACAGCCAGGTGCAGTATTGGGAACCGGCCAAATGGGTGGCACGCCTGCGCGAGCATCAGCGGGGGAAGGCACCCTTGCTGCTGTGGACCAACATGGAAGCGGGGCATGGCGGTGCCACGGGCCGGTTTGAGCAGCTCGCCGAGATCGCGCGCATATACGCCTTCCTGCTCCTGCGGGCCGGCCTCGCCTAGGTGTCCGGGCCGGATCAGGGCAACCGCTCCGCCATCACGATGTCCTCCGGCCGCACCGCGATCGCGTCGCGGGGCTGGCTGGCATCGCGCCGTGCCCGTTCATACTCGCCGATGGAGGCGAAATGCAGCAGGCGGCCCGCTTGGGTGCCGGCTTCCCAAACCACGCCGAAGACCTCACGCCCACTGCGCAGCCGGAAGCGGCAATGTGCATGCATGAAGTCGCGGATATCGGGCAGGCCCATGGTGCAACAGTTGCACCGAAAATAATTGATGCCGGCCTGCCCTGCCCGATGAAAAGATCAACAAGGGATCGGTTTCTGTTGATAAGTGCGCAAGGTCCGCCCCAGTGCCGTTCACCCCTTTTCCACGCCCACCCTGATCTTCTTGCCCACGGTGAGGTGGCGGAAATTCATCCCTTGGTTCAGGTGCTTGAGGTCCTCCACGCTCACGCCCGGGTAGCTCTTGGCGATCTCCCACAAGGTGTCGCCCGGCTGGATGGTGTGGTAGATGTATCCGTTGTCCCCTTCCGTGGCAGGTGCGGCGTTGGCCTCGTCCTTCCCCGCCGTTTCGGCTGCGACGGAATGCCCGGTGTCCTGGCGATGCAGCACCAGGCACTGGCCCACCCGGATGTGGTCGCCCTTCAGGTGGTTCCAGCGGCGCAGGTCGTGCAGGCTTACCCGGTGCCGTTTGGCGATCAGGCCCAACGATTCGCCGCTGCGCACCACATGCGTATAGGTTTTCGTGGCCGTGCCGCCGGCCTGCACCCTGGCGGTGGCCGGCGCCGGCGCGCTCAGGTCCGGCCGATAGGACCGCGCGATGGTGTCCTCCTGTTGGATGAAGGCGGCCACATTCGATTCGGGGATGTACACCACGGCCGGCCAATCCATCACGGGCACCACCCCGGCCTTGAACACGGGGTTCAGGTCCCGGATCTCCTGTTGGTCGGCGCCGATCAGTGCGGCCAGCTTGTCCAGCTCCAACGGGTAGCGCACGTGGATGGTGTCCACCTCATAGGCGCAATAGTTGGGGATGATCGGATAGATGTTGTGGTCCGCCGCGTGGTGGAAGATGTAGTTCACGGCGATGAAGGCGGGCACGTATCCGCGCGTCTCCCTCGGCAGGAAATCGTAGACCTTCCAGTAGTCCAAGGCGCCACCGGCGCGGCGGATGGCCTTGTTGACGTTGCCCGGCCCGCAATTGTAGGCGGCCAGGGCCAGCTCCCAATCACCGAACACCTCGTACAGGTCCTTCAGGTAACGGCAGGCGGCATCGGTGCTCTTGTAAATGTCGCAGCGCTCATCCACGTAACTGTCCACCCGCAGGCCATAGAGCTTGCCCGTGCCGATGATGAACTGCCACAGGCCCACGGCCGCCGCCCTTGAGCGGGCCCCGGGGTAAAGCGCGCTCTCCACCACGGCCAGGTATTTCAGTTCCTGGGGCAGGCCGTAGCGGTCCAGTGCCTGCTCGAAGGTGGGGAAATACAGGTGGGCCAGCCCCAGCATGCGTGCTGTCTGTTCCTGTTTCCGCTGGGCGTACATATCGATGTAGGACCGCACCGGCGCATTGTAGGTGAGCTTGAAGGGGCTGCGTTCATCCAGCTCCAGGAGCCGCTCCCGGTACACGCTGTCGGGCCAGGAAGGGACCTCCCCGGGCGCGAAGCCGTGAACGTTCAGCACGCCCACATCGGCGGTGAACGGGTCGTTCTTCAACCACGGCAGCCGGCTGAGCTCGTTGATGCGTTCCAGCACCGGGTCGTCCTGCAGGAGCGAATCCTGTGCAGGGGAGGTGCAAGGGATGGCAAGCGATAGCAGGAGCAGATACCGGATGATGTGCATGGAAGGGCGAATATCTTGTTTCTTACGCAGCGGCCGCCCCGATGTTGCCCCAAGTACCAACGATCGCGGGTTCATGGCCTCGGTGGAAGGGCCATGAAGGTAAGGGCCGGCTCAAACGTCAAAGAGGCGGCCCGCTGCCGCCAGCAGTCGTTCGTCCTCGAAGGGCTTGGCCATCAGCTGGATGCCGAAGGGCATGCCGTTGCCGTGGCGGCCCGTGGGGACGGAGATGGCGGGGATGCCGGCCAGATTGGCCTGCACGGTGAAGATGTCCTGCAGGTACATGGACACCGGGTCGCTGATATGGCCCTTGGGGAAGGCCGTCACCGGCGAGGTGGGGGTCAAGATCAGGTCGTGCCCGGCCAGGGTCTCCAGGGTCTTGTCGCGGATCATGCGCCGTACGCGCATCCCTTGTCCGTAGTAGGCATCATGGTAACCCGCGCTGAGCACGAAGGTGCCCAGCATGATCCGCCGCTGCACCTCGGGCCCGAAGCCTTCGCTGCGGCTGCGGCGGTACACCTCTTCCACGCCATGCGCCCCGCCGGCGCGGTGGCCGTAGCGGATGCCGTCGAAGCGGGCCAGGTTGCTGCTGGCCTCCGCCGTGGAGAGGATGTAGTAGGCGGGCACGAACAGGTCGGCCATCGGCAGGTCCACGGCCTCCACGGCGTGCCCCTCGTCCTGCAGGCGTTGGAGCTGGGATTCCACATGGGCGCGGATCTCCGGGTCCATGCCCGCATGATCCAGGCAGTGTGCATAGTACCCGATCCGGAGCCTGTCCGGCAAGCCCGTGGGGGCCGCTTCGCGGTGGCTGGTGGTATTGTCCCGGACATCGGGGCCGGCGATCACCCGGAAGACGCTCTCCACGTCGCGCACGTCATGGGCCAGCGGGCCGATCTGGTCGAAGGAGCTGGCGAAGGCGATCAGCCCGTAGCGGCTCACCCGCCCGTAGGTGGGCTTGAAACCGGTGACACCGCAAAAGGAGGCCGGCTGGCGGATGGAGCCGCCGGTATCGCTGGCCAGGGCGATGTGGCACAGGCCCGCCGCCACGGATGCGGCCGCGCCCCCGCTGCTGCCGCCCGGCACACGGGCGGGGTCCCAGGGGTTGGCCACGGGCCCGTAGGCGCTGCTTTCGTTGCTGCTGCCCATGGCGAACTCGTCGCAGTTGGTGCGGCCGATGATCACCGTGTCGGCGGCCAACAAGCGCTCCACCACGGTGGCGCTGTATGGGCTAACATAGCCGTCCAGCATGCGCGATGCCGCCGACACGCGATGGCCCGCATAGCACAGGTTGTCCTTGATGCTGACGATGGCACCGGCCAGCGGGCCGGCATTGCCGGCGGCCACCTTGGCATCCACCTCGGCAGCCTTGGCCAAGGCGCTCCGGTCAAAAAGCTCCAGGAAGATGTTCAGGTGGGCCTTTTCCTTGGCCAGGTCCAGCGCGGCCCGCACCATCGCGGTCACGGACGTCCCGCCGTTGGCAAGCACTTCCCGGGCCTCGTGGAACGTACGCGGCATGCCCATCACACGCGGTCACCCGTTACGGCTTGTCGGCGTTGTCGTCCTTTTGGGCGTCCTTGAATTCCTTCATGCCCTTGCCCAGGCCACGCATCAGCTCGGGGATCTTCCGGCCCCCGAAGAGCAGCAGGATCAGGACGATGATGAGGATGATCTCCGTTGGGCCTATTCTTCCCATGGTGAGCCGGAAGGTCGGTCTAAGGCGGCCCGTCCGGTCGCGCAAATGTAGCACCCGCCGGGCGGGCGGCCCCTATTGGGCGATCCAGGCGGCGGGATTGATCTTTTGGAGCTGTCCGTCGCCACCGATCTTCCAGATCTCGATGTGGGCGGTGCTGGCGCCGTCCTCGGTCATCACCGTGCCCACCACTTGCTTGGTATCCACCTGGTCGCCCTTGTTCACGGCCACGTCGCGCAGGTTGCTGTACACGGATCGGTAGGCTCCGTGGTTGAGCATCACGGCCTTTCCGGCACCGGGGATCACGATCACGCTGCTGACCTGCCCGCGGAAGATGGCCCGCACCGGCGCCCCCGGCATGCAGCTGATATCGATGCCGTTGTTCTCGATCACGATGCCCTTCAGCACCGGATGCGGCTGTTTCCCGAAGGAGCTGGTGATGGTGCCCTTTTCCACGGGCCAGGGCAATTTGCCCCGGTTGTTCTCGAAATCGGCATTGAGTTCCTTGGCCTCGGGGGTGAGGGCGAACTCCGCCTTGGCGGCGGCGGCCCCTTTCGGGGCCTTGGCCGTGGCGGCCCGGCTCTTGGCGATCTCCGCCTCGATGGCCTTGCGGATGGCGCTGGCGAGTTCCTGGCGCTGCCGTTCCTGCTTGGCCAACGCCTGCTTCAAGCGGCCTTCTTCCTTGCGCAGGCCCTCCAGTGCTTCCTGGTGCTCCTTCTTGTCGGCGCTCAATTTCCGGGTCTCGGCCAATTGGCGGTCCAGCAGGCCGGCCTTCTCGTTGCGCGCCGCCTGGAGGTTCTCCACCTTGCGGTCCAGCGCCTGGCGGGCCCCGGCGATCAATTCGGCCTGGGTGCTGCGCTGGCGGGCCAGTTGGTCCAGGTAGCGCGATCGGCGGAAGGCCTGCGCGAAGCTTTCCGCGGCGAAGATGTAGCTCAGCCGGTCGTACGCGCTGCGGTTCATGTAGGCGAACTGGACCATGCGGGCATATTCACCCTTGAGCTTTTCCAGGTCCTCCTCCAGGTTCCGGATGCTGTCGCGGGAATCCTCGATGGCCTGGTTCAGGCGGAAGATCTCGCTGTTGACCGTGTTGATCAGCTCCTGGCGCTGGCCGATGCGCGCGTCCAGCAGTTGCACCTGCTGCTGGGTGGCCCGTTGTTCGCTGCGGGCCTTGCCCAGCAGGGCGTTGGTCTCCTTGATCTGGGCATCGATGGCGTCCCGCCGCTTTTCCAGCTCCTTGCGGCTTTGGGCGGAAAGGGCCGACGGCAGGAACAGGAGCAGGAACAGTCCCGCCCACCGGCTAATCCATCGGGGTGAATTTCTCCGGGATGCGGAAGGGCAGGTTGAGCGGTCCATCAAGCTTGACCCGGTCCAGCAGCATGGTGCCACTGGCCGTTTGGCCGGGTGCCGACAAAGAAAGGGCCACCGAGGTGGGAATGGAATGTCCATCGACGGTTTTCCGCTGGATATAACGCACATCGGCCTGTTGATCGTGCGCCAGCTCGCTGATCAACACCCGGTTCACCACCATGCTGTCCGGGTCGATCCAGTACTTGTACACCATGAGTTCCTTGCGCTCGGCGCGGCGCAGGGTGCGTTCGAGCCGGCGCTCGCGCATGTCCTTGTCATTGGGCAGGGTGTCGCCCACGGCCATGTCCTCGGCCGCGCGGATGAACTTGCGCCGCTCCCTGGAGGCCAGCGTGTATTGGCCATCCTCTCGCCCGGCGCGGTATTTCTCGGTGGTGTCCAGGCCGATGGGCAGCCCCAGCAGGGCATCCTGCAGCAGCCCCAGGTTGGGCTGTATCCCGAAGCGGGCCTTGGCCTTTGCGGTGTCGCCGGCCCAGTATTGGTCGTGGATCTTGTCCAACACCAGCAACGAGTCCGGTGTGAGCATGGCGCGCGCCACCTCGATGCCCAGGGCGGGGGTGACGCTGAACCAGGCGGCGCTGTCACGTACCAGGCGCACATGGGCCTTGAAGGCCCGCTTCCCGGCGGGGGTCTGCAGCGCGATGTCGGCCTTGGCGCTGAAGTAGCGCGGCGGGTGCAGGGTGCCGTCCGCCAGGTGTGCCAGCAGCTCGGCCGGGCTGCGCGGGTGCAGGTCGCGCGGGCGGGCCGTTTCACCGGCGGCGGGCTTGCTGCTTCGGCAAGCGGACACCAACAGGACCAGGCTGAGGCCCAGGAAGAGCTGCCCGGCCCTCATTCCACCAGTTTGCCCTCGCTGATCTTGCGGTCGATGAGGCCGCTGGCCCCGCCCGCGGCCTTGGCCTTTTTCCATTGCTCCATGGCCCCGGCGGGGTCATTGAGCTTGTACAGGATGTCGCCGTAGTGTTCCAGCAGCACCCCTTCGTCCTGCGGGCTTGCCTTCAACGCCTTCTCCTGCCACTGCCGCGCCTCCTCATACCGTCCTTGCTTGTACAGGATCCAGGCGTATGTGTCCATGTAGGTGCCGTTGTCCGGCGAAAGCTCGTTGCTCCTGCGGCTCATCGTCTCGGCCTTGTCCAGCTTTTCGCCCCGCTCGCTGAGGTAGTAGGCCCAGTTGTTCAGCACGCCTGCATCATCCTTGTTGATGGCCAGTGCCTTGGTGTAGGCCTCGTCGCTCTTGGCATACTCTTTCAGCTCGTTGTACGCATCGCCCAGTTGGCTTTGGAACTGGGCCTCCAGCGGTTTGTTGTCCACCACCAGGTTCCGGCCCTCCAACAGGGTCTCCACGGCCTCGTCGTACCGATCCAGCTGGCCCAGGGCCACGCCGTCGTAGAGGTACATTTCAGGCTGGGCGGGGAAGAGCGAGGCGGCCTTGGAGGCATCTTCGTGCAGGGCCTTCCAGTCCTGCAGCTGGAGGTCGAGCTGCACCAGGGCGCCCCAGATGGGGTACTTGTCCTGCTCGTATTCCAGGGCCGCGCGGAAGGCGGTGCGGGCCTCGTCGGGCTTGCCTTCCCGCATGAAGAAGTCGCCCTCCAGCGCGCTGGGTTTGCCCGAGCGGGGATGGGCCTTCTTCATGATCTGGATCAAGGCGTGGCTTTGTTCGATCAGCTTCCGGCTGGTGCTGTCCGCCTGGTCGCTGTCGGTGATCTGGAAGAAGCCCAGCAGCAACTGCATCTTCGGGTCGATGTCGAGGTCCGGGTCGGAAAACGCTTCCTTCAACTGCCCGAAGCCCTCGTCCAGCTTCCCCTCGTTGTAGAAGAACTGCGCGAGCGAGATGCGGGCCATGCTGTCGTCCGGGTCGGCGGCCACGGCCTGTTCATACAGTTCCTGGGCCTTGTCCATCTGCCCCAGGCTGGCATAGGCCTCGGCCATCATGCCCAGGTATTGCGGGTTTCCGGGGTCCTGCTTCCTGGCCCGCTGGAGCAGCTCCAACGCCTTCTGCCCCTGTCCGCCCTGCATCAGCATGTCGTATTCATGCGCCACGAGCTCCTCGCTGAGGCCAAACTGCTGCTCCAGGCGGCGGTAGGCCTTTTCGGCCTCGTCCGTCTTGCCTTGGCGGGCCTGCACGTCGGCCAGTTCAAAATACACCTCGTAGCGCTCGGGCCATTGGTCCAGGATGCCCTGGTAGGCCTTGGCGGCACCGGGCAGGTCGCCCAGCTGGCTGCTCAGGTCGGCCACCAGGAACCGGTACCAGATGTTGGACTTGTCGGCCGCCACCGCCTTCTTGGCCATGGCCAATGCCTCCTCGCCGTGCATGCCCTGGTGGTACAGCTTGGCCAGTTCGAACAGGGTGGCCGCATTGTCGGGGTCCAGCCTGAGGACGCCCCGGTAGAGCTGCACGGCCTTCCCGGGGTCGCCTTGCAGGCGCGCATTGGTGGCGTCCATGAACAGGCGCATCACCTCGGCCCGCCTGTCCTTGGGCGCGGCAGCCCCGGCGGTGTCGGCCCCGTCGCCCACGGCCTTCACGCCCCCGCAGGCCGTGAGCAGCACGGCCAGCAGCAGGACGGGGAATGCGCGCGCCTTGGACATCAGCCGAGGGTGCAGTCGTCGCCGATGCTGAGGTCCATGGCCTTGCCACGGACGGTTGACCGCTCGCCCAGCATGCAGTTGCCCAATACGGCATCGGCGACGGTAGCCTGGGGCCGGACAATGGAATTGCGCACCACGCTGCCGGTGATGGTGCTGCCCCCTTCAATGGACACGTAGGGTCCCACGACCGAGCGCTCCAAGGTGACCCCATCGGCGATGAAGCAAGGCGGGATCACCACACTGTCGGTCATCCTCACGCCTTTGGCCACCAGGCCCTTTTCATCCTTCAGGAAGCCGAGCACCTTGGCGTTGGTGTCCACCATGGCGTCCTTGTTGCCGCAATCCATCCACGCCTCCACGGCACCGGCCTTGAAGCGCGCGCCCTTGCGCTTCATGTTCTCCATGGCGTTGGTCAGCTGGTACTCGCCCTTTTCCTTGATGTCGTTGTCGATCAGGTACTGCATCTCATCGCGCAGGCGCCGCCCGTCGGCGAAGTAGTAGATGCCGATGATGGCCAGGTCGCTGACGAACTCCACGGGCTTCTCCACGAACTCGGTGATGATCCCCTGGTCGTCCAGCTTCACCACGCCGAAGGGACGCGGGTCCTTCACCTTGTTCACCCAGATCACCCCGTCGCTCGCGGTGTCCAGCTTCATGTCGGCGCGGAAGAGGGTGTCGGCAAATGCAATGATGACCCGGCCGGCCAGCGCGGGCCGCGCGCACAGGATGGCGTGGGCGGTGCCCAGGGCCTCCTCCTGGTAGTGGATGGACCCCTTGGCGCCGATGCCCTTCGCGATCGCCAGCAGCTGCTCCTCCACGCGGGGGCCGAAGGCCGGGTTGGTGACGTAAGCCACCTCCTCCACGGCTTCACCGGCCACCAGCGCCAGGTCTTCCACCAGGCGTTGCACGATGGGCTTGCCCGCGATGGGCAGCAAGGGTTTGGCCGTGGTGTGGGTGTGTGGGCGCATGCGCTTGCCCATACCGGCCATGGGAACGATGATCTTCATGCAGGGGTCTTCTCGGTCAGTGCGTGCCGGTGTGGCCAAAGCCCCCGGCACCGCGTTCGGAGGCGCGAAGGTCCGCGTTTTCCGCGAAACGGACCCGCACATATTGCGAAATCACCAATTGGGCCACCCGCTCGCCGTCGTTCACCACGAAGGGTTGCCGCCCGTGGTTGACCAGCAGCACGCCGACCTCGCCGCGGTAGTCGGCATCGATGGTGCCCGGCGCGTTCAGCACGGTGATGCCGTGCTTGAAGGCCAGCCCGCTGCGCGGCCGCACCTGGGCCTCGGTGCCTTCGGGAAGCTCCAGGTGGAGGCCGGTGGGGATCAGCCGGTACTCGCCCGGCGCCAGGGTGATCGGCGTGTCGATGTTGGCGCGCAGGTCCAGGCCGGCGCTGTGCGGCGTGGCATATTCCGGCAGCGGGTGCCGCCCCTTGTTCACGATGCGCACCGCAACGGCGTGCCGGACCTCTCCGCGGATGGCGGGGGACGATGTGGCGTTGGACATGGCACAAATATCGGGGCCGCACGCCGGGCGGCGGCACGCACCGCCGTCCATCAACGCATTTCAGGGAAGGGCCCCCGGCCCGGTGATCCATCCCAACCATCCTTACTATCCTTACTATCTTCTCAATCCCTACCATCTTTACCCCACCCCCATCGCCCGAAACCAATAGGCCGGTTCTCCGATTTAGCCAGGGCAACCCGGTCCTTCCATCACCGACGGCGTGTCCGTGCAATAGGCAGCCGCACCCCTTCGTTGCGGGACAAGACCATGGACCGCGACCCTTCCTGGACCGCCCGCCTGCCTTGGATGCTGGCCTTCGCCGTGTCCATGGCCTGGCTGGAATCGGCGGTGGTGGCCTACCTGCGTGCGCTGTACTATCCCGGTGGCTTCGGCTTCCCGTTGGCACCCATCGACCCCGGACTGGCCCTGATCGAAGTGGGGCGCGAGGCGGCCACCTTGGTGATGCTGATGGCCCCCGGAGCATTGCTCACGCGCAGGCGCCTGGCCCGTTTCGCCTGGTTCGCCATCCTGTTCGGGGTGTGGGACGTGTTCTACTACGTCTGGCTGAAGGTCTTCCTGGGCTGGCCCGCCAGCCTGCTGGAGCCGGACATCCTCTTCCTGATCCCCGCACCCTGGGTGGGGCCGGTGCTGGCCCCGTGCATCGTGTCGGCGGGGCTGGTGGCCCTGGGCCTGCTCCTGCTGCACCGCCTGGGGCGTCACCCGCTCTTCCGGGTGGGTGCCAAGGCTTGGGCCTGGATGGCCACGGGGGCCGCCGTGATCTTGGCTTCCTTCCTGCTGGACCCGCTTCGGTACATCGCCCGGTCCGGCGCCGCGCCATGGTCGGTGGATGCGGCCGACGGGTCGGGGCTGGGACAGCTGACGGGCTATGTGCCGGGCCCGTTCGCGTGGGGGGTGTTCCTGGCAGGCTGTGCGCTGGCCGTGGCGGGGATGGTGATGGCCCTGCGCCGCGCCCGGTGATAGCCCGGGACAAGGGCCATGTAGGCCACCGCCGGCACCGGCTGCGGGGCCGGGCCGCCGTTCGGGCAACCCGTCGCTGGCATGTACCCGCGTGGTACGCGTACCTCCGGCCACGGCGGCCTGAAACGCGGACGGGGGCACGTTCCCGCGCCCCCGTCCGGCCCTGAATGGCCACCCGTTCAGGCAGCCGCCCGGGTTTCATCAGCCTGCCCGCGCTTGCCGCTGGCCAACACCTTCAGGTCGCGCAGGACCACCTCGGTGACATAGCGCTTCAGGCCATCGGTGTCCTCGAAGCTGCGGTGCAGCAAGCGTCCCTCCACGATCACCGATGAGCCCTTGGCCAACAGGCGTTGCGCCACCTCGGCCATGCGGCCCCAAGCCACCACGGTGTGCCATTGCGTATCGGTCACGCGCTCGCCGTTAGTGTTGGTGTAGCTCTCATTGGTGGCCACGCTCATGCGGGCCACTTTCCGGCCGGGGGCCAGTTCGCGCACTTCCGGTGCATGGCCCAGGTTGCCGATCAGGCGGACGGTGTTGTTCTGCGTGTTCATCTTGTTGGGGGTTTATGGGGTTGTTGTTTTCCGGAGTGGTTGTTTTTGAACTCCGGTGCAAACATTCAGCGCAGCTACCCCGACATTCGGTTGATCTTGCGTTTGTATGCGTTCATAGCTGTTTACTGTCGTTTGCTTTGCGGCTGCGACCCGTACGCGGGGCCGCACCGATACCAGCGGATCGGTATTGCAAAAGGCCGGGATCGCCCAATGCGCCCGGCCATTGCCGCGATCACGGATCCTGCTTAGGCTCCGATCACGAGGGATCCACCTTCTTCAGGTCCGTCATGGCCGGGCCATAGATGACCTTGCCGTACTTATCGAAACGGGAGCCATGGCACGGGCAATCCCAGGTGCCATCCCCATCGTTGAGCCCCAAGGGGCACCCCATGTGCGTGCAGGCCAGGTCCATGTAGTGCACCTTCCCCTGCGGGTCCTTGTACACCCCGATCCGCTTTCCGTCCCGTTCAATCACGGTTTGCCTGTCGGGCCCCAGGGTTTCCACGGTCACCTGCTCCACCTTGGAGACTGTGCTGCTGCTGCGCTCTTTTTCCTTGTCCTTCGCCAAGGGCTGGATCTTCCGGAAGGGGTCGTACATCTCCACGTACGGGTTGCTCCGGCCCATGATCAGGTCGGTGATCATCAGGGCCCCGGCGGAAGAGTTGGCCAGCCCCCAGGCATTGAGCCCCGTGATGGTGTATACGTTCGGCAGGTCGGGGTACAGGCGGCCCATGAAGGGCATGTGATCCTCGGTCATCAGGTCGTGGGTAGACCACTTGAAGGCCGGACCGGTGACCCCGAAGAGCTTATGTGCCAATTCCTCGATCCGTTCATACCGCTCCTCATCGGAAAATCCATCGCCCGTCATGTGGCTCTGCCCGCCGATCAGGAAATAGTGCTTCCCGAAGTACTCCATGGTGCGCAGGGTGACCGAAGGGGTATCATACGCGATGTGGGCACCCTCGAAGAGCTTTTCTCTTGTCTCGTAGGCCAAGGCCTGCGTGGTGCGTGCATGCAGCCGGTCGTAGTAGTCGTCCTTCTCCCACCCGGGATAGTGTGTACCGTACACCACGTGCCCGCAGGTGATCTTCAGACCGTCCCGCGTGCCCAGCACATACCTGTCGCCCTTCCTATCCAGGCCCTCCACCAGGGTCTCCTCGTATACGCCCAGCCCCTTCTTCGCTGCGGCCTTCACCACGCCGTCCAGGAATTCCACGGGGTGCAGGATGCCTTGGTCCTGCATGGAAACCGCGGCCTCAATCCTCCAGTGCAGCGGTGTTTCCTCCAGGTATTCACCCCGGATGCCCAGTTCCCTGTAGGCTTCAATCTCGCGCTTGAACGAGGGCACCTTCGCCGGGTCCGTGGTGTAGGCATACACGGTTTCGTTCTCCACCAGGCTGCCCAGGTCCAGCAGCAGGTCGATCTGCTTGATGGCCTCGATCCCGTCCATGTTCGCCTTGTAGTATGCGCCCGCCCGGTCCTTGCCGTAGCGCTGGATCAGGTCCTGATAGATCAGTCCATGCTGGGCCGAAAGCTTCGCGGTGGTGTTCCCGGTGGTGCCGTTGATGATCCGGAACCGCTCGAAGAGGGCCACCTTCTTCCCTTCCTGCACCAAGTGGTAGGCGGTGAGGATCCCGGCGATGCCGGCACCCACCACGGCCACATCCACATCAATGTCCTGCCCGAGTTTGGGGTATCGCGTCCGGTGCCCGGTCTTCAGCCAGTAGGAGCCCGACATCAATTTGGAAACTGCAAATGCCATATGTGATCTTTTTATTATTGTAGGAACGGGCGGACCGTCTACGGGTCCGCCCCGCACAAGAACCCAAAGCTAAGGACCCCCTCGGCATACCGGCCCACATGACCGGCCCGGCCGCTGGCGGGATGCTGCGGCCCCGGTCATTCATCGGGGTGCACGGGCCTGCCCCGCCTTGGTGTGGGCTTTTCTTCGTGCAGGTGCCCCTCCGTAATTTTCAAGCCGCATGGAAACCCTGCTGCTCCTCCTGGCCGTCATCCTGCTGATCACCGGCATCCTGGGCAGCTTTCTTCCGGTTCTGCCGGGCCCGCCGCTCTCCTGGGCCGGGCTGCTGCTCCTGCATTTCACCAAGGGCGCCGAGTTCAGCACGGCATTCCTCCTGATCACGGGCCTGATCACCCTGGTCCTCACCGTGGTGGACTACGTGCTGCCGAGCTGGGCGGTGAAGAAGCGGGGCGGTACCAAGCTGGGCGAGCGCGGCGCATTGATCGGGGCCTTGGTGGGCGTGCTGCTCGGCCCCTTGGGCATCATCCTCGGCCCCTTCGTCGGTGCGTTCATCGGGGAGTACATCGCCAACCAGGGCGACCACGGCCATGCACTGCGCATCGCCTTCAGCTCATTTGTGGGCTTCCTGCTAAGCACCGGGGTGAAATTGGTGTGGTGCCTGCTGCTGGCCTATTGGTTCCTGAAGGAAGCGTTCTAGGCCGGGTTCCTGCGTTCCAACTACGGCTGAAAGCAACTGAACACGGATGCAGGTGCCGGGATGCGCGGGCTCTGACGGTATGCATCCGTGTTCATCGTTGCGGATAACCCACGACCGCTGGCGCCGCTGAATACTTTCGCAGCCCCGAACCCATCCCATGGCATCCGGCCTCTTCGCCCTGCTGGACGACATCGCCTCCCTGATGGACGATGTGGCCACCGCCACCAAGGTGGCCTCGCAGAAGACGGCCGGTATCCTGGGCGACGACCTCGCGGTGAACGCCGAGAAATCCACCGGCTTCGTGTCCTCCAGGGAGCTGCCGGTACTGTGGGCCATCACCAAGGGATCATTCCTGAACAAGGTCATCATCATCCCGGCGGCATTCCTGCTGAACGTGTACCTCCCGCTGGCCATCACCATCATCCTGATGGTGGGCGGCGCCTACCTCGCTTACGAGGGCGTGGAGAAGATCTTTGAATTCTTCTTTCACCGGCACGGGGAAAAAGCCGCGCCGGCCGCGGCGCACGCGGACGGACAGGACCATGAGCAGCAGAAGGTGCGCGATGCCGTCCGCACGGACTTCATCCTCTCCATCGAGATCATCATCATCGCGCTGAGCACCGTGCTGCACCAGGAGCTGTGGCTGCGGATCGCCACGGTATGCCTGGTGGGGCTCATTGCCACGGTGGGCGTGTACGGCGTGGTGGCGCTGATCGTCCGCATGGACGATGTGGGCCTGAAGCTGATCGCGCGCACCGGCGGCAAGGGCTTCATGGGCGCCCTGGGCCGCGGGCTGGTGCAGGCCCTGCCCCTGATCATCAAGGCCCTGGGCATCATTGGCACCGTGGCCCTGCTGCTCGTGGCCGGCGGGCTCTTCCTGCACAACATCCCGCAGCTGCACCATGCTGCCGCCAGTATTCCCGAAGTGTTGGCCAGCGCGGCGATCGGCCTGGTGGTGGGCACCGTTACCCTGCTGCTCGTCATGGGCGGCAAGCGGATCGCATCGGTGTTCGGGAAGGGCGCGAAGGCGTGACCGCGCCTCGGCCACGACCGGCGGAACGGCATCGGCTTATCTTGCACTCATGGCCAGGCCGACAAGTTCCCCTGTTCCTGCCGAGGCTTGGCCTTCGGACGTGGTGTTCCAGCCTGCCGTACACCGTGAACGGGCGGTGATCCTGGTCCGCTTCCCGTACCATGCGGAACTCATTGCCCGGGTGAAACAGCTGCCCGGTGCCCGCTGGTCGCGCAGCCTGAAAGCCTGGTATGTAGCGGACAATGCCGCATACCGCCAGCAATTCGGCCTGCACGAAAAGCCGATCTCCCCGGAGGTTCCGGCCCATCTGTCACGGGAAAATACTGCGGCCATGCAGCGCTTCCTCGACACCCTCCGGCTGAAAGGCTACAGCCCCAACACGGAACGCACCTACCGGAATGAGTTCGCCCAATTGCTCCAGGCCCTGGGTTCCACGCCGGTGGACTCCCTCACGCCCGAAAGGATTCGCAGCTACCTGCTGTACTGCATCAACGAACTCAAGCTGGGCGAGGCCACCTTGCACAGCAGGCTCAACGCCATCAAGTTCTATGTGGAACAGGTCTTGCACCGGGAAAAATTCTTCGCGGAAATACCACGGCCCAAAAAACCGCGTACCTTGCCCAAGCACCTCAGCCCGCAGGACGTGAAACGGCTTTTTGACCATACGCCGAACCTGAAGCACAACACCATGCTGCGCCTTTGTTATGGCATGGGCTTGCGCGTGAGCGAACTGGTGGCACTTAAGGTGAAGGACATCGACGGTGCCAACATGCAGGTACACCTTCGGCGGGCCAAGGGCAAGAAGGACCGTTATGTTCCCCTGCCCACCAGCATTCTGGAACAACTCCGCGCCTATTTCAAGGAATACCGCCCGAAGGAACACCTGTTCGAGGGGCAATATGGCGGGGCCTACACTGCCCGCAGTGCCCAGGCCGTCTTTAAACAAGCCTTGAACCGGGCGGGCATCAACAAGGATATCGGCATCCATAGCCTGCGCCACTCCTATGCCACGCACCTTTTGGAAGCAGGTACCGATATCGCCTTCATCCAGAAGCTGCTCGGGCACGCCAACATCAAGACCACCCTCCTCTACGCCGAGGTAACCAATGCCCGCCTCGGCCTGATCAAAAGCCCCTTGGACAACCTATGACCCACACCACGCACCATGCCCTTGTGGACGATAGACGCAACTCATTTTTTGCGCCCTGCCCTTCTCAACTCGTTGGTTTTCAGCGAACTCCAATAGAAACAGTCCAGTGAGCAGTTGCGTCTATTAACGAGTTACAGGCAAGCGTAAAGACAGTGCAACCCTGACAATGACGACTGAAAAACGGAGACTTTACAACCTGACAATTAAGCGGACTTTTAACCGGACAGTTCTTTAACAACTTGACACAGACCAACGAGCCGACACTCAAAGCCGACCAGAATGTTTTTAAAATTTTTGCCCACCCGCATTTTTAATTTTTTCTTACCAGCCGCACATTTAGCACATTTGGTTTTGCCCGACACACAAACCCGACCCTTCGCAAAACCAAAAGAGATAAATTTTTTCCACCGCACGGACTGACAATCGGAAAATAATACATATTTTTGACCAGTTTTGTCAAAACACATATTGTCTTATGAATAGCTTCGGTGACATAATCAGAAAAGCAAGAGAAGAAAAAGGGTTGTTCCTTCGACAGGTAGCTGCCGAAATGGAAATAGACCAAGCTATTATCAGCAAGTTTGAACGTGGCGACAGGAAACCGACCAAAGAACAGGTTTTGAAGTTTGCCAAATTCTACAAACTGGACAAGGAAGAACTTTTGGTTGCGTGGCTGAGTGACAAAGTTGCTTATGACTTACAAGACGAAAATTTGGCGGACAAAGTACTGAAAGCAGCAGAACAGAAAATTAAATACAAGAAAAAGTAATGCTTCATTATATCATAAGACAAAAGAAAAACGAATGGTTGCAGTCTGACGACTGCAACATTCGTGATTTGGTTAAATATATTCGTGACAAAGGACATTTGCGTGATACGCAAATTGAAGCAATTGAAACGTATTTGTTCCTGAAAATTCAAGGACAAAACAAACCGCTTTGGCAACTTTTTTCAGAGGGCTTTTTCACCAACGGAACTGACCTTGCAAAACTTGACATCAACCAAATTGCAAGAGAGTATTTAACTCAAAATAAAAATGCTTTTGCACTCTTTGACTTTGCAAGACAGAAAAACGGTAACGGAACATATATCCCTGAACTGGAAAAACTAATCAAAGCAAATCCCGCTTCGTTAGATTATGACACCATCATTAAAAGCATTTTTTACAATGTAAACTATGCCGACTATTTAATGAGCTTGCCGATGGGAGCAGGTAAAACCTTCCTGATGGCTGCTTTCATTTATCTTGACTTGTATTTTGCCGCCAACGAACCCGAAAACAAGGCATTTGCACACAATTTTTTAGTGCTTATTCCTTCGGGCTTGAAATCTTCCATTGTTCCGAGTTTAAAAACGATTGAAAACTTTGACCCTTCTTGGGTATTGTCCGAACCATCAGCAAGTAACCTGAAAAAATTGTTGAAGTTTGAAGTTTTGGACGAGCAGAAAACAGCAAAGAAAAGTAACAAGGCAAGAAACCCGAATGCTCAAAAAGTAAATGCTTGTTTGCCTAATCCATTCGGGCAAGTGTTTGTAGTGAACGCTGAAAAAGTGATTTTGGAAAGTTTCAAATTCAATGCACAAACAGAACTTGAATTAGACGAAGAAGAAAAAGACACAACAAACGACCTGAAACGATTATTCGGTCAAATCCCGAATTTATCCATCCTCATAGATGAAGTTCACCACGCAGCAACAGACGACATCAAATTAAGGCAAGCCGTTAATTACTGGCACAGCAAAGGAAACATCACAACCGTTTTAGGTTTTTCGGGAACGCCTTACTTGCAAAGTGCCGAAAAAATCAAAGTAGGCGATTATGAGTTTAAATTCTCTCAAATCACCAATACAGTTTATTACTATCCGCTTGTAACAGCAATCAGGAAATTTCTAAAAACACCAACAGTAAAAATCGGGCAAAACCTTGACCGTTTCCAAATTATTAAACAAGGCATTGAGGATTTCGACAACCAATATAAAAATAAGGTTTACGAAAACGGAACGATTGCAAAAGTTGCTATCTATTGCAGCAATATTGAAGTATTAGAGGAAGAAGTTTATCCGTTCCTTACAGGTGAATTGAAAATAAATCCCATTGAAATTTTACGCTTTCATAAAGGAAACAAAGCACATCCGCAACCTGAAGGAAGCGAGTTAGAGTTTCGTTCATTGGATTTACCCATTTCCAAAAAGCGTTACATTCTTTTAGTTCAGGTTGGAAAAGAAGGTTGGGACTGCCCAAGTTTAACAGGCGTAATACTTTCTCAAAAAGGCGACAGCCCTCAAAATATGGTTTTACAGACTTCTTGCAGATGTTTACGCCAAGTGGACAAGGGCAAAGAAGAAACCGCTTTGATTTGGCTGAACAAAGACAATGCTGAAATTCTAAACAAACAACTTAAACAAGAGCAAAACACAAGCATTGAAGAACTGAACAACACTAAGCGAACTGGAAAACCTGAGACCATTGACAGACATTCCCGATTGGACTTTTTGCAATTGCCGAAAGTGGATTTCTATCAAATGAAAGTAACCTATCAGGCAATTGATGAAGAAGAAACACCGAATACAAAAGCTAAACTAAATGTTTTGCTTAAAAACATTGAGAACTTCAAAGCGTCTGCCCTGATAACAACCAGTGACATTGCCAATATTGACACAGGCGAAATTGATGTTATCAATGAAACAGGAATCGCATTTGCCAATTTCAATCAATGGCTTTTTGAAATTTCAAGAGAAAGTTTTGGTTTGATTTCAGAAGCACTGTTACACCAATATGATAGCGAACTGAACGAAATATTTGAAACCGTTTCTTATGAAAAAAAAGGTCAGCGTTATTTCAATGAGTTATACGACCTGCACACTATTCAATCAAAAATCCGTCTGGCTTTCAGCATCAAACGGGATTTGCAAACCGATACAGAAGTAATTCCTAAGCAAGCAGAATTATTGATTGCAGAACGATTGACAGAGGTAGAGAAGAACGCAAAACTTTACCCGAATGAAGCAGACACAACTAAAATTTTGGAACTGGATAAATCCAATGCAAGCGTAAGTATTGATACTGCTGAAATTGAAAAAGCCTATCAACTAATGAAAGAAACTTTGGAAGCCCAAGGAATGGGTAATTTTGTTCCGACTTATGAAACTTTCAAAGCAGATAAGAATTATTCACTGCCTGTAAAATCTAAAAATCATACTTTTCATTATTTACCATACAACTTTGGCGGTAGCGGAAGCAGTGGTTTTGAAATTGAAACACTTCAAAAAGCCTTGCAGTTAGCCGATTTCAAAAACAAGGAATTGGAGATTTACTACAACGGTGAACGTGGCTTAACCGAGTTTGTGATTAACTGCTTTGCCAAAGAAGGCAAGTATTGGAAAAACATTGGTAAATACACCACCGACTTTTTGATTGTGAAGCGAACGGCAAAAGATAAAATACACAAAGCCCTGCTTATTGAAACCAAAGGTTCTGTTTATGCAGCCGACAAAGTGTTTCAGAAAAAGAAAAGTTATGTGGAAACCGAGTTTCTAAAACTCAACAAAGAAAAATTTGGCTATCAGCGATTTGATTTCCTCTATTTGGAGGACAGCAAAGACATTGCAGCCAATATCACCAAATTGAATAACAAGATAAACCAGTTTTTTAACGATTAAGATATGCCAATAAAATACATTCCATATTATCCAAACACGGTTGAAGGACAAGCCATTTTGGACAACATCACCCGAACACAACGTGTATTGCGATACCGTGAAAATGATAAAGTGTATGACCGCATTAAAAGAGGTATGCC
>JAGFIV010000033.1 GCA_024103275.1 Flavobacteriales bacterium
GGGCGCGCCCGCGCAGAGGGCAGGCCGATCAACGCCTCCCCCCTCGGGGATAGCGCGCCTCGCGCAGCCCCTGCCACAGGGCCGCGGACAAGCTTGCTTGGAAAGCGGCCTTCGGCTTTCAGGCCAAGCCCGCGCAGCGGGCAGGCCGATCGAAGCCGCCCCCCTCGGGGATAGCGCGCCTCGCGCAATCCCTTCCGCAGGGCCGCGGCCAAGCTTGCTTGGTAAAGCGGCCTTCGGCTTTCTGGCCAAGCCCGCGCAGCGGGCAGGCCGATCGAAGCCTCTCCCTTGGGGAAAGCGCCCGCAGGGCGCAATCCCTTCCAGGAAGCTTGCTTGGTAAAGCGGCCTTCGGCTTTCCGGCCAAGCCCGCGCAGCGGGCAGGCCGATCGACGCCTCCCCCCTCGGGGATAGCGCGCCTCGCGCAATCCCTTCCACAGGGCCGCGGCCAAGCTTGCTTGGTAAAGCGGCCTTCGGCTTTCTGGCCAAGCCCGCGCAGCGGGCAGGCCGATTGAAGCCTCCCCCTTGGGGAAAGCGCCCGCAGGGCGCAATCCCTTCCAGGAAGCTTGCTTGGAAAGCGGCCTTCGGCTTTCAGGCCAAGCCCGCGCAGCGGGCAGGCCGATCGAAGCCTCCCCCTCAGGGAACGCGCGCAGGCCGACGCAGGAGGCCTCGCGCAATCCCTTCCACAAGGAATGATTCTGGGCTGGTTCCAATGGACGCGAATTCGCGTCCATCCTTGTCCATCGCTTCCGTGCTTCACCCTGTACTTTTGCAATACCCCCATGCCCCGCATCGGCCCCATAACGCTCCCGGATTTCCCCTTGCTCCTCGCCCCGATGGAGGACGTGAGCGATCCGCCCTTCCGTGCCTTGTGCAAGAAGCACGGCGCCGACCTGATGTACACCGAGTTCATCAGCAGCGAAGGCCTCATCCGCCAAGCCGCCAAGGGGCTGAAGAAGCTCGACATCTTCCCCGAGGAAAGGCCGGTGGGCATCCAGCTTTTCGGCGGGAGCGAGGACGCCATGGAAGAGGCCGCGCGCATTGCGGAGCAGGCCGGCCCGGAGCTGATCGACATCAACTACGGCTGTCCGGTGAAAAAGGTGGTGGACAAGGGCGCAGGGGCCTGCCTGCTGCAGGACGTGGACAAAATGGTGCGCCTCACCGAGAAGGTGGTGAAGGCCGTGCAGCTTCCTGTGACCGTGAAGACACGCCTGGGCTGGAACGACCACACGAAGAACATCGTGGAGGTGGCCGAACGCCTGCAGGACGTGGGCATCCAGGCCCTGAGCATCCACGGCCGCACGCGCGCCCAGCTGTACAAGGGGGAGGCCGACTGGATGCTGATCGGCGAAGTGAAGAACAACCCGCGGATGCACATCCCCATCTTTGGCAACGGCGACATCGATTCACCGGAAAAGGCCCAGGAATACCGCAACCGCTACGGAGTGGACGGCATTATGATCGGCCGGGCCAGCATCGGCGCGCCGTGGATCTTCAACCAGATCAAGCACTACTTCGCCACCGGCGAGCACCTGCCCCCGCCCACGCTCGACGACCGCGTGGATGCCGCACGGGAGCACCTGGAGCGCAGCCTGGTGTGGAAGGGCGAGCACGAGGGCGTGGTGGAGATGCGCCGCCATTATTCCAACTACTTCAAGGGCCTGCCCAACTTCAAGGAGCACCGCCTGAAACTGGTCACCGAGCGCGACCCGCGCGTGGTGCTGGAGTTGTTGGAATTGGTGCGCACGCAGTTTGCGCTGGCGGCGTAGAGCTGGCTGAGGCTCTCGGCCAGCGTTGCTTTCTTCCCTGCTTGCAGAGGTCCCTCAAGCTGGTACGCCGGGATTCCGAGGGGGAGGGTGGGTTCAGGAATGGGGTTGAGTAAAGCAAGAAAGGAGGATTGTATTCCGAGAAAATTATAATATTTACGGAATATAATCCTCAAAAACATGATCCCGCGCACGCTGCTTCCCAAACTTCACCAACGGTTGAAGGGCAAGAAGGCCATCGTGTTGCTGGGTGCGAGACAGACCGGCAAGACCACGTTGATCAATGAACTGACCAGGGACTTGCCGGATGTGGTCCGCTTCAATGGCGATGACCCACTTGCCCAGCGTTCGCTGACCGATGTGGGTGCGGAAGAGCTGGCGCGACTTATCGGAAAAGCGAAAGTGGTGGTCATCGATGAGGCCCAGCGGATCGATGGGGTGGGCCTTGCCGCCAAGATGATGATCGATCAGTTGCACCGGAAGGTGATCCTTTCCGGTTCCTCAGCCTTGGAATTGAATGCGCGGATCCAGGAACCCCTGACCGGCCGTAAATGGACCTACCGCCTCCATCCGGTCTCCTGGGCAGAGATCCGGGAGTACCAAGGACTGATGGCCGCTCGGGGCAGGCTGGGCGAAATGCTCGTGACGGGCCTGTATCCCGAAGTGCTCACCGCCGGTGATGACCGGGAACGGGTGCTGCGCGAATTGGCGGACAGCTACCTGTTCAAGGACATCCTGGCGCTCACCGGCATCCGGAAGCCCCGTGCCCTGGTGGACCTGCTGCGCGCCTTGGCCTGGCAGGTGGGGCAGGAGGTTTCCATGAGCGAAGTGGCCCGCACGGTGGGCATCGACATGAAGACCGCGGAGCAATATGTGCAGTACTTGGAGCAGGGCTATATCGTGTTCCGCTTGGGACCATTCAGCCGGAATTTGCGCACCGAGCTCCGCTCCAAACAGAAGGTCTACTTCTGGGACAACGGGATCCGCAATGCGGTGATCGGAGACCTCTCGCCCGCCGCGCAACGACAGGACATGGGGGCGCTGTGGGAGAATTTCGTGGTCGGTGAATTGCACAAACGCAATGATTATCTAGGTGCTGGGTCCCGACTTTACTATTGGCGAACGGCCCAACAACAGGAGATCGACCTGGTGGAAGAGCGGAACGGAAAACTGCAGGCCATGGAGATCAAGTGGTCGCCCAAGGCCAAGGCAAAGCCACCGCTCACGTTCACCAAGGCCTACCCCGGCTCCACATTCGATGTGATCACCCCCGCGACCTTCGAGCGCTTCTTGGAGTGAGCGTCCTTGACCAGTGATGTTGAGGATCTCAACTTAATTCACGCAAACCGAATCGAACGTGGTGTTGGTCGGTCCGTTGTTCAGAGTGGCCTCCTGACCATGTGTGAAAGCCTTTCCGCTTGCGTGCCGGAAAACAACCGGATCGTACTTTGCAGCCTTCATTGCTGATGCCCTGCGAACCATGAACCTGCGAATCGCCATTGCTGCCGGCACCCTTCTGATGGGTGGCGCGTTCCCTTCCGGGATCCTTGAAGCCCAACCCATGCAACCCTTCACCTACCAAAAGATGCTGATGCTCGATCGCATCAGCGGCCTGGACGTCAGCCCCGACGGGCGCTACGCCATATTCAACGTGCGGGCCACCGACATGGAGAACAACAAGGGCGTGACCACGCTGTGGATGAAGGACCTCAGCGATCCGGCCAAGCCCGAGGTAAAGCTCGGCGTGTCCGAGGGTGGTGCCAACGGCGCGCAGTTCAGCCCGGACGGCCAGAGCATCTACTTCCTCTCGGGCCGCGGCAGCGACGGCATCACCCAGGTGTGGAAGACCGACCTGAAGGGGGAGATGGCCGCGCAGGTCACCACCCTGCCGCTGGACGTGGGCAGCTTCCGCATCACCCCGGACGGCAAGGGCCTGGTGGTCTCCTTGGCGGTATTCCCGGAGTGCAAGGGTAACGAGATCGCCTGCACCGTGGAGCGGAACGAGGCGCGCAAGAAGGACAAGGCCACCGGCATGGTGTACACCAAGATGTTCGTGCGCCACTGGTCCACATGGGAGGACGGCACGCGCAACCATCTCTTTTACGTGCCAATGGCCGGCGACGCTCCGGTGGCGATCACCGACGGGCTGGATGGCGACGTGCCCTCCAAACCGTGGGGCGATGAAGGCGACTATTGGATCGCACCCGATTCGAAGACCGTGTACTACAGCGTCCGCACGGCGGGCAGCACCGAGCCGTGGAGCACCAACTTCGACATCTGGAGCGTGCCCATCGCAGGCGGTGCGGCCACCAACCTCACCGCCGAGAACAAGGCCTGGGATGCCAGCCCGCGCATATCACCGGATGGCAGGACCTTGGCCTACCTGGCCATGCAGCGGCCCGGCTTCGAGGCGGACCGCTTCTGGATCAAGCTGCGCGACCTGGCCTCCGGCAACGTGACCACGCTCGCGGGCGATTGGGACCGCAGCGTGGGTGCGATAAAGTGGAGCAAGGACGGCAAGAGCCTGCTGGTCACTGCCGAGGATGTGGGCCGCACCAAGCTCTTCCGGATCGACGTGAAGAAGGGGACCGTCACGCCGATGAGCAAGGACGGCCACATGGACGCCTTCTTCGAAACGCCCAAGGGCTTCGTGTTCCTGAAGAGCGGCCTGAACCACCCCTCGCAACTGTTCGCTGCCAAGCCCAAGTCCAAGCTGATCGACGAGGGTGCGACCAAACTCACCGCCATCAACAAAGAGCTGGAAACGCTCGCCTTCGGGCAATACGAACAGTTCAGCTTTTCCGGCTGGAACAACGAAACGGTGCATGGCTACGTGATCAAGCCGGCCAACTACGTGGAAGGGAAGAAGTACCCGGTGGCCTTCCTGATCCATGGCGGTCCGCAGGGCAGCTTCAGCGAATCGTGGAGCTTCCGCTGGAACCCGCAGACCTACGCCGGCGCGGGCTACGCCGTGGTGATGATCGACTTCCACGGCAGCACCGGCTACGGGCAGGCCTTCACCGACGCCATCAGCCAGCACTGGGGCGACCGTCCGCTGGAGGACCTGCAGAAGGGCTGGGCCTACGCGCTGAAGACCTATCCCTTCTTGGACGGCGACCGCGCGGCCGCGCTGGGCGCCAGCTACGGCGGCTTCATGGTGAATTGGATCGCCGGCGTGTGGCGGGATGCCTTCAAATGCCTGGTGTCGCACAACGGCGTCTTCGACCAGCGCGCCATGGGCTATTCCACCGAGGAGCTGTGGTTCACCGACTGGGAGGTGGGCGCCGACGTGTTCAACCACCCGGCCAAGTACGACACCTTCAACCCGATGCTGCACGCCAAGGACTGGAGCGTGCCCATGCTGGTGATCCATTCCGACCACGACTACCGCATCCCGCTGTCGCAGGGGCTGGGCGTGTTCACCGCCTTGCAGGCCAAGGGCATCCCTTCGGAGTTCCTGCGCTTCCCCGACGAGAACCACTGGGTGCTGAAGCCGCAGAACTCGCGCCTGTGGCACGATACGGTGTTCGGATGGCTGGCGAAGTATATCGGGGACAAGTAGTGGAGGAACGGAGACCCGGGGACGCATGTAACATGGGGCCATGCGTTTATCCTGAAGCGGGGCATGTCCAGACAGCGGATGCAGGCGCTTTTGCGAAAGGCAAGGGCAAGAAACACTGCGACCAGGAAGCCCGTTGACGGATACAAATACGTGGGCGTGTTGCAGATGGAGGAAGATCCGGTGGAGCTTCAACGCAAGTGGGGTGATGAGTGGTGAGCGGCTGTTGCTGGTATACCTATTGCGAGGTGATCGGTCGGCGGCAGATGCTATTTGTGGTCAATCGGTGCTGATCTCATTCATCACCTGCATGGAACTGCTGAGCAAGCCTGGCATGAGCCGGGAGGAATCCAAAGCGTCGGTTGTGTTCGTGCAGGAATGACCCATGATGGAGATGAATGAGGAGATCATGGAGGTCGCGATACGGTTGCGCAAGAAGTTCAGATGGAAGCTGCCTTATTTCGTGCCAATCCAGCCCCGGGAGGGAGCCGCTGGGTGCGGATGCCGCAGAAGTGGCATGCCACGGTGTACGGCTGGCCGGCGGAGTACAGCGGTGCACGGTTCCCATGACCGGGTCCGCCGCACAGAACCAACGCCTACGGCGTTTACCTCGCCGGTCCTTAAGATCGCGGCACGTCGATGACGGAAACCGGTCAGTTGAAGCGGGGGTGGATCCTGGTGGCCTTGATGCTTGCCATGGCCTTGGCCGCGATGGACTCCACCATCGTGTCGACGGCCATCCCGCAGATCGTCGGTGACCTGGGAGGGTTCAACAAGATCTCTTGGGTCTTCTCGATCTACCTCTTGGCGCAAACGGTCACCATCCCGCTGTATGGCAAGTTGTCGGATCTTTTTGGCCGCAGGCGCATCCTTCTGTACGGTATCGCCATTTTCCTGGCCGGTTCGGCGGCATCGGCAGCGGCCTGGGACATCGCCTCGCTGATCCTCTTTCGCGGCTTGCAAGGCCTTGGTGCGGGATCCATCATGGCCACGGTGAACACCATCGCCGGTGACATCTATACGGTGGAGGAACGTGCGCGCGTCCAAGGCTACCTCTCCAGCATGTGGGGCATCAGCGCCATCGTGGGGCCTGCGCTGGGTGGTGCCTTGGCCGAATATGCCAGTTGGCGGTGGATCTTCCTCATCAACCTGCCCATCGGGCTGGTGGCCATTGCCGTGCTGGTCCGGTTTTTCACTGAGCACGTGGAACGCAAGGATGTCAAGGTGGATTACCCCGGGGCCATCCTGGTGACGGCCACACTGAGCTTGCTGTTCATCTTCCTGTTGGAAGGCGGCCAAAGCTGGGCCTGGGCATCCGTGGAGAGCATGACGCTGCTTGCAGTGGTACTGGCCTTGGCCTATGGGTCCTACCGGGTGGAAAAACGGACGCCTTACGCCATCCTGCCCATCTGGGTATGGAAGCACCGCACCTTGGTCTTCACGAACCTCGCGGTGGCTGGCATGGGCCTGGCGATGATGGGACCTGAGACCTTCCTGCCCACGTTCACCCAGGCCTATCTGGGGCTGGGTGCCATCGCCTCGGGCTTCATCCTGGCCAGCATGAGCATCGGGTGGCCCACGGCCTCGGCGTTATCGGGATGGATCTACCTGCGCATCGGCTTCCGTGAGACCTCCATGATCGGGACGGCCTTGGCCTTGTCGGCCTGCGTAGGCTTCCTGCTGATCCCCGAACCGCAGCCCGTGTACCTGCTCGTATTGGACCAGGTGCTCCTCGGCGCCGGCTTCGGGCTGATCTCCACGCCATCCATCGTCGGTATCCAATCCATGGTGGGCTGGGACCAGCGCGGGGTGGTCACCGGGGCCAACGTGTTCACGCGCAACCTGGGCCAGAGCCTCGGTGCTGCCGTGGTGGGCGCCATCTTCAACACGTCGATCTCCCACCGCATGGCCCAGGCGCCGGCCGGCACGCCCACCTCCACCACCGACATGCTTTCCGTGATGGGGGATCCCGGGCTTCCCGAGGCTTCACGCATCTTCCTGCAGGAGGCCATCAACACCGCGATGCAGCACATCTACTGGGGCCTGATCGTCATTGTGCTGCTTACCTGGTGGTGCCTCTACCGGGTGCCCCACCGCGATCCCGGCGATACCTCCTTGATCAAGATGCCGGAAACATGAACACCGCTCCACCTCCGGCGGACTCGACGGTGCGGCAAGCCCGGCAAGATGCGTGCATGCCCAGCCGGAAACCGGACAGGGCTTGCCGATCAGCTTCAAGGCGTGGCCTCCGGTTTGTTCCATCGGGCGCCACCGGCGTGGTGCATCAATCCGGAGCGCCTGCGCGCAAAGCCCGATTGCCCGCGACCTCCGCAAAACCTTATCTTCGCCCCGCGTTCTTTCCGGTTGAGCTTATCCAGAAAGGTGGAGGGACTGGCCCTTTGAAGCCTTGGCAACCATTGCCCCTGAAGCGATCGGTGCCAAATCCAGTCCCGCCGAGGTCGACAGGCCGAGGCGGGAGAAGATGAGCCGTGATCAGGTCCCCGGGCTTCGTGCCTTGCTGCCTCATCCGGAACATCGGGTGGGGCTTTTGTCTTTCTGGAATGCGGTGAGAAGGGTGAAAAAGGTGAGAAGGGTGAAGAAGTGATAAAGGAATGGAGGTGGCCAGGCATACGGCCTCTTTCACTTTCCCACGCTTTCACTGTTCCTTCCTTTCATCCCACGCTGGACACAACCGGAAAGCACGCACAGAAGAACCAGCATGAAGGACATCGAATCCATCGCCCGGGAACGCATCGTCATCCTCGACGGTGCCATGGGCACCATGATCCAGCGCCTCGGCCTTGCCGAGGAGGACTTCCATCCGCAGGGCATGGAAGCGCACCCCGTATCGCTGAAGGGCAACAACGAACTGCTCTCGCTCTCGCGGCCCGAGGCGATCCGGAAGATCCACGAGCAATACCTGGAGGCCGGTGCGGACATCATCGAGACCAACACCTTCAGCGCCACGCGCATCGCGCAGGCCGAGCACCAATGCGAGCATCTGGTGCGCGACCTGAACCTGGCCTCGGCGCGCCTGGCCCGCGCGGCGTGCGATGCCTTCACACGGAAGGACCCGTCCAAGCCGCGCTTCGTGGCCGGCGCCATCGGGCCTACCAACAAGACCGCCTCGCTCAGCCCCAACGTGGAGGACCCGGGCTTCCGCGCCGTAAGCTTCGACGACCTGGTGGCCAGCTACAAGGAGCAGGCCGATGCGCTGCTGGAAGGCGGAGTGGACCTGCTGCTGGTGGAGACCATCTTCGACACGCTCAACGCCAAGGCGGCCTTCTACGCCATCGAAGAAGTGTTCGACGCGCGCGGCGAAAGAGTGCCGTTGATGTGCAGCGTCACCATCACCGATGCAAGCGGGCGCACGCTCAGCGGGCAGACCATCGATGCCTTCCTGATCAGCATGGGGCACGTGCCGTTGTTCAGCATCGGCCTGAACTGCGCGCTGGGTGCGGCCCAGATGCGGCCCTACCTGCAGGTGCTCGCCGAGCAGGCTCCCTGCCTGGTGAGCGTCTACCCCAACGCCGGCCTGCCCGACCAGATGGGTGAATACCGCGAAACGCCCGAGGTGACGGCCCGCCTCGTGGGCGAGTTCATGCGCGACGGCCTGGTGAACATCGTGGGCGGCTGCTGCGGCACCACGCCGGAGCATATTGCGGCGTTGGCGACGGAAGCGAAGAAGCATCAATCCCGGACGACTGAAACAGTTGCGATCAATTCCTGATTCCTGATTCCTGATTGCGACCACGCAGGCAATCAGGAATCAGGAATCAGGAATCAGCCCCAGATCCCCCGATGAACATACCCGCCTTTAGTGGCCTCGAACCCCTCCGCGTAATCGCCGAAGCCTCCCGCCAGGGCAGCAGCTTCATCAACATCGGCGAGCGCACCAACATCACGGGCAGCGCGGCCTTCCGCAAGCTGATCAAGAACGGCAACTACGATGAGGCCGTGGCCGTGGCCCGCCAGCAGGTGGAGAACGGTGCGCAGATGATCGATGTGAACATGGACGAGGGCCTGATCGACGGCGTGCAGGCCATGACCAAGTTCCTCCACCTGATCGCCGCGGAGCCGGACATCGCCAAGGTGCCGGTGATGGTGGACAGCAGCAAGTTCGCCGTGATCGAGGCGGGGTTGAAATGCCTGCAGGGGCGCGGCATCGCCAATTCCATCAGCCTGAAGGAAGGAGAGGCCGAATTCCTGCGGCAGGCGCGCATCGTGCGCAGGCTGGGCGCCAGCGCCGTGGTGATGTGCTTCGACGAGGAAGGCCAGGCCGACAACCTCGAGCGGCGTTGCGCCATCGCCAAGCGCAGCGTGGACCTGCTGACGCAGAAGGCCGGCTACCGTCCGCAGGACATCATCATCGACCCGAACATCCTCACCGTGGCCACGGGCCTGCCCGAGCATGAGCAGCAGGCACTGCACTACATCGCCGCGGTGAAGTGGATCAAGGAGAACCTGCCGGGCGTGCTCACCAGCGGCGGCGTCAGCAACGTCAGCTTCAGCTTCCGCGGCAACGAGCCCGTGCGGGAGGCCATCCACACGGCCTTCCTCTACCACGCCATCAAGGCGGGGCTGGACATGGCCATCGTGAACGCCGGGCAGATCGGCGTGTACGACGACATCCCCAAGGACCTGCTGGAGCACGTGGAGGACGTGCTGCTGGCGCGCCGCCCCGATGCCACCGAGCGCATGGTGGCCTTCGCCGAGCAGTTCAAGGGCAAGCCTTCGGAAGAGGCCGTGGCCGCGCAGGCCGCCTGGCGTGAAGCTTCCGTGGAGGAGCGCCTGAAGCACGCGCTGGTCCACGGCATCACCGAGTTCATCGACGCCGACACCGAGGAGGCCCGCGTGAAGTACGTGGACCCCGTGGCCGTGATCGAAGGGCCGCTGATGGCGGGCATGACCGTGGTGGGCGACCTCTTCGGCGCGGGCAAGATGTTCCTGCCCCAGGTGGTGAAGAGCGCGCGCGTGATGAAGCGTGCCGTGGCCTGGCTGGAGCCCTTCATGCAGGAGAAGAAGAGCGCGATGGTGATGGGCTCCACCAAGGCCGATGCGAAGAAGGTGCTGCTGGCCACGGTGAAGGGCGACGTGCACGACATCGGCAAGAACCTGGTCGACATCATTCTCACCAATAACGGCTATCGCTGCGTCAATCTCGGCATCAAGCAGCCGCTCGGCAACATCCTGGAGGCGGCGCGGGACCACCGTGCGGACGCGATCGGCATGTCGGGCCTGCTCGTCAAGTCGACGGTGGTGATGCGGGAGAATCTCGAGGAGATGGGCCGGGACGGGCTCGATCTGCCGGTGATCCTCGGCGGTGCCGCCTTGACCCGCGCCTATGTCGAGGACGATTGCGTCAAGGCCTACGATTCCGGCCGCGTCGCCTATGCCCGGGATGCGTTCGACGGGCTCAAGCTGATGGATACCATCACCAAGGGCGGCTTCGATTCCTACCTCGCCGACATCGGAGCGAAGCAGCAGCGGAAGAAGCGGCCGGGCAGGAAACACCGCACGCTCGAGCACAATGACGGCTCGATGCCGCTGAGCCGGCCGGTCGATCTCGCCGAGACGAAGCTTCGCCGTGATCAACTCGCCAACGGTGTCGAGGTGCCGACGCCGCCCTTCCGGGGGGCGGAGGTGATCGAGAGCGTGCCGGTTCGGGCGCTTCTGCCCTACCTCAACGAGAACATGCTCTACCAGTTCCACTGGGGCTACAAGAAGGAGGGGCGCTCGCTCGGCGATTTTCTCGCCTGGGCCAGGAAGGAGCTGCGGCCGGTCCTCCAGGATCTGGTGGCCGAGGCGGAGGCCGAGAAGGTGTTCCTGCCGCAGGCGGCCTACGGCTACTGGAAGGCGGCGGGCGAGGGCAACGACGTGGTGCTTTTCGACGACGCGGGCACGACCGAGCTCTGCCGCTTCACCCTGTCGCGGCAGGCGAAGGGCGGCGGGCTCTGCATCGCCGACTTCTTTCGCGACATCGGCAGCGACGAGCGCGACGTGATCGGCGTGCAGGTGGTGACCATGGGCCAGCGCGCCGCCGACGTGGCGCGGGAGTGGTTCAAGGCCGACCGCTACCAGGACTACGTGCGGTTGCACGGACTCGGCGTCGAGCTGACCGAGGCCCTGGCCGAGTACGTCCACGCCAAGATCCGGGCCGAGCTCGGCTTCGGCCACGAGGACGCGCGCGAGATGGCGGCCCTGCTCAAGCAGGGCTATCGCGGCTCACGCTACAGCTTCGGCTATCCGGCCTGCCCGACCTTGAAGGACCAGGAGCCGCTGCTCGAGCTGCTGGGCGCCTCGCGGGTCGGCGTCGAGCTCAGCGACGAATGGCAGCTCCATCCCGAGCAGTCGACCAGCGCCATCGTCCTCCATCATCCGCAGGCGCGCTACTTCAACGTGTAGCTAAAGGGGTCAGGACTCATACGCGCTAAGATAATGCTTGCGCTGTGACGATTGGCCCTGCTGTGGTCGGCCTTGCTGGTTGGCTGAGGAGGGATCGCGAGCCTTAAAGGGGTCAGGACTCTTTTAGGGAACCTAACAGAGTCCTGACCCCTTTAAGGCTCGAATGGTCGGAGAGGAAGGCGAGCCCATCTTGGGCCGGGGAGGCTGGCCATGACCACCGACGAGACGAACGACCCGCTCGCCCGGCAGCGGCTGGACAGGAAGGTCGTCTGCGTCACCGGCGGGGCCTCGGGCATCGGCGCCGCCGCCGCCCGGCTGATGGCCGCTGCCGGGG
>JAGFIV010000036.1 GCA_024103275.1 Flavobacteriales bacterium
TGCGTACTTCCCACTGGTAACCATTGGCCGGGTTGGAGATGCTGGCCGTCCAGGACAGGTCGGCTGCGTTGTTGGTGATGTTGGAGACGGTCAGGGCCGTGGGCGGCAGGCAGCTCGGGGTTTCCTCCACCACCACGTTGTCGATGAAGACCCGGTTGCCCCAGTCTGTAACAGCACGGAATCGGATCCGGTTCGTACCGGTCGGAATGGCATAGCTCAACGTGTTCCAATCAGCCACGCTGGCCGGGAAATAGGCACCGGATTGCGCAGGGAGGGTGCTGAGCACGCCTATTCCGTCCTCGTTGCTCATGGCTTCCAGTACGCTCCAGGTGGCACCGCCATCCGCAGAAGTTTCCAGGTAGACGCTGTCAATGGCACCGGGATAGGCCCTGCCCGCCACATCAAATCGCACCCGGTGGTTGGCCGGGGCCGCCGTGAACACATTGCTGATCAAGCTGGCCGTTCCGGCGGATACGCCGTAGAAGTTGAAGGCCATGGATGCCGTGTCCGAGGGAAGGCCGCTCGGGCCGCTGGCCCCATTGCCATAGGAGCCGGAATTCGGTCCATAGGCCGCCAGGATCAAGTTCACCCCGTCATTCACCGTCCAGCAGCTCGGCGGAACGACCACTTCCTCGAAGGGCGAGGCATAGGGCAGGGTGGCCGGATCGCACAATGTCTTGAACGTGGTGGCAGCCCACGTGCTGAAAACGCCGCCGCAATCACTCCGCACATACAAGGTGCAGCTTGTATTTGGTGTCAACCCCGTGGCAACATCCGTGGTCACGCCGGCCCCGGTGGTGCCGTTGGCATCCGCGCCGGGATCGCCGGGGCTGCCGCTGCTGCGCACTTCCCATTGGTAGCCGTTCGCGGGGTTGGAGGGGCTGGCCGTCCAGGACAGGTCGGCTGCGTTGTTGGTAATGTTGGAGACGGTCAGGGCCGTGGGCGGCAGGCAGCTCGGGGTTTCCTCCACCACCACGTTGTCGATGTACACAAAGTTCCCGTATCCGGACACGGGGCGGAAACGGATCATGTTGGTGCCGGTGGGCAGGGGGAAATCCAAGGTGGTCCACGCACTTAGGCCTGAAGGCACAAAACCGCTGTTCGTTGCGGCAACGGTGCTCAGCACCCCCACGCCGTCCTCGTTGCTCATGGCTTGCAACACGGTCCACGTGGCCCCGGCATCGGCCGAGCTTTCCAGGTAGACACTGTCTATGGCATTGGGATAGGCTGCGCCGGCCACGTCAAACCGAACACGGTAGTTGGCGGGGGCGGGGTCGAATTCCTGGCTGGAAAGTGTAGCCGAGCCTGAAGGGACACTGTAGAAGAGGAAGCGCACACAGGCTGAATCGCCGGGGTTGCTGCTGGGGCCATTGGCTATGCCATCGCCCGGGGCCGAGTACACGGCCTGGAGCAGGCCGGAGGAATTGTCCGCTGCCCAGCAGACCGGGGGCATCAACAAGGCTTCAAAGTCGGTTGCGAACGGCAACGTTGCCGCAGCGCAAGGCGTGGTGAAGGTCACGGAAGCCCATGGGCTAAGATTGCCGCCACCGCAATCGCTGCGCACATAGGCGGTAAAGGTGGTGTTGGGCGTAAGCGGGGAGAGATGGATGGAAGGAGTGCCCGAAAGGACGTTCCCCGACAGCAATGCTCCGGCATCACCGGGATTGCCGCCATCATCGCGCAGTTCCCAATCATAGCTATCGGCCCCGTTGTCGGTCCAGGTGAAGTACCCCTCCGTAGGCGTCACCCCGCTCACCAGGGCCCCGAGGGGTGCAGCGCACGCGGGTACGGTCACGTCCACGGAATAGTCTTCCGCCTCGCCCCAATTATCATCGACACAGGGGTTAGGCCATGTTTCGTAGAACGGATAACCCACCATCACACGCATTCGGGTAGTGCCGGGGAGCGCCGTGCCCGGAACGGCGATAGGAACCGTGATCGTGCCGGAGCCGATGTTGGTGCCGATCGTGTACACCTCCCCCGCACCATCCAGGTATCCATCCTGGTCCCAGTCGAAGAATGCGTAGGCCACATCCCCCCCGAAAGGTGCCACGATCGTGACGGTCAGGTTGTAGCTGCCGCCCGCGTCAACGTTGGCCGTCTGCGCGGTGTAATCCACGGGTGCATCGCTCGGTGCAGCACCACTGGTGTTATTGATGCCTGCGAAGGTGACGTTGGAAAAATAATCATCAGTCGGCACCGGCAGCACGGAATTGCAGTACTGGGCGGCCAAGCTTCCGGCGAAGGTCAACAAGACCAGCAAGGGGAGGATCCGCCACCATTGGGTCCGGTTGTTTGGGTTGGGTTCTTTTCGGTTCATGGAATCGGGTTTTGGTTGATCGGGATAGGGGATTTGGTGGTCACACGTTCGCGTTGGGTCCATGGGTTTGGGATTTAGGGGTCCTGGTTTATCTCCACTCAGGTACCCGGCCATTCCTTGCGGATATCGCAGGTGGGAGCACCGGAGCAGGATGCCCAAAGTATCCGAATCCAATCTTTGCAAGCAATAACATAAAGTTTTCAACATAAGGCAACCAAATTCTACCCACGCGTACCCGGCGGCTTTTTGTTGGGCGTCATGAAGCGGTGGTTTGTCAGGTTTTTCCCGTCATTCGCAGGCATTCCGAAAGAATGGCAACATCAGGCACCGGCGGGTATCCGATTTCTGCCGGAAGCGAAATTGTTGATAACTCATGCCCGGTCTGTGCATGTGTTAAGCGTGCAAGACGGTTGGGGATGCGGGAAACACCGTAGGGGAAGGCTAAAGGGAAGGAACAATTTCCGGAAATTGTCGCCCTTGCAGCGTCTTGGGGCATCCCCGTCTTCCCCAAGGCCTGCGGGAATGCGTTCCTTTGCCCGAAACCGCCAGATGCTTGGATTGCATTTGCCCACGGATCCGCGCTGGGCCGCCTTGGCCAGGGAAGACCTGCGCACGCTGCTGATCGACCATGCCTGGTGCGAGCACAAGGCGGCCAGCAACGCCATGTCCTTGATCGTGCGCCATCCGGGGTTGACGGACCTGGTGGAGGAGTTGACGGCGATCGCCGGGGAGGAGATGGCCCATTTCGGCATGGTGGTGCAGCGCATCAAGGAGCGGGGTTGGGAGCTGGGGCCCGAGCGCAAGGACGGCTATGTGAACGAGCTGCTCGCCTTCGTGCGCAAGGATGGCGATGCGCAGGAGCGGCTGGTGGACCGGTTGCTGTTCTCCGCCATGATCGAGGCGCGCAGCTGCGAGCGCTTCAAGCTGTTGTCGGCCACGGCCGCCGACCCGGAATTGCGCACGTTCTACCGGGAACTGATGGAGAGCGAGGCCGGGCACTACAGCACCTTCATCGGCCTGGCCCGCCAATACGGCGGCCGGGTGGACGTGGATGCGCGCTGGAAGGAGTTCCTGGTCTTTGAGGCGGACGTGGTGGCGCGCTACGGCACCAGCGCCGAGATGCATGGATGAACCTTTGCCGGCCCCTGGTCGTCCCTTGGGGCAACAACCATGAAGACCACCACGCGTGAAGTGACGGCCGAGTGCCTGTGCATCGGGGATGAGCTGCTGATCGGCCAGACCATCAACACCAACGCCGCCTGGATGGGGGAAGCGGTGGGCTTGTCGGGCTTCCGCCCCGTCCGTACGCGGGTGGTGGGCGATGACGAGGCCGACATCCTGGACGCGTTGGGCACGGCGCGGGCGGACGTGGTGCTGGTGACCGGCGGCCTGGGGCCCACCAAGGATGACATCACCAAACGGTGCCTGTGCCGGTTTTTCGGCACCCGCCTGGTGCGGCACCCAGAGGTGGAGGCGCACATCGTGGAGCTGTTCGAACGGCGGGGCCTGGAACCGCGCCATGTGAAGGAGGCCGACCTGCGGCAGGCGCTGCTTCCCGAGAGCTGCATCCCCATGCCGAACGCCGTGGGCACGGCCAGCGGGATGTGGTTTGAGCGGGAGGGGCGCGTGTATGTGAGCATGCCCGGCGTGCCGTATGAGATGCAGGCCATCCTGCGCGACCATGTGCTGCCGCGCCTGCGGGAGCGCTTCAGCCCGCCGTCCATCGTACACCGCACCATCCGCACGGCGGGCATCGGGGAGACGCCGCTGTCCGAACGCATCGCGGCCTGGGAGGAAGGGCTTGCCGCCGACGGCATCCGGTTGGCCTACCTGCCGTCGCCGGGGCAGGTGAAGCTGCGGCTGAGCCGCTACGCCAACGCGGACCCGGTGGCGGCCAAGGCGGCGGTGGACCGGCAGGCGCAGGCGTTGTACGGGCTGATCCCCGGCTTGATCTACGGGGAGGGTGGGCAGGAGCTGGAGGAGGTCATCGGCATACGGTTGAAGGCGGCCGGCCAAACCTTGGCCGTGGCGGAAAGCTGCACGGGCGGCCACGTCAGCCACCTGATCACCTCGGTGCCGGGCAGTTCGGCCTATTTCTTAGGCGGCGTGGTGAGCTACGCGAACGAGGTGAAACGCAAGGAGCTGGACGTGCCGGAGGCGCTGCTTCGCGAACATGGGGCGGTGAGCCGGCCGGTGGCGGAGCGCATGGCGGAGGGCGTCCGTGCGGCGCTGGGGAGCGATTGGGGGCTTTCCACCACGGGCGTGGCCGGGCCCGATGGCGGCACGCCTGAAACCCCGGTGGGCCTGGTGTGGATGGCGGTGGCCGGACCCCGTGGCACGGTGGCGGCGCAATCGCTGTTCGCCGGCACCCGCAGCCTGGTGATCCAGCGGGCGACGGTGACGGCGTTGGACCTGTTGCGCAGGAGCTTGTGAATGGCGGTCACGTGGTTGCCGCCAAGCGCTGCATGGGCGGCGCGGTGCGCCGGGACAAAAAGGAAACATCGCGCCATTCCGATGGCACATTGGCTTTTTCATGCTACATTCGCGCCCCGAAATCGAACTGCCATGTCACGCATCTGCCAGATCACCGGAAAGCAAGTCATCACGGGCAACAAGGTGAGCCACTCCAACCGCAAGACGCGGCGGACCTTTGCGCCGAACTTGCAGGACCGCAAGTATTTCATCCCGGAGGAGAACCGCACGGTGACGCTGCGGGTGAGCGCGGCCGGCATGCGGACCATCTCGAAGCTGGGCATCCGCGAGGCGCTGAAGCAGGCCGCCGCCAAGGGCTTCTACAAATCCTGAGCACCGTGCCATGGGCGCGGAATGAAGGCGTCGGGGCCGTGGCCCCGACGCCTTTTTTCATCCCGTCGCGATCTTTGTCCCGATGGCGGTAAACACACGGCGGAATGCCGGCCAGGACAGCCTCCGGGCCTTTCTGTTGACCGGTTTGTTGCTCTTGCTGCCGGCCGTGGTGGCGCATTGGCGGATGGGCCGCTTCGCCCTGCACACCGCCCTGAACGGGTTCCACACGGGCCTGGGTGATGCGGTCTTTCCATGGATCACGTGGCTGGCCAGCGGGTGGCTGGCGGTGGCGCTGTCGTTGGCGTTGCTGTGGCGCAGTTGGCGTTCCTTCCTGATGATGGCCTTGGCCACCGGCTTGTCGGCCCTGGTGGTGCAGTGGCTCAAACGCCGGGTGTTCGAGGAGTTTGACAGGCCCTCGATGTTCCTGGAGCACATGCCGGGCCTGCCGTTGGTGGGCGGGGTGGAGCTGCACCACTACTTCAGTTTTCCCAGTGGGCACACCACGGCGGCCTTCAGCATGTGCCTGGCCTTGGCCGTGATCATCGGCAGGAGGGGCGCGGCCATTCTGTTGGCCGTGCTGGCCGTGCTGCTCGGCTACTCACGCGTATACCTCTCCCAGCACTTCGCGGAGGATGTGGTGGCCGGTGCCTTCACCGGCAGCCTGGTGGCCGTTGCCGTGTACTTGGTGCTGTACCACGGCCGCCTGGGCCGCAACACAAGGCTCGATGCATCGCCGCTGCGCGGTGGTCAGAACCAATAGCGGGCGCCCACCGCGCCGTTGATCCCGAAATCCGTGGCAGGGAGCAGGTCCAGCACGGGTGCCAGCTCCAGGAAGATGTCCACCGGTGCCTTCTCGGGTAGATAGGCCAGCCCCACCGGGAAGCGGATGCCCAGGTTTACCCGCCCGCCGTCGCCGTAGTGCCAGCGGCCATGGTCCCAGTACCGCCCGCCGTTCCACGACCGGAGCCGCAGGCCCGGCCCGTAGTACAGCGGCATGCGGCCCTTGGCCAGCTTGATCAGGTCCATGTTGTGGAACAGGTAGTCGGCGTGCAGGCTGAAGTAGGCCCCGCCGCGCAACGACCAGGCCACGGCCCCGTCGATGGCGCGATCATTGCCGATCCAGCCTTTCAGGGAGATGCCGGTGGGCTCGCCCAGGATGATGCCGGCGCCGAACCCGTCGGACTGGGCCGCGGCACCGAGCCAGGATGACAGGAAGAGCACGGGGAGCAGGTGCCTCATGGGAAAGTGACGTAAGGCGGTCCGTTCGCTATTGGGCATGGGTGGGAATGATGAGCACGGGGAAGCGGTTGGCGCGCAACACGTCGTCCGAGGTGCTGCCCAGGAATGCCTTGGCCAGTCCGCGGCGGCCATGGGTGCCCATCACGATCAGGTCGGCCCCGACGCGGCCGGCTTCCTGCAGGATGGTCTCCACCGTTGGCCCCAGCACCATGATGGGCCGGACATCCACGCCATCCCGGGCCAGTTGCGCGACCAGGAGGTGGAGCTTGGTCCGTTCTTCCTTCAGGATCTCGGCCCGTTCATCGCGGATGTATTGGGGGCCCGGTTCGTACCCCACGAAATCGGGATCGGGTGCTGCCACATGCAGCAGCCACAACCGGGCGCCCAGGGCCTTGGCCATGTCGCTGGCGTGCTGCACCACGCGGGAGGTGTCCCCCTTGAGTTCCAGGGCGGCAAGGATGTTTTTCATGGATACCGGGGTTTGCGTAAAGGTAGCGCCGGGGTGATGAACGCGAAATGGCGGCCGATGCCGCCATTTCGCGTTGGTTGAAAGGCCCGATCAGGCCATCTCGTGCTCTTCCTCGGGCTGAAGCACAAGCCGGTCATAATGCTGCTTGCGCAGTTTGCCGCTGCTTTGGAAGAACCACTCCCGCAAGCCGTAATGGTAACCCCGGCGCAGTCCACTGTGATGCGTGCCGAGCATCTTCTTCTTGCCGCTGAGCTTTTGGAGCGTACGGGTGAGGAAGGCCTCCACCTCCGCATGCGAAAGTTGCGGCTTGTGCTTGGCCGCCCAGGCGGACACATGCGTCAGCAGTTCCTCCTTCGGCATCAGGCGGCCGGTCTTTTGGATGGCTTCAATCACGGCGTTGTCCCATTCATTCAAGGGACGCTCCTTGCGCTCGCGCTTCTTGGGGCGGCCTGGTTTGCCGGGCTTCTTCGTGGCGGCTACCGGGTGCTTGCGCGGACGGCCTGGACCCCGTTTGGTTGCTGCACGGGCCTCCCCGGCATCGCCGTCGGCGCCTGCATCGCCTTCAACATCGCCACGTTGGGCCTTCAGGTCGGCGATCGCACTCTTCACTTGGTCCAATTGGAAGTTCAGCCGCCGCCGCTCATTCCGGTAATGGTTCAGCAGCTCATCGATGTTTTTTACACTTAAAAGCCTTTTGGCCATTGGAGCAGAAATTTGGTTGGTTTGAGAATGTGCGCCAAAATTACGGCGCAATTAATTCTTCTTAGCTGCAATACAACTGCCTTGTTCACAATAATTTGTGAAGGTTGGATTCATTGTACCCGGATCATCCGGTCCCCGCGGCCCGCGTGCAATTCGCCGATCGGCTTGGCCTGGGTGCCGAAATGCTCGCTCAGTGATACTATTTTATCGACCAACCCTGGTTTGCAAGCGATAAGCAATCCCCCACTGGTCTGCGGGTCGCATAACGTGATGATGATTTTCATGTTGGCCGTGCCATCGAAATGTGGAGCGCAGCTTTTCCAATTCCTGAGCGTCGCGTCGGGATAGCAAGTTTCTTCCAGGTAGGCCGTGATCTCGGGGATCAAGGGAATGTCCGCCAGGCGTATCGTGGCGGCCACGTTGCTGCCGGCGCACATTTCGCCCAAATGCCCCAGCAGCCCGAAGCCGGTCACGTCGGTTAGTGCGTGTACGCCCTCCAAGCGCCCCAGTTCGCTGCCGAGCGCGTTGGGGGTCACCATCAGGTCGCGGGCGATATGGCGGTGTTCCGGTTTCAGCTTGCCGCGTTTGCCGGCGGTGGCCAGGATGCCGATGCCCAAGGGCTTGGTGAGCAACAGGACATCCCCGGCGCGGGCGGTGTCGTTGCGTTTGAGATGTTCCAAACGGACCTCGCCGGTGACGGCCAGGCCGAAGAAGGGTTCGGGTGAATCGATGGTGTGGCCTCCGGCCAAGGGGATGCCGGCATCATGGCAGGCCTGCCTGCCGCCGTCCACCACCCGCCCGGCCAGCTCCGCGCCCAGCTTCTCCAAGGGCCACCCCAGGATGGCCACGGCCAGCAGGGGCGTGCCGCCCATGGCATACACGTCGCCGATGGCGTTGGTGGCGGCAATGCGGCCAAAGTCGAAGGCATCGTCCACGATGGGGGTGAAGAAGTCGGTGGTGCTGATCACCGCCCGCCCGTCGCCCAGGTCATACACCGCCGCATCGTCCCGGCTGCCATAGCCCACCAGCAACCGGGGGTCGGGCAAGGTGCCCATGTTGCTGGCCAAGATCCTTTCCAGGTCGGCGGGCGCGATCTTGCATCCGCATCCGCCACCGTGGCTAAACTGGGTCAACCGGATGGTCGTCTGCCCGGGCATGTGCATGTTCGATGAGTTGGTCGATGATGGCCTCCTGCACCAGGTCCTCGGCATGGATGGTGCGGGTACGGCTTGGGTCCCTGGTGGCGAGGCCCCGCGCGTAGGTCTTGTCGTAATAGGTGAGGGTGATCCGTGCCACCGTGTGCAGGTCACCGTTGTCCAGGGCCTCCAGCGCGGACTGGGCATGTTGGGGTCCCAGCCGTTTTTGGATGCGCTGGATGGCGGCCGCCAGTTCCCCGGCGGGGAGTTGGCCATATTCCTTCACCAGCCGCTCCACGCGTACCTGTTGCGGCAGGTCCACAAACAGGACGGGGGCGGAGCGCATCCGTGCGAAGAAGGCATCGGGGATCTTGGCCCGGCCCACCAGCATGCTCTCATCCTCCACCCAGATGGCCTGCCGGGGATCCATGCGGTGCAGCTTGTCCCAGATCAGGTTCTCGAATTGCTCGGTGCTGGGCTGCGGCGGTTCTCCGATGCCCCCGAAGGCCGATCCCTTGTGGCGGGCCAGGCCCTCCAGGTCCACTACCTGGCAACCTTTGGCCTGCAAGCACCTCAAGAGCATGGTCTTGCCGGTCCCCGTGAACCCGCCGACCACCTGCAGCCTCCACGGCTGGCTGAACGAGTTGATCACGTGGTGGCGGAATGCCTTGTAGCCTTGCCGCAGGACCGCCACTTCCAGTCCGCCCGTCTTTTCCAGCAGCCAGGCCATGCTCGCGCTTCGTTCGCCGCCGCGCCAGCAGTGTAAGCCCACCCGTCCGCCGGGAGCCAATGCCTGCACTTGCTCCACCAGGCCCGCCAACTTCGGCCCCACCAGGCGCAGCCCTTCCAGCAACGCCTCCTGTCGGCCCGTTTGCTTGTACAAGGTGCCCACCACGGCCCGTTCACCATCGGAGAACAAAGGGAGGTTGAAGGCACCGGGAATATGGCCCTGTGCGAATTCACCGGGAGACCGCACATCGATCAAGGGCAGCCCCGCCGCCAGAAAGTCTTCAATACCCAGGATGGTCGGCACGCCACGAAATTACTTGGTGTGGGTGGAACGAGCGGGCCGCATTGGGACACAAGTTTCACCGTTCATCCCCCATTTCCCGGCCCAGGCTGCCGATCATACGGCAAGGTCCCTTGTACGCGCCGAAAGGACATTGCAACAAGGCGGCGTTGCAGGGGGAATGGCGCGGCCGCGATGCCCTATCGCGGGTTTTTGTAGTTGTCCATCACCTCTTCCCGCTTCACCCCGCCGTCCGCCATGCCCGGCACCAGCATGTCCAGCCACCGGGGATTGGTCAGCTCGCCCGGCATGTCCGAGGTGAGCAGCGTCCAGCAGGTGGTGGAGCGCTCGGGTTGGTAGAAGACGAAACGGCGGTCGGAGTATTTGGAGGCGCGGTAGTAGTGCCAGATCATATAGGGCACCGCTTGCGTTTCCTGGCTCCGGTCCACCACCGTGTTGGGCGCACCGTAGCGCAGGTAGATGTACCCTTGGTCGCTTTGGTAGCCGCGCATGTTGCGGCAGCCGAACTTCCGGTTGGCGTAGTTCACCGCTTCCAGGTACTGCGCCCAGGCCGCCTTGGGGTCGGCGGGGTTGCGGTTGTACCAGAAGGTATACATCAACTGCCGCATCAGGTCAGGGCGTTGGTCCTTGGCGCGGTCGTCGATCATTTTGCGTTCCAGTTCATCGGCGATGGGCCGCATGGACCGCAGGTACTCGGCCAAGGTGTCGGGGTCCGTAAAGGCATCGGTGAAGTTGGGCCCGAGCTCGCCGCCGACAAGCTTGTCCGGCTCCAGGACCATGGGGTTGTTCCGTTGGAAGAACTGCGTGCGCCGCTGCACCACCGAATCCTGCCTGTCATGCAGTTCCAAGGCCAGCAGGTAGTTGCCGCTGGGCAGGTGGCCGATGCCGAATTCCACGGCGGCGGGCACCACCGTGTCCGCCTTCATGCGCTGCACATGCCTAAAGTGGCCCACCACCTGTCCGCTCTCGTAATCCTCGATCTGCGTGACCAGGAGGAAGGCACCGTCGGGGCCGAAGTGTTTCAGCGTTCCATACACCTCGGCATAGGAGCCCAGCTTGTCCGTTTCCTGCGGGAAGTAGGTGCCGGGGAAGGGGTGAACCTGCCCGGTACCGCCGGGCGGCACGGTGAACAGGATGTCGGAAAAGGTCATTTCGTCACCGCGGTCGGGGATCACCAGGGGAAGGTTGACGTAGGTGCGTGCGGTGTCGGCCAGGTTGGCGTCGTGCAGTTCCACAGTGATGGCATACTCGCCCGGCGGCAGCAGGAAATGGGCCTGGTAGGTGAAGTCGCCTTGCAAGGTGTCCGCCCGGTCGGGCGAGGCGATGCGCTCCTTGCGGAAGTCCACGATGCTGTCCCCGCGCTCGATCAAGGTGAGGGCATCCACCAGGGCATGTTGGAACCCGCGGTCGTCCATGGTCCAAAGCACGGTGCCGCCCAGCACGGCGATGTTCACGTCCACCCGTTCGCCCTTGCCGGGCTCGTGGAAACGCTTGGTCTCCACCACGGCATCCAGCCGCGTTTGTGCCCAGGTGCCCACGGGCAGCAGGCAGGCGGCCATCAACAGGGATCTGCAGGTCGTCATGCCTCAAAGTTACTGTGGGGCCCGGTAGAAGGCACGTGGTGCGGCCTGCGGATCCGGGCATCGTTGGCGGTGGGCCTGGGACCGGTTTGATCGGCCGATGGTGCGGCATGCTGCGATCCCGGCAACGGTTCCCACGCAGTCCGTACCGGTCTGTCCGCCGGGCTACTTTCGCGCCGCCGCTTCCCCCATGCGCCACCGCCTATATATCGACGATGCCCGGCAACGGGTCCGCCTGGGGCACCCGTGGATCTTCGACAACCAGGTGAGGCGCGTCGAAGGGTCGCCGCAGCCGGGCGAGGTGGTGCAGGTCTTTGATGTGCGCAAGGGGCCGCTGGGCCAAGGGTATTTCAACCCGCATTCGAAGATCCGCGTGCGCATGCTCACCAAAGACCTCGATGAGGCGGTGGATGCGGCCTTTTTCCGGCGGAAGGTGCAGGCGGCCTGGGACCTGCGGGTGCGCTTGGGGCAACCGGAAAGCTGCCGCGTGGTCTTCGGCGAGGCCGACGGCCTGCCTGCTCTGGTGGTGGACAAATTCAACGACGTGCTGGTGGTGCAGACCTTGGCGCTGGGGATGGACCGCTTCAAGGCGGAAGTGGTGCAGGCGCTGAACGAGGTGCTGTCGCCCCGTGGCATCTATGAGCGCAATGATGTGCCGGTGCGGGAGAAGGAGGGGCTCGGGCAGGTAAAGGGGTTCATCGGCGGGGCGTTCGACACCGGTCTGGAGATCATGGAGAACGGGTTGCGCTTCGCCGTGGACGTGGCGCAAGGGCAGAAGACGGGGCATTTCCTGGACCAGCGGCTGAACCACGCGGCGTTGGAACATGTGGCGAAAGGGGCCCGTGTGCTGGACTGCTTCACGCACACCGGCGGCTTTGCCCTGCATGCGGCGCAATACGGGGCCCGGGAAGTGCTGGGCCTGGACATCAGTGGGGAGGCCGTGGCCCAGGCGCGGGCCAACGCGGTGTTGAACGGCCTCGACGGCATTTGCACGTTCCGGGCGGAGAACGTATTCGACCATCTCTCCAGGCCCACGGCTCCCGGGAAGGGTTGGGACGTGATCGTGCTGGACCCGCCGGCCTTTGCCAAGAGCCGTTCGGCGCTGGAGGGTGCCATCAGGGGCTACAAGGAGATCAACCTGCGGGCGATCAAGGCGCTGCCACCGGGCGGCTTCCTGGTGTCCTGTTCCTGCTCGCAGCACATGGTGCCCGACCTGTTCCGCAGGACCATCGCCGATGCCGCGCGCGACGCGCACCGCGAATTGCGGGAGGTATTCAGCGGCGGGCAGCCGCCGGACCACCCGGTACACTGGTCCATCCCGGAAACGCACTACCTGAAGTGCTTGATCCTGCAAGTGCTGTAGGACTGGGCCGGTTCAGGCCGCCGAGGGGCCGGGGTCCGCTTTGGTCGTTTTCACCTTGCGGCGGCGCAGGGCCAGGCGGATGCGCTTCTCCTTGGGCCACCGCTTTTCCTCGCCCAGGATGAACCCCCAGGGCTTGAGGGTGGGGATCTCGTCGAACACCAGCTTCATCATCCCGGTGATGGGGATGGCCAGGATCAGGCCCATGAAGCCCCACAGCGATCCCCAGGCGATCAGCGCGATCATGCTGGCCAGGGGGTTGATGCTGACGCTGGAGCCCACGATCTTGGGCGTCACGAGATTGTTGTCCAGGAATTGGGTGAAGGCGATCACGGCCACCACGCCCACGGCCACCATGACCGAGTCCTTGGTGAGCAGGGCGATCAGCACGGGGAACAGCGCGCCGAGCCATGGTCCCACGTAGGGGATCACGTTGAGCAGGGCGGCCGTGGCGGCCAGCAGGATGGCATACGGCAGGCCCAGCGCCAGGAAGCCGATGGCATCCAGCACGCCGATGAAGGCCATGACGATGATCACCCCTTTGAGCCACTTGCGCGAGAGGTGCGCGATGTTTTCCACCACGCGTACCACCGCTCCGTCGCGGTTGCTCCCCAGCTGGGTGAAGAAAGCGCGGAAGCGCCCCTTCATCAGCAGCAGGAAGAACGTGATGATGGGGATGATCACCGCCGTGCCCAGGACCGATCCGGTGGCGGTGAACAGGTTCATGGCCATGGCGCCCGCGCGGTCGGTGAAGGCGGTAAGCTCCTTGTTCAGCCATTCGATCTGTTGGCCTTGGCTGATGTTAAAGCGTTGTTCCACGAACTCCTGGCCCTGCTGGATGCGGGCCATGAAGGCGGACTGCAGGGCGGGCAGGTCCTTGCCGAAATGGGCGTACTGCCACCCCAGGAATCCCAGCACGCCGAATAATACCAGCACCAGCAACAGGAAACTGGCGCTTGCCGCCAGCCCAAGCGGCCAGCCCCAGCGCTCCAGGCGTTGGCACACGGGGAGCAACAGGAAGCTGAAGATCCCCGCCACGAAGAGCAGGATGAAAAGATCACGCGCCAGATAGAGGATGGCCACGGTACCGACCAAGGCCAGCACCACCAGCACATAGCGCAACAGGGGATCGGTGATCCGTCCAGGGCCCGGCAGGCCCGCGTGGTGGGCGGGTCGGTCCTCCATGTCAATCACCATCTTGTTCCGCATGCCGTGCCCGGCGTTCCCTCCAGAACGCCCTGGCCCGGCCCATGCTGATGCCCACTTCGTGGCCGATGTCGGCCCATGACACGTTTTCCAAGGTTTTCAACAGCGACGGCGCCGCCCAGCCCAAGGCCATCAGGCCGGCCCGCTTGGCCCAGCTTCCCTGGTTGGCGCCCAGGGCCAGTTTGAGCCCGCCCAGCAGGCCTTCCCGCACGAAACCTCCGCCTTTTGTGCCTTTGTGCCACAGGCCGGCAAAGGCACCCCGCAGCGCATTGGCCGCCATCTCCCGACGGAAGTCCTGTTCCGCCAACTGCCCCAAGTGTGCCTGTAGGCGGTCGGCATGGCCGTCGCGCAAGGCCGTCAAGCGCTGCCGTTCAGCCTCCACGGCCCGCAGGTCGGCAAAGCGCTTAGGCTTCCTCGTCATCGTACAGGGAATTGATCAACCGCAGCGTGATCAACCGCCGTGCCTTCGGGCCGATCACGAAATGGGCCAGCAACAGCAGGACGATGTACATGCCCGCCACCGTGAGCAGGCCCCACGCCAGGCCATTCATCAGGTTTCCCAGCCAGACCGCCAAGGCCAAGCTGGCGAAGATCACGATCATCACCACCGCCACGGACGTGAGCAGGACCTGCAGCAGGAGACCTGCCGCGTGGCCCGCCTTTTCGTAGGCACGCAGCGTGAACAACCGCTTTTGCGCGTCCCACCATCCTTGCGCATCCGTGGACATGGAAAGGAAGAACTCCGCCACGTCCGGGCCTGTCCCGTTATCCGTGTCGTGCATTTCCCCTTCGTGGTCGCCGGTGGCCGCCATGGTTGCCGAAAGTATGGAATGGTCCTGCCCGGGCAACCGGGCGGGACCATTCCTTGCCGTTTCAGTTGTTGATCACCTGGTCCGCCGTGTGCCGCGAGGACGATGCGGAAGCCGTGTGTCCATCACCCTTGATGTCGCGTTTGATGCGCTCCTTCAGGTCGGCCCCCTCCTCGGCCATGAATTGCAGGAAGTCCTTGATGTCTTCCTTGGTCATGTGTGCACGTTCCACGAACCGGTTCTTCGCCTTCCGCCATTTTTCAAAGCCGCTGTCCAGCAGCTCGTCCAGTTCGTCCTTGAAATGCTCCCCCTTTTTCCTGAGGATCTCACGTGTTTCCTTGCCCGACCGTGGTGCCAACAACACCCCGACCGCCGCGCCTGCGGCAAAGCCGAGCAGGACGCCCAACAACGTTTTTCCGGTGCTCATGATCTTTTGGGTTTTGCCGGAAGGCACGAAAATCCATGCCACCGTTTGGCACCGTTCAGTCTGTCAGGCCAACGGGCAATGGCGGGGGAAAAAATTCTTCCGCCGTATTGCTGATCGGGGACAAGATGCCCCACCGGCCGATCCCGGCGCGACGGCAAAAGATGCCAGGCGCAGCAGGCGGTTTCCCGGGGTCAATCCCTGGGGGCCTTGGCCATGGAGGGATTGGCGGTGAAGCGCCGTTGCATCAAGGAGTAGCTGTGCCCTTCCGCGATGATGTGGGTGCGCATGCCTTCGATGCTGAAGACCTGTCCTTCCTCCACGTCCGCATAATTGGAATAGGTGACATCGTGTCCGTCGAAGATCATCACCTGGCCGCTGCCAATGGTCTCCAAGTGCTCCCCTTGGGTGATCACCACCCCGGTGTCCTCGCCCAGGCCCACGCCGATGACGGTGGGGTTCGCGGCGATGGCCTGGGTAAGCCGACTGAAGCGGCCCCTTTTCACGAAGTGGGTATCGATCACCACGTCGCTCACGAATCCCAAGCCGGTCGTCATTTTCACGCCTCCCTTCACCAGGCCGGTGGCGCTTTGCCCCTGGTAGATCATGGTGCTGCTCATGCACATGGCGCCGGCGCTGGTACCTGCGATCACGAAGCCGGCCTCCTCGCGGTACCGCTGCTTGAGGATCTTCAGGAAATCCGTGCCGCCGAAGGTGGTGGTCAGCCGCAGTTGGTTGCCGCCGCTCAGCATCACCCCGCCGGCCCTCTCCAGCCGGTGGCACATCTCCGGGGTCACGTCGGTGCGCTCGCGGATCTCCAGCACGTCCAGCTCCTTCACGCCCAGCTTGGCGAATGCCTCCCGGTAGTTTTCGGCCACCTCCTCCGGGATCGAACTGGCGGTGGTGATCAGGGCGATCCGCGTGGAGGCCCCGCCCATTTCGTCCACCACGCGCCGCAGGATGCCCCGCTCCACGAAGTTGCCGGCATCGCCGCCGTTCTTGTCCGTCCCGTTCCCCTTGTCCTCGGCACCGCCAATGGCGATCAATGTTCCCTTGGGCACAATGTCCATGATCCTTGTATTGGTCCCCGCCCCGATGTTGCGGCCGATGCCCGTTTGGCGCGCCGCAACGAGGCAAAGCTAACGGGGCTGGCCCATTTCTACCGGAATGCCCGGAATTTGTTCAACAGGCCGATCTTCATACATTGACCGCACCAAAACCACCCCCCATTCATGCGGATATTGGACCTGAAGGCCATGCGTGGCCCCAACTATTGGTCGGTGCGGCGCAACCACCTGATCGTGATGCGCCTCGACATCGAGGAGCTGGAGGAACGTCCCACGGACAAGATCCCGGGTTTCTTCACGCGGCTGAAGACCCTGTTGCCCTCGCTGTATTCGCACCGTTGCAGCGAGGACCACGAGGGTGGCTTCTTCGAGCGGGTGGAGCGCGGCACCTGGATGGGCCACGTGATCGAGCACATCGCCTTGGAGATCCAGACCCTGGCGGGCATGGACACCGGCTTCGGGCGCACACGCACCACCGGTGAGCACGGGATCTACAACGTGGTGTTCAGCTACATCGAGGAGGCCGTGGGCCTTTACGCGGCACGCGCCTCGGTGCGCATCGCGCAGGCCCTGGTGGACGGCACGCCCTACGACCTGGAGGAGGACATCCAGCGCATGCGGGAGCTGCGCGAGGACACCCGCCTGGGCCCCAGCACGGGTTCCATCGTGGAGGAAGCCGCCCGCCGGGGCATCCCGTACCTGCGGCTCAACGGGCAGAGCCTGGTGCAGCTGGGCCACGGGGTGCACCAGAAGCGGATCAGGGCCACCATCACCAGCAACACCAGCAACATCGGGGTGGAGATCGCCTGCGACAAGGAAGAGACCAAGGACCTGCTGGAGAGCTACGAGATACCGGTGCCCAAGGGGCGCGTGGTGCGCACCGAGGAAGGGCTTGAGACCGCCTTGAAGGTGGTGGGCTTCCCCTGCGTGATCAAGCCCATCGGCGGCAACCACGGGCGGGGCGCCACCATCGGCATCAAGAACTGGGAAGAGGCCAAGGCGGCCCTGGCGGTGGCCAAGGAGGTGAGCCGCAGCGCGGTGGTGGAGAAGCAGATCTTCGGCCTCGACCACAGGCTGCTGGTGATCAACCACAAGTTCATCGCCGCCGCCAAGCGCACGCCGGCCGCCGTGGTGGGCGATGGCAAGCACACCATCACCCAATTGGTGGAGGAATTGAACAAGGACCCCCGGCGGGGCTTCGGCCATGAAAAGGTGCTCACCCAGGTGGACATCGACCAGCACACCATCGACCTGCTGGCGCGCGGCGGCATGACGCCCGACAGCATTCCGCCCGCGGGCGAGACGGTATACCTGAAGGCCACGGCCAACCTCAGCACGGGCGGTACCGCCACGGACGTCACCGAACTGGTGCACTCCTACAACATCTTCATGGCCGAGCGCATTTCGCGCATCATCGACCTGGACATCTGCGGCATCGACGTGATGACCGAGGACATCACCCGCCCGCTGAACGAGTGCGGCGCCGTGCTCGAGGTCAACGCCGCGCCGGGCTTCCGCATGCACCTGGACCCCACCGAAGGATTGGGCCGCAACGTGGCCGAGCCCGTGGTGGACATGCTGTTCCCGCCCGGCACGCCGAGCCGCATCCCGATCATCGCCATCACCGGCACCAACGGCAAGACCACCACCACGCGCCTGGTCGCGCACATCATGCGCAGCCATGGCTACAAGGTGGGCATGACCTGCACGGACGGCGTGTACATCATGAACCGCATGCTGATGCAGGGCGATTGCACCGGGCCGGTCAGCGCCCAGTTTGTCCTGAAGGACCCCCTGGTGGACATGGCGGTGCTGGAGACGGCCCGCGGCGGCATGATCCGCAGCGGCCTGGGCTTCGAGCATTGCGACGTGGGCATCTGCACCAACGTGGCGGCGGACCACCTTGGCCTGAAGGACATCAACACCATGGAGGAACTGGCCAACGTGAAAAGCATCGTGCCGCGCAGCGTGCGCCCCGACGGCTACGCCATCCTCAACGCCGACGATGAGCTGGTGATGGCCATGCGCAAGAAGTGCGAAAGCAAGATCGCCCTCTTCAGCCTGGACGAGACCAACCGCCTGATCCGCCAGCATTGCAAGCTGGGCGGGCTGGCGGCGGTGTATGAGAACGGCTTCATCACCATCAGCAAGGGGGAGTGGAAGCTGCGGATCGAAAAGGCGGTGAACGTGCCGCTCACCTACGGCGGCAAGGCCGTGTTCAACATCCAGAACATCCTGCCGGCCGTCCTGGCGGCCTACGTGCAGGGGGTGAAGATCGAGGAGCTGCGCGAGGCGCTGAACACCTTCGTGCCCTCACCGGCGCAAACCCCCGGCCGCCTGAACATGTTCCAGTTCAAGAATTTCCAGGTGGTGGTGGACTATGCGCACAACCCGCACGGCTTCGAGGCCTTGGGGCGCTTCCTCAGCAAGATCCCCGACAGCCCCAAGGTGGGCGTCATCGCCGGGGTGGGCGACCGCCGCGACGAGGATACCATCACCCTGGGGCGGCTGAGCGCAGGCATGTTCGACGAGATCATCATCCGGCAGGACCGCAACCTCAGGGGCCGCACCGATGACGAGATCATCGCCCTGATGATGCAAGGCATCCGGGAGGTGGACCCCGACAAGAAGGTCACCGTGATCAAGAAGGAGGAGGAAGCGATCCGCCATGCCATCAGCACCGCCAAGCCAGGCAGCTTCCTCACCCTGTGCAGCGACGTGGTGCCCGACGCACTCGCCCTGGTGATGAAGCTCAAGGAAGAGGATGAGCAGATCCCCTTCAGCAAGGAGGACATCCCCAACCGGAACAAGGAGCTGGTGGGGTGATGCGGGGGGCCGGTGATTTCCGGAATGTGCAGGGGTATGAACCCTTCGGGGCGATGTTGCCCGGACGCAACTACAGCTCCGATGCGTACCGGTTCGGGTTCCAGGGACAGATCAAGGACGATGAAGTGTATGGGGTTGCGGGGACGAGCTACGACTTCGGTGCAAGGCTTTACGATTCGAGGATGGGCAGGTGGTTGAGCTTGGATCCTTTGGTAAGGCAATACCCTAACTGGTCACCATATAACTTCGTTATGAATGGCCCTATTCGGTTAATTGATCCGAATGGAATGAGTGTTGATAACTATACAATTGACCCAGCAGGGAAAATCGTATTGAGCGAAAAGACGAATGATAATTTCGATAAGTTAACTGCAGTTGATGATTTTGGAGATGAAATATCTAATTCGATTACAATTAATGATCAAACACTTTTACCTCAACTGGCAGCATCACCAAGGAATGCAGAAATACCCGAAGGCTCTGAAAAAATGAATATAGGTTTTACTGCTGATAAAGTTGCAGCTACTGATTTATTTAAGTATGCTTCAGACAATACCAATGTTGAGTGGGGGTTAATGGGTTTCCGAACGGATGAAATTGAAAGGTTTGCTATTGGCACTTCACATGCGGAAAGCCATGTGGCCTCAATGGATCAATTTTTTAATCTTTACGATAAGACCTTTGATATTCATTCCCACCCTGGGCAACCTGGGGAGATTTCTAAAGACATCCACTTTGGCTTTGGAGGATGGGGTGATGTGCCGCGTGCTCAACAACAGGCGATAGCCTTCCATAAGAAAGGCCTACCGCTGCCTGCTTTGGGTGTTTATCATGTGCCTTCTCAAGGGCTTTACTCATACACCCATGAGAAAAGGAATGTATTTGAAGGTTATATCCGGACGGGAAAGGATCTCAGAAACAGGCTGCCATGAGGCTAACCGTTTTTTTCATGTGTGTGTTTGCTATTTCTTGTGGGGATGTTTGTCGAAATAGCGAATTGCAACAATCATTGAAAGAAATTGCCGATTCGTACAGTAAATCTGTCATTGTGAAGGATTCAATATTGGCGGACAGATCTTCAATATTGTTGACTGTTGATGAACATGAAGATTCCGGCGAATTGATTATGGTAAGTTATTACGAATATATATTATGCTGTCATTATCCATTTGTTAACATAAGCGGCACTCGGATATACATTGATACTGCAAGAGTCACCCGGATATTGCCGAACATGAGAAATGAATTGCCGTCCTGTGTTAGTTGTAATTGTGACAGTGAAAAAGTGGATAAATGGCCACTGCCAACTTACGATCCAATAATATGGTATTTGATTGTAGAGAAATGTAGTTCCCATACCGGTGCTCGCTTGCGGCGAGCCGAGTTCTGCCACCCCGCTCCCGCAAGTCTTCCGGCCCAACCGTAAGGTGGGTTTCTCGACCCCTAACTGGCGCGAGCTTGCAGCTCGTGCCCCCAACAACGGTTCAGGCGTAGGCCTTGCGCGTGCGATAGTCACGCAGGAGCGCGGCCACGACCTTGATCACGATGCCACGTTCATCGGCGGGCAGCTGGTCCACCTCTTTGTATTGCTGGATCACTTCGGCGTGTGAAAGCGAGGCCACGGCCTTGGCATCGGTATCGCCGTTCAGGAGGTAGTCAGCGGAAACACCCAGGGCATCGGCGATCTTGGAAAGCACGCTGGCGGAGGGCTGTGCATCCTTGGTCATGTAGCGGCTCATCTGTGCCTTGGAGATCCCGGCCTTGACGGCCAGGTCGTTCTGGGTCATGCCCTTCTGCTTGCGGAGCAGGGTCAGCCGCTGGCTCATGGTTCCCTTTGCCTTCTTGCTCATGGGTGAAATATCCACAGCGAAAGTACCGCTTTGGCGTACGAACCCCGAACCCGCGCTCGGGTGTGCCCCTGATCCCGGCGCTGGCTTGCAGCGAGTGCCCGTAGAGCTATCCGCCCCTGCCTGCGGGCAGGTCCGGCGGTCTCCTGCCTCACTTGCCCTGGGCCAGTTCGAGCAGGGCGCGCAGATGGCCTTCGAGGGCTGAGCGGTGTGCCTCGTTGAGGGTGCCGGCGAGCTTGCGGGCCAGTTCCGGGAGTTCATGATCGGCCTGTGCCAGGCCCGTGAGCCGGTCCAGGGAAACGCCCAGGGCCTGCGCGATCTGCGCGGCCTTGGCCACGGAGGGGAGCACCCCAACCCACGCTCGGGTGTGCGCGGGCCCGGCTGATCCCGGCGCTCGCTTGCAGCGAGGGGCACAGCAGCCTTGAATCCACCCAGATCTATACACACTTGGCGCATGAAACGGAGGCCAACACGTAACACGCAACCCGTCAACCCGCAACGGATCGGCGGAACGTTTGTTGACTACTTGCTGAGCAAGGGCCACAGCACGGCCAGCGTGGAAGCGGAGCGCAGGCAGTTGGGCTACTTCTTCACCTGGTGCGACCAGGAGGGCATGGAGCCGGAGGAAGCGGGCTACCGCGATCTGTTGGCCTACGTGGCGCACCTGCGCAAGAACGGGGGCGCCGAGCGGAGCCGAGGCGTCAAGCCGATCACGATGCAGAAGTACATGGGAACGTTCAGGCACTTCTTTGCATGGCAAGTGAAGACGGGCAGGCGGGACGACAACCCGGCGCGTGACATCGACATCCAGGACATCCAGCGGAAGGTGTTGCAGATGATCCTAACGCGGCAGGAACTGGAGCGGAACTATAAGAGCTACGGCACGAAGGAGTTGAAGGAAGAGCAGCAGGCGCAGAACTGGGCGAAGGCATCGGCGTTGGCCACGAAGCGGAACAAGGCGATCCTGGGGCTGTTGGTGTTCCAAGGGCTGACCAGTCACGAGGTGGCGGCGCTCACGGTGAAGAGCCTGGAGCTGAGGGCCGGCAAGGTGCATGTGGAGGGAGGCCGGCGGCACAATGGGCGAACGTTGACGCTCGAAGCCGCGCAGGTGATGGACCTGATGGAGTACACGTTGCAGACGAGGCCGGCACTGTTGAAGCTGGGCGGGAAAGGGACCGATGCGCTGTTCACCAGCACGGGCAAGGGTTCCAGCCTCAACAACACGTTGCACAAGTTGCTGGAACAGATCACGAAGCTGGAACCGAAGGTGAAGACCTTGCAGCAGCTCAGGGCCAGCGTGATCACGCACTGGATCAAAACGTTGAACCTGCGGGAGGCCCAGCACCGTGCGGGACACCGTTACGTGAGCAGCACCGAGGCCTACTTGATCAATGATCTTGAAGGGTTGGCGGAGGACGTTGCGCGATTCCATCCCATTGGTTGACGAAGCCTTGGCGTAGCCACACCGATCGGATGAAGCCGATATGATACGTTTACGACGCGATGAGCAAGAGCACGAAGCAGACCCCGGCGATCAGTGACGAGCTGGTCATGAGCAGGATCCACACGGTCCGCGGCCACAAGGTGATGCTGGACCGTGACCTGGCAGAACTCTACGGCGTGGAGACCAAGGCACTCAAACAGGCCGTTCGGCGCAACACGGAACGCTTCCCGGAGGACTTCATGTTCGAGATGAGCAAGGAGGAGTTCGAGCAATGGAGGTCACAAACTGTGACCTCCAATCCAGGGGACCGGATGGGCCTGCGCTACGCGCCGTTCTGCTTCACCGAGCACGGCGTGCTGATGCTCTCCAGCGTGTTGAACAGCGCGGCGGCGATCGCCGTCAACATCCAGGTGATCCGCGTGTTCACCAAGATGCGCGAGCTGCTGGCCAACCACAAGGACATCCTGCTGGCCTTGGAGAGGCTGCGCGGAACGGTGATCCACAACAGCCGGGACATCAAAGTGATCTTCAACATCCTGAGGCGGATGCAGGAAGAGGAGCGCAACCGTGCCCTGTTGACGCAGATCCCCAAGAAGCGCCCGCCGATCGGGTACAAGAAGGACAAGTGAAATAGAAACTGTGCGACCCGCGTGGCCTGGTTGCGGGCGCTGAAGACAGCGCCCGCGTCGTTGCTCCCCGCCACCGCGTTGCTCTGGCGGGGTCCCCGTGGCCTCCCAAAGGTCTTCGTCGTTCGCGGCACCCTGTGCGCCGCGTGCCGTGCAAGTGGGCGGGGCCTCCGCGCCGCTAACGCGCCGCTCCCTGTCCCACTTGCGCGTCACCACACATGCGCCCTCCTGTTCGTCGGTCGCACGTGTTCGCGGTCGGCCCGATGGCCGTCACTCCCTCAGTCGTGCCTTGAGCGTCACCCAAACCCATGGCGGTCGCCTACCGGCGGACTTGCCGTTGGGTTCGGCGCGGCTTGCTTGCGCGCGCCCGGCCGTCGTCGGCCGTTCGCTCCGTCACGCCTGTTGCAACCCATGGGCTGTTGCTCGCCTCGCTCCGCGGTCGTTCCGCCACCGGGGACGGTGGACGTTCACTCCCTTGTCGATCGGCCAGCACAGCCCCGCACATGCACCATCCCGCTTGAGGCGGGATCGTGCATCGGTCCCACCCGCCTACGCGAAGACGCTTCGGCGTGTGAAGCGCACAGGCAACAGCCGCGCCGTCGCTCCACGGATCTCCTCGCGGCGCTGGCCAGCAGCCCCCCGGGCTGCCGAAGGGCCAACGGCGGCCGCCGTAACGCGCGCACTGGCCCGCCTCTGTCGTTCCTCCGCTGGCGGGCCTGCTGTGCCCCGCAAAGCCGGGGCGAAATACATCCACCCGCGAAGAAGCCAGCGGCACGAATGCGCCCACGCTCGAAGAAGCCCGCGCACGAATGCCGATCCCGCGGCACCGGCCGGTTGAATGCACCGGCCGGGACGTGTGGTTCTTGAACTTGCCCGCGCCCGTCCTGAGCTTGCCGAAGGGCGCTCCGGGGAAGCTCGGCGCGACCATCGCGGGCAGCGCCAAGACCCGCCGCTGGAACGCTCCGGGGGGGCGCTCCGCGCAGGCTTCAGCGCTACACGGCAAAGGCGTCACACGCCCGCAGGTGTGATCGGGAAGGGATCAAGGATGGTTGAACAACGAAGGCCGTGAAGGACTACCTTGGGCCGTTGAAAAACGCGATGCCCCAAGGCCAAGGCCACATAGCGAACGGCGTGTTCGCTCCGGAAGGGGCACTGCAAAAGGTGGGAAGCGCTGATTTTTTTGGCTTAGGGTATGAACCCTTCGGGTCCCTGTTGCCCGGACGCAACTACAGCTCCGATGCGTACCGGTTCGGGTTCCAGGGACAGATCAAGGACGACGAGGTGTACGGGGCCTCCGGCACCAGCTACGCCGCTGAGTTTTGGCAATATGATCCGAGGACGGCGAGAAGGTGGAATTTGGACCCTGTCAGATATCCGTTTCAGTCATCTTATTCGACCTTCAACAATGACCCAATTCGATACATGGACCCTAATGGGTTATATGGGACAAAAGCCGAGGCTAAACAGATGCGCAGAGAAGCTAAAGCTGCAGGATTGAATCCAAGGAAAGTGTATAAAGCAAGCAACCAATGGGGTTTTAATACTAGTGAAGGAGAGTCGGTCGTTGGTAATTTCAAGAGAACGTTTTTCGGAGAAAGTAGTTCTTGTGTACAAGACGCATCAGATCTTGGTGAAGATCATATATTCCAAAATCCAGTTAATCGTTTAACGGGTCTGTTCCAGTCGATGTCACTTCTGGATGACTTCTCGAAAGGGTTAAAGTACGGCGAAGAGTATTTTGATCCGAATTCTGGTTTTTCATATATGATGAAGAATTCACCAGGGGTTAGAAAAGCTGTAGATGAATTCATCGCAACAGCTGGAGACCAAACCAGTAGGGCATATGGCTTTAGCCCGAATACGGCTTCCATTGGTGGGTTCTGGAGTTCTCTTCCTGAATCAATTGGTGCACATTGGAACGTGGTGACGGATGTGAATATGGCTCGGCTTACTACGGGAGGTTACACTGCGGTCATTACTCCAACAAGTAATGATAACATTATTAGAATTCATCTAAATAACGACATGTCTTTGGGGTCATTGCTTTTGCATACACGATGGGCGGAAGAGCACACCCCCCTAGTTGGTCCATTCCATACGGTTTCCATGAAAATTGATTTAGGTCTTTTCAATATTGAATCTCTTAGGAAAAAATGAAAATAGCGATTAATTATTTATTTGTTATACTATCTATATTGCTATTTGCTTTTTTGATTAGTGGCTGCAATTATTGCAAATGCGATGAGACAGGAGGGATTTCTGGTTTTTATATCTGTGATAGAACGAATGATAATAATGCGGAGTATATTTGGATATTTGGGGATAATACATATGTTCACATGTTCGATTATGATACGATTAGATATATAAATTCTGATACTTGGTCTATTAGGCGTGATCACATTGAGTTATTTATAGCAAATAACTGGGTGGCTCCATGTGAATATGGAAGAGATGCTTGTTATAAAAGGATGGAGTACGTGAATAGCAATAATTACAACGAGTACCTAGGGTCTATGGCGCAGCTTAGCTATGGGTGCCTCGTTGGACTGGACGACTCTTGCTATTTTAGACTGATATCCCAGTTTAATCCTATGTTCAATTATAAAAAGATACACAATTCAGAATATAGGGATTATTCCTTGTTTATGGATGCCTTTTTCTTTAGTAAACGAGATTCGGTAATGTTTTCCGAAATAAATGAAACCCTCGTTATTCCTCTGACTAGCGCGGGCGCCGCGAGTGGGTCCTCTCCCAACCCGCGCTCGGGTGTGCGCGGGTCCAGATGATCCCCCCAACGCGCCCCAACCCGCGCCCGGGTGTGCGAGGGTCCAGATGATCCCGGCGCTCGCTTGCAGCGAGTGCCCGTAGAGCCATCCGCCTCTGCCACCGGGCAGGTCCGGCGGTCCCCCAACCCGCGCTCGGCTGCGCGAGGCCAGAGAAGAACCCGGCGCTCGGCTTTGCCGGTAATTCCAGTAATCTGCCGAGTGCCCGGCGCATATTCTCCGCCTCCGGCGGCCTGTGGTACATTAGGCAACATGAGCGACCTTCCTTAAGCTCACCTGTCAGGACCGGTTGCTTACCTTGCCGGAGCACTATGGTTACAGCAGCGCCCACTCCAAAAGCCCGGTCAAGCTGTTCGGCCAATGATGAACCAGCGAGAAACGGCCAAAGGCCGGAGGGAACGGGCACTCGGCACAGCCGAGCGCCGGGGTGGGGGTGTCCTTCACCAAGGAGGATATCCCCAACCGGAACAAGGAGCTGGTGGGGTGATGTGGATGACGGGCTACATGCAGTCCATCTTCACAGCGAACGCACGAACGAGCCCGGTGTCAATACGGGGATCCGGGAGCGCTTGAAGCCGGCCGAATCCCGGGTGATGATCAGGTCGGCTTTCAGCTGGACCGCGCATTCATATTGCACGGCATCCTCCAGATCCGGGAAATCGAAGGCCAAGGCCCGGTCGATGCAGCGCTCATCCACCGGGGCGACCCGGATCAAGGTGCGCAGTTTGTCGAGTGCCCGCTTCGCTGCGGCCGGGCCATGCGACCGGCGCAACAGGAAGTTGAGCGTGGTGAAACTGAGCGCACAAAGCCAGAGTTCCATCACGCCTTCATCGGCCGCATTGAAGATCAGTTCAGCGTCGTCGGCGAAGGGAGTCCGGTTGGCCAGGTAGTCCAGGACCACATTGGTGTCCACCAGGGCCTTGCGCATCACCTGTACTTCTTCGCAAGATGCTCGGCGTATGCTTCCTTGTGGTCAAGGTTTGCAGGGGCTACGATGATCCCACGCAGGCTCCGGACCTTGGCGGAGACCTTCCGCCGGTGCCTGAGTGATCGCTTCCTGTTGCTGAATGTGGCCCTGAGGAAATCCTCGAACATCCTGCTCAAGCTGGTGTCATGGTCGGCCGCATACTCCTTGGCATCCTCAATGATACCCTTGTCCAACAGCAGGGTCAACTTGGCTTTCATACGTACAAAGTTAAACGCTTTTGTACGTATTTCGCGGCGGCCTGGCGGGATGTGGATTCCAATGGGATCGGGCCCCCAACACGGTGCTCGGGTGGGCGAGGGTCCGGCTGATCCCGGCGCTCGCTTGTAGCGAGTGCCCGTGGTGCTATCCGTCCCTGCCTCCGGCAGGCAGATCCGGCGGCTTGCGGTACCTTCATCAACATAAGCGAGCCCCCGCAAACTCCCCTGCCAGGGCCCGGTTACTTACCTTGCCGGAGCACTATGCCTACAGCAGCGCCCACTCCGAAAGCCCGGTCAAGCTGTTCGGCCAATGATGAACCGATGAGAAACGGCCAGAGGCCGGAAGGAACGGACACTCGGCACAGCCGAGCGCCGGGGTGGGGAATCTTTCCCCGGGCGGATTCTACCGAATCGAAAATGTTTTGCTACACTTGCAAAGATGTTGTGGTTTCCGCAGGCAGGATGTTGGACAGGTGAACTGACCAGGATTTAAACATGAGATACTATGGATGATTAATGGAATGCGCTGCTTGTAGGAATCCACATCCAGTGTAGGCCGCATTTCGTAGGACACAATAGACTAAAACAACGATAGAGCATGGATACCCCTAGTAATTTGAAGATAGAGCAGGCAATGAGAAGTTGCCGGGAGGTCTTTGATGCATTTTATCGAATGGTTGCCACTGGTGGTCAAGTCAATCCTTGGATGTGGACTTCTTATCAAGAGAATAGCATTATTTTTGCGAGGGATTATATCGCCGAGTTTGATTCGGAAATTGTTGAGCTCAGGAACAGCCTCGCAGATAACTCTGATTATATTTTGGAAGTGAATGATATTGTCTCAATAATAACTGGAGTAGGATGTCGAAATTTTTGTAATATAACTTCTTTGTTGATGAAGTCCGATTCGCAAGGATTTCGTAGAAATGATGATTTAGTAAATAGCGTTAGAAGCTCAATAGAGATTGGAATTAAGATGATGAATGAGTGTAAGCAATTAAAGATGACACCTGAGAATAGGGAGAGTTTTATGGAGAATGTTAGAGTATTTGATTATTTTAGAGGAGAGTTTAAATCTCTTACAAGCAAGGGGTTATTTGGTCTTTTTTAACAACGGACTAATCCGCGCTCGGGTGCGCGAGGGTCTAGATAATCCCGGCGCTCCCCCCGCTCCCGCAAGTCTTCCGGCCCAACCGTAAGGTGAGTTTGGCGAAAGAACAGGCCTGGCGACTTGTGGGTCTCTGCTCTCAACGCCCCCACCCGCGCTCGGGTGGGCGGGGGGCCAGATGATCCCGGTGCTCAAGGTGACCGGTGATTCCAGCAATCTGCCGGGTACCCGCCTTGCCCACCGCTCCAGTCGAAGGCGTCTCAAGTGACGTCCCCACTCACTTCTCCAACCGGATCCGCTGGCGGAACACCGTGCGCCCATTGCGCAGCACCGCGACCACATAGCGGCCCGGCTTGGCCCAGTGGATGTCGATGGGGAAGGAGCCTTCCTTCAGCGGCTGCTGCGGCTTGATCTCCAGGATTGAAGTGCTGTCCGCGCTGCTCACGGTGATGTGCAGCTTGGAGGCCTCGTTGGCGAAATAGTCCAGCCGCGTGCGGCCCTGGGTGCGGCGCGGGAAGAGGCTGATCACCGGCACGGTGTCCGGTGCCACGGTGGGGGTGTCGCCCGTTCGGAACAGGTAGACCAGGCCGTTGCCGCAATCGCTTTCGAAGTTCTTGAGCAGCCGTCCCGCGCTGTCCAGCAGGCGCAGGTAGCCGCTTCCGCCCTCGGTGTTGTACCAGAACTCCAGCCCGTCACCGGCGGTGTCCTGCAATTGCAGGCGGTTGGTGGCGGCCGGCAGGTGCAAGGTGTCGGAATAGAGCGTATCAGCTTTCATGGAGCCGAGCGGCCGGTCTACCAACGCTTTGCCGGATGCATCGGTCAGTCGGAGCGCGTTCTGCTTGGGTTGGGCATTGGTGCGCAATTGCAGCACCACGGTGGCGGGCAGCACATCCTCCGGGGCATACGTGCTGCGCAGGCTGTTATCGGCGCGCCAGGCGTCGCGCTTGCCGTTCGGCTTCTCCAGCATGGCCTTGAACATGTTTCGTCCAGGGCCATGGTCGATCGGCCCCGGAAGGTTCACGGTATCGCTGGCGCCGAAGGGCAGGAGGCCGTTCCACTCAAAGGTCCGCATCGCACCGCCCGCGCTGCCGTAGCGGATGGTGAGTGACCGCAGCGTGTCGCCGCCGGCGTTGGCGATCATGATCCGGGGACCGTCATGCGTCGCATTCATGCGGGCGTTGCGTGGTTCATCGCTCGGCACCAGCACTTCGGTGATCATCGCATCATTCGCGGCCTTGGCCCGGCCCAGCTGCACCGCGTATGCGGAAAGGTCCGTGACCGCCGTGCTGCTGTCCGCGGCGTACGGTTCCATGTTGATATCCACCACATGCTCCGCCATTCCCGGGGTCAGTGGCACCGTGAGCCGGTCCGGAGGCTGCATTTCACCGGGGCACCAATCCGCGCGGTCGAAGATCCATGTGCCGGCCTGCGGCTGCAGCGGGTTGCTGGCGCATTCCTTCCAGAGCTTGCGGTGCTGCACCTCCTTGCCGTCCACCACGATGCTTCGCCATTTGGCGCAGAACTCGCCGCAGCCGTCGGCAGGGTTCATGCCGTGGCCCGTCTGCTGGGTGCGTATGCGCAGCCATTCGGCGCCGGGCAAGGTGTGGATGGTGCGCGGTGCCAACTCGCGTTCAATGGGCTTGGTGCTGTCGCCATACGCGAAGCTGCCGCGGTACAGCTCCTGGATGCCCAGCACTGGGGCGATGGGCTTGCCGGTGATGTACCGCAGGTCCAGGCTCACCGCCCAGCCGCGGTCATTGTTGGACTCGTAGCCATGGTGAACGTGGATCAGCTCCACGCTATCGCGCAATACGGGCCAAAGCTCGCTGACATCGGAGGCCCACGTGAATTGCCAGCCGTGCTTGTAATAGCCGCCGTAGGGGGTAAGCATACGGGCCAGTTCAATGGTGTCACTGCCGTGGAGGGGCTTCACCAGCACCTGGTCCAGATAGTCCCATTCGCCGCAGTTCAGGCTGTCCGGGCAGGCGTAGGTGAGGTTGAGCAGGATGCGCCGGACCGGCGTGGAGGCCGGCGGCAATTGTACCGTGCGACGGACAAGGCGGACCCCTGCTGTGGGATCGGTGGTCACCAGTTCCCGGTCAAGGACGTTCACGTGCAGCGTGTCCTGGGCCTGGACAATGTGGCCGAACAGGCACAAGAGCAGGAAGGGCAGCGAGTTGGGCACGGGGCACGATGGCATGGGGCGGGAAAATTCCACGGGCCGGGCTGCTCACTTCCGCAGCGCCCTCACCAAAACGATGAGCAGCACGGCGCCCGCCGTGGCGCTGACCAGCTGGCCGATCCTGTTGGTCACGGCGAGTCCCAGCATGTCGAAGACCAGGCCGCCGACCAGCCCGCCCACGAGGCCGACCAGGATGTTCATCACCACGCCGTATCCTTCGCCCTTCATGATCCGGCCGGCCAGCCATCCGGCCGCGCCACCGATGATCAGGCTCCAAAGCAGACCCATGTTGTTCTTTTTTGTTGGCCTGGGAAAAAGAAAAGCCCCGGTGGCGGGGCTTTTCCAAGACGGATCCGATGGATTCCCCGCTTACTTGGCTTCTTCGGCCGTTGCCATCCGCTTTTCCTTGATGCGTGCGCTCTTGCCCCGGCGCTCGCGGATGTAGTATATGCGGGCACGGTTCACGTTGCCCCGCTTGTTCACCTCCACCTTGTCCACAAAGGGGGAGGCCAGGGGGAAGATGCGCTCCACCCCGATGGAACCGCTCATTTTGCGCACGGTGAAGGTGGCGGTACTGCCCGATCCCTTGCGCTGGATGACGACGCCTTGGTATTGCTGGATCCGCTCCTTGTTGCCCTCGCTGATGCGGTAGTGTACGGTAATGGTATCGCCGGCCCTGAAATCCTCCATTTCCTTCACCGGTGCCCACTCCTTCTCCAGTTGCTTGATCTTGTCCATGACGCTCAGCGTATTAAGGGGTTGGTCCCCTGCTTTTGGGGGCGCAATATTACGGAAAAGTTCATTCTGTTGTGCCTTCCGCCGGGAAAACAATGCCATCGCTTTCCTTGGTGCCGGCGTCGATGGAAAGGGCGGCATCCCCGTCCGGCGACCGGGCCCGTCCTTGACCGGCTACGATACCTCGTCCAACAAACCTGGGCGGCGGTCGCGGGTGCGTTCCATGCTTTGTTGGTGCCGCCATTCCTGGATCCGGGCCTCGTGTCCGCTCAGCAGCACCTGCGGCACCTTCCAGCCGTTGTACTCCTCCGGCCGGGTATAGACCGGGGGTGCCACCAGGCCGTCCTGGAAGCTGTCCGATAGGGCGCTGGTCTCGTCGCCGAGCACGCCGGGGATCAAGCGGATCAGCGCGTCGCTCAGCACCGCCGCCGGAAGTTCGCCGCCGCTGAGGACGTAGTCGCCGATGCTGATCTCCCGGGTGATCAAATGTTCGCGCACCCGCTCGTCCACCCCTTTGTAGTGGCCGCAAAGGATGATGAGGTTGCGCAGGGAGCTCATCCGGTTGGCCAGGGGTTGGGAGAGCGGCTCCCCGTCGGGGCTCATGTAGATCACCTCGTCGTATTCCCGTTGGCCTTTCAGGTGCACGATGGCCTTGTGGATGGGGGCCACCGCCATCACCATGCCCGCGCCGCCCCCGAAGGGATAGTCGTCCACGCGCCGGTGCTTGTCCTCGGAAAAATCGCGCAGGTCATGCACCACCACTTCGGCCAGCCCCTTCTGCCGGGCCCGCAGCAGGATGCTCTCATTGAAGTAGCTGTCCAGCAGCCGTGGCAAGGCGGTGAGGATGTCGATGCGCATGGTGCGCGAAAGTACCGTCGGGCGGGGCTTTCCGGTGTGGAAGGCGGCCGTTGCCTACCTTCGGCATCGTTCTTGCGTAGAAAAAGCATCCAAACGGACCACCATGAAGAAGATGTTCCTGGCCACGATGACCGCGTTCCTGGCATTCGCGGGCGGCAGCGCTTGGGCCCAGTCCAAACCCTATGAGGACCTGCTGGTGAAGTATGTGGACGAGAAGTACGAGGATTGCCTGTTCAAGGCGGAGCGGTACACGCAGAATGACAAGACCAAGAAGGACCCCTTGCCGTACCTCTACATGAGCATGTGCTACTTCGAGATGAGCAAGATCCCGAAGTACCAGGAGATGGAGGAGTACAAGAAGGCCGACCGGGATGCGCTGAAGTGGGCCGAGAAGTACCGGAAGAAGGACAAGGACATGGAGTTCTTCCACAACTACGAGGATTTCTGGGCCAGCCTGAACACCATGGCGCAGGAAAGCGGGCTGAACATGTATGAGGCGGGCCCGAAGGAATTGAGCAAGGCCCGGCGGTATTTCGAATCCATGACGCGCTACTACCCCGAAAACCCGGGGGCGTGGTTGATGCTGGCCTTGACCCAGTACAAGGCCAACCAGGCCAAGGAGGCCGATGCGAGCGTGGCCCAGTACCGGGATGCCCTGGAAAAGGCCGGCGGCATCGCGCGCCTGCCGGAGGACCAGCAGAAGCTGATGAAGAGCGCCCTGATCCACTATGCGGAGTACCTGAGCGAAAAAGGGGACTCCAGCGGGGCCAGGGAGGCCATGGAGACCGGGAAGGAATTCTTCATGGACGACCCCGAGTACAAGGGGGCATACAACAGCTTCCATTGATCGGCCGCCGGGGACAGGCCGGCAAGCGGTCGGCCCGAGGTGCAAATGACCGGCGAAGGATGAGCCGCCCGGGTATTTTTGCCGCATGAGCGGAATGATGCGAAGGGGCTGGGCCGTCCTGTGCTTGTCGATGCTGGCCGTCACATCGTGGGCAGGGCCGCTGGACAAGGCGTTTGCGGCGCTTTCGGTGCATGACTACTTCAAGGCGAAGGAGCTGTTCACCAAGCAAACGCGCAGGGATCCGGCGGCAGCCTGGTATGGGCTGAGCGTGATCACCGGCCGGGCGGACAATCCCTTCTTCCAACTCGACTCGAGCCTTGCGGCCATCCGCCGCTCCATGGCGGCATTCGCCGTGCTCGACGAAAAAGGCCGGGGGAAAGTGGCCAGGTTCGGGGTGGATTCCGCGACCATCAGGGCGCAATTCGACCATGTGGGTGAAATGGCCTGGACCCGGGTGGCCAACACCGACAGGATGGAGGACTATCAGCGCTACATCGATGCCTTCGCGGGAAGCACGATGGTGGCCCAGGCCATCGACCGCCGCAATGAACTGGCCTTCCAGGAGGCCAGGCGCGAGAACAGCGCAGCGGGCTACCGCCGGTTCCTGGACAGGTATCCGGACGCCAAGGAGGCGTTCAGCGCCCGCTCCCGACTGCAGCAGGCCGTGTACGAAGAGGCCACCTCCGCGGGGACGGCGGCCGTGTACGAACGTTTCATCAAGGAACATCCCGAGAACGCCCATGTGCGCGATGCGGAGGACGCCCTGTATGCGCTGTTTACCCCGGACAAGACCGTTGGCCAATACGCCGCCTTCATCCACCGCTATCCCGAAAACCCCAACGTGCCCGATGCGTGGCGGGCCATGTACGACAGCTACACCAAGGACCTGAGCGTGGAGAACATCACCCGGTTCCTGAAGGATTACCCGGACTACCCGTTCATCGGCGAGCTGATGAACGACTACAAGGTGGCCAGCCTGGTCCTGTATCCGTTCCGGCAGGAGGGCCTGTGGGGCTTCATCGACAACAAGGGAGTGGAGCGGATCAAGGCGGTGTTCGACTACGCCGAACCCTTTGCCGACGGGCAGGCCCAGGTGGGGGAGGCCGGCCACAGCGGATCGGTGAACAAGATGGGGAAGCCGGTGATCCCGATCATTTACGATGACGTGCTGGATTACCGGGAAGGGCTGGCCACGGTGGAGCTCAACGGTGTGCAGGGTGCCGTGGACCGCAACGGGAAGCTGGTGGTCCCGCTGGAATTCGACGAGGTGGGCGAGTTTGGGCACGGCATTGCGGCCGCAGCCCACAAGGGCCTTTACGGGTACATCAACAAAACTGGCGGAACGGTGGTCCCCTTCCAATATGAAGGGGCCATGCGTTTCCAAGGGGGGCTGGCCGTGGTGATCAAGGACGGCCAGAGCGGCGTGATCGATGCCCATGGGGAAGTGGTGGTGCCCTTCCGGTATGATTGGGTGGAGGGATTCGTGAACATGCCGTTCTCCCGGGTGCGGTCGCGGGGCCTCATGGGGATCATCGACCGGTTCGGCGACGTGGTGCTCCCGGTGGAGCACGACCATGTAGGGCCCTTCAAGGACGGCCTGGCGCTGGTGGTGGACAAGGGCAAGGCCGGTTACGTGGGCACGGGAGGCCAATGGGCGATCCCCCAGCGCTACGATGCGAATGCGCTCACCATCGGCATGGGCGACTTCCACCATGGGCTGGCACGCGTGCTCAGCGGGGGGAAATGGGGCCTGGTGGACACGGCGGGCAACCGCGTGATCCAACCGCAATACGCCGACATCGGCATTTGGGAAGGCGGCCTGATCCCGGTGAAGCGCAAGAACAAGTGGGGTTACATCAAACGGTCGTTCGCCAACGTGGTGGACGCGAAATACGACCAGGCCTGGGAGTTGCACGAAGGCTACGCACGGGTGGAGCTGGGCGGGCTGTATGGGCTGATCGACAGCCTGGGCAAGGAGGTGATCAAGCCGCAATACACCGCTTTACAGGACGTGGCCAACGGGGTGTTGATCGCGTCGGATGCCAAGGGCACCGGGGTGCTCTCAACAACGGGGAAGGTGCTCGTCCCCTTGATCTATGGGAGCGTGGGCCCGGTTGACAAAGGGCTTGTGAAGGTCACCTTGGACGGCCGCTTCGGGTATGTGCGCCTGCCCTCCGGTGAATTTCTGTGGAAGGAGGACGGCTTCGGCGAAGCTTCAACGCAATAGGGTGACGTGCCCGTACCTTTCCTCCTGCACGATGCCGACAGGGGTGAGGCTCTTGTAGCGCAAGTGCCAGTTGTAGATGCCCTGGGGGGCTTCCTGGCCCTGGGAGTTCCCGTCCCATCCGGCATCCGGATCGCCCGAGGCAAAGATCAGTTCGCCCCAGCGGTTGAAGATGTGCAGTTCCCATTGGTCCACCGTTTCGTGGATCACCGGCCGGAAGACGTCGTTGCGTCCATCGCCATCCGGCGTGAAGGCATTCGGCACATGGATGAGCGGGGTGCAGATGCCCGGGTCGATCCGGATGCTTCCCGTGGCGTTGATGCAGTATCCCGTCACATGGACCGTGTAGGTGTCGGGCGCGGTGATGGCCAATGTTGGCCCGGTGGAACCATCGCTCCAAGCGAACGCCGCCGCACCCGGCGTATGGGCGTCCAGGAGCAGGCTGGTGCCCGGGCAGAGCTCCCGGTCCGGCCCCAGGTCAATTTGGGCCAATTCCGGCCGGAAGAGGATGTGTACCGCATCGCTGGCGGTGCATCCGTCCTGGCCGATCGTCACCGCATAGGTCCCTGTCGTGGTCACCGCCAACTGCGGACCGGTGGCACCGGTGCTCCACAGCACGGAGGCAGGGCCGGGATCCACGCTGAGCAGCACCGTATCCCCGATGCAGGATTCCCGGTCCACGCCCAGGTCGATCACAGGCAGGGACACGTAATCCACGGCCATCGCGGATTGTGCGGAACAACCGCCCAGGGTGACGGTGGCCTGGAATTCGCCGTCGGCCGACACCATCCGCTGGGGCGCTGCCAGCCCGTCCTGCCAAAGCACGGAGGCACCCGGGATGTCCACGGACAATAGCAAGGTGGCACCCGGGCATAGCACGGTATCATTCCCCAGGGAGAAACCGGACAGGTCCACAACCTCCACGTCGACGCTGGCCGAGGCTTCACATCCATCCTTGGTCACCGTGACGGTGTAGGTGCCGGCGGCATCCACCGGCAAGGCGGGGGCGGTGCTGCCCGTGTTCCAGAGGTAGGAGGCGTTGTCCTGGGCCACATCGATCGTCCAGGTGGCCGGGGCGCACAGCGTGGTGTCCGCAGGCAGGTGCAGGTCGGGCAAGGGGATGCCTTGGACCGCAAGGTCATCGCCGGCGGTGCAACCGTCCACGGTGACCGATACCGTCCACACGCCTGGCGGCAGCGACCTTACAGCCGCGGTGCTGCCGTCGTTCCACAGGTAGCTTCCCCCCGGCACTGCGGCGGAGACCGCGAACGTGGCGTTGCCGCATACGCTCGTGTCCGGCCCCAGGTCCACCACGGGCAGCGGGACTTCCGTCACTTGGACCGTATCGGACGCGGTGCATCCATCCTCCGTGGCCTGCACCCAATACACGCCGCCCTGCGTGATCGTCCGGGTACCGCCCGTGGTGCCGTCATCCCAAAGCAAGCCTTGGCCCGGCACGGAAAGGACCATGGACTGGCCCGCACAGAATGATGTATCCGGCCCCAGGTCAGGCATGACCGGGTCAACCACCTGCACCAGGATTGAATCCGTGAATGCGCAGCCCGAGACGGTGGTGGAGGCGATGTACAGCCCGCTTGCCGTAACACCGTACGTGGGGCCCGTGGCCGTGCCGGCCCCGGACCACTGTGTGGTGCCGCCTGGCATGCCGGCATCCAGCAACAAGGTGCTGCCCGTGCAGATCGTGGTGTCCGCACCCAAGGTGAAACCGGTTGTCGCCAAATAGGATACGACAATGTCGTCGGAGCCGGTGCATCCGGTGCCATCCGTGATTTCCACTTCATACACGCCATCGGTGGTCACCAGGAAGCTGTTGCCCTGCGAACCGTCCTGCCATGTGGCCTGCACCCCCGGAAGAGCGACTTCCAACACCAGCGATCCCCCCGGGCACAGGGTGGTGTCATTGCCCAGGTTGACGACAAGGGCGGGAATGGCCGTGAGCAGGATGGTGTCGCTCACCGTGCAGGTGCCCAAGGTGACGTCCACCCAATAGCTGCCAGCAGTCCCGGTGGAAAGCACCGGCCCTTGGTCACCATTGCTCCAACTGTAATCCGTGGCACCGGGCAGGCTGGCATCCACGGTCGCCGTGGTGCCCCCACAGAAGTCCAGGTCGGGGCCGAGGTCGAGCGACCCGGGATCGGCAAAGGCCACCGCGATCGTGTCCTCGGCGGTGCATCCGTTCGCATCGGTGAGGAGCAAGGAGATGATCGCAGCGGTTTGGACGGTGATGGCGGGGGCCGTTTCGCCGGTGCTCCACGTGTAGGAGGCACCAGGCTGCGTGGCATCGATCGTCAGGGATTCGCCGGGGCAGAGCAAGGTATCCGGCCCGAGGTCGAGCATCGGGGGCACCTGCCCGGTGATGGTCGTGGTATCCGAGCCGGTGCAGCCGCTCACGGCCACTTCCACCCACCAAGTGCCGGCCCCGGCATTGATCGATGCGGTGGTGGCACCGGTGCTCCACAGGTAGGAGGCCCCGGCGGTGGATGCATCCAGGGTGATGGTGGCACCCGGGCATACCTGCAGACCGTTCGGCAAGAAGACCTGCGGCGACGGGTTCTCCCCCACGAGGATGGAATCCCGCACGGTGCACCCGTTGAGGATCACGTCCACCCAATAGGTACCCGGCGAGCCCACCGTGATCGAATCGGTGGTGGCACCGGTGTTCCACTGATAGGTGGCCCCGGCCAATTGCAGGCCGATGCGCACGGTGGATCCGCTGCAGAACGCGATGTCGGGCCCCAGGCTGACCAGGCCGGGATCGGCATACGACACGATGATGGTATCGTGGCCGGTGCAGCCGTTGCCGTCCGTGACCACGACGGAAGCCGTGGTGGGGGTGCTGATGGTGATCGCCGGCGTGGAAGCACCGGTATTCCACACATACGTGGCCCCCGGTTGCGTGGCATCCAAGGTGATCGTTTCGCCCGGGCAGAGCGTGGTGTCCGGTCCCAGTTGCACCGTGGGCGGCACGTGCTCCGAGATGGTGATGGCATCGGTGCCCGTGCAGCCCCCCACTGTGACCTCCACCGCCCATGTGCCGGCCCCCGCCTGGATCACGGGCGTGGTGGCCCCGTTGTTCCACAGGTAGGATGCCCCCGTGGTGGTGGCGTCCAGCAAGATGGTTTGGCCCGGGCACACGGCTTGGTCGGCACCCAGGCTGAAGGCAGGGAGGGGAATTTCAGTGATCAGGATGGAATCCCGGGCCGTGCATCCGTTGAGCGTGGCTTCCAGCCAATGGATGCCGGGCCCGCTTACCGTGATGGAATCCGTGGTGGCGCCCGTGTCCCAGAGGTAGGTGGCCCCGGGTATGCTGGCACCGATCCGGACGGAGGCCCCTGCACACATGGCCAGGTCGGGCCCCAGGTCCACGGTCTGCACGTTGAACAACGACAGGGCCACGGTATCGCGGCCGATGCATCCGCCGACGGCCACCTCCACGGAATACGTTCCGGGATTGCCCGTTACCAGTTGCGCTGTGGCATCACCGGTGTTCCACAGGTACGTGGCGCCGGGCGTGGAGGCATCGAACGTGGCCAGGTCGCCCGGGCATATCGTTTGGTCCGGGCCCAGGTCAACCGCAGGATCGGGGGTGAAGGCCACTTGGATCCCGCCCTGTGCGGTGCATCCGTTCAGGTCCACCTCCACTTCGTACAGGCCCGATGCGGTCACCACGCGGGTGGGTGAGGTAAGCCCGTCCTGCCAGAGATAGGTGGCGCCGGGGACGGTGGCGTCCAGCAGCAGGGATCCTCCGTCGCACAAGGTGGTATCGTTGCCCAGTTGGACGGTGGGCATGGGGTTGTAATCCACTTGGATGGAATCGCGGGCTGTGCAGTTGCTGGCTTCGGCCTCCACCCAGTACAGGCCGGGGCCGTTCACCAGGAAGGTAGGGTTGGTCGATCCATCCTGCCACAGGTACGTGTACCCCGTGCCGGGTACCGAAAGGTTCAACGTGCTGCCGTCGCACAGCGCGGTGTCATTCCCCAGCTGGAGCGTTGGCACCGGTGTGTATTGGATGGTCACTTGGTCCGTGCCGGTGCATCCTTGCGCCGTCACGTCCACGCTGTAGGTGCCGGCCTGGTCAACATGGAACGTGGGACCGGTGCTGCCGTCCTGCCACAGGTAGGTGGCCCCAGGGAAGGTGGCATCCAGGTCCAGTTCATCGCCATCGCAAAGTGCCTGGTCCGGCCCCAGGTCCACGCTTGGTGACGGGGTCACGCTGACATGCAGGGTGTCCCGCAGGTAGACCATGCCGGAGATGGAAATGTCGTCGATGCCGAAATCGTCCCCCACGCCATGGAGGGAAGTGATGCGGATGCAGGCATTCACGCTGGTCTGGCCGGGCCCGGCGGTCCACGTGGTGGTGAAGGTCTGCCAGCCCGCATTGAAGGTGGGAAAGGTGAAATCCGGCCAATTGGCGGTGGCCCCGTTCATGCTCCACACCGCGGTGGCGGGCAATTCATTGGTGAGGGTCCTCCCCCTGAAGGAGAGCGTATAGGTCTGGCCCGGGCAACAGGGAATGGTCTGGCACCACACGTCCCATTGGTTGTTCACCCAAGAGACCCATCCGCCATTGGCGATGAGGAAATTGCCGTTGCCGGTCCCTTGGAACTGGGGATGGTACCAGCTGGCGTTGGGCCCCACGGTGTAGTACCCTTCATTCTGGACCGAAAAGAGGGAGTAGGTGTACTGGGAGGTGAAGCCGGTATTGCCGCCGGAGAAATTCCCGTTCGTCACCAGTTCCCCGCTGGGGTAGCTCACCTGGCACCAATAGTCGCCGGCATTCCCCACGGTGATGGACGGCGTGGTGGCTCCCGTGCTCCACAGGTAGTTGGTGTAGCCCGCAGGTCCTTGCAGTTGGGTGGTCTGCCCTTGGCAGATCGTGAGGTCAGGCCCGATGTTGATGGAGCAGACCGGTTGAGCGGAAAGGACCAATGCCGCCGGCACGAGCCCTATGGCCGCGGCCCCCCGTGAAAAAAAATGCATGGTCCCCAAACCGTTCCCGCCTTTCAAATTTCCGGCCAAGTGGCCTGTTTCTCCTTCCTGTTGTCAGTGGGTTGTCCACGTAGCTGTCAACACCCGGTTGATCCCTTGGTACAGATGTTCGTTGCACTCGTCGAAATAATGACGCAACAGGCTGCTGACGCGTTGGCTCCTTTGGCGGCTCGTTTCGCTGTATACGATCGTGTTGAAGCACAGGAGCCCGCCGGCAGCGGTGCAGTTGCGCAAGGCGGCGATGAAGGGCCCGCCGTCCACGCCGGGGGCCAGGTCCAGCTCATGGCATAGGTCCACCACCACCAGGTCGTGCCGCCGGTGATGGTTTTCGGCGAATGCCAGCGCATCGGAGAGCACCAGATCCAGGTCTTGGAACCGCCCCACCTTGAAGCGCTCGCGGGCCAGGCGAAGCATCTCCGGATCACCGTCCACGCCGGTGATGGGGGCCTTGATGCCCATTTCGCGGCGCAGGATGCTGGCCACACTGCCCGCCCCGAAGCCCAGGATCAGGATGCTTCGGGGCGACCGCCCCGCCACGTGCTGGTCGTCCAGGCACTGTTGCCAGATCGCATGCAGGTTGCCGTAGCTCTGGTTGGCATGGCCGCTGTTGACTACCAGCTGCCCCTGCTCCCACACCAGGTTCAAGGGCCCGTACTTCCCTTGTCCCTTCCATTCGGTGACAGGCCACGCGTAGCTGAGCAGGCTCTTCAGGAACGACATGGCCGCAAAGATCGCCTTTCGGGGCCGCCTATCTTCGCGGCCCGCCCGCCAGGGCACCACCACCATGTCCGCCATCACACGATACAAACTGCGCAAACTGCTCAAGTATGCGTTGGTTTCGATGGTGGTGGGCACCGTGCTGATGCTTTTCGGCAGCCAGGCCGACCTGCGCCTGGTGCTGACATGGGGGGTCTTGGGCGTTTGGACCGGCATCTTGGAGGAGTTCCTTTTCGGGCGGCGCTTCCGCTCGTTGGCCATCCCGCTGCAGTTCCTCGGCAAGGCCTTGGCGGTCAACCTGCTCACCATCGCCTTCCTGGGGCTGGCATGGTTGGCAGGCCGGGGCTTCAATGTCCCCGGTGCCGGCATCATCCGCTACCCGCTCGCCGATGTGATCGCGGGGATGGGCATCTACCGCTTTGCGCTTCAGGTGGTGGCGGTCACCTCGGCCGCCATCCTGGTAGTGCAGGTGGAGGAGTTCATGGGACGCCGTTTCTTCATGGGTTTCCTGCTGGGGTGGTACGACAAGCCGCGGATCGATGAGCGCGTGGTGCTCAGCATGGACCTGGTGGGCAGCTCGGCGCTGAACGAGCGTTTGGGGGACATGCTGTACTTCCGCTTCCTGAAGGCCAGCTACTCGCTGATGACCGACCCGATCCTGCGGCACGACGCGGAGATCCTGAAATACGTGGGCGACGAGGTGATCTTCACCTGGAGCATGGGGGCGGGGACCCGCAGGGGCAACAGCCTGGCCATGTTCTTCGAGATCGCTGAACGCCTGCAGGCGAACAGGTCGTGGTTCATGCGCGAATTCGGGGCGGTGCCGCAGTTCCGGGGCGGGGTGCACGGCGGCCGGGTCATCGTGGCGCAAGTGGGCCACATCAAGCGGGCCATCGACTTCAGCGGGGATGTGATGAACACCACCAGCCGCGTGCAATCCATGGCCAAGAACCTGAAGGCCGACCTGATGATCACCCAGGAGCTGCTGGACCGCATGCCCGGCATGGATGAACAATACGAACTGGGGCCGCCGGTGCCGCTTCGCGTGAAGGGCGGTGAACGCTTGATGACGGTGCGCACGGTGGCACGCAAAGGCATGAACGCCGCCAGGGTACGAACGGGCGATGCGCGGGCTTGAGAAGATCGGCTTCGGCTTGTTTGCGCTTGGCTGCACGCCCAACGCAACGGGCCAGGCCCCGGTGCCGGTGATCTCCAAATACGGGCAGCTGGTGGTGTTCGACGCGGGCACCTTCACGCAGGTGGAGCCACGGGCGCCAAAAGCCATTTACCAAGGTGGCGACAAACTGGCCTACCTCTCCGACGGCAACGACCTGAAGCTGTACGCCGATCACCGGTTGACCGTGCTGGAGCGGGGCGAAACCGTGGAAATGGCCGTATCGAGGCACCTCCTCGCCTGGCGCAGCGGACCGGCGCTGAGGATCCCCGCGGCGGACGGCGGTGCATCCACCATCTGCCGTAGCGTGGGCCGGTTCGCGGTGGGCGACAGCATCATCGTATTCGACGACCTGATGCAGCAGCAGATAGGCGTCCACTGGAAGGGGAGGACCTTCCCCGTTGCCGATATCATGCCCGGCGGGGAAGTCCCGTGGAAAACCGGATCCAACACGCTCCTCCTCTATGACCTGGACAGGCGGCGCGTCCTGCTCTTCTATCGCGGCACCCTGTCCACCTTGTGCAACGGCACCGATATGTCGCGTTCCGAACCCGGGGGTGACGTGGTGGCCTTCTTGGATGAATACGATGACATCTTCCGGATTTTTGATAGGGGGGAAGAATACGAGGTGGAGCCTTTTGCCCCGACCGATTTCCAGGTCGGTGAGGGCTTGGTGGCATGGGTCAATTCCACCGGGGCCTTCCGTTGCTACCAAGGCGGCCAGATCTGGGACCTCATGGATTACGCACCGGATGCATTCTGGGTGCGCGACAGCCTGGTCGTGTTCCGCGACGTCAACCGGTTCAAGGTGTTCTGCAAGGGTGCCGTGGAGACTCTTGACCAGCAAATGCCGTCCCAATGGGCCGTCTCGGGTGCCGGCATCGCTTGGTTGGATGGCCAGCAACGGCTTAACCTGTTCCGGGAAGGAGAACGCTCCATGGTAAGCCGGGAGCCGGGCATCCGCAATTTCGGGATCCACCCGTCGGTGGTGGTGTACCAAAGCAACAGCGGGGAGTACAAGGTTTGGTGGAACGGGAAGTTGTACAGCCACTATTGATGCTGGCTGCCGGGCCGTGCCCCCGGACGGCGATGCGGTGGCGGACCGTGCAGGGCGGGGTATTTTTGCGCCATGATCTTGCTGCGTACGGTGGTGGCCTTGGGCCTGTTGATTCCCCCGGCCATTGGCCTGCATGCACAGGGCACGCGGTTCAGCGTCATCCTTTCCGGCAAGGTCACCGAGTACTATTCGGGGGATCCGATGAAGGGTGCGCTGGTGCGGGTGTTGAAGGCCGGGCAACCGGACGGGCAATGGGTGACCAAGGGAGACGGCCGCTACAAGTTTGAGCTGGAACGCGGCTGGAAATACGAGGTGTGGTTCAGCAAGAAGCACTTGGTTACCAAGCATGTCATCATCGATACACGGGAGGTGCCGGCCTATCCGGATGTCCCGTTCTATGAGATGGACCTGCAGATGACGCTGTTCCCGTGGATCAAGGATGTGGACCTGAGCGTCTTCGAGGAGGCGATCGGCCTGGCCACCTACAAGGCGAGCGTGCGGAACATGAGCTGGGACGTGCCCTACACGCTCCAGATGCGGCCTGTCTTCTCCAAGGTGATGGACGAGTACGAGAAGACAGACCGCGGCTACTATGAGCGGCGGGACCGGCGGGAACGGGAAGTTTACCGCTAAGGGAGCCGTCCCAGTGCCTGGAGCAGTTTCACCGCTTCCATGGCGGGACGCACATCATGCACGCGCAGGATGGCGGCACCGTTCAGCAATGCGATGGTGTTGAGCACGGTGGTCCCGTTGAGCGCCTCCTCGGGCACGGTGCCCAATACCTCGTTGATCATCCGCTTGCGCGAGAGGCCCGCCAGCACCGGCACGCCCAGCTGGCGGATGGCGCCCAGGCCCGCCAGCAGGGTGAAGTTGTGCGTCCGGTCCTTGCCGAAACCGAACCCGGGGTCCACCACCAGGTCCGCGATCCCCGCTTGGCGGGCGGCCAAGATGCGTTCGCCCAGGAAGTGCACCACTTCGGCCAGCACGTCGGCGTAGGAGGGATTCTGTTGCATGGTCCTCGGCGTGCCTTGCATGTGCATCAGGATGTATGGCACGTGCAGGGCGGCCACGGCGCCATGAAGGCCGGGGTCCATGCGCCCCGCGCTGATGTCGTTCACCACGGAGGCGCCGGCATGCACGGCTTCCCGTGCCACGCGGGCACGCCAGGTGTCCACGCTGATCAATACGCCGGGAAAGCGTTCGTGCAGCGCCGCGATGGTGGGGATGGTCCGTCGGCATTCCTCGTCCGCGGGGATGTCCGGCGCACCGGGCCTGGTGCTGGCACCACCCACATCCAGGATGGCGGCCCCGTCCTCCATCATTTGTTCGGCCGACCGCAGGGCCTGGTCCACCGAATGCATCCGCGTGGAGCCCACGAAGGAGTCGGGCGTGCGGTTCAGGATGCCCATCACCAGCGGCGGCCGCAAGCGGACCAAGCGGTCGCGGATGCGCCACACGATATCTTCGCCGCCGGTTCCCACGCCCCAAAGGTCGGGCAGCATCGGGCAGATGGAAAAGACATTGAAGCAATATGACCGCGTGGTCGAGGCATGCATGGACCTGTTCCGCAAAAAGGCCCATGACTATGGCACGGCGTGGCGCATCCTGCGGGTCCCGTCACTCACGGACCAGGTGTTGATCAAGGCCCAGCGTATCCGTACCCTGCAACAGACCGGCGTGAGCAAGGTGGATGAGGGCATCCGTCCCGAGCTGATGGGCATCGTCAACTACGCGGCCATGGCCTTGGTGCAGATCAGGCAGGGCGTGGCCGAACAGCCGGACATGGATGCCGATGACGCTTTGCGGCACGTGCAGGAACAGGTGGCCCAGGCGCGCGGTCTGATGGAACGCAAGAACCACGATTACGGGGAGGCCTGGCGCGGCATGCGCATCAGTTCCCTGGTGGACCTGATCCTGGTGAAGCTCCTCCGCATCAAGCAGATCGAGGACAACCACGGGCGTACCAAAGTCAGCGAAGGGGTGGATGCCAACTTCCTGGACATCCTGAACTATGCGGTGTTTGCGTTGATCCTGCTTGACGGGGAGGAGGGATCACCGTTGCCCTGAGGCGGTGAAGGAATTCATCATCGCCTCGGCCATGTACAGGTACTCACCGTACATCTCCTTCGGGGCCGTGTATGTCAGCCTGTATGGCCGCCCTTCCCCGGAAACCATTTCTTCCATGATCCGCACCACCACGCCGTCGCGGTTCATGTCGCGCACTGTCCTCAAGTTCCTCTTGTCGGAGGTGTGGATATCCATGGAGGCCACCCCGGTAGCGGGGGGAGTCACGGGCAGGTCCTTGGCATCCAACACCACTACCTGTACCTCGGGTGCATCGGCCGGCTGGCCGGCAGGCACCCAGGAAAAGACCACGATCGTATCGCCCTGTACGGGTTCCTTCAGGTTCCATTTGCCCGGATAGTTCATGGCCAGGCCGTTGGATCTCCAGGTCTTCCAGGCGGGTACCGTATCGGTGACCACCCGCGTGACCACCCGCGCCGATTGGGCCTTCCCGGCCATGGGAGCCAACAGGAGCAAGAGCAGGAGTGGTGGGAAGGACTTGGTGAACATGGTCGGATAAAGATGGTGCCAATGTCGGAAATATCGGGGCTTGGTCGCAGCGTTTCCCCGGGGCCGTCAACAATCGGGTGTTCGCAAGTTGGCCGAATATAGGCCATCCGGGGTTTGATCCCATTTTCGCTGACGGTAGTTTTGCCCAAACACCGGGTTTCTCACGTGGGAATGATGCGCCTCGCCCCTTGGATCATGGCATTGGCCCTCCTCGGGTTGGGCCGGGAAGCGTCGGCTTTCCGGTTGCGTTTGCATGGCCTGGTCACGGACTATGTCACCCAGGGGCCGATGGCCAAGGCGCGGATCCGGATCTACAAGGAGGGCGAACTGGTGAAGGTGCAGACGAGCAATGCCACGGGCAGGTATGTGTACACCTTCGAGAACCATAGCAACTATGTGGTGCGCGTGGATGCCCCGGGGTACCAGGGGAAGTGCATCACCATCGATACCCATGGCCTGGAGTGGGAAGGGGACGGCAAGATCAGCGACCTGGAAGTGGAAATGCGGCTGCTGGCCTGTCGCCCCGGTGTGGACTTATCATTCTTGGACCTGCCGCTGGGGCTTGCCCGGTTTGAGCCGGCCACGGGGCTGACGCGGTGGAGCCGGGATTATGAACGGAACATCAGCGCGGACGGCCGGGACCTGTTGCAACGCTATGGCCGGGCCGTTGGCCAAGGGACGTTCCTTCCTTCGGCCAACCGGGGCCCGCTACCCATTCCGCATCCCTTGATCCGCCTCTGAAAACCGGCCCGTGGCGGATGGGTCAACCGCGACCACAACGGCCCGACCGGGGAGGTTAACTTCGCGCGGCCCACCGGGCACCCACTTGAACGCCTCACCTTCCGGAACACCATCCCATGCGCATCTTCCTGTTGTTCTGCCGCATCCTGGTCGGCGCCACGTTCATCATCAGCGGGCTTATCAAGGCCAACGACCCGCTGGGCTTCAGCTACAAGCTGGAGGAATACTTCGCGGAAAGCGCGCTGGGCCTGCCTTGGCTGATGCCCTATTCACTTGCGCTGGCCATGCTGGCTTGCATGGCGGAGGTGGTGCTGGGCTTCGCCGTGCTGGTGGGCGGGCGCATGAAGCTCGCCACGTGGAGCCTGCTTGCGTTGACGCTATTCTTCGGGTGGCTGACCGCCTATACCGCCACCTGCGACCCCCAAGGGAAATATGAAGTGGTCGTCGACGGGGTGACCGAATTGCGGGATGTTACCTGCGTGACGGACTGCGGGTGCTTCGGCGATGCCATGAAGGGTTCGTTGGGAAGGCCGCTCACGCCGTGGGAGAGCTTCTCCAAGGATATGATCCTGCTGGTGTTCGTCATCCCGCTGTTCATCTTCCGGAAGCGCATCACGTTCAATACCTGGGGCGACGACTTGTCCATCCTGCCGCTTGCCATGGTGCTGCTGGCTTTCTATTGCTGGGTTTTCGCCTGGTGGTTCCCCTTGGTATTCGCCCTTGCGGTGCTCGGGGGCTACCTGATGCTCAAACGCCTGGTCGAGGGGCCGCGGGGCGAATGGATCACCGCCGGCTGGGTGGCGGCGGCCACGGTGGCCTTCATGTGGTACTGCATCGCATTCCTGCCGCTGCGCGACTACCGTCCCTATGCCATCGGCAAGAGCATCCTCCAGCAGAGGACGGAGGTCAAACCGCCGATCAACAAAACCTATGTGAGCTACCGCAACCTGGCCACGGGCGAGGTGAAGGAATACCTGACCTCGGAGCCTTACCCGTGGGACGATCCGAACTACGAGCTGGTGCCCAACAGCACCCGCGTTGAGGTGGTGGACCCCGGCGTACCCTCGCAGGTGCAAGACTTCATTCTCTCGGATGCCGACGGCGAGGATCTCACGGATGAGATACTGGAAGCGCCGGAACCGGTCCTGCTGGTTGTGGCGAAGACCATCAGGGAAACCCGGACCCGCTGCCAACCGGCGATCAACCGGCTGGCCGGGGAGGCGCAGCAGGCCGGGTGGAAAGTGTACGGCCTCACCAGCAGCAGCTACGATGAATCCGAGGAATTCCGCCATGCGCAGCAGAACCCGTTCGACTACCTCACGTGTGACGAGGTGACGTTGAAGACCGTGATCCGCAGCAACCCGGGCGTGGTGCTGCTGCAGCAGGGCACCGTGCGGGGCAAGTGGCCGTGCAGCGACATCCCCTCGTTCGCCAAGGCGGCCAAAGCCCTGCGATAGTTCGGGCGGGATCACGCCCCTGCCGTTGACAACCTATGGGACCGGCACCGAATGTGCGGCTCCCGGACGGCGATATTTGCCCGCACCAAAACAGGGTACCATGGGAAGAAGGATGATCGTGGCCGGCAACTGGAAAATGAACACCGATGCCACGCAGGCCGGAAGCCTGGCCGGGCGTGTCGCGGAGTGGGCCAAACGGAACCCCGGCCCGGTGTCGATCATCCTGTCGCCGCCGTTCCCGTTCCTGGACGGCGTGGTCCGGCAGGTATCAGCCATCTGCGGAGGAGGAACGAGGTCCGGGCAGGTGATCGTGGCTGCCCAGAACTGCCATGCCGGGGAGCAGGGGGCCTTCACGGGCGAGGTCAGTGTACCGATGCTGGGATCCGTGGGCGTGGCGGCCTGCATCGTGGGGCATAGCGAACGGCGGCAGTACTATGGCGAAACGGATGAGGCGGTCGGGTTGAAGATGGCTTCATTGATCCGCCACGGGCTGGCACCCATATACTGCTGCGGGGAACGGTTGGAGGACCGGGAACAAGGACGCCACTTTGAAGTGGTGGCCGGCCAGCTTCGTGCCGCGCTCGGGCGGTTCAGCGCCGCGGAACTGAAGGATACGGTGGTGGCCTATGAGCCGGTGTGGGCCATTGGCACGGGGTTGACCGCCACGCCGCAGCAGGCCCAGGAAATGCATGCCTTCCTGCGGAAGGAACTGGGCGCCATGATCGGTGGTGCGGCGGACGGCATCCCCATTCTTTACGGGGGATCCTGCAAAGCCTCCAATGCCGAGGGGCTCTTCGCCCAGGAGGACATCGATGGCGGGCTCATCGGCGGGGCCTCGCTGGACGCGGACGAATTCATCCGGATCGTGCAGGCGGCCGGTGAGGCCAAGGCATGAAACCCGTGCGATACACCGAAGTGGACCTGGTCATTGCGCCGCTGGAGCCGTGGCGCGACTTGCTGATGGCCGAAATGATCGAGCTCGGGTACGAGGGCTTTGAGGAGACCGCGCATGGACTGAAGGCCTACATCGCCACCGCGCAATTCCGCGCGAAGGACCTGGACAGGACCTTGGTGATGCGCGATCCCCATGTGCATGTGGCCTTCACGGCGCGCGAGGTTCCGAACCTGAACTGGAATGCCAAGTGGGAGGAGGCCTTCCAGCCCATGGTGGTGGACGGGAAAGTGTACATCCGGGCCGAATTCCACCCGCCCATGGACGGCATCGCCCAAGAGGTCATCATCACCCCGAGGATGGCCTTCGGCACGGGCCATCATGCCACCACGCGGATGATGGTCCGGTCCATGCTTGGCATGAAGATCCCCGGGAAGCGGATCTGTGACCTGGGTTGCGGCACGGGGGTGCTGGCCATCCTGGCGGAGAAAATGGGGGCATCGCAGGTGGTGGCCATCGATAACGACCCCAATGCGGTGGAGAATGCCCGCCGGAACGCGGAACTGAACCATTGTCAGCGGGTGGCTGTGGAAAAGGGGGACGCGCACCTGCAACAGCGGGCGTCATTTGACGCTATTTTGGCCAATATCGAAAGGAACACGCTGATAAGGGCGATGCCGGAAATGGCGGCGGCGCTGCGGCCCGGCGGCACGTTGGTGCTGAGCGGTTTCGTGCGCGGCGACGGGCCGTTGATGGCCATGGCCGCCAGGCAGCAGGGCCTGGTGCCCATCGGGCAGGAGGAAGAAGGCGAGTGGCAGCTTCAACGGTGGGAAAAGAACAAGGACCAATGAATCCCAGAAAGGCGCTCCTTGCCGGGATGGTGACCGTGGCCATTTGTGCCGCCGCCCCCTTCACGGGCCATGCACAGGCCCCGGTTTTCACCAATGACCAGAAGGCTTTCCAGGATGAAATGTCCGCCTTCCTGATCTCCGCCAGGAAGAAGGAGGGCCAAGCCTTCGTTGAGGCCGTGTTTGCGCCGTTCTGGAACGGAAGCGCACTGGATGCGGGCAGCCGTTCGCGGATCGTGGCGCTGGCGAATGCGATGGGCAAGAAGCGGTTCGGCGCTTTCCCCGAGTTCAAGGACTTCCTGTCCGTCCTGGCCGCTTTTCCCGCAGGGGGGCATGGCCCCGCCGAGCTGGATGCCTGGCTGAAAACACTCGAGCAGGCCGCGCGCTCATCCAGAAAGCAGGACCTGGTGGACATCCTCGATTTCGGGAACGGGCTGATGACCGAACGCATCCTGTACCGGACGGCCAACAGCGACTGGCATGTCCGGTCCGGGAAGTTCACCTTCTCCTTCGACAGCGTCCCGGCCGTCTCCTTCGACAAGACCGACCTGGTATGGGCCATCAAGACCGATAGTTCCGTGGTCGAAGGCACCAGCGGCATCTTCCACCCGCTCACCAACATGTGGACGGGAAAGGGCGGGACGATCACGTGGCGCAGGGCCGGCCTGAGCACAACGGCCACCTTCGTCAAGTGGACGCGCAACTACAAGCTTCGCCTCAAGGCCACCGAATTGACCATCGACAGCGTGAACTTCGCCGATCCCTATTTCGACCGGATCCTCCTGGGGAAGGTGACCGACAAGCTGACAGCCAACGTGAAGGCATCCGCCGCGAGCTATCCCCGCTTCGAAAGCTATGACCTGCGCAAGCGCATCAACGAGATCGTCCCGGGGATCGATTTCGAGGGCGGCTTCGCCATGCAGGGCGCGAAGCTGATGGGCTACGGTACCCGGACGGAACCGGCCACCCTCACCTTCAAGCGCAACGGGGCCCCGTTCATCATCACCAAGGGGCTCAGCTACACGATCGACCCGGAGAAGGTGAGCAGCGAGGATGTCGCCGCAACCCTGCTGTTGGACAAGGACTCGATCTTTCATCCCATGGTGACGCTCCGCTTCATGCGGGAAAAGAAGATGCTCACCCTGATCAAGACGGATGTGGGCCTGGCCAGGGGGCCCTTCTATGACACCTACCACCAGCTCGACATGTATTTCGAGGAGCTGCGCTGGAAACAGGATGACCCCGTGGTCTACCTGGGCAATATGCAAGGCACCACCCAAACGCGGACATCCTTTGAGAGCTTCAATTATTTCGAAAAGCGGCGCTACACGGCCATGCAGGGCATCGACGAGGTCCATCCCCTGTCGAGGCTGCGCGAATTCACGAAGGCCAACGGCGACCATTTTGATGTGATGAGCTACGCCCGGTACAGCAAGATGCAGGAAAGCCAGGTGAAGCCCGTGCTCATCGACCTTGCCAACAAGGGCTACCTGCTCTATGACCCCGACGATGAGATGGTCACCGTGCTGCCGCGGCTGCGCCAGCATATCCTTTCCAGTGCCGGACGGATGGACTACGATGCGTTGCAGTTCAACAGCAACAGCCCCGATGGGGTCAACGGCACCATCAATCTCCTGAACAACGACCTGGAGTTGAAGGGCGTCTCCCGCATCACACTGAGCGATTCACAGGACGTGAAGATCTATCCCGCGGAAAAGCTGGTGACGGTGAAGAAGGACCGCGATCTCACCTTCGGGGGGATGATCAAGGCCGGGAAGCTCACCTTCCATGGCAAGGAATACCATTTCCATTATGAGCCCTTCACCATTGATCTGATCAATGTGGACAGCGTCTCCTTCATGGCCGACAGCTTTGAACCGGACGAGCAGGGGCGCACCCGGCTGGTGAAGGTGAAGAACGTGCTGGAGAACGTGGCCGGGACGTTGGAGGTGGACGCGCCGAACAACAAGAGCGGCCTGTTGGAAGAGAAGTACCCGCAATATCCCAAGTTCAACAGCACCCGGGAGAGCTTCGTGTACTACGACAAAAAGTCCATCCAGAACGGTGCCTACAAGCGGGACGGCTTCTACTACCGGAGCGATCCGTTCCTGCTGGACAGCCTGGACAACTTCAGCAACGACGGCCTGAAGTTCGATGGCATCCTGGTCAGCGGCGGCATCTTCCCGGACATCCGCGAGACGCTGCGGCTGCAGCCGGATTACGCCTTGGGCTTCGTGCGCCCCACCGGCGACGGCGGACTGCCGCTGTACGGCAAGAAGGCAAAATTCTCCGAAACCCTCACCTTGGACAACAAAGGGCTGCACGGCAGCGGCGACCTGAGCTACCTGACCACCATCGCGCGGAGCAAGGACCTGTACTTCACGCCCGATACCACGTACGGCGTGGCCGACACCTTGTACAACGGCGCCGCCGCCAGCGCCACGATGAACGTGCCCAACGTGCAGGCCGCGAACGTCTTCCTGCGGCTGGACCCCGGGAACGACGTGCTGATGGCCCGCAACCTCGCGGCACCCATGGTCATGTACGATGGGCAGGCCTATCTCTATGGCCGCACCGAGCTGAGGCCCGACGGCATGACCGGGGGCGGGCTGGTGGACTTCACAAACGCCACCTTGGGCGCCGACCTGTTCAAGTTCAAGACCATGTCCGTGCATTCGGACACGAGCAATTTCCGGCTGACCGAGGGCGACACCGCCAGCATCGCCTTCCGCACGGACAACGTGAACGCCACCATCAAGCTGGATGAGCGGATCGGTGAATTCGTGAGCAACGGCACCGAGACCAAGGTGGAGTTCCCCTACAACGAATACATCTGCTACATGGACCGCTTCAAGTGGTACATGGACCAGGGCGACATTGCCCTGGAGAGCGACCGCACTGCCGCGGCGGGGAACGAAGACCTGCAGCTCAGCGGCAGCAACTTCATCAGCGTGAACGCCCAGCAGGATTCGCTGCAATTCATGGCGCCCCGTGCGCGCTACGACCTGAAAAAGCACCTGATCACGGCGGATGAGGTCCAGTACATCCGGGTCGCCGACGCGCTGATCACCCCCGATAGCCTGCGGGTCCGTATCGGCCGCAACGCAAAGATGGGCGCACTGACGCGGGCCACCATCACCGCCAACTTCGTGAACAAGTACCACGTGATCCATGATGCCACAGTGAACATCGCTGCCAGAAGGCAATACAGCGGTACGGGCACGTACGACTACAAGGATGAAACCGGCAAGATCTTTCCCATCCAGATGAACAACATCAATGTAGACAGCACCTTCCAGACTTACGCGTACGGCCGCATCGGCCAGGATGAAGGATTCCAGCTGAGCCCGGCCTTCGACTTCTTCGGCGACGTGCATCTCAGCGCCTCCGTTAAGAACCTCACCTTCCTGGGCAACACCCGGATCATGCACGACTGCCCGGGCATCGCCCGGAACTGGATGGGATTCAAGGGCGAGATCGACCCCATGGAGGTGTTCATACCCGTGAGCGATTCCCTGCTGGACGCCGATGGGCTTCCGGTGGGAACCGGGATCTACATGACCCGGGAAGACCCCTTCCATCCCTACGGCACCTTCCTGAGCCGGAAGGAGAACAAGGATGACAACGAGATCATCAGTGCGCAGGGCCTGCTGTTCTATGACAAGGCGAAGAAGTCCTACCTCATCTCCAACAAGGACAAGATCCGCCAGAACGACCTGCCCGGCAACCTGGTGGCCCTGAGCACGACCAGCTGCCTGCTGAATGCCGACGGGCGCATCCATCCCGGCGTGCAGCTGGGCCAGGTGCGTGCCGATGCTTATGGATGGCTGGAATACAACGGCGGCACCGCCAGCACCACTGCGCAGGTCACCTTGGTCACGGATTTCCCCTTCCTCAACAGCGCCTTGGAGAAGATGGTCACCGCCATCAGCACCTACCCGGAGCAAAAGCAGGTGGACCTGTCCAAGACCCCCTATGAACAATCACTCAAGGAGATGCTGGGCAAGGAAAAGAGCGACAAACTGATCAGCGAGCTCAGCATCAAGGGCGAGATCAAACGGCTGCCCGACGAACTGGTCAATGCCCTGGTGTTCTGTGACGTGAAGATGGCATGGAACCCCGACGATGAAGCGTGGCAGAGCAACGGCCTGCTGGGCCTGGGCACCGTGCTGAAGAAGCCCGTGTACCGCTACCTGAAGGGCAAGGTGGAATTCCAGCGCAAGCGCAGCGGCGACATGATGACGGTCCTGTTGATGCTGGACGACCAGACCTACTGGTTCTTCCAATATGCACGCAACTATATGTACGTGTACAGCAGTGATACCGAGTTCAACACCTCCATCAGCGACCTCAAGGACGACAAGCGGCAGTTCGCCGGGAAGAAGGGATTGCCGGACTATCAGTTCATCCTCACGAATAAGCGCAAAGTAGACGACTTCCGAGACCGCTTCGGCCTATGAACATGGACTTTCCCTGGCCGTATGGCCTCGCTGCGTTCGCCATCAGTTACCTCTGTGGCAGCATCCCCAGCTCGGTGTGGTGGGGCAAGTGGTTCCATGGCGTGGACGTGAGGCAGCATGGAAGCCACAATGCAGGCGCCACCAACACGTTCCGGGTGCTGGGCCCCAAGGCCGGCATCCCGGTGCTGCTGCTGGATGTGCTCAAGGGATTCCTGCCGGTGCGGCTGCTGCCGATCTGGAGCGGCACCGAACCCCATTCCGATGCGTGGACCCTTTTGCGCGTACTGCTCGTTTCAGCCGCCGTGATCGGCCACCTGTATCCGGTTTTCGCGGGCTTCCGCGGGGGCAAGGGCATCGCCACCTCGCTCGGGGGCGTGCTGGCGATCCATCCGGGCTCGGCACTGATCTGCATGGGCGTGTTCTTCCTTATGTTCCTGTTCACACATTTTGTCTCACTCTCCTCGCTGGTGGCCGCCGTGGCATTTCCCCTAGCCGTTACCTTTATTTTCCGTGAGCCCAGCGTGGTCCTGAGGATCTTTGCGTTGCTGCTGTGCATCACCGTTTTCTACACGCACCGGCAGAACATCAGGCGATTGGCCAAGGGCACCGAGGGCCGCATGGATTTCACGGGACGAACAACCTCCGGAACTTGATGCTTGGCCCCAGCCCAGTGCCCCGTATCCTGGCCGCAGCGGCGTTGGCCCTGGCATTGCCGCTGGCAGGCCGCGCACAGGACGGCGACAAGGCACTGAAGGCCCGCGCCGATGCCCTGTTCGACAAGGGCGACTACATCGGTGCCTGGCCGATGTATTCGCAACTGGTGAGCCTGGCACCGCAGGACCATGAACTGAACTACAAGTTCGGCGCGTGTACCATCTACAGCGGGGAGGACAAGGCCAAGGCCATCGGCTACCTGCGATTCGCCGTGGGCGGGCCGGCCACGCCCCAACTGGCCTGGTATTTCCTGGCGAGGGCCTGCCAGTTGGATTACCGGTTCGATGATGCCTTGGCCGCTTATGGCCACTTCAAGGGCACGGCGGACAAGAAACTGCTGGCCCGGTTCCCCGTGGATGCCATGGAGCAGCAATGCCGCAACGGGAAATACCTGTTGAACAACCTCAAGGACATCGAGGTGCTGAACAAAGTGGAGGTGGATGCCTCGGACTTCTTCCGCTTTTACGACCTCAGCGACATCGGCGGCAAGATCGTGGTCACGCCCGATGAGCTGCTGTCAAGCTTGGACCGCAAGAGCGGAGAGCGCTTCCTGGTATACCTGCCCAAGGCCGAGGGGACCATCTATTTCAGCAGCTACGGGAAGGACGGGAAGACCGGGCGCGACATCTACCGCACCGAGCTGATGCCCAACGGCAGCTATGCCCCTCCGCGCAAGCTGGCCGGCTACATCAACACCGACCAGGACGAGGACTATGCCGTGATGGCCCCCGACGGGAAGAGTTTCTTTTTCTGCAGCAAGGGGCACAACAGCATGGGCGGCTACGACGTGTTCAAGAGCATCTATGACCCGGGCATGGACACGTTCAGTGCGCCTGAGAACATGGACTTCGCCGTGAATACGCCTGCGGATGAATTGCTGTACGTGGTCGGCCCGGACGGTACGCAGGCGTGCTTCGCCAGCGACCGGGACAGCAGGCAGGGCCAGGTGAACGTATACCGTGTGGGCACCTCGCAAACCCCCTTGAACCTGGTGGTGATGAAGGGCACGTACACATCCCCCGCTTCCCCTTCGGGCCGGAATGCCGCCCGCATCATCGTGGAGGATGAAGTCACCAGGCAACGCGTGGCCGAGGCCGCCACGGATGAAAATGGCGCTTATGTCCTGGTGCTGCCCAAGGGAGGCAGGTACAAGTTCCTGGTCCAGGATGAGGGCATGGACCGTGCCGTGTGGACCGAGGTGGAGGTGCCACCGGCCCACCAGGCCCAAGCCTTTGCGCAGGAGATCCGCCTGACGGCGACGCCGCGTGCGCAGCTGGATGTGATGAACCACTTTGACTCCCCGCTTGGCGATGATGTGATGGCCTTGGCCTTGGACGACATCCGCAGGCGCTCGCGCCTCGATATCACCGTCGCACCGCCCGTGGCGCAGGAGAAACCGGTGGAGGAAGACCCGGTCCAGCAGGCGGGATTCGATGGAACGGTCACTATGGCCAAGGCTACGGCCATGGCCCGGCAGGAGGCCGAGGCGCTGGCGCAACGCGCACAGGACCAGGAGCGGCGTTCACGGGCTGCCATGGAGCTGGCACTGGCCAATACCGCCGAAGCGGAGTCGCAGTCACAAGAGGCGGCGCGCTTGTTGGGGCAAGCGGATAAAGCGGCGCAGGGCACCGGGAAGGAGCAGCTGTTGCGCCAGGCCGGGGAGGCGAAGCAGCGATCGATGGAAGCACGTTTCCGGGCCTTGGCGGCCTTGGAGACGGGAAGGAAGATGCGCGAGGCTTCAGCCGGGACCGTTGCAAGGGAGAATGGCATGCACGCCTTGGCAACCCGCTTGGCGCAGGCAAAACCCGATGATAAGGGCATCGTGTCCGACCTGAAACAATTGAAGGCCGTTTTGGACAAGAACAAAGGCCCGGAAGCAGCTGTGGACGACCAGGAACGGATGCGTGCCGCAGCGGTTGCATCGAAGGAGGATGCGGCACGCCAGATGAGGCAGGCCATGTCCCTGAGGGAGGAAGAGGGGCAGCTGGCGGACCGTGTACGCAATGCGGCAGCTGAGGCGGACAAGGCCAAGGGCCGCAAGAAGGAGGAGATCGGAACGCAGCTGGCGGTCCTGAACGAACAACATGCAGCGCTTAAGGGCGAGGTGGCGGAGGCCTTTGCCACCGCGATGGAGAAGGAGGATGCGGCGCTTATGGCACTTGGCCAAGTGGAATTGATGAAATACCTCGCCGGGGCCGCCGACCTGGGCAATGGCCCGGTGCCGGACGAGCAATCCCTGCGTGCGTTGGACCAGCGGTTGAAGCAGGTTCGCGAGGGGAACCAGGCCCTCACCATCGACAGGCAATACCTGCCGATGACCACCGCAGCCTTGGATGAACGGGAGAAACGGACCTTCGATTGGGGCCGCAGGGATGCGATGGCACGGACATCCATCAGCCCGACCAATACCACTTCGCCCAACCTTGGAGCATGGGACACGTCCGGGGCCGTGAATGCAACGGAGGGGGGACGGACCGGGCAGTCCGGGCGCGCGGACCAGGCTGATCTGGCCGATGCATCCAAGGCATCGGGAAACCTGGACCACGTGGATCAAGGTGGTGAAGGGTCACCGGTGGATGTCCAAGCCAGGCATTTGGAACGCCGGGACACGGCTGGCGCCGCCCCGGGCGCGGCATCCGGCGGGCGGAAGGAGCAGGCTGGCACCGAGGGGGCACCGATGATCAGGGACCAAGGACCGGCGACGCCTGAACAAGGCACCCGCACGCAGGGGACGGTTGGGGAGGAGATCCCGCAAAAGCTGGCGGAGGGGAATTCCGCCACGGAAGGTGCAGCGGAGGAACGGGCTTTCGTCCTTGCGAACAAGCTGGCCGAGTTGGAACAATTGCGCCAAGCGGAACGGAACAAGGCCAAGCGTGATAGCCTGGACATCGCCATCACGGAACAAAAGTCCCTGATGGCAGCCTTGCTGCACGAACAGAAGGGGGCTGCTGCCGACGCTGGAAAGAATGCTGCAGTGCCCAACCTGGTGTACCTGGCATTTGACATGGCCACCTTGGATGAGCAATTGGTGGAGGAGGTATTCCCGGGCTTTGAAATCGCCCGCAGGAGCATCTTGGACATGGATGTGGGGCCCGGTGAAAAGGCGGCCCGCCTCCGTGCCCTGGAGCTGCGCCTGGTGGACAGCGTGGATGTGCAGGCCGCGCGTGCATTGGCCTATTTGGAGGCCCATCCCGACAGCTCGGCGGATGTGCTGCCACGGTTGGAGCGCTGGCGCCGGATCAAGGAAGGGCATAGGGACCGCGCCAACCAGGCATTGGCGGATGCGGGCCAGGAATATGTGGCCTCAGAGACCCGGGCCATGGAGGAGCAGCAAATGGAGCAGCAGGCCGCCGCCCATGCACCCGCGCCGCAGACCGGCTTGTCCCCGACACCGCACAACGACGCCTACATCTCCGTGGAGGATGACCTTGAACGGGTCTATTCCAGCGTGATCACCCCGCGTTCGAAAAAGGATGTCGGGGCCATCGCGCAAAAGGACCGCGACCTCGCCTTGGCGGCGGCCATGCAGGCGGAGATCGACAGCATGCGCGAAGTGCTCTCCGGCATTGTGGCGGCGAAGGAATATGCCAAGCTCGAACAAAAGATGGACCGCAAGGTGGATGATCTGTTGATCCACACCGTGGATATGGGCCAGCGAACCGCATTCATCAGCCGAAGCGAGTTCGAGGTGGCCAAAGACAGTGCGAAGGTGTTGTCCAAGGCGCTGGGAGCAAAGGGGCTGGCCCCGGACGATCCCCTGCTGCAGATGGCCGGCTCCTATGAGCAGACGGCACAGGCTGGGATGGCTCGCGCCAAGACGCTGCGCAAGCAAGCGGATGATGCAAACGACATCTTCAGGAGGAACTCGCTCTATCGCCAAGCGTATGCGGAGGAGTTGAAGGCCCTGCGCGACATGGACCGTTCACTCACCGTGCGCAGCTATCTCTTGCGCGGTACCGGTGTTCCGGGCGAAGCCATTAGTTATGAGGAAGTGGAGGCCCGCATGTTCCCCGCGTCCATGCCAGGCACTGCCGCCGATCAAACGGCGGAGGTTGACGGTCCCGCGGGGAAGGAGCTTGCGGTGCGTGACAGTGTACCGGATGACGGCGTTGTGGCCGAACAGCCCAAGGCCCTTCCGGATGGACAAACCACCGCGTCCGGTGATCAACCTCCTCCCATTCCGGTGACTCCAGTTGCAGGGGCGGCCGACAGCGTTGCCTTGGCCACCTATCTCGACCGCTTTTATTACCTCGATGCGCAGGAACGCCGGTTGGTGGAGTCCCAAGAAGAGGAGCGGCGCTATTTCCTGATGAAAGGCCGGTCTTTGCAGGACCGTGCGGACGCTACGGCTACCCAGGACGAGGCCGAGGCCGCAGGGCAACTTGCCCAAGTGCTGCGCAGTGAGGCGAGTACCCTTAAACAACAGGGATCGGATGCCGGGGTGGGACAGGAAGACCCGGCGGTACAGGTCGGAAAATTGGAACTTCGTGCCGCCGCGTTGGAGCACCGGGCCGATTCCTTGCGCCAGGTATCCGAAGCCCTGCTAAAGGCCGCGGACATGGCCGATGCCCAGGCCGCCTCATGGATGGAGCGATTGCCGGCGGAAAGGTCTGTCGACATCATGGGCCTCGAACAGGACCGGCGCCGCACGGAACCGGTACTGGCACGGACGCGGCCACGCACGATCGTGGCCCCGCAGCAACCCTCCTCAAGCCAAACGGACTTGGCCGGGAAGGCCGGGCAAACCCACATGGATGCAGGGGATCGTCCGGTGCAAGGGCAGGTGGTCGATGCATCCACCGCGCAGGATGTTGCAGAGTCCGCACCAAGGGTAGGAGCGGCGGTGCCGGACCGGTTGACGCCCCGGCCGTCCGTTGTCCATCCCGCCGTTGAATTCAGCGCCAAACCGTTGGCGGCTGATGTATTCGCCTTCCGGGAATCCCCGGCTCCCCGCGAGGCCCCTATCCCCATCGATGCGCCGATGCCGACCGGCGTGGTGTACAAAGTGCAGGTCGGAGCCTTCCGCAATGAATTGCCCATGGAGGCATTCAGCGATATGGCCCCCATTTCAGGCGAACATGCGGGAAACGGCTTGGTACGCTACACCGCCGGGATGTTCACCACTGCGGAGGCGGCCCGTGAGGCAGGGGCCAAGGTGAGGGGGCGGGGATACCGTGACGCTTTTGTCGTGGCATACATGGATGGGCGGCGCGTGTCCCTGCGTGAGGCCATGCAGGCGGAACGCAGGGCCTTGGCGGTCGCGCCTGCGGCCGTTGCCGATCTGCACGCCAACGCCTCCGCAGGGCAACCGGATGCATCCAAGGCCCCGGGACAGGCGGTGGATCTGACGGACAGGAATGCGCAAGCGGCTGCCGAAGAAGCCGTCCTTGCGCGCTACCCGGCCACCGCGCAGGAAGTCCTGTCCGCCTTCAAGCCTTCCAATGCCGACACCGCTTACTATAACGACCCGTCCGCAGCGCCGGCCAAGCAGGTGGAGACGGTCAAGGGACTCTTCTTCACCGTACAGGTTGGCGTATACAGCAAGCCGACCCCGCTCGACCGGCTGTTCAATATCACCCCGTTGAACAGCGAGCTCACCGCCAATGCCAAGATCCGGTACACCACCGGACGCTTCCTGCAGGAGGCCGCCGCCGTCCGGCGAAGGACCACGGCCGTGGCACAGGGGGTTACCGATGCCTTCGTGACGGCCTACCTCAACGGCAAGCGGATCCCCGTACGTGATGCGCGGGCCTTGTTGGCGAAATTTGGCACGGCCATCCTTGCGGATACCAGTGTGGTGGAAGAGTGACCGGTGCCGTAAATTCGCCCGTCACAGAGTTGATCGGCGATGGATACCCGGTGGAAGGAAGAAGGACAGGCCGTGGCGGAGCACGTGGCGGCGGAGGAAAAACTGCGGGAGATCATCCTGCATAATGATGACGTGAACACATTTGAGCATGTGATCGTCAGCCTGATGGAGGTTTGTGACCACGATCCGCTGCAAGCGGAACAATGCGCCTGGCTGGTCCATTACAAGGGCAAGTGCAGCGTGAAACGGGGCTCGTTCAAGACGCTCCGGCCCCTATGCGAGGCGTTGTGCGAACGCGGCCTTTCCGCGGATATCCAATGAGGGCGAATCAAGCGCGGATCCTTGCCGTGGTGGGTATGATCGGGCTCATGGCCGGGTGTTCAAGGGTACCCATCACGGGCAGGAGCCAACTCAACATGATCCCCGAGGGTGAGTTGATGTCCATGAGCCTGACTGAATACCAAGGCTTCCTGAAGGAACATCCACCGTTGCCTGCATCGGACCGGCGCGTGGTGATGGTGCGGGCCATCGGGCAGCGCTTGGCCACGGCCGCCACGGCCTATTTGCAGGAGAACGGCGCGGGCGACCGGGTGGCGGATTTCAGTTGGGAATTCAATGTCGTGGCCGACTCGACCGTGAATGCCTGGTGCATGCCCGGGGGCAAGGTGGTGGTGTACACCGGCCTGTTGCCCGTCACCCGGGATGAGACGGGCCTGGCCTTGGTGATGGGGCATGAAATCGCCCATGCCATCGCACGCCATGGCAACGAGCGCATGAGCCAGGCCATCACGCTGCAGGGCATTGGGATGACGCTTGAGGCCCTGTTGTCGCAAAACCCCACCACCGCCAGCAACCTCTTTCTCCAGGCTTTCGGGATAGGCGGGCAATTTGGGCTGTTGGCATACAGCCGCAAACAGGAAAGCGAGGCGGACAAAATGGGCCTTGTCTTTATGGCCATGGCCGGGTACGACCCGCGCGTGGCCCCGCAATTTTGGGAACGGATGGCGGCCCAGGGAGGGGCCAAACCACCGGAACTCTTCAGCACGCACCCGAGTGATGATCGGCGGATCCGCGACCTGGAGGCATACATGGACGAGGCGTTGAAGTATTACAAGCCCCGTTGATGCCCAGGGCCCATCATCGGGGTGCGGTGTTGTCGCAGACCGTGATGAGGAAAAATGATCCAGGAAAGGCACCTTGGTGTTATATTCGCGCCCGCTTTTGGCATCTCGTGCTATGCTGAGGCGATCGGACTCGTAGCTCAATTGGATAGAGCACCTGACTACGGATCAGGAGGTTTGGGGTTCGACTCCCTACGGGTCCACCGAAATGAAGAAGCCTTCCCGACGGGAGGGCTTCTTCATTCCAGGAAAAGCTGGATGCCACTCCCGGTATCCGTCGGGCCGGTGATCAGAACAGGTCCTTCACCTCGATGAAGTGGAAATCCATCGGGAACAGGCTTTGGTAATCCTTGCCGGTTTCAGCCATCTCCTCATCACCGGTCTCATAGTGCCAATTCACCTCGACCCGCCTGCCATTGTCGTTCGCGCTGGAAAGGCGCTCGAAGATGTGGAAGAAGTGCTTGCTGCTGCTGGTGTCCATGTAATCCAGGCGCAAGTTCACCGTGGTCCGCTCCCGCGGCTGCTTAAGGTACTCGTCGATCCACCGGTATACGCGGCCGTAAAACACCTCGCTGTTGGCCGGAAGGGAGCGGCCCGTGAAGTCGATCCGGCCGTGCTCCATGTCCAACTCAACTTCCGGGGAAGTGTCGGTACGGCCGATATGGAATTGTTTGAGCGACATATTCGCCTCCGCTTGGGCCAAGGTGCGGATTACCGTGCAGGCGTCCTCGTCGGGCAACGGCATACTGTCAACAGCCCCTCGTTGATAGCAGGGCCGCGGCGCTGCGCCGGACAACACGCCAGGTGAAGGCGGAGGGGGTGGCCTTACCGCTCTTGGTAGGCGCTGGCGATCTGGCCGTCCGTCGGCAGCACGATCTCGGTATCGGTAGCGCGACGGGCCCAATACATGTACTTGCCCGTGCCCCGGCATGCGTATGCGGAGAGCGTATCGCCTGCCGCCAACGCTTTTACCGGAAAGGAACGCCACGTGCCATTGCTTTCCTCCAGCGCCACCTTCACCTCCAGGATCTCATCGCAGATGTTGCGCAACTGCACTTGGTAAACGCTGCTGTAATCCCGCTTAAATCCCGTGTAGATCTCGCACTTCTCACAGGGTTGCCCCCAGCTGCTGGCGGCTTTGACCAGGCAGTCCGCGTAGGTCTGGTCCTGGGCTGCGAGCGGGAGTCCCAGAAGGGCTGCAATGGCGGAGACAAGTACCGTACGGATCATTTGCATCGGTTGTTCAAGAGGATGATCTTGGCCTCGGAGTTGCCCAGTTTGCGGCTGGCATGCCAGTCATCGCACGCCCCCTTATGGTCCCCCAGTGCCTTCTTGGCCCAGCCACGGTTGTTGTATGCTTCCTGGTTCTTCGGGTCCAGTTCCAGCACCCTGTTGAAGTCGGCGATGGCCAATTCCTGTTTGCCCCACTTGCCATAGGCGCTTCCCCGGCTTGTAAACGCCCATAGGTGATCGGGCTTTTGCCGGATCACGGCGGTGAAGTCATCCACGGCCTGTGCATACTCCCGTTGAAGGCTGTGGCAAAAGCCGCGTTGCAGATAAGCGTTCAGGTGCCCGGGTTCCAGTTCCAATACTTCGCTGAACAGGCCGATCGCCTTTTCATATGCACCGTTGTTGTACGCCTTCACTCCCTCATCGAACCGCACCTTGGCCAGCGCCGCGGCATCGGTGGCCGGATCTTGGGCCTGGGCCAGGATGGATGTTAGGCAAAGCAGCCCGATGAGCAGTTCACTTTTCATGGCGGGAAGGTTCAACGCGCGCTGGTATCAATGGGTTTCAGAAGGGGTGGGATGTGAAGGGGTGCGAAACCTTTTCACATCCCGGACGTAGCATGTTTCAAATCAGCACGATCATGCACAAGCCGAATAACACAGTCGCCATCCGGACCTTGATCATGGCCGGGGTACTTGCCATTGGGTTGGTCGCGGCCATGTTGGCCAAGGGATTGATCAGTACGTCCGTATTCACATCCTGACACCCGGAATGTCCTTCACCCCGCGCGTCCGGTGCTTCCGTGCCGGGTTGCTGCTGCTTGCCATGGCGGCATCTTGCTGGGCCATGGCCCAAGGCCGGTTTACCATCAACGGGAAACTGAGGGTCGAAGGGGGATCAATGACGGGCAGCCGCATGGTGGTCTATAAGAACGGGGAGAAGCACCGGACCATTTCCTCCGACCTGAACCGGTTCTCGCTGGAGCTGGACTTGGATGCGAGCTATGTCCTGTCGTTCGAGAAGGACGGTTTCGTGACCAAGAAACTGTTGTTCAACACCCAGGTGCCGGCCGCGGCCCGTTCATCCACGTTCAGCGCATTCGATTTCGTGGTCTCGCTCTTCAAGCAATATGATGGCGTGAACATCGTGGTGTTCAACCAACCGGTCGGGATGATCCGGTACAGCGCGGCGTTGGGTGATTTTGATTACGACACCGACTATACCAAGAGCATCCAGAGCGCCTTGGAGGCCGCCCAGGCGGAGACATTGCAAAAGCAAAAGGAGGAAGCGCGCAAGGAAGCGGAGGCCAAGAAGCGCGAGGAACAGGAGGCCAAGGCGCAGGCAAGGGCCGCGAAGGCCCTCCAGGCCCAGGAAGAGAAAAAGGCCCCGCCTGCCCTGATGAAGAAGGAGGCGGCACCGCCTGCGCCCGCCCCGCCGGTCGTTGCCGAAGGCGCCCCGCCGAAGGAACGCCATGCGCCGTTGGCCGCTGGAACGGTGCGCAAGGCTGCCCTGGTGGGCACCCCGGTCCAAGGAGCCGATACCCGCAGGACCGCCTCGCCGCAGATGGGACAGGATCCCTCGCCGGTACAGATGGCACGTGTACGCATGGAGGAAGAGCCGCGGCCGCAAAGGGAACCGGCCATCACCCCGGTGGTCCGTCATCAGGATGTGATCGTGCAACCGAATGAGGTGGTCACGATCATCCGGGTGGAGAATGGGGAACTGGTCACCGAATATCGTCGTGTGTCGCGCAAGTACAGCGGCGTCTTCTATTTCAAGGACGGCAAGAGTTGTTCCCGCTTGACCTATGAGCAGGAGGCCTTGGCGGACAATTGACCCCGGACCTACCAAGCCATTTCCAGCCTGGTGGCCAGGGCCATTCCCCTGGAACGCGACGAGACCAGGCCCACGGCATTGTCCGTGCCGACGGTAAGGGCCACTTGCTTCCCCAGTCGCGCCTCAAGACCGAGCCCCAAGCGGAAGCCGCCATAGCCGCCATAGCCCACCCCGGCCCCCAACGAAAGCGCGCGGGACAGGGCGACATGCCGAACGGCGGATACGCAGGGCACGAAGCCGGGCGAAAACCGGTGGGCCACGGAGAGGCTGTACGCCCGGTGTTCCACATGGCCGATGCCACGCCTGGCCTTACCGAATTCAAGCCTGGCATGGACCAAGCCCGGCAAGAGCGTAACGAAGCTCCCCGGAGTGTACCCCAGGCCCAAGCTGTCTCGCAGGTTTTCCTCTTCGGGGATCAGGCCGTCCAGGTCAAGGATGGATTGCGCCGTAAATCCATCGTAGCGGATCAAGGTATCCTTCCCAATGGTCCCCGCACCGCGTCCCCAGCTGATGAATCCGATATCCTCGGCACCCACGGTGACCACCATCTCCTGGCCTGCTGCATGGACCGGATGTCTCCAGGAAAAGGACAAGGCTGCACCGATCCCCTTCGGTTTGAACACGGTTGAGGTATCGCTCCGCCGGTAGTTTCCGTCCAGGTCCAGTTCCACAAATCGGCCATCGGTTGCGGTGTACAGGTCGGCTTGGTTGATGACGGCTTTCCTGAGCCGGTTCCCGCCCACCAGGCTTACCGCGAGGAACGAGCCTGAGGCATGGTCCTCCACGCCGAAGCCGATCTCTTGGTAGGCGACATGCTGGAATGTGCCCGGCCCAATGGAAGCGGCACGGCCTTCAAAGGCCTTGTTGCCGCGGAACGCCAGAGCGAACGCGTCGCGGGAAAAGCGCAGGCCCAGCTGGCTCCGGTAGGCCACGTTGATGCGGGGGCGCCATTTGTCCCTTCCCAATAGCCACCGGCCCCAGGTGTAGGCCAGGTTCATGTCAAGTAGATAGCCGCCGCGGTTCGCGTTGCCAAGTGCGTCGTAGCTGCGATCCCTTACCTCACGGCTGAGGTTCCTTCCACGGTACAGGTCCAGCACCAGGTCGTTGAAGATCACATTGGAATCAAACCCGGCGGAAGCCTCCAGCACCAGGACATGAGAGGGCGCCTTGGCGGCGATGGTGAGGCTGTCCACTTGGGCGGTCGCCATGGCGGGAAGAAGGAGGCCGATCAGCCACAAGCGGTCATTCATTCCCGTTCACGACCCAGTTGGCGTCCATGGTCAATTGAAGATCCATCCGGTAATCGTCCTTGATCTGCACATGGTCGGATTGGTCCGCGGTGTTGAAGACCGCCTTTACCCGCAGTTGTCCGCTTTGGTGCAGCAGGTTCATTTTATCCGCACCTATCCTGAAATCGATGCGCGCCGTGCCTGGCTGTACCACGATGCCATTGCCATCAAGCACTCCCGCGGGTACCGTGCCACCGGGGTCCAGCAAGGCCATGGTTTCCCCGGACGCATTTACCACCTCCAACTGGACCGCCGCGCTGAAGGGGAATCCATTCTCCGCGAAGAGGTGCAGGATTCCGCTGTTCCAGGCATGGGCTTCGGCTGTCCCCGGCAGGTCGATGTCCACCAATTTGGCCAGGGTCAGGTTGGTGGCGATCAGGCGCAGCGGGATCTCCACTTCCAGGTCTACGGTGACCTTGCTGTCATGGTACAGGAAATCGTGGCCGTTGCTGATATCCCCCAAGGGGTTGATGATCAGGTCCAGTGCATAACCGATCTGGTCGGGGAGATTCTCCAGGAACTGCTCGATGTTGCTGTTCCCCTGGCCCACCGCGAAGGTGTTGGCGGCCGGGATGAACCCTGAGCCAAGGTCAACGGCCCGGTTGATGTTGAGCGGATTGCTCGTCAGGGGGGCGAACAGGTCAACCGTGGTGCCGGTCCGCGTATTGATCGACCGGATGTGGTGGATGCGGGCTTGAGCGTCCACGCCCAATCCGTTCCTGATGATCAAGCGTGCGTCCACTTGGGCCAGGTCCAAGGTGCCGGTGATATGCTTGAAAAGCTCCAGTTCCACCGTGGCAGGTTCCACTTCCATTTCCCGTGTTCCAAACGATCCGCTCGCGAATTCCGGGATGATGTCATGGTAGGTTACCCAGGCCAACAGGCTGTCCATATCGGTGATGGTAACCGCGTTTCCGTCGGGGGAGTTGGCGTACCACAGGTGCGTGGCCAGTGCGTTGGTGGCATTGAGATCGGGTCCCCGCAGGTCGAACAGGTAGCCGTTCAGCTCCCGGGTTGTCGTAGTGACACTCGGGGAGGAGGGTGTTCCCGGAGGCAAGGCCAATTGCAATTCCAGGGTGGAACCGCCCGAGGTGGCCCCTGGCAAGGCAAAGTTGCCGATGATGTTCCCGTTCATCATGTTGGAGATCGCAATGTCCACACGCCCGGAACGGACCGCCAGCTTGGTGAGGTGCAGATTTTGAAGATCAAAGCGGGTCACATCGTCGTTGGTGTTGAACGTGCTGCCCGGCGGAAAGCTGACCGGTCCCGGAAAAGGCAAGGCATAGGCATACAGCAGCGAGGTGTCCGGGATGGCCAGGATGGTGTCCAACGAAAGGGAGAACAGATGCAATGTGGAGAGGATGCCCACATTGCCGTTTGCATCCGTGTCCAGCAAACTATCGGGGACCAGGTCGCCGATGGTGAGCGATGTCCTTGCCAGTGGGGCCACGACATCCATGTCCCACGTGGGTTTCGGCTGGTCCTTGCGGCAGCCCATGACCAACAAGGAAAAAGCCGTAAGGACGATGGCCAAGATCCGGGGCAGGGGACGGGGCATCGGCCGCAAGGTAGGATGTGCGCCGCAGTACCTATGGTATGGTGGCGTTCCCCATGTTGTATGGCGCTTGGGCCGCCATGCGTCATGGACTAAATTTGCTCCATAGGCATGGAGTGGCTCATGTTGTTGTTCAAGCGTCGGATCTTGTTCCCTTGGCTATTGAGCGCGGTGGTCATGTTCGTCATTTCCTATGTGTGGCACGGCATCACCCTGACGGACATTTCAGACCTGCGGATGGAGCTATGGCTCTATTTGCTCCTCTCGGGGCTTGCCTATCTCGTTATCGGGCTCCTGCTCACCTTGGCGGTTCACTTTCTCTTGGCACGGGAGTGGATCATCATGAAGAATGCTTTTCCGATGAAGTCCATGTTGACCGGTGCGGGGGCAGGGGTGATTGTTTATCTGGTGATCTTGGCCTCCGGACTTTCCTTCGCCAGCCAAGGGATCCAGCATGCGGTGGTGGATCTGCTGTGGCAAATGGTGGAGCAGGGGATGGGAGGGCTGATGGTGGGACTGGGCATCGTCTATGACCTGCACCGCAATTTCATGGAGGCTGAGCGGGCCCAGTGATCACAAATCGTATTTATCGCCCCACACCTGCCGCAGGTAGGTGGCGAATGCCTGCTCCCTGCGGTTGTCCCCTGGCCGGTAGAATGTGGTGCCGCTCAGTTGGTCCGGCAGGAATTCCTGGTCGCTGAAGTGCCCTGGCGCATCGTGGCTGTATTGGTAGCCTTTGCCATGGCCCAGCTCCTTCATCAAGCGGGTAGGGGCATTGCGCAGATGGAGGGGTACGGCCAGGTCGCCCATGTCCCGGGCCGCCTGTTGTGCGGCCCCGATGGCCTTATAGCTGGCATTGCTCTTGGGGGCACAGGCCAGATAGATGGCGCACTGGGAGAGGATGATGCGCCCCTCGGGCCAGCCGATCATTTGAATGGCCTGCATCGCCGTCGTCGCCATCAGCAAGGCATTGGGGTCGGCATTGCCGATGTCCTCGCTGGCAAGGATCACCATGCGTCGGGCAATGAACTTGGGATCCTCGCCTCCTTCCACCATGCGGGCCAGCCAATACACCGCTGCGTTAGGGTCGCTGCCCCGCAGGCTTTTGATGAAGGCGCTGATGATGTCATAGTGCTGTTCACCCTGTTTGTCATACCTCGCGGCCGTGGATTGCACCACCTCTTGGACCAGTTCATTGGTGATGGTAACGGATCGGTGACCGGTACCCCCAGGTGCGCCCGACTGCCCGGCCTGCACGCACAATTCGAAGGTATTGAGCAACCTTCGCGCATCACCGCCGCTGGCCCGCATCAGGGCATCCGTCTCCTTGAGCTCAACGCTGACCTTGCGGATCTCCTCGTCCCTCTCCATGGCCCGGTGCAGCAATCCGGTGAGGTCCTCCACGCCCAGCGGCTTCAATACATAGACCTGGCACCGCGAGAGCAGGGCTCCGATAACTTCGAAGGAAGGATTCTCCGTGGTCGCACCTATCAAGGTGATCGTGCCTTTTTCCACGGCCCCTAGCAGCGAGTCCTGCTGGGCCTTGCTGAAGCGGTGGATCTCATCGATGAACAGGATGGCATTGCGTGAAAAAAGCCCCGCACCACCGGCTTTGTCGATCACCTCGCGAACGTCCTTCACTCCGCTGCTGATCGCGCTGAGCGTATGGAATGGGCGGCCCAGCTCCTTCGCCAGCAACCTGGCCAAGGTGGTTTTGCCTACGCCCGGAGGCCCCCAAAGGATCATGCTGGGCAGGATCTTGCCGGCGATGGCTTTTCGCAGGATCCCTTCCGGACCGACGAGGTGCTCCTGCCCCACGATCTCGTCCAACGACGATGGTCGCATGCGCTCGGCCAAGGGTATCGCCTCCATGAGTGCCGCGAAATTACCCCCGGGAACGACGAAGGCCCCCGCAATTTGCGGGGGCCTTCGCCATGAAAGTGTCCGTTCGCGCCTTTACGGCCGGTAGGCGATCTTGCCCATCGTCGGATAGCCGTTCAGGGTGATCCGGTAGAAATACAGCCCGCCCTCAAGGTCACCGGGCTTCCACTCCAGGGATTTGCGCTCGCCCTTGGCCACCTGGCCCTCGAAGAGGGTGGCGATCTGGTGCCCCGCAAGATCCGTGATGATCACGACCGCCTTTCCGTCCATTTCGCTGGTGAAGTTGATCCGGGTGTCATGGCGGAAGGGGTTCGGCGTCACGGACAGGCCGCTCAGGGCCACAGGGTCGCCGATGCCGGTGGATTGGGGCCTGTTGCTGATCCCCCAGCCGCAACCGGTGAGGTAGATGGTCTGGTCGCAGGTCTCCTCGTTCCCGGCCTCATCACGGAAGGTCCAGTGGCGGGTGATCGTGGTCACGTACTGTCCTGAGTAGGTGTAGTCCATGTAATTGTAGTAGTTCACGGTCGGGCAATCCTCATCCTTGCGCGTTGCCGGATAACCGATGTCCTCGGGGTCGATCGAACTGCCGCAAGGCAAGGTGACCACGGACGGGGCGCAAGAGATGATGATGGGGGCCTCGCATTCCGTCTTGCAGGCAATCATGGTGATCACCTGTGTTGCCGAGGCCGTGTTAGTGCACCCGTCCGTTGCCGAGAACGTACGTGTGATGGTGTAGTTGCCATCCGCATCAGCAGGGGTTGACACCTCGGTGACCACCACGGAAACGTCGTCCTTGCAGTCCTCGGCCCACACGTCTTTCGGAAGGGCCGGGATCGGTCCGCAGACGATCGTAATGTCCTCCGGCACGTTCATCAGCACAGGTGCCTGGGTGTCCGTGATCAAAATCGTTTGGTTGCAGGTCTCCTCGTTGCCATCTTCATCGCGGAATGTCCAGTGACGGGTAACGGTGGTCGTACACTCACCTGTGGAGATCATGTCCTCATAGTTGAAGTAGATCACCTCAGGGCAGTCCTTGTCCTTACGGATGACGGGCAACCCGATGGTCCACGGATCGTATGCCTCACCACACTCCACCGTCACAGGTTCCGGACATGAAATGATGATCGGAGTGTCGCAACTGCCACACTCGGGTTCAGTGAGTGTCACCATGTCGCTGCTCGTGCAACCGTTGCTGCCCGTCACCACCAAGGTATACGTGCCTGCATCGACCACCACGGGATCCTGCTCTGTGCTGCTGAAGCCGTTCGGGCCGGTCCACAGGAAGCTGCCGTTGCCGGTGGCGTGGAGCGTAGTGGAATGGGTGGCGCAATCCAGTTCACCGCCGCTGGCCTGTGCCCCGGGCACTTGGTTGTCAAGCTCCACCACGGCGGTGGCGGTGCTGGTGCAGCCGTTGGCGCCGGTGACGGTCAGGGTGTAGGTGCCCGCTTCGTTCACGGTCGGGTTCTGTTCCGTGCTGGTGAAGCCACCGGGGCCGCTCCAGCTAAAGGAACCGCTTCCAAAGCCATGCAACTGGACACTGGTCTGCCCACAGGTGAGCACACCGCCATCAGCTTCGGCACCGGGAGCCTGGTTATCGAGCTCCACCACGGCGGTGGCGGTGCTGGTGCAGCCGTTGGCACCGGTGACGGTCAGGGTGTAGGTGCCGGGCACGCACACGGTCGGGTTCTGCTCATCGCTGGCGAAGCCGTCGGGGCCGCTCCAGGCGAAGCTGCCGTTGCCCACGCCCTGCAGGATGACGCACTCATTGTTGCAGGTGATGGTGCCGCCTGCCGCCTGTGCCCCGGGAGCCTGGTTATCGAGTTCCACCACGGCGGTGGCGGTGCTGGTGCAGCCGTTGGCGCCGGTGACGGTCAGGGTGTAGGGGCCCGCTTCGTTCACGGTCGGGTTCTGCTCCGTGCTGGTGAAGCCGTTGGGGCCGCTCCAGCTAAAGGAACCGCTTCCAAAGCCATGCCACTGGACACTGGCCTGCCCACAGGTGAGCACAGCGCCATCAGGTTCGGCACCGGGAGCCTGGTTATCGAGTTCCACCACGGCGGTGGCGGTGCTGGTGCAGCCGTTGGCGCCGGTGACGGTCAGGGTGTAGGTGCCGGGCACGCACACGGGCGGGTTCTGCTCATCGCTGGCGAAGCCGGCGGGGCCGGTCGGGGCGAAGCTGGCGTGGTCAACTGCAGCTTCGCCTGGAGCCGCCCCGACGGCTTCACCAGCGATGACCAGAACCCGCTCGTCCGCGTGCCCGGCACCTACACCCTGACCGTCACCGGCGCCAACGGCTGCACCAGCACCGCCACCGCCGTGGTGGAACTCGATAACCAGGCTCCCGGTGCCGAAGCTGATGGCGGTGTGCTCACCTGTGGGCAGAACAGTGTCCAGTTG
>JAGFIV010000038.1 GCA_024103275.1 Flavobacteriales bacterium
CGGCGGCACGGGCACCTACAGCCCGGCCAATGCACCAATCGCCACCTACACGCCCACGGCCACGGAGATCGCCAACGGCAGTGTGACGCTGACGCTGACCACCACCGGCAACGGCAACTGCCTGGCCGCCACCAGCAGCCGCACCATCAGCTTCACCCCGGCACCCATCGTGGATGCCGGCACCAACGGTACGGTATGCGCCAATAACGCGGCCATCAGCCTGAACGGCAGTGTGATCGGCGCTTCCGGAGGCACCTGGAGCGGCGGCACCGGCACCTACAGCCCGAACGCCAACAGCCCCACAGCCTCCTACACGCCCAGCGCGGCGGAGATCACCGCAGGGACGGTGACCCTGACCTTGACCTCCACCGGAAACGGCACCTGCAACCCGGTGACCGACCAGGTGACCTACACCATCACTCCTGCTCCCACAGCCAACGCCGGCGCGAACCAAACGCTCTGCGCCAACAATGCCGTGGCCAACCTCAACGGCAGCTTCACCGGCGCCACCGGCGGCGTGTGGAGCGGCGGCGCGGGCAGCTTCGACCCCAGCACCACCAACATGGCTGTCACCTACACGCCCACGGCGACGGAGATCGCCAACGGCAGCGTGACGCTGATGCTGACCACCACCGGCAACGGCAACTGCAACGCCGTGAGCGACCCGGTGACGATCAACTACACCGCCGCACCCTCCGTGTATGCGGGCGCCAACAGCTCGGTGTGTGCCAACAACGCCGCCATCGCCCTGAACGGGATCGTATCCGGCGCCAGCGGCGGGGTATGGAGCGGTGGTGCGGGCAGCTACAACCCGGGCAACACCACCCCCACGGCCACCTATACGCCCACGGCCTCGGAGATCGCCGCAGGCAGCGTGACGCTCACCCTCACCAGCACAGGCAACGGCAACTGCAACGCCGTGAGCAGCAGCCGCACCATCACCTTCACGCCGGCGCCCATCGTGGATGCGGGCACCAACTCCTCCGTGTGCGCCAACGCACCGGCCATGAGCCTCAACGGCAGCATCCTCGGCGCCACGGGCGGCATCTGGAGCGGCGGCGCGGGCACGTTCAACCCGAACAACACCACGCTCAACGCAACCTACACGCCCACGGCGGCTGAGATCAGCGCAGGCACGGTTACCCTCACCCTCACCAGCGCCGGCAACGGCAACTGCAATGCCGTGAGCGACCAGGTAACCTGGACCATCACCCCCGCGCCCACCGTGAACGCCGGCCTGGACCGCACCGTGTGCGGCAACAACGCCGCGGTGACCCTCAACGGCAGTTTCACCGTGGCCACCGGCGGCATTTGGACCGGCGGTACGGGCAGCTTCGATCCCAGCACCACCAACATGAACGCCAGCTACACGCCCAGCGCGGCGGAAGTGGCGGCGGGCTTTGCCACGCTCACCCTCACCACCACGGGCAACGGCCTGTGCAATGCCGTGAGCGACCAGATGACGATCACCCTGACCCCGGCACCCACGGCCAATGCCGGGGCCAACAGCTCGGTGTGCGCCAACAATGCGGCCATCGCCCTGAACGGCAGCGTCACCGTGGCCACCGGCGGCATCTGGAGCGGCGGCACGGGTGTGTTCACCCCGGACAACGCACACCTGATTACCAGCTACATGCCCACCGCGGCTGAGATCGCTGCCGGGCAAGTGACCTTGACGCTGACCACCACGGGCAACGGCACCTGCCTGCCCGCCACCAGCAGCCGCACCATCACTTTCACGCCGGCACCGGTGGTGAACGCCGGTGTGGACGCCTCGGTGTGCGCCAACGCCCCGGCCATGAGCCTCAACGGCAGCATCCTCGGCGCCACGGGCGGCATCTGGAGCGGCGGCGCGGGCACGTTCAACCCGAACAACACCACCTTGACCGCCACCTACACGCCCACCGCGGCTGAAATCACTGCGGGTACCGTCACCCTCACGCTGACCAGCGCCGGCAACGGCAACTGCAACGCCGTGAGCGACCAGGTGACCTGGACCATCACCCCGGCGCCCACCGTGAGCGCGGGCCCCGACCAGAACATCTGCTCCAACAATGCCGTGGCCACCCTGGCCGGCAGCTACACCGTGGCCTCCGGTGCCGTGTGGAGCGGCGGCGCGGGCACCTACAGCCCCGGAAACACCAGCGTGAACGCCACCTACACGCCCACCGCGGCGGAGGTGACGGCCGGTTTCGTGACGCTCACCCTCACCACCACGGGCAACGGCCTGTGCAATGCCGTGAGCGACCAGATGACCCTGCACTTCACCGCAGCGCCCACGGCCAATGCCGGTGCTGATGTGACGCGCTGCGCGAACAACGCCAACGTGGTGCTGGGCGGCAGCGTGGCCGGTGCCACGGGCGGCATCTGGAGCGGCGGCGCGGGATCGTACACGCCGAACAACACCGACCTCAACGCCACCTACGCGCCCACGCCGGCCGAGATCAACGCGGGTATCCTCACCCTGACCTTGACCACCACGGGCAACGGTAACTGCTTGGCCGTCACCGACCAAAAGACCATCTCCTTCTCCCCGGCACCGGTGGTGGACGCGGGCACCAACGGCACCGTGTGCGCCAACATGCCGGGCATCAGCCTGAACGGCAGCGTGACCGGCGCCACCGGCGGCACCTGGAGCGGCGGCAGCGGCACTTACAGCCCCAACGCCAACGACCTCAATGCCACCTACACGCCCAGCGCGGCTGAACGCACGGCGGGCGTGGTGACCCTGACGCTCACCAGCACCGGCAACGGCCTCTGCAACCCCGTGAGCGACCAGGTGACCTACACCATCACGCCCGCGCCCACGGTGAACGCCGGCGCGGACCAGGACATCTGCTCCAACAACGCCACCGCCACGCTCAACGGCAGCTTCACGCTGGCCACCGGCGTGGTGTGGAGCGGCGGCGCAGGCACCTACAGCCCCAGCGCCACCAGCCCCACGGCCACCTACACGCCCACGGCCACGGAGATCGCCAACGGCAGCGTTACGCTCACCCTCACCACCACCGGCAACAACAACTGCATGGCGGTGACCGACCAGGTGACCTTGAACTTCACGCCCGCCCCCACGGTGAACGCCGGCGCGGATGCGAGCGTCTGCGTGAACAACGCCAACGTGTCGCTGAACGGCAGCGTGACCGTGGCCAGCGGCGGCGTATGGAGCGGCGGCGCGGGTTCCTTCACGCCGAACAATACCGACCTCAACGCCACCTACACGCCCACCCCGTCCGAGTTGGCGGGTGGCACGCTGACCCTGACGCTCACCAGCACGGGCAATGGCAACTGCAGCGCAGTCTCCGACAGCAAGGTGATCACCTTCACACCGGCACCGGTGGTGGATGCCGGTACCAACGGCACCGTGTGCGCCAACGCACCGGCCATGAGCCTGAACGGCAGCGTGAGCGGTGCCACCGGAGGCGTATGGAGCGGCGGCAACGGCACCTACAATCCGAACAACTTCACACTCAACGCGGTGTACACGCCCACGGCTGCTGAACGCACGGCGGGCACCGTCACCCTCACGCTGACCAGCGCCGGCAACGGCAGCTGCAATGCCGTGAGCGACCAGGTGACCTGGACCATCACCCCGGCGCCCACCGTGAATGCGGGCCCCGACCAAAGCTTGTGCTCCAACAACCCCGTGGCCACCTTGGCGGGATCGTTCACCGTGGCCACCGGCGCGGTGTGGAGCGGTGGCGCAGGCAGCTTCAGCCCCGACACCAACACGCTGAACGCCACCTACACGCCCACCGCCAGTGAAGTGGCCAACGGCAGCGTGACGCTCACACTGACCACCACGGGCAACAACAACTGCGTGGCCGTAAGCGACCAGGTGACCCTGAACTTCACGCCCGCCCCGGTTGCCAATGCCGGAGCGGACGTTTCCGTATGTGCCAACAATGCCGGCGTGGCGCTGGGCGGCAGCGTCAGCGTGGCCACCGGCGGCATCTGGAGTGGCGGCCTGGGTTCCTACACCCCGAACAATACCGACCTCAACGCGACCTACGCGCCCACCCCGGCCGAGATCAACGCGGGCATCCTCACCTTGACCTTGACGACCACGGGCAACGGCAACTGCCTGGCCGTGACCGACCAGAAGACCATCTCCTTCACCCCGGCGCCGGTGGTGGATGCCGGTGCCAACGGCACGGTGTGCGCCAACCTGCCCGCCATCCCGCTGAACGGCAGCGTGACCGGCGCGGGCGGCGGTACCTGGACCGGCGCGGGCACCTTCAGCCCCAACGCCAACACACTGAACGCCACTTACACGCCCACCGTGGCGGAACGCAATGCCGGCACCGTGACCCTCACGCTGACCAGCACCAGCAACGGCAACTGCAATGCGGTGAGCGACCAGGTGACCTGGAGCATCACCCCGGCACCCACCGTTAATGCGGGTGCCGACCAGAACATCTGCGCCAACAATCCGGCGGCCACGCTCAACGGCAGCTTTACGCTGGCCAGCGGCGTGATCTGGACCGGCGGCGCGGGCACCTTCAGCCCCGGTGCCACCAGCCCCACGGCCACCTACACGCCCACGGCGGCGGAGATCGCCAGCGGCAGCCTCACGCTGACGCTGTCCACCACCGGCAACAACAACTGCCTGGCGGTGAGCGACCAGATGACCCTGCACTTCACGCCCGCACCGGTGGTGAACGCCGGTGCCGACGTGACCTTGTGCGTGAACAATGCCAACGTGGCGCTGAACGGTTCCGTTAGCGGCGCCACCGGCGGCGTGTGGAGCGGCGGCGCGGGTTCCTTCACCCCGAACAACACCACGCTGAACGCCACCTATACGCCCACCCCGGCGGAACTGGCCGGCGGCACGCTTACGCTGACGCTGACCAGCACCGGCTTCGGCAATTGCATCGCGGTGAGCGACAGCAAGGAGATCACCTTCACCCCTGCACCGGTGGTGGATGCCGGTACCAATGGCACCGTGTGCGCCAACAACGCCACCATCACCCTGAACGGCAGCGTGACCGGTGCCGGCGGCGGCATCTGGAGCGGCGGCAACGGCACCTACAACCCGAACAACACCACGCTCAATGCCACCTACACGCCCACGGCGGCCGAGCGTGCCGCAGGCACCGTGACCCTCACGCTGACCAGCGCCGGCAACGGCAACTGCAGCGCCGTGAGCGACCAGGTGACGTACACCATCACCCCGGCACCCACCGTGAATGCCGGTGCGGACCAGAGCCTGTGCGCGAACAACCCCGTGGCCACCTTGGCCGGATCGTTCACCGTGGCCAGCGGCGTGGTCTGGAGCGGCGGTGCAGGCGCCTTCAACCCCAGCGCCACCAACGCCAACGCCACCTACACGCCTGATGCAAGCGAGATCGCAAACGGCAGCGTGACCCTGACGCTGACCACCACCGGCAACAACAACTGCGTGGCGGTGAGCGATCAAGTGACCCTGAACTTCACACCCGCGCCCACCGTGAATGCAGGTGCGGACGTATCGCTGTGCCGCAACAACGCGGACGTGGCCCTGAACGGGAGCGTGACCGTGGCCTCCGGCGGCATCTGGAGCGGCGGCGCGGGATCCTACACGCCGAACAACACCACGCTCAACGCCACCTACACGCCCACGGCGGCGGAACTGGCGGCGGGCACGCTCACCCTCACGCTCACCAGCACCGGCAACGGCAACTGCGGCGTGGTATCGGACAGCAAGGTGATCACCTTTACGCCCGCGCCCACCGTGGATGCCGGGTTGAACGGCACCGTGTGCGCCAACAACGCCGCCATCACCCTGAACGGTACGGTGAACGGCGCCACGGGCGGCATCTGGAGCGGCGGCACCGGCACCTACAACCCCAATAGCGGCACGCTGAACGCCGTGTACACCCCGAGCGCCGCGGAACGCACCGCCGGCAGCGTCACGCTGACGCTGACCACCGTGGGCAACGGCAACTGCTCCGCCGTGAGCGACCAAGTGACATACACGATCACCCCGGCCCCCACGGCCAACGCGGGCGCGGATCGTTCGCTGTGCGCCAACAACCCCGACGTCACCTTGTCCGGTGCCTTCACCGTGGCCACGGGCGGCATCTGGAGCGGCGGCAACGGCACCTACAACCCCGGCGCCAACAACATGAGCGCGGTGTACACGCCCACGGCGGCGGAGATCGCCAACGGCACCGTGACGCTGACACTGACCACCACCGGCAACGGCCTCTGCAATGCAGCCACGGACCAGGTGGTGCTCACCTTCACCGATGCGCCCTCGGCCAACGCGGGCCCTGATGTGACCGTGTGCGCCAACAACGCGGCCGTGGCCCTGAACGGCAGCGTGATGATCGCCACCGGTGGCACCTGGAGCGGCGGCGCGGGCATCTTCAGCCCCAACGCCAACACGTTGAACGCCACCTACACGCCCAGCGCGGCCGACATCGCCGCAGGCATGGTGGCCCTCACCCTTACCACCACCGGCAACGGCACCTGCACCCCCGCCACCGACACGCGCATCATCACCTACACGCCCGCGCCCATCGTGAACGCCGGTGCGGACGGCACCGTGTGCGCCAACAATGCGGCCATCAGCCTGAACGGCACCGTGACCGGCGCCACCGGCGGCGTGTGGAGCGGCGGCAACGGCAGCTTCAGCCCCAACAGCATCACGCTGAACGCCACCTACACGCCCACGGCGGCGGAGATCGCGGCGGGCACCGTGACGCTCACCCTGACCAGCGCGGGCAACGGCCTGTGCAATGCGGTGAGCGACCAGGTGACCTTCACCATCACGCCTGCACCGACGGTGAACGCCGGCGCGGACCAATCGCTCTGCGGCAACAACGCCAACGCCGTGCTGAACGCGGCCATCACCGTGGCCACCGGCGTGCAATGGAGCGGCGGCACCGGCCTCTACAGCCCGGGCAGCACCGCGCAGAACATCACCTACACGCCCTCGGCGATCGAGATCGCCAACGGCTCGGTGACCCTGACGGCCACCACCACCGGCAACAGCAACTGCGCGGCGGTGAGCGACAACGTCACCCTGACCTTCACGCCGGCGCCCTTGGCCAATGCGGGCCCCGACCAATCGGTGAGCGCGAACAATGCGGCCACCACGCTCGCCGGTTCCTACACCATCGCCACGGGCATGGTGTGGAGCGGCGGCGCAGGCACGTACAACCCGGACAACACCACGCCCAATGCGGTGTACACGCCGACCGCCGCGGAGATCGCGGCGGGCAGCGTCACCCTCACGCTGACCACCACGGGCAACGGTGCGTGCGCGGCCTCCAGCGACCAGATGACGATCACCTTCACCGATGCGCCCACGGCGGACGCCGGTCCTGACCAGACCATCTGCGCCAACAACGCGAGCGTGGTCCTCAGCGGCAGTGTCACCATCGCCACGGGCGGCATCTGGAGCGGCGGCACGGGCACCTACAACCCCGGTGCCACCTCGCTGAACACCACCTACTTCCCCTCGGCAGCGGAAATCGCCGCCGGCACCGTCACCCTCACGCTCACCACCGTGGGCAACGGCAACAGCAATCCCGTGAGCGACCAGGTGACCATCACCATCACCCCGGCACCCGTGGTGAACGCGGGGGCCAACCTGGCCACCTGCGCCAACCAGCCCACCGCCCAACTGGCCGGTGTGGTGACCAACGCCACCGGCGGCGTGTGGAGCGGAGGATCGGGCACTTTCAACCCGAGCGCAAACAACCTGAACGCCACCTACACGCCCACGCTGGGTGAGATCGCCGCAGGTACCGTGACGCTGACCTTGACCAGCACCGGCAACGGCCTCTGCAATGCGGTGAGCGATCAGGTGGTGATCACCATCGCACCGGCACCCGTGGTGAATGCGGGTGTTGACCAGACGGTGTGCTCCAACAACGCCAACGTGCAACTGGCCGGTTCCGTCACCCATGCCGCGGGCGGCATCTGGAGCGGCGGCACCGGCGGGTTCTCGCCGAGCATCAACGCGCTGAACGCCGTGTACACGCCCAGTGCCACGGAACTGGCCAACGGCTCCGTGACCCTGACGCTCACCAGCACCGGCAACGGCAGCTGCGTGGCGGAGAGCGATGCCATGACCATCTACTTCTCGCAAAGCCCCGTGGTGAATGCCGGTGCCGACCGCACGGTCTGCGCCAACGACCCCACCGTGGTGCTGAACGGCTCGGTGACCATTGCCGGCGGCGGCGTATGGAGCGGAGGCACCGGCACCTGGACGCCGAACGCCAACACGCTCAACGCCACCTACCACCCCAGCCCCGCCGAAGTGGCGCTGGGCACGGCCACCCTCACGTTGACCTCCACCCAGAACGGGCTGTGCAACGCGGTGAGCGACCAGATGACCATCACCATCATCGCCTCGCCGGTGGCCAATGCGGGCAACGACATCTCCGTGTGCTCCAACAACGCCACGGTGCAGCTCGGTGCCTCGGTGACCGGCGCCGGCGGCGGCCAATGGAGCGGCGGTGCGGGCACCTTCACGCCCTCCATCGCCGACCTGAACGCGGTGTACACGCCCACGGCGGCGGAGATCGCGGCGGGCACGCTCACCCTCACGCTCACCACCATCGGCAACGGCAACTGCGTGCCGGTGTCCGATAACGTGCAGATCACGTTCACCGCCCCGCCCACGGCCAATGCCGGCACCGACGGTGTGTACTGCGCGAACAACGCGGCCATCGCCCTCAACGGTAGCGTGACCGTGGCCAATGGCGGTGCCTGGAGCGGCGGCGGCGGCACCTTTGCACCCGACGCCAACGCCCTCAACGCCGTGTACACGCCTTCGCAGGGCGAGATCGCGGCAGGCTTCGCGACGCTGACCCTGACCACCACGGGCAACAACGGCTGCACCGCGGTGAGCGACCAGGTGACCTACACCTTCACCCCGGCACCCACGGCCAACGCCGGTGCGGATGCCAGCATCTGCGCCAACAACGCCACCGTGCAACTGAACGGGGCCATCACCGTGGCCACCGGCGCCCTGTGGAGCGGCGGCAATGGAACCTATTCGCCGAACAACAGCGCGCTCAACGCGGTGTACGCGCCCACGGCGGCGGAGATCGCGACGGGCACGGTGACCCTGACGCTCACCACCGTGGGCAATGGCCTGTGCAATGCCGTGAGCGATCAAATGACCGTGACCATCACCCCGGCACCGGTGGTGGATGCGGGCCAGCCCCTGCAGAGCTGCGCCAACAACCCGAGCGTGCAACTGGCCGGTTCCGTGCAGAACGCCACGGGCGGCACCTGGAGCGGCGCGGGCACCTTCTCCGACCCGAACAGCCTGAGCGCCATCTACACGCCCAGCGCGGCTGAAGTGCTCGCGGGCACGGCCACCATCACCCTCACCAGCGCCGGCAACGGCCTGTGCAACGCGGTGAGCGACCAGGTGACCATCACCATCACCGACGCACCGGTGGTGGATGCGGGCGCCGCGCAGACGCTCTGCGCCAACAACGTGGCCGCCCAACTGGCGGGCAGCGTGGCCAACGCCACGGGCGGCGCCTGGAGCGGCGGCGCGGGCAGCTTCAGCCCCAACGCGAACACGCTCAACGCCGTGTACACCGCCAGCGCCGCTGAAGTGGCCGCCGGCAGCGTGTGGCTCTACCTCACCAGCACCGGCAACGGTGGCTGCCTGGCCTCGCGGGATTCCGTGCTGCTGACCTTCACCCCGGCCCCCGTGGTGAACGCCGGCCTGGACGCCCATGTGTGTGCCAACGATGCCGACGTGCAACTGGCCGGCAGCGTGACTGTGGCCTCAGGCGGTATCTGGAGCGGCGGTGCGGGCAGCTTCGCGCCCAATGCGCAGGACCTGAACGCCGTGTACACGCCGAGCGCGCTGGAGATCGCCGCCGGGCAGATCAACTTGGTGCTCACCAGCACCGGCAATGGCAACTGCACGGCCGTGAAGGACAGCCTGACGATCACCGTGGACCCCGTGCCGGTGGTGAACGCCGGGCCTGACCAGAACATCTGCGCCAACAACCCGGTCTTCCAGCTCAATGGTTTCGTGGGCAATGCCCCGGGCGGCCAATGGAGCGGCGGCGCGGGCAACTACTTCCCGAGCAACACCTCCCTGGCGGTGCAATACACGCCCACGGCGGCGGAGATCGCGGCCGGGTCGGTCACCTTCACGCTGACCTCCACGGGCACCGTGTACTGCAATGCCGTCACCGACCAGATGACGGTGTACTTCACCGACTCCCCGGTGGTGAACGCCGGCGTGGACCAAAGCATCTGCGCGAACAACCCCGCCGTGCAACTGAACGGTGATGTATTGAACGCCAACGGCGGCGCCTGGACCGGCGGCAGCGGCAGCTTCAGCCCCTCGGCCAGCGTGCTCAGCCCCGTGTACACGCCCACGGCCGCGGAGCTCGCTTCGGGCAGCCTGAACCTGTACCTCACCAGCACGGGCAATGGCAACTGCATCGCCGTGCGCGACACCATCCAACTGACCTTCACGCCGGCTCCCACGGTGAACGCCGGCACGGACCTCAACGTGTGCTACAACAACCCCACGGTGAACCTGAACGGCGCCAGCACCGTGGCCGGAGGCGTGCAATGGAGCGGCGGCCTGGGCAGCTACAGCCCCGATGCGCAAAACCCCGCAGCGCAGTACACGCTCACGCCCTTCGAGCTGCAGAGCGGCTCCGTGACGCTCACGCTCACCACCACGGGCAACGGCAACTGCCTGGCGGTGACCGACCAGATGACGATCAACGTGACGCCCGCACCGGAAGTGAACGCCGGCGCGGACATCACCACCTGCTCCAACAGCCTGCAAGTGCCGCTGACCGGTACCGTGCAGGCCGGCGCCACCATCGGCATGTGGAGCACCTCGGGCACCGGCACCTTCTTCCCGAGCGCCACCGACCTGAACGCCACCTACATGGCCAGCGCGCTGGATTCGCTCAACGGTACCGTGGACCTGACCCTGACGGCCACCAACTACGGCCTGTGCAACGCGGTGAGCGATGTGATGACGCTGACCATCCTGCCCAACGCCGTGGCCAACGCCGGTCCCGACCAGAGCATCTGCGCCAGCGCGGCCACCGTGCAATTGGCGGGCTCCATCACGGGCAACGCCACACAAGGCCACTGGACCAGCACCGGTGCGGGCAGCTTCACGCCCAACGCCGATGACGCGAATGCCGTGTACCAACTGGCCCCTGGCGACGCTGCACTTGGCACGCTCACCTTCACTTGGAGCGTGAACAGCTGCGACAACGCCGCCGACCAGATGGTGCTGACCATCGTGCCGGTCTCCACGGTGAATGCGGGCGCCGACCAGACGGTCTGCTTCGGCAGCCTGAACGTGGTGGTCAACGGCCAAGTGGGCGGCGCATCCAACACAGGCGTGTGGAGCACCCTGGGCAGCGGCAGCTTCGCCAACCCGGCGGATGCTCTTTCCAACGTGTACCAGGCCAGTGCGCAGGATTCCATCGCCCAAGGCGTGGACCTGGTGCTCATGGCCACCAACACCGGCAGCTGCGCCGCGGCCGCCGACACCCTGCACATCGCCATCCTTCCGGCGGGCACCGTGAGCGCAGGCGTTGACCAGACCTTCTGCGCCAACAACGCCAACGTGCAATTGGCAGGCACCCTCAGCGGCGATGCCACCCAAGTGCAGTGGAGCACCTCCGGCACGGGCAGCTTCTACCCGAGCAGCACGGTGCTCACGCCCACCTACGTGCCCAGCGCCATCGACACGGCCATCGGCAGCCTCACGCTGACACTTTCCGCGGTGAACACCTGCAACAACGCGAGCGACGCCATGACGCTCACCCTCACCCCGGCGCCCTACGTGAACGCGGGCCCGGACCAGACCTACTGCGACCAGGTGAGCGTGTTCCCGCTGAGCGGCACCATCTCCGGCATCACCAACGTGGGCCAATGGACCACCACCGGCACCGGCACCATCGCCAACGCCGGATCGCTGAACACCACGTACACGGCCAGCGCCGCGGACATCGCCGCCGGGCAGATCACCTTCACGCTCACCTCGCTGAACAACGGCAACTGCGGCCCGGTAAGCGACAACATGACGATCTTCCTCACCGACGGCATCATCGTGAGCGCCGGCCCGGACCAGAGCGTGTGCGTCGCCTCCGACCACGCCAACCTGCAGGGCACCATCACCAACGGCTCGCCCTCGGGCACCTGGACCACCACCGGCACGGGCACCTTCCAGCCCAGCGCCGACGTGCTGAACGCGCAGTACTACTTCAGCCCGGCCGATGTGGCCAACGGCGCGGTGGTGCTCACGTTCACCGCCACCAACACGGGCACCTGCCCCAGCGGCAGCGACCAGATGACGCTGACCTTCGGCAACACCAGCTATGCATACGCCGGTGCTGACCAAAGCCTGTGCGCCAATGCACCCATCGCGCAACTGGCCGGCAACTTCAGCGGCGGCGCCACGGGCGTGCAATGGACCACTTCCGGCTCGGGCACCTTCAGCAACACCACCAACCCGGCCGCCACCTACACGCTGAGCAGTGCGGACATCGCCGCCGGCGCGGTGACGCTGACGATGACCACCATCACCAGCGGCAGCTGTGCCGCGGCCTCCGACCAGGTGCTGCTGACGGTGAACGCCCTGCCCAACATCACCGCCGGGGGCGACGTGATCGCCTGCACCGCCGGTCCTGTGCAACTGGCAGCCAACGTGGCCAATGCCTCCGGCGGCAGCTGGAGCACAAGCGGCACCGGCACCTTCTTCGATGCCAACGCCCTGGCCACGCTTTATTATCCCAGTGCGGCGGATAGCATCGCCGGCAGCGTGACGCTGACGGTGACCAGCACCGGCATGGCCCCGTGCAGCGCCGTGTCCGATGCACTCACCATCAGCTTCGGTGGCGGGTACACCGCACAGGCCGGCAACGATGTGATCACCTGCAGCACCAGCCCCAACGTGGCGCTGAGCGGCACGGTAAGCGGCACCACCACCGGCGTGTGGACCACCTCCGGCACGGGCTCCTTCAGCCCCAGCGCCACGGACCTCAACGCCACCTACATCCCCGGTGCGGCGGACTTCGTGATCGGCAACATCAACCTGGTGCTGAGCACCACCAACAACCAGGGCTGCCCCGCGGGCCGCGACACGCTGGTGGTGAGCTACCACGTGCCGCCCACGGTGAACGCCGGTGCGGACCACCTGCTCTGCTTCGGTGTGCAACCGGTACAACTGAACGCCACCGCCCAGAACGATTCGCTGGTGCACTGGGTCACCACCGGCACCGGCAGCTTCAGCCCAGATGCCAACAGCCTTAACGCGGTGTACACGCCATCGGCCAACGACAGCATCCAAGGCGGCGTGTACCTGATCCTCACCGCCTACGGCAGCGGCACCTGCGGCAACGCCTCCGATTCGCTCTACATCGGCGTGGGCCCCACGCGCATCGCCAACGCCGGGGCTGACCTGGATGTATGCGCCGATGGCGGCCCGATCCAGCTGGGCGGCACCATCACCGGCGTGAGCGGCGGAACCTGGACCACCAATGGCTCCGGCAGCTTCGTGCCCGATGCAAGCGCCCTGAACGCCACCTACGTGCCCAGCGCACCCGACCTGCTCTTCGGCCAGTTGAGCTTCACGCTCAGCACCACGGGCAACATGGGCTGCCCCGCGCACAGCGACACCATGCTCGTAAGTCTGCACCAGCCATCCACGGTGCATGCGGGCTCTGACATCACTACGTGCGATGCCTCGGCCCAAGTGCAGTTGGCCGGCACCTTCACCGGTGCGCCGGGCGTGCAATGGAGCACCACCGGCACGGGCACCTTCATGCCCGACAACACCACGCCCGATGCCATCTACCAGCCCAGTGCGGCGGACAGTGTGCTGCAGCAGGTCTTCCTGGTGCTCACCACCACGGGGGATCCGTATTGCGCGGCCGCCACCGACAGCTTGACCCTCTCCTTCGTGAACCCGCTGACCCCGGCGTTCAGCGTGGGGCAGGCCTGTGCAGGGTCGCAGACCCAGTTCACGGATGCCAGCACCTCCACGGGCCCGCCCATCATCGGCTGGAACTGGGACTTCGGCAACGGTGCCACGGCGAGCGGCCAGCAGGCCGGCCATGCCTTCCCGGGCGTAGGGCAGTATCCCGTGGTGCTGACCGTGTATGCCCAGAACGGGTGCAGCGCCACCATCAGCCAAACCGTGGAGGTGATGGATGCGCCGTTGGCCGGATTCGGTTTCGAGGGGGAAACCCGCACGGGTGAAAGCATCTCCTTCCTGGACCAGTCCTCCGGCGGCAGCGGTTGGCATTACGACTTCGGCGACGGCCATGGATCACTGGAACAGAACCCCGCGCACACCTACACCGGCGGCGGCCAGTACATCGTGGTGCAGACGGTGAGCAATGCCGCCGGGTGCACGGCCTCGGATTCCCTGCTGATCGTGATCACCGAGGACAAGGTGGTGCCCCCCAAGCTGCCCGATGCCTTCAGCCCCAACGGCGATGGTGTGAACGATGTGTTCTATGTCCGTGGAGGCCCCTTCAAGGAACTGCACCTGCGGATCTACAACGGCTGGGGCGAAATGGTCTTCGAGACGTTCGACCCGGAATTCGGATGGGACGGCACCCACAACGGGAAGCCCGAGATCAACGGGGTGTATGTGTATACCGTGGAGGCCGTGGCCGAGGACGGACGCGGGCACAGCGGTTCGGGCAAAGTGACCCTGGTCCGCTAAAAGCAGCAAGACGATGAAAAAGACAGCCATCATTTCCTTGGCGCTCGCCACCCTCGCGATGAGCGCCGCGCGCGCCCAGGACGCCCATTTCAGCCAGTACGACGCGGCCGCGATCATGCTGAACCCGGCGCATACCGGCATGTTCGAGAACAACGACTTCCGGGTGGGCAGCAACCTGCGCAACCAGTGGGGCCGCCTGGGTGCCAACTTCCTCACCACGGCCTTCGCGGTGGACGTGAGCATGCAGGAGAAGTACGGCTTCGGGGCCTACCTGAACAACTACAACATGGCGGGCATCGTGAATACCTTCCAGACCGGGGTGACCGCGGGCTACAACGTGTCCAAGCCCAAGGCCAGGCACACGCTGTCCGCCGGGGTGAACCTGGGGCTGATCTACAAGAAGGTGAACGACAGCAAGCTGGTGTGGGATGCGCAGTATGACCGCGACCACTTCAACAGCGACCTGCCCTCGGGCGAGGACTTCCGCAAGGCGGGCCGCTGGATGCCCGATATCGGCGTGGGCATGGCCTACCGCTCCAAGGACCCCAACCGCACGGTGAACCCCTTTGCCAACTTCGCCCTGTTCCATGTCACCATGCCGGACGAGTCCATCTTCCGGGAGGAGAAGAGCAGGCTGCCCATGCGCTGGTCGGTGAACGGCGGGGCCCGCATCACCATCGCTGAAGGCACCGACCTGATGCCCCAGGCCCTGTACATGCGGCAAGGCCCCGACCAGCAGATACAGGCTGGGATGCTGGGCCAGATGTCCTTCTGGAACAACGTGTACAGCGTGGTGGCCGGCGCCTCCTACCGGTGGCACGACGCCATCATCGCCCAGGCGGGCATCAAGCACGGCAACAACGTGTACCGCATCAGCTACGACGTGAACGTGTCCTCCTTGAAGCAATACACGCGCAGCAACGGTGCGCTGGAATTCTCCATCGTGTACTATGGCACGCTCTCCGGACGCTCCCGGCGGGTGACCAGCAGCGCGTTCTGAACCTTGTGGGGATGAAAGCGGAACGGCCCGGCGCACCTGCGCCGGGCCGTTTTCATGTTTCGTTTTCCGGCCTAGCCCTTCAGCGCCTCGGCACCGCCCACGATCTCCAGGATCTCGCCCGTGATGGCGGCCTGGCGGGCCTTGTTGTAGGAAAGGCGCAGCTCCTTCAGCAGCTCGTCCGCGTTGTCGGTGGCCTTGTGCATGGCCGTCATGCGGGCGCCGTGCTCGGCGGCGAAGCTGTCCAGCAGCGCCTTGTAGAACTGGATCTTCAGGCTCTTGGGGATGATCTCCTCCACGATGGTCTGGCGGTCCGGCTCCATGATATGGTCCGTCTTCGCTGCCGCCAGCGCGTCAGCTTCGGCGGACACCGTCCGCACAACAGGAAGGAATTGCTCCTCGGTGATGATCTGCGTGGCGGCGTTCTTGAACCGGTTGTAGAACAGCACCACGCGGTCGTAGTCGCCGCCGGCGTACTTGGCCATGATGGCCTCGGCCACCGGCGCCACGTTGTCGAAGGTGAGTTGGTCGAACAGGCGCGCCAGGTCGGTGGGCAGGCCCTGGGCATGCCAGTGCGAGCGGCGGTAGTGGTCGGCGGCCTTCTTGCCCACGGACAGGACATGCACGTTCTCTCCCCTGGCCTCGGCCGCCTTGGTGGCCTTGGTGATCAGGCGGAACACCTGGGTGTTGAAGGCGCCCGCCAGGCCGCGGTTGCTCACGATGGCCACGAAGAGCACGTTCTTCACCTCGCGCTCATGGGCGTACTTGTTCTCGCTGGCATCCAGCGAGGCGCTCACGTTGCCCAGCACCTCGCCCAGCTTCTCGGCGTAGGGCCGCATGCGGATGATGGCGTCCTGGGCGCGGCGCAACTTGGCGGCGCTCACCATTTTCATGGCGGCGGTGATCTGCTTGGTGCTGTTCACCGAGACGATCCGGTTGCGGACTTCCTTCAGGCTGGCCATCGATCAGCGGGGTTCAATTTCCGTTCAGGCGAAGCTCTTCACCACGTCCGCGCCTACTTTTTCCAGCACGCCGGTGATCTGGTCGTTGTACTCGCCGCGCTTCAGCGCTGCCAAGGTATCGGCATGGCCATGGCGCAGCTGCGTGAGGTACTGCTGCTCGAAGGCCCGCACCTTGTTCACCGGCAGCTTGGCCAACAGGCCCTTGGTGCCGAGGAAGATGATGGCGATCTGCTCCTCCACGCGCATCGGGCTGTTCTGGCCCTGCTTGAGGATCTCCACGTTGCGCGCGCCCTTGTCCAGCACGGCCTTGGTGGCCGCATCCAGGTCGGAGCCGAACTTGCTGAAGGCCTCCAGTTCGCGGTATTGCGCCTGGTCCAGCTTCAGCGTGCCGGCCACCTTCTTCATGGACTTGATCTGGGCGTTGCCCCCCACGCGGCTCACGCTGATGCCCACGTTGATGGCGGGGCGCACCCCGCTGAGGAAGAGGTTGCTCTCCAGGAAGATCTGCCCGTCGGTGATGGAGATCACGTTGGTGGGGATGTAGGCGGACACGTCACCGGCCTGCGTCTCGATGATCGGCAGGGCCGTAAGCGATCCCCCGCCCTTCACCATGCCCTTGAGGCTCTCGGGCTGGTCGTTCATCTGGGCGGCGATGGTGTCGTCCTCGATGATCTTGGCGGCCCGTTCCAGCAGGCGGCTGTGCAGGTAGAATACGTCGCCGGGGTAGGCCTCGCGGCCGGGCGGGCGGCGCAGCAGCAGCGATACCTCGCGGTAGGCCACGGCCTGCTTGGAGAGGTCGTCGTACACGATCAGCGCGGGCCGGCCGGTATCGCGGAAGAATTCGCCGATGGCGGCCCCGGTGAAGGGTGCGTAGAACTGCATGGGGGCGGGGTCGCTGGCGTTGGCGGCCACCACGGTGGTGTAAGCCATGGCACCGGCCTCCTCCAGCACCTTCACGGTGCCGGCCACGGTGCTGCCCTTCTGGCCCACGGCCACATAGATGCAGTACACCGGGTTGCCCGCCTCGTAGAACTCCTTCTGGTTGATGATGGTGTCGATGGCCACCGTGCTCTTGCCGGTCTGGCGGTCGCCGATGATCAGTTCGCGCTGGCCGCGACCGATGGGGATCATGGCATCGATGGCCTTGATGCCGGTCTGCAGCGGCTCTTTCACCGGCTGGCGGAAGATGACGCCCGGGGCCTTGCGCTCGATGGGCATCTCGTAGGTCTTGCCCTCGATGGGACCCTTGCCGTCGATGGGCTCGCCCAGGCTGTCCACCACGCGGCCCACCATGCCTTCGCCCACGTTCACGCTGGCGATGCGCTTGGTGCGCTTCACGGTGTCGCCCTCCTTCACGCCCACGCTGGGGCCCAGGAGCACCACGCCCACGTTGTCCTCCTCGAGGTTGAGCACGATGCCGCGCAGGCCGCCGGGGAATTCCACGAGTTCGCCGCTTTGCACGCTGTTCAGGCCGTAGATGCGGGCGATGCCGTCGCCGATCTGCAGCACGGTGCCCACCTCCTCCAGCTCGGCCGCGGTGCGCAGGCCGGCCAGTTCTTCCTTGAGGATCGCCGACACCTCGGCGGGTTTGATCTGTGCCATGGATGGATCGCTTTAGAATCCGGGGATGTAGGGGTTCTCGGAAAACTTGCGGCGCAGGTCGCCCAAGCGGCGGCTCACGCTGGCGTCGATCTGCTCGTCGCCGATGCGGACCACGGCCCCTCCGATCAGGGCGGGGTCCACGCTTTCATTCAGGGTGATCTTCTTGCCGGGGTGGCGTTTTTCCACCATGCGGAGCACTTGGGCGCGAGCCTCCGCGTTCAGCGGTGCCGCACTGCGCACCTCGGCCAGCAGGATGTTGTTCGCCTGGCGGTACACCTCCTGGAAGGCCTGCGCGATCTCCGGCAGCATGTCCTCGCGGCCCTTGCGCACCAGGATGTTGATGAAGCGCTCGCTGATGCGGCCGATCTGCCCGCCGAACACGCGCCCCAGCACCTTCAGCTTGCTATCGGCCTTGATCACCGGGCTTTTCAGCATCACCTGCAGGTCGCGGCTGGCGCCCGCCACGTCGGCCACCAGGCGCAGGTCGTCGCGCACGGTGTCCACCGCGCCGTGCTCCTGGGCAAGCTGCATCAGGGAGCGGGCGTAGCGGTAGGCGACGGGGGAGATGTTCATTGCAGGTGCAGGTCGCTTTCCTTCAACACCTTCTGCAGCAGCGCGTCCTGCGCCGCCTGGTCACCGAGCTTCTCCTTCAGGATGCGCTCGGCCACCTGGATGCTGAGGATACCCATCTGGTTTTTCATCTCCGCCAGCGCGGCGTTCTTCTCGTTGCGGATATCCTCGCGGGCACGGGCCAGCAAGGCATCGGCCTCGGCCTTGGCGCGCTCCTTGGCCTGGGCGATCTCCTTGTCGCGGATCTCGCGGGCTTCCTTGAGCATCCCGTCGCGTTCGTTGCGCGCCTGTTGCAGCAGCTCCTCGTTGCCCGCCTTCATGGCGGCCACCTCCTCGCGGGCCTTCTTGGCCTCGCCGATGGCATCCTCGATGGAGCGTTCCCGCTCGTGCAGGGCTTTGAGGATGGGCTTCCAGGCAAATTTGGCCAACAGGAAGAACCCGATCCCGAAGGACAGGGTCATCCAGAAGATGAGGCCGAAGGCAGGTTCGACGAGGCTTGCAAGCAACATGGTGATGCAATGGGGATTGAAGGGGAGAAAGGCGTGACGGCCGGCGTGCCGGGAGTGCCGTCCTTACGACTTCAGCACCACCAACAGGCCCACCACCATGGCGAAGAAGGCTGCGCCTTCCACCAGGGCCGCGGTGAGGATCATGTTGGCGCGCAGGTCGTTCATGGCTTCCGGCTGGCGGGCCATGGCTTGCACGGCATCACCGCCGATGCGGCCGATGCCGATGCCGGCGCCGATGGCGGCCAGTCCGGCGCCGATGGCGGCGATACCGTAACCCGTGCCGAGGTCGAGAAGGGCTGAAAGGAACATGCTTGAGTGGTTTTTAAACGAGTGATTCTTTGTGTTCGTGCGATTCTTCGACGGCGGCACCGATGTAGAGTGCGGCCAGGAAGGTGAAGACGTAGGCCTGGATGAACGCCACCAGCACCTCGAGGAAGAACATGAAGACGGTGAACGCCAGGCTCACCACCGACACACCGTAGCCCACGGCCGCACTGGTGGCACCGAAGACGAAGATCAGGCTGAAGAAGCTCAGTCCGATGATGTGCCCGGCAGCGATGTTGGCGAACAGCCGGATCATCAGCACGAAAGGCTTGAGGAACACGCCCAGGATCTCCACCGGGGTGAGGATGAACAGCACCCAGGCGGGCACCCCGGGCATGGCCAGGATGTGCCGCCAGTAGTGGGCGTTGCCGTTCACCGTGACGATGATCAGCACGATCAGCGAGAGGGTGAAGGTGACGGCGATGTTGCCGGTGACCGTGGCCCCGCCCGGGAAGAAGGGGACCAGCCCGATCAGGTTGAGGAAGAGGATGACAAAGAAGGTGGTGAGCAGGAAGGGCATGAAGCGCTCGTACTTCTTCTCGCCGATGGCCCCCTTGGCCACATCGTCACGGACGAACAGGATCACCGGCTCCAACAGTGATTGCATGCCCTTGGGCGCCTGGCCCGCGCGCTTGCCGTAGCTCTTGGCGATGGAGATGAACATCCAGAGCATCAGCGCCACCACCAGGAAGATGGTCAGGGTGTTCTTGGTGATGGAGATGTCCCAGATGTTTGCCGAGGCGGCCTCGTCCTTGTGCCCTTCGGCATCGACCGCCACGATGCGGCCGTCGTCGAGCTTGTACCCGTCATAGGCCGCGTGCCCGTGCTCGAAGCGGGCGCTGCTGAACACCTTCAGGCCGCGCTGGGTGTCGTAGATGATCACCGGCAGGGGGATGGAAAAGTCGCCGGCCACGTGCCACCCGTGTTCGTCGGCGATGTGCCCCATGATCAGGTCGCCGGCGCTGAACTCGGCGGCATCCACCGCGCTGATCTCATGCGCAGGGGCGTGCGCCCCGGCATCCTGCCCTTCAGCTTGGGCGACCGTCCAGCTGGCGAGGGCCAGGGAGAGCGTGAGGAAAACCGCGCGTAGCAAGGCTTCTGTGAGTTTTGAAAGGGGGCAGGCCCCCTCTTTGCGGCCGCAAATGTAGCCCAAGCCCGACAATGGCAAACTGTGCCCTGTCAAAAGCGGGTCACAATGCCCGCCGCCCGGGTTCAACGCGGGCGCGTTTCCTTGAACAGGATGTACAGCGCCATGCCCACCCCGCCCAGCGCCCCCAGGAGGGTGAAGGCGAGGAACCCCCAGCCCGTGCGCCGGTCGGCCCACCAGCCGCCATAGGTGCCCAGGCCGATGATCGCCGCCATCTGGAAGCCGATGCCGCTGAGCCGCATGTAGCTATGGGCGGCCTTGCGCAGCTTGTCGCGCCGGTCCTCCGGGGCACTCATGGGCGCGGGAGGCGGCGCGAGCTCCGGCCCAGCCGCGCGGTGGTGAAGGCCAGAAACGCCAGGTAGAGGACCGTGAAGGTGAGCGCCAGCAGCGGGGCCTGCTCCCGCGGGGAGAGGAACAGGACCAGGGCCACGGCCAGGAGGGCCACGCCCAGTTTCACGGCCAGGCCGATCATGAAGCGGCGCATGAAGCCGCGGGGATCGGCCTGCATGGCCTGTTCCTGCCAGCCCAGCAGGAGGGCCGTGAGCAGGCCCAGGAAGACCAGCATGGCCACCTGCACCCAGCCGAAGGGCCAGCGGGCCACGGCATAGATGCCGAACGTGGCGGCCCCTGCCGCCAGGGTGAACAACGCCGATGCCGTCCAACCGCGCATGATCGGTCAACCGGTGGGGCCGGCGGGCAGGGGACGGGCCATGGGTCTGCGGATGCGGTTCAGCGGCCCACCTTCAGCGGTTCGGGCCGGGCGGCGGGATTGCCGTGGTCCAGCGGCTTGGCGCCGGTGTTCCCGGCGGTGCTCAGGCGCACCGGCTCCGGCTCCTGCATGGCCTTGCCGCCGCCCATGTCGCAGTTGCCGCTGAACACCGCGCCGGGCTCGATGGCCAGCTGCTTGGTGCGGATGTCGCCGGTGAGCTTGGCCGTGGCCTTCAACGACAGCAGCTCCTGGCACATGATCTTGCCGTTCACCGTGCCCTCGATGTCGCTGCTTTGGCAATGGATATCGCCCTCCACGGTGCCCGTGGCGCCCACGATCAGGCGGCCCCGCACATGCAGGGTGCCCTTCACGCGGCCATCGATGCGGACGTTGCTGTCCGATCGCAGCTCGCCCTCGATGGAGGTGCCCTCCATGATGCTGTTGATCTTGCCGGGGTTCACCGGCTCGCTGGGCTTGTTCATGGTCTCGTGGGCTTTGTCGTTGCGGAACATGGTATCGGCGTTTCGCGGTGGGTGAAGTCGCGAAGTTAATAACCCCGTGGATTTCCGCTATTTGCCGCCCAGGTAAGCACGGCCGAAGAATTCCGCGTAGCCGTCGGCATCCTTGGACAGGTAGAGTTTCTGGTAATTCCCCGTGCTGATGGCGAAGAGCGGGAAGCCCCGGTCGTTGATCCCCGCCAGGTCGCCCTTGTTGTTCTTGAACATGTCGTAGTATGCCATCGCAAGGTCCTTGGTCTGGAACAACCGGATCATCACCACCTGGCTCGACTTGTCCCACATGCTGGTCCTGATCTCGATGGGCTGGTTGCGGAAGTAGCGCTGGTTGAAGTTGCTGATCGTGGACTTCACCCGGTCGATGGTGCCTGCGCTGTCGGGCACGATCAGGATGACGAAATGGTCGCCCTTGGCCTCGGCGTACGCCGGCTTTTCCCCCGTGTCCTTCTTTGCCTCCCCGGGCTCCCCGCCGGAGCTTGGCTTGTCCAGGTTGGCCAGCAGGTCCACGGCGGCCTGGGCCTCCAGGGTGCCGGGGTAGGCGTCGCGCACGTGCTCCAGGGCATCGCGGAAGGGCCCCATCATGTGCATGCCGCCCACGGCCATGGCCTTCAGCAGGGCGTATTTTGCCCGCAGGTGGTTGCGCGGCTCGCTGGCCAGCACCTGCTCGCAGGCGGCGGCCACATCGCGGTACAGGCCCTGCTTGAAGACCAGGTACAGGTCCTGGTAGGCGCGGTCCTCCGCCATGCGGTTGGCCTCATCCTGCTGCAGCAGGTCGGGGTTTTCCACCAGGCGGGCAAACTCCGAACCCGGCCAGCGCTCCATGATGATGTCCGCGTAATGCTTGGAGCTGGCGCCCCCGAAATCCATGAAGTTGCCGCCCTGCTCCTTGGCCAGGTAGATGCGGTACAGCTGGTAGTATGCCTCGGGCGTGTACCGGCAGTCGTCGAAGCGGTCGTTCAGCACCTGGAAGCTTTCGATGGCGTTGTCCACGTCCTTCAGCTTCTCCTTGTAGATCATGCCCGAGAGGTACAGGGCCCGGCAGATCTTGGCGTTGCTGGAGTCCAGCATGGCCTCGTCCACCGGGATGTCCTTCAGGTAGCTCTCGGGGTTTTTCCAGTCGGGCTCGCCCTCGGCGGCGGCCGTGGCGGCGGTGTCCGTGCCGGGTTCCTCCTCTTCGTCCAGGATGTCCACCAGCGCGCTCCCGCTCTTGTCCAGCCTGCGCCAGTCGTCGTCGTTGGGCCGGTTGCCCCATTTCTTCCGGAAGTCGGCCATGCCGCGTGCGATCTGGGCAGGGTTGTAGAAATACCAGGCCCCGCCGCTTCCACCCGCCGGCTTGGAGGGCACCGCGGGCGTGCTGGCCAGCAGTTCGCGCGCATCATCGGCCTGCTGCCTGCGGAGTTCCTCCTCGCGTTCCCGCTCCTTGATCAGCTGGCGCACCCGCTTTTCGCGTTCCTCGGGGTCCAGCTTGGCGAAGGCTTGCAGGCTGTCCTCCCGCGCGATGATGTTCAGCTGTTCCACCAGGTCGCCCAGCACCTCGGCCCGGGTGATCACCTCGTCGTGGCGCGGGTGGTCCTCCGCCAGCAGCGTGCCGGTGCTGTCGTAATACTGCTGGGCGGGCGGGTACTTCTTGTCGTCGAAGTACAGGTCCGCCAGCTTCAGGAAGCTCTTGGCCTTCTGGCGCGTGTCCACCGTGCTGGCGGCGGTGCTCTGCATCAGCTGCGCGATGGCGTCGTCCTTCCGGTTGTCCCGCAGGTCCAGTTCGGCCAGGGCGTAGTGGATCATGTCGTAATGATCCTTGTTCTTCTCGTCGCGCAGCATCCGCGCCAGCTTTTGGCGCATGGCCTTGCTGTCGCCGTTCCCCAGGGCCAGCGCCTGGAAGATCTGCGCGTGGAAGCCCATCTCGTAGGGCGGCCCCATGCGCGCCACCTTGTTGTACATGGCGATGGCCTTGTCCTGCTGGCCCTTCATCTGGTAGAGCTGGCCCAGGATGAAGCTCCAGCGGATACGGTCCTTCTTCACCTTGGTGATCGCCACGGCATGCTCCAGGGCGATGATGGCGTTGTCCACCTTGCCGCGATGGATGTCCAGGTCGGCCTGTACCGCGCTGAGCTGGTCATGCGGGAACTTCTTGGGCAGCTTCTTCTGCCCGGTGATCTCGTCCAAGGTGGTCTGCGCCTTGGCGAACTGCTCCAGCTCGATGGAGGTGCGGGCCAGCCACAGCTTGCTTTGCATCTGCACCTCCTGCTGGCCCTTGTAGCGGCGCCCCACGTAGTCGAAGGTGCGTGCCGCGTCCAGGTAGCCCCGCTTGTAGAAATGGCTTTTGCCGATGACGAACCACGCGCTGGGGATCCAGTTGTTCTTCTCCTTGCCGCCGAACTCCATCGAGTGGCGGTCGATCACCGTGGCGCACTTCTCGATGCAGACCTCCATCTCGGGGGCCATGGCGCGGGCCTCCTCCTCGGTGCCGTTCACGAAGATGGGCAGCACCTGGTCGTAGTCGTCCACGTGGGCCTTTTGCATGGCGGCCACCGCCTCTTTCAGCCTTTCGTTGGCATTGAACCAGCTGTTGTCACGCGTGACCAGCCGGTGGAAAGTCCGGTTCAGGAAGGCATCCTTGTTGGTGGAGCAGCCGGCCACCAGCAGCATGGCCAATGCGGGCAGGAGGTATCGCGCAATTCGCAGGCGCATCGGGGCGTGCTGTATAACAGCAAGTCGGCGAAGATATTTCACCGGGGCCGGACAGGTTTTCGGGCCAGGGCCATCGCGCTTTAATTCGTTAAGGATCAAGACTCCGGCACATCTCCAGTACTGGCGGGGGAAATAAGGCGCGATAGCCATGGGTTTGCGGGCCAGATGCGAGGCGCTCGATGGCACCCGGCAAGGCCGAGCGCCGGGTGGTGGTACTTCGAAGCACCCACAACGAGATCCGTGCGAACCCGCGGGCTATCACGTGCCGAAGGAACCATGGCGCCATGCGATGCTGCATAAGCTGCCCCATCGTGTGGTCTTCGAGGTGGATGAGGGAGCGGTGCACGTGTGCCCGGTGCGCCACACCAGCCGCAGGCCCGGCAGGAGGTTCGGGCCGTAGCATGCCGGGTCGTTCCGGTTGACCTAGGCCTTCGCCTTCTTCCGGGCACCGGCCATCAGCGCCTCGATCTCCTCCACCTCGCGCGGGATGTCCTTGAACAGGTCGATGGGGCCGTCCTTGTGCACCACAATGTTGTTCTCGATGCGGATGCCCAGCTTCTCCTCAGGAATGTAGATGCCGGGTTCGACGGTGAAGACCATGTTCTCCTCGATCGGCTCGGTCCACAAGCCCACGTCGTGCACGTCCAGGCCCAGGAAATGGCTGGTGCCGTGCATGAAATACTTCTTGTACAGCGGCTTTTCGGGGTCCTGCTGGGCCACCGCGTCCTTGTCCAGCAGGCCCAGGCCGATCAGCTCCTTCTCCATCAGCTCGCCCACCTTCTTGTGATAGTCGTTCAGGTAGGTGCCGGGCATCAGCAGCTTGGTGGCTTCCTTCTGCACCCGCAGCACGGCGTTGTACACGTCGCGCTGGCGGGGGGTGAAGGTGCCGTTCACCGGTATGCTGCGCGTCATGTCGCTGGCGTAACCGCCGTACTCGCAACCCAGGTCGATCAGGATCACGTCGCCGTCCTTGCATTCGCTGTCGTTGGTGATGTAGTGCAGCACGCAGGCGTTGTAGCCGCTGCCCACGATGGGCGTGTAGGCGTGCCCGCGCGAACCATTGCGGAGAAACTCGTGCGTGGCCTCGGCCTCGATCTCGTACTCCATCACCCCGGGCTTGGTGAACTGCAGGATGCGCCGGAAGGCCTTCCCGGTGATGTTGATGGCGTTCTGGATCTGCTGGATCTCCTCTTGCGTCTTGCGGCTGCGGATGCGGTGCATGATCGGCGCCGAGCGCTTCACGCCGTGCAGCGGATAGCGGGCCATCAGTGCCTTGTTCAAGCGCTGCTCGCGCGTCTCCACCTCATTGCTTTGGCGCAGGTGCTCATTGCTGTTCAGGTACAGATGGGCGGCTTCCGGCAACAGGCGTTTCAAGGTGGCATCGAGGGTGCCGTACCACTGCACGTTGGCGATGCCGGTCAGCTCGGTGGCTTCCTTCTTGCTCAGCTTGGCGCCTTCCCAAATGGCGATCAGCTCGCTGGTCTCGCGCACGAAAAGGATCTCGCGGTCCTTCGGGTCGAAGGCGTCGGGGAAGATGATCAGCGCCGTCTCCTCCTGGTCCACCCCGGTGAGGTAGAACAGGTCCGCGGCCTGGTGGAAAGGCATGGTGCCATCGGCGCTGGTGGGCATGATGTCGTTGCTGTGGAAGACGGCCAGGCCGCCTTTCTCCATGGCTTGGCGGAAGCGGGCACGGTGTTCGCGGTAAGTGGCGGCGGATAGAGGTTTGTAGCGCATGGTGTCAATGGGTTCCCCGAAGGGGACGAAGGTAGAAAGCGGATGGGGGTGTGATTGTTCGCCGGGGGCAGGCTTTTCTCCACGGTGCCACCGGCCGGTAACGGTGGTGCGCGGGTTCACTTCCGGAACCGCACCATCAGCGCATCGCCCTTTTCCTCGCGACGGGTGGCCACCTTGTCGCCCAGGGCCGCCACCAGGGAGGAAAGCGAGCCGTGCCCGTAGCTGCGCGGGTCGAAGCCGGGGTCCAGCCGCCGCAGGGCGTTGCCCAGTTGGCTCAGGTAGGCCTCCTCGTCCTCGCCGCGTGCTATGCTGAACGCCTTGCGGAACAGGCGCATGAACGCGGCATTGGACGAGAGCGGCTTTTCGGGCCGCTTCGTCCCGGCAGGTGCGGCACCCCTCTCGTCGTGTACGTCCAGGTTCTCCACGTAGATGAAGCGCTCGCAGGCCTGCACGAAGGCATCGGGCGTTTTCTTCTCGCCCACGCCCATCACGTACAGGCCGGCCTCGCGCAGGCGGGTGGCCAGGCGCGTGTAGTCGCTGTCGCTGCTCACGATGCAGAAGGCATCCACCAGGTCGCCGTGCAGGATGTCCATGGCATCGATGATCAGTGCGCTGTCCGTGCTGTTCTTGCCCTTGGTGTAGGCGAACTGCTGCACGGGCTGGATGGCGTTGGCGTTCAGCAGGTCCTTCCACCCGCTCATGCCGGTGGTGGTCCAGTCGCCGTAAATGCGGCGGATGGTGATGGTGCCTTCCTTGGAGATCTCCTCCAGGATGGCGGGCAGCCGCCGCGGCGCCGCGTTGTCGCCGTCGATCAGCAGGGCGATGGTGGTGTCCTTGATCTTTTTCACGCGGTGAAGGTAGCCATGCCCGCCACCGGAAACAGAAAGGCCGGGCACCCGGGCCCGGCCTCCTGTAACCCACAGGGCCGTTCGCTCAGCCCTGCTTCACCAATTGCACTTCGCAGGCGATGCGCACTTCATCGCTCACCAGCACGCCGCCGGCCTCCAGCGCCGTGTTCCAGTTGATGCCCCATTGCCTGCGGTTGATCTTGCCGTGCACGCTCACCCCGGCCTTGGTATTGCCGTAGGGGTCCTTCATCACACCGCCCCATTCCACGGCCAGTTCCACAGGGTGGGTCTGCCCGTTCATCGTCAGCTCGCCGGTCATGGTCCAGCTGCCGTCGTTGTCCACCGCCTTGGCGCCGGTCTTCACGAAACGGATGTGCGGGTGCTTTTCCCCCGTGAAGAAGTCCTGGCTCTTCAAGTGGGTGTCGCGCTGCGCGTTGTTCGTGGTGATGCTGTCCACATCGGCCCGGAAATCCACCTTGGCCTGGCTGAGGTCGTTGCCCGGCACTTCGATGTCGGCCTCGAACTTGGTGAAGTTCCCCGTGACAGTGGAGATCATCATGTGCTTCACCTTGAACTGGATCTCGCTGTGTGCGGGATCGATGCTCCACTTGATTATCTTGATCGTGTCGGTTGCTTGTTCGGTCATGTTTCTTCCGGTTTTTAAGGGTTAATGATCAGTTGTTCAGTTCCATGGGCACTTCGATCAGCAGGACCTCCGCACCTTCCTTGCCTGCGGTGACCTCCAACTGCCCGGAGCCTTCCACGCCAATGGCGTCGCGCTCCTGCAACTCCTGTCCCGCGATCAGCGCGCTGCCCGAGACCACCATCGCATAAACGCCGTGGCCCTTCATTTTGATCGGGTGGCTTGCCCGGCGGCCCGCATCGAACCGCCCCAGGTGCAGCCACGCGTCCTGCCCGATCCAGGTGCCGGCATCATGCGGGTCGGGCGATACGATCTGCTGGAACCGGTTTTCACGGTCGCGGGGATCCAGGGAGACCTGCTGGTAGCGGGGCGTGGCATTGCGCTTACGCGGGAAGACCCAGATCTGGAAGAATTTGCTGCGATGCCCCGCATCGGGGTTGAACTCGCTGTGCAGCACGCCGGTGCCCGCGCTCATCACCTGCACGTCGCCGGCCTGGATCACGCCCTCGTGCCCCATGCTGTCCTTGTGCTTCAGCGAGCCCTCGGTCACCAGCGAAATGATCTCCATGTTGTCGTGCGGGTGGGTGCCGAAACCCATGCCCGGGGCCACCGTGTCGTCGTTGAGTACCCGCAGGGCACCGAAATGGACGCGCTGCGGATCGTACCAGTCGGCGAAACTGAACGAATGCCAGGTGTCCAGCCAGCCATGGTCGGCGTGGCCACGCTCGGCCGCCCGGTGCAGGATAAGGCGGGGGGTCGTCGTGGTGTTCGTCATGGCCATTCGGATATCACCGGCACAAATGTATTTTACATGGAATATATTTTCAATAACAAATGGATGGTATTATCGGATTCCTGATCACGGCCCGGAAGCTCCCCATGGCCATGCCGCTGCATCCCGATATCCGGCCGTTCCTTGGCCGTCGGCCCCGTTCCCTGCGAAGGTCCACGCAGGGCACACCAGGACCGGGCTTGCCATCGTTCTGGCAACCGGATTCCCGCAGGGGCCTTCTTCATCAGTTTTGGCGGAATACGGCCCATGGGAAAAGGATGTACTTCCTATGTTTGCGCCCCTCCCGTGTTCCGGCACCGGTCCGGCCGGGGGCAAGCACAAGCCAACGAACGAGTCCTTTCAAACAAGAAACCCCCTTTCAATGAACGCAAAGAAATCCGGAAAGCTCTCCAGCGTGTTGGTGGCCCTGGCCTTTCCCCTGGCCTTGGGCGTCAGCATCCTGTTCTACATGTTCGTGCTGGGCGACCCGGCCAACTTCGAGGGCGGCGATCCGGTGCATGGGCACCCCGTGGCGCAAGACCCGGCCCACACCTTCGGCCTGATCCACAAGGGCGGGTTCATCGTTCCGATCATCATCACCATCCTGTTGCTGGTGATCATTTTCTCCATTGAAAGGGGCATTACCTTGGCGCGGGCCACGGGCAAGGGCCGCGTGGACGAGTTCCTGCACAACGTGCGCCAGCTGCTGGCCAGCGACCGCATCGACGAGGCGCTCACCGTGTGCGATGAGCAGCAGGGCAGCGTGGCCAACGTGATGCGCAGCGGCCTGGAGAAGTACAAGACCGTGATCGGCGACAACCGCCTGGACAAGGAAACTAAGATCAACGTGGTGAAGCAGGAGATCGAGGAGGCCACCGCCCTGGAACTGCCCATGCTGAGCAAGAACCTGGTGATCATTTCCACCAGCGCCAGCGTGAGCACCCTGTTCGGCCTGATCGGAACGGTGCTGGGGATGATCCGGGCCTTCAGCGCCATGGCCACCGCGGGTGCGCCCGATGCCACCCAGCTGTCCACCGGTATCTCCGAGGCCCTGATCAACACGGCCCTCGGGGTGGCCGGCGGTGCCATCGCCACCATCATGTTCAACTATTTCAGCACCAAGGTGGACAACATCACCCACGGGATCGACGAGGCCGGCTTCAGCGTGAGCCAGACCATGGCGAACAAGGCCATCTGACCGGGATCCCCCCGTTAAACCCAGCAACCGACCATGGCCAAGATCAAGATGCCCAAAGGCAGCCCGGCGATCGACATGACGCCGCTGGTGGACTTGGGCTTCCTGCTGGTCACCTTCTTCATGCTCACCGCCCAGTTCAGGCCGGAGGACAGCGTGATCGTGGACATCCCCAGCAGCCGCAGCCAATTGGTGATCCCCACGGAAAACCTGATGACCGTGGTGGTGGACAGCACCGGCAGGGCCTATTGGGACTTCACCGATAAAAAGGTGCGGCGGGAGATCCTCAAGGAGATGGCCAACCGCTACAAGGTGAGCTTCACCCCCGAGCAGGAGCAGCGCTTCGTGAGCCTGGGCGCCATCGGCATGCCCATGAGCCAGCTGCCCGCCTACCTCTCCTTGGAGAACGCCACCGAGCGCGGGCAGATGGACCGCGTCTCCAAGGGCATCCCCATGGACAGCACCAACAACCAACTGCTGGACTGGATCCGCGTCACCCAGCTGGTGTTCAGCAGCGGCGCCGACGGCAAGAACCCCATCGTGGCCCTCAAGGGCGATGGCAACGTGGACTATTCGGTGATGAACAAGGTAATCAAGATCTTCCAGAGCCCCACCGTGAAGATCAACCGGTTCCGCATGATCACGAACCTGGAGGAAAGCCGCTTGGCGGCATCGAGTTCAACCAAATGAACATTCGGGTGTACGGCATCCTGGAAGCAGGGCCGGAACCCCGGCAGGACTGAAGCAAATGGCAGACGTACAACCCCAAGGCGGAGGTGGAGGCGGCAGGCACGAGAAGAAGCGGGCCAAGCGCAGCAGCACCCACATCGACATGACGCCGATGGTGGACCTGGCCTTCCTGCTGCTCACCTTCTTCATCCTCACCACCACCATGTACAAGCCCTCCACCCTGCAGCTCACCTTCCCGGTGCCGCAGGATGAGCAGGACAAGAAGGAGCTGCAGAAGGTGGCCAACGCCATGACGGTCTTCCTCACCAAGGATGACCAGATCCTGTACTACAAGGATGCCTTTGAGCCGGGGGTGACCCAGCTGACCCGGACCAATTTCAGCGAAATCACCAAGGTGCTGATCGAGAACAACCGCAGTACCTTTGAACAAGTGCAGGAACTGCGCCGGAGGTACAACGCCAACGAGATCGACCAGCTGGCCTTTGACACGCTGAAGAACAATCTGGAGAAACGCGACGAGGCCCTCTTCGTGATCATCAAGCCGGACAAGGATGCCAAGTACCGCAACATGATCGACATGGTGGACGAAATGGACATCACGGGCGTGGGCAAGTACGCGGTGCAGGATACCATCAAGCCGACGGAACTGGCGCTGCTGGAGGCGGAGAAACTCAAATTCTGACCGGATGACCTTTGTGATTATCGTCGTGGTGCTGGTCGGCTTGAGCATTCTGCTCACGCTGGACACCTCGTGGATGAACCTCCTGCAGGTGACGCGCAACGAGGTGGTCTTTGCCGAGCGCAACAAGGAATACGGGGCCTACGACCTGCGCCGGGATTACGGGCGCCGCCTGGCCTTTTCATTGGTGGGTGCGGTGATCTTCTTCACCGTGGTGATCGGCACGCCCTACCTGATCTCCAAGATGGGGCCCGCCGAGGAAGGCCCGGAGAAGGTGCAGATCGTGGAGGTGAACCTGGACAATTTCCGTGAGGAGGACCAACCGGACGAACCACCCCCGCCGCCGGAGGTGATCCCCCCGCCGCAACCGCAGATCGAGACCGTGCAATTCGTGGCCGTGGAGGCGAGCAACGAACCCGTGGAGGCCCCGCCGCCCACCCAGGAGGACCTGGGCGAGACCACCGCGAGCACCACCACCCAGGAGGGCCAGAAGATCGATGCGCCGCCCCCGCCCCCGCCCCCGGTGGAGGAGGAGACCTTCGACCTGGCGGCCGTGCAGGAGCAGCCGGAATTCCCCGGAGGCATGGGCAAGATGTACGAGTACCTGCAGAAGACCACCAAGTACCCGGACATGGAGTTCGATGCGGGCATCCAGGGCAAGGTGTACGTGGAGTTCGTGGTGGCTGCGGACGGCAGCGTGAATAATGTAAAGGTGGTGCGCGGGGTGAGCCCCGGTCTGGACAAGGAAGCTTTGCGCGCCGTGAAGTCCATGCCCAAGTGGAACCCCGGCAAGATGAACGGCAAGGCCGTGAAGGTGCGCTTCACCATCCCGGTGGACTTCAAGCTGAAGTAACCGCCGGAAAAAAGGTGTGATCCCGCCCGGTCCACGCTTGGACCGGGCGATTGCTTTTTGGCCCCTAACCGAAGAGGTGCCCCAGCACTTCGTCCACGCGGCCCACGGGCACCACCTCGATGGGGCCGGAGGTGGGCAGGCCTTTGGTGCCCTTGGGCACAAAGGCCCGGGCAAAGCCCAGCTTGGCCGCCTCGGCGATGCGCTGCTCGGTGCGGGTAACGGGCCTCACTTCGCCCGTCAGCCCCACTTCGCCGGCAAAGCAGCAGTCCATGGGCACGGCGATGTCGGCGTTGCTGCCCAGCACGGCGCACACCACCGCCAGGTCGATGGCGGGTTCCTCCACGCGGAAGCCCCCGGCCAGGTTGAGGAAGACATCCTTTTGCCCCAGGCGGAAGCCGCAACGCTTTTCCAGCACGGCCAGCAGCATGTTCATGCGCCGCAGGTCGAACCCTGTGGCGCTGCGCTGCGGCGTGCCGTAAACGGCCGAGCTCACCAGGGCCTGCACCTCTACCAGCAACGGGCGCATGCCGTCCATGGTGGCCGCCACGCATACGCCGCTGGGCCGCGGGCCGCGGTCGCCCAGCAGCACCTGGCTGGGATCCTCCACGATGGCCAGGCCGCTGCCCTGCATCTCGTAGATGCCCAGCTCGTTGGTGCTGCCGAACCGGTTCTTCAGCGGCCGCAGCAGCCGGTAGGCATGGTCGCGGTCGCCCTCGAACTGCAGCACGCAGTCCACCATGTGCTCCAGCACCTTGGGCCCGGCGATGGCGCCGTCCTTGGTGATGTGGCCGATCAGCACCACCGGGATGCCCGTGGCCTTCGCGAAGCGCATCAGCTCGCTGGTGCATTCGCGCACCTGGCCCACCGTGCCGGGGCTGCCGTCCAGCACGGCGGTGTGCAGCGTCTGCACGCTGTCCACCACCACCAGCCCCGGCTGCAGGCCCTCGATCTGCTTGAAGATGTTCTGCGTGTTGGTCTCGGTGAGCACGAAGCAGTTGGAGCCGTCGCCCTGCCCTTGGCCCCCGAGGCGCTCGGCGCGCATCTTCACCTGCTGGGCGCTTTCCTCGCCGCTCACGTAAAGGGTGGAGAGGTGCCGGGCACGCAATGCCGTCTGCAGCATCAAGGTGCTCTTGCCGATGCCGGGGTCGCCGCCGATCAGGATCAGCGAGCCGGGCACCACCCCGCCGCCCAGCACGCGGTCCAGCTCCCGGTCGCCCAACGGGATGCGCGGCCCGTCCTCGGCGCTGATGTCGGCGATGGCCACCGGCCGCTGGTCCCGCTGGCGGATGCTCGCCGGCGTGCCCTGCCGCTCCTCCACGCGGTCGCGCACCTCCTCCACCAAGGTGTTCCACTGCTTGCAGTTGCTGCACTGGCCCATCCACTGGGCGTGCACGGCGCCGCAGTTGCGGCACACATACTGGGAGCGGAGCTTGGCCATGCCTCAGTTCGGCGAATAGCGCGGATCCCTCAACCGGTCCTTGCCCGACAACGCATCTTCCACCCAAGGGGCGATCAGGGCCCCGTCGTGGGCGGCGACCTTGTCGATCAAGGCCCGGCACTCCGCGAGCCGATCCTCCAAGTGCGCCCGGTCCCCGGTTTCCCAGTAACCACCCTCATCGTGTACCGTGAGCGCCTCGAAGCAAGGGGCCATTTCCCGGAGCATCCCGATGATCTCCACGTGGACCTGGGGCGGGGCGAACTGCGTCTTGCAGGATTGTTGCATGTGCAGGTCCGCATCAAACTGCAGCAGGAAAGGTTCCGCGTCGGCGTGGGGCAGGACCGCCAGGCCGGTCACAGGACCCCGGTACCGGCACACCTGTCCGTTGTGCACCCGGATGAGTTCCCCGGCGGGGTCATCGATGTCCACCACCTCGCACCGCCACCGGGCCGCCCATTGGGAGGCAATGGCGTGCAGGGCGGCCAGGCCCTCCCGGCTGCGCAGCTTGCCGGCGTAATGAATGGTGATGCCCATGGTCCCCTGTGGTGAAATTGCGGTGGATGGCCCCAAGGTGTTACTTGCCGCGGATCTTTTGCACCAGCGCCGTGGTGCTGAGGCCCTCGACCAGCGGGAGGGAATGCACCTGGCCCCCGTATTTCTTCACGTAGTCCGCGCCTACGATCCGGTCCGGCGCCCAGTCGCCGCCCTTCACCAGCACGTCCGGCCCGATGGCCTGGATCAGCTCCAGGGGCGTGTCCTGGTCGAAGATCACCACGGCATCCACGCAGCGCAGGGCGGAAAGCACCCGCGCACGGTCATCCTGGTTGTTCAGCGGGCGTTCGCCGCCCTTGCCCAGGCGCTTCACGCTGGCATCGCTGTTCAGGCCCACCACCAGGCGGTGCCCCAGGGCGGCGGCCTGTTGCAGGTAGGTCACGTGGCCGTTGTGCAGGATGTCGAACACCCCGTTGGTGAACACGACGCGGTCGCTCTTCAGGCGCCACACCTGCACCAGGCTTTGCACCTGCACCAGGTCCAGGATATGGGGCACGGCGGTGGGTCCGGTCATGGCTTGGAAGGTCGCTTCAGGGCGAGTAAAAGTAGCGACACCCCGCCAAGCACGATCAGCATCCCGGTTTGCACCAGCCACAGCAGCCAGCCCATGGCCAAGGCTTCCGGCCTGATGTGGCCGCCGCCCACCGGGGGAAGCATATAGATGCTGACGATGAGCGCCACGAAGGCGGGGTAGACGCCGATGCCGCCCTGCACCAACACGATGCCGATGGCCCCGGCCACGAACCCGGCCAGCACGCCCGCCAACGGGACCCCGGCCGTTTCGGGCAGGGCGAAGAAGCCCAGTTGGAACATGCCCACATAGGCCCCCCAGATCAAGAAGGTGTGCAGGATGAACCCCCCCTTGTCCTTGGTGCGGAGGACGGACTGCAAGCCCTGGCCGAAGCCACGGACCAGCTCCTGCAGCTTCTGCCGCAGGGCGGGGCGGGTGATCAGCAGGAAAGCCCCGGCGGCCCCGGCGAGCGCCAGCAGCAGCAACAGCCAGGTGCCCCATGCCGGACCCCCGTCGCCGGCCGGCACCTGGGATGCGCGGAACGATTCGATGCGGCTGCGGAAGAGCTCCAGCTTTTCCATTTGGAGCAGCAGCGTCACACCGGCGATGCCCAGCAGCATCACCATGTCCACGGCCCGTTCCGCCATGATGGTGCCGAAGCCCTTTTCAAAGGGCACCTTCTCGGTGCGGTACAGGGAGAGGGCCCGGCTGGCCTCGCCCGCACGGGGGATGAAGAGGTTGAGGAAATAGCCCGCCATCACCGCGTGGTAGCAGTTCCAGAAACCGGGCCTGTAGCCCAGCGGCTCCAGGATGTAGCGCCAGCGCCAGGACCGGCTTACGTGCGACAGCCAGCCCACCACGGTGGCCACGGCCAGCCAGCGCATGTCCGCTTGGCGGAAGGCGGCGAACAGCTCGGCCCGCTGCCCCGCGTCCAACGCATCATAGAAGTAGAATACCAACCATACCCCGATGGCCAGCGGAATGCCGACCTTCAGGGTATTGACGATCGCCTTTTTCACGCCACCAGCTTGTTGGTGCGCTCATCCGGGAAGATCACCTTCGGCTTGAAATCCCGGGCCTCCTCCAGGCTCATGTGCGCATAGGCCACCACGATCACCACATCGCCCACCGTCGCCTGCCGGGCCGCCGGGCCGTTGAGGCATACCTGCCCGCTGCCGCGCTGGCCGGGAATGATGTATGTGACCAGCCGGTTGCCGTTGTTCACGTTCAGCACGTGCACCTTCTCGCCCGCCACCATGCCCGTGGCATCCATCAGGTCGGGGTCCAAGGTGATGCTGCCGATGTAGTCCACATCGGCCTCGGTGATCGTGACGCGATGGATCTTCGCTCGGAGTACTTCAATGGTCATCGGCGGGCGTAGGCTGTGCGAAAGTTTTCCGGGCCGCAAAATTACCGCCTGATCATCATGTTGTCGATCAACCGCACCGGGCCCACCTGGGCGGCCACCAGGGCAACGGCCCCACGGCCGTCCCAGTCGGGCAGGGGCAGCAGCGTTTCAGGGTGTGCCAGGGTCAGGTAATCAGGCACCACCAGGGGTTCCTCGGCCAGTACCCGTTGCCCGGCCTCCAACGCCTGCGCCGCGGTGTGCGTGGCGGCCGCATCGCGAATGGCGCACAGGGCGCGGTACAGGGCGGGGGCCGCCCGTCGTTCGGCCCCGGACAGCCGCTGGTTGCGCGAGCTCAGCGCCAGCCCGTCGGCGGCCCGCACGATGGGGCAACCCACGATCTCCACCGGCCAGCGCTGTTGCCGGGCCGCATGGCGGATCACGGCCAGTTGCTGCCGGTCCTTCTCGCCGAACAGCGCCACATCGGGCCTGACGTAGTGGAACAACCGCTCCACCACGTTCACCACCCCTTGGAAGTGGCCGGGGCGCGAGGCGCCTTCCAGCATCAGGTCCAGCCCGCCCAGGTCATGCACCGCCGGGGTGAAATCCCGGAAAAGCCCGTCCCCTTCGGGGAGCAGCAGCATGTCCACGCCCGCCCCGGCCAGAAGGTCCCGGTCCCGTTCCGGTTGGCGGGGGTAGCGCTCCAGGTCTTTCGGGTCGTTGAACTGCAACGGGTTCACGAAGATGCTGACCGCGACGACATCGCCGTGCCTGCGCGCTTCATGGACCAGGGACAGGTGCCCTTCGTGCAAGGCACCCATGGTGGGAACGAAGGCCACGCGCTTGTGCCGCCGCCGTTGCCGGGCGCTCCAGGCAGCGGCCTCAGGTGGTTGTGCAAGAGCTTCCAAATCAGGCGGATGCAAGGCCGCCAAACTACGCATCGCTTGAATATCGCGGAAATTGTCTATACTTTTGTGGTTTGAACCAATTGGACAAGCACGCAAAAGATGAGCCTGAAAAACGCAAAGATCCTCACCGTCTCCCAGTACATTCACCCTTTCGTGGACGGGTCCGGAATGGCCAAGGCGGCCTGTAAACTGCCCCAAGGCATCCTGGAAAAAGGCAATGAGATCCGCGTTTTCATGCCCAAGTTCGGCAACATCAACGAACGGCGCCACCAGCTCCATGAGGTGATCCGCCTCAGCGGGATGAACCTGATCATCAACGACACCGACCACGCCCTGCTGATCAAGGTGGCCAGCATCCCGAACGCGCGGATGCAAGTGTACTTCATCGACAACGAGGAGTACTTCAAGCGCAAGGCCGGCCTGGAGGATGATGACGAAAACTTCTTCGCCGACAACGATGAGCGCGCGCTCTTTTTCTGCCGCGGCGTGCTGGAGACCGTGCGCAAGCTGGGATGGGCACCGGACATCATCCACTGCCATGGCTGGATGACGAGCTTCATCCCTTTGTACGTGCGGCACTTCTTCAACGACGACCCGCACTTCGAGGATGCCAAGATCGTGTACACGGCCTATGACGAAAGGACCGAGCCCTTGGACAAGAACCTGGCCAAGAAGCTGGCCTTGGAGGGCTTCGACAAGGAATTGCTGAAGGGTTTGGCCAAGCCGACCACGGACGAGATGCAGAAGTTCGCAATGGGCATGAGCGACGGTGTCATCAAGGGGAGCCCGAAGCTGGCCAAGGGCCTGGAGAGCGCCATCAAGGCGATGGACAAGCCCACCCTTGCATACCACCAGGATGATGCGGAGCGCCTGGATGCGCACCTGGGTTTCTACCAGGAGGTGTTGGAGGAAGCATTGGTGTGATCCGGTGAGCACGACATTCCGCCCGCCCTTGATGGCCGTGTTGACGGCCGCTGCCGCCGTGGTCCTGGCGGTTGCCACCGGTTGCAAGAAACCGCAGGACGCGGTGGGGCTGTCGCTGCTGGACCCCGCGGACACCTTGGGGACCGTGCGCATTGACAGCACCGCGATGATCACGTGGGCCCACGCGGACGCCCCGGTACGGACCAGCGCGCTGAGCACGAACCTGGTCGGGGCCTACGTGGATGATGTCTTCGGGCCGGTGGTCGCAGGCGCGGCCACCCAGTTGCGCCTGAGCCTGAACAACGTCGGCCCGGCTGATCCCTCCTTGACCTGTGACTCGCTGGTGTTAAGCCTGGCCTTCATCAACGTGGACCCCGTGTACGGCGATCTGGACCCCCAAGTGATCAGTGTCCATCGGATCACCGAGGAACTGTACACGGACTCCATCTACAAGAGCGACCGCCAACCTGCCATGGATGCCCAGGACCTGGTACAAGGGGCGCCCCGGCTCTTTACGCCCTCGCCGCTCGCGGGCCCCGTGGTGGGTGGCGATACGCTGACGCCGCAGCTGCGCATTCCCCTGGACGTGGCGTTGGGCAACGAGCTGCTGTCCCATTGGGGCCAGCCTGACATGGCGGACAATGCAGCCTTCCTGGCCTGGTTCAAGGGCTTGGCAGTGGTGCCGGGCAACCCGGAGCAAACACCGCTGCAGGGCGGCATTTGGCGGTTCAACCTGCTGGACGGGGCATCCAAGATGGTGCTGTACTACCACAATGCGGACGGCGAGCCCCGCTCCTTCGATTTCATCATCGGTTCCGGTGCCATGCGTTATACGTTCGTGCAATTCGACCACGGGGCCGCGTCCGTACCGGGGCTGCCGGCCGTATTGGCGGACAGCTCCTTGGGCCAGGACCAGACCTATGTGCAGGCCATGGGCGGGCTGCGCACCGAGGTCCGATTCCCCTTCCTGGACCGGTATGCGAATTCCCCTTACCGCGCGCTGGCCAAGGCGGAACTGGTCGTGCCCGTGGCCGGGGCCTTTCACGATACCTATGTCCCGCCCGACCAGTTGTTCGCCTTCCGGAAATCCGCCGATGGCGAGGACCTGCTGGTGCCCGACCAGATTTCCGGGCAGGGCATGGTGGGCGGGCTTTACGACGCGGCTTCCGGCAGCTACCGGTTCAACCTCACCCGATGGGTGCAGGGGGTGATCAATGGCACCTACCCCAATACGGGGCTGGCGCTGGTGCCGGGCAGCAATGGCATATCGGTGAACCGGTTGCGGATGGCCGGGCCGGCCCATGCCGGGGATCCGATGAAACTGGTGCTTACCTTCACCACCTATTGATCCGAACGGAACCAGAAGATGTGCGGCATTGTGGGTTATGTCGGGGGCAAGGAGGCCTACCCGATCCTGATCAGTGGCCTGAAGCGCCTGGAATACCGGGGCTATGACAGCGCCGGCATCGCCGTGCTCAGCCCCGATGGATTGGCCGTGCGCAAGTGCAAGGGCCGGGTGAGCGACCTGGAGGCCCATGTGAACGGCACCCCCATGCCGGGGACCACCGGGATCGGCCATACCCGGTGGGCCACCCATGGTGAACCGAACGACGTCAATGCCCACCCGCATGTTTCGGCCAACGGCGACCTGGCCTTGATACACAACGGGATCATCGAGAACTATGCCCCGCTGAAGGAAGAGCTGATCAGCCGGGGTTACCGCTTCAAGAGCGAGACGGACACGGAGGTGCTGGTCCACTTGATCGATGACATCCAGCGCAAGGAAGGCACCGACCTGCCGGAATCCGTGCGGCTGGCCTTGGAGAACGTCGTGGGTGCCTATGCCATCGTGGTGATGGACCGCAAGCATCCAGGCATGCTGGTGGCGGCGCGCAAAAGCAGCCCCCTGGTGATCGGCATCGGGGAGGAAGGCGACCATTACCTGGCCAGCGATGCCACGCCCATCGTGGAGCATACGCGCAACGTGGTGTACATGGAGGATGGGGAGATCGCCATCCTGGACAAGGAACATGGCCTGCGCATCCGCAACATCAAGAACCAGGAAAAGCACCCTTCCATCCAAGCCCTGGAGATCCAGCTGGAGGCCTTGGAGAAGGGCGGGTTCGAGCATTTCATGCTCAAGGAGATCTATGAGCAGCCCCGCAGCATCCGCGATTCCATGCGCGGCCGGCTGAACCTGGCGCAAAGCGACATCGTACTGGGCGGCATCAAGGACTACGAGAAGCGCATGGTCAATGCCAAGCGCATCCTGATCGTGGCATGCGGTACCAGCTGGCATGCGGGCATGGTGGGCGAATACCTGTTCGAGGAGTTCGCGCGTATTCCGGTGGAGGTGGAGTACGCCAGCGAGTTCCGGTACCGCAATCCGGTGATCAACGAGGAGGACATCGTGATCGCCATCAGCCAGAGCGGCGAGACCGCGGATACCCTGGCGGCCATTGAACTGGCCAAGGGACGCGGCGCCACCATCATCGGCATCTGCAACGTGGTGGGCAGCAGCATCGCCCGCGTCACCCATGCCGGCTCCTACACGCATGCCGGGCCCGAGATCGGGGTGGCCAGCACCAAGGCCTTCACCGCCCAAGTGACGCTGCTCACGCTGATGGCCCTGATGATCGGGCACCGCAAGGGCACGATCAACGGCGCCAAGTTCCAACAGTTGCTGATGGAGCTGGATGCCATCCCGGCCAAGGTGGAGCGGGTGCTGAAGACGGAGGCCCAGGTGAAGTACATCTCGGAGATCTACAAGGATGCCCGCAACGCCCTGTACCTGGGCCGCGGATACTCCTTCCCGGTGGCCTTGGAGGGCGCGTTGAAGCTCAAGGAGATCAGCTACATCCATGCCGAGGGCTACCCCGCCGCCGAGATGAAGCACGGCCCCATCGCGCTGATCGACGAGGAAATGCCCGTGATCGTGATCGCCACCCAGGGGGCGAGCTACGAAAAGGTGGTGAGCAACATCCAGGAGGTAAAGGCCCGCAAGGGCAAGGTGATCGCCATCGTTACCGAAGGGGACACCGTGGTGAAGGGGATCGCGGACCACGTGATCGAGATCCCGGACACCGCGGATGCGCTGGTGCCCTTGCTGGCCGTGGTACCGCTGCAATTGTTCAGCTACCATGTCGCCGTGATGCGGGGCTGCAACGTGGACCAGCCCCGCAACCTGGCCAAGAGCGTCACGGTGGAGTAGGGGAGCGCTCCTTCGCCCACATGAACACCTTGTTGTTGTGGCGATAGGGCTGCAGGTCCTTGGCGAACAGGATGTGCCCCAAGTCGACCAGGACCAGGATGCCGAACCCGCCGAAGGTCAGGCCGTAAATGATGGGCACCTTCACATCCGTGCCCAAGTAGAGCCGATGTGCTGCAAACGGCCCCAGCGCCACGGCCAACACCGCAGCCACCAGCCGTTGCGGTTCCTTGGACGGAATGCCATCAACGGACAACTCTTCAGGCAGGCTGTCCACCCATGTTGCGTGCAGGTCCTGAAAAGGCCCCGCCGCCCTGCATGGCGGGACATGGCACGCCATGCACCACATCAGGGTGAGGATGGCCAATGACAGCCGTGCAGGCATGGTCCAAATGTAGGCGGGCGGCACCGCCTGTCCGGTGCCGCCCGCCGTCCATCACCCTACCGGCCGGTTACTTGGCCTCGGCGTAGCGTTTCGCCACCGCGTTCCAATCGACCACGTTCCACCAAGCCTTCAGGTAGTCAGGCCGCCGGTTTTGGTAGTGCAGGTAGTAGGCATGCTCCCAGACATCCACGCCCAGGATGGGGATGCCCTCGCAGCCCATGCCGGGCATCAGCGGGTTGTCCTGGTTGGGGGTGGAGCACACCTCCAGTTTGCCGCCCTTGAGCGTGGCCAGCCAGGCCCAGCCGCTGCCGAACCGTGTGGCCGCCGCATTCGTGAACTTCTCCTGGAATGCCTCGAAGCTTCCGAAGTCACGCGTGATGGCATCGGCCAGCTCGCCGGTGGGTTTCCCTCCCCCATTGGGGCCCATCACGCTCCAGAAGAGGCTGTGGTTGTAGTGCCCCCCGCCGTTGTTGCGCACCGCCATGTTCTTCATGTCCAGGCCGCGGAGGATCTCCTCGATCGACTTGCCCGCCAGCGGGGTCCCCTCGATCGCCTTGTTCAGGTTGTTCACGTAACCCTGGTGGTGCTTGCCGTGGTGAATCTCCATGGTCCGTGCGTCCAAGTGCGGCTCCAAAGCGTTGAAGGCGTAAGGCAAGGCAGGAAGTTCAAATGCCATTTCGTGGTTTGTTTTATTTGGTTTGACGATAGGGGGTGCAAATTAGACGACAAAACACGGATTCCCTGCACGCATGCGTCCGATCACCATACATTTGCGCCCACTTTCACCAAACAAACAACAAGGATGATCAGGAAGTTCGCAATGCTTGCCACCGCCACGGCCCTCTTTGTGGCCTGCGGGAGCAACGTGGAGGAAAAGGCCACGGACACCATGGATGCCGCCCAAGAGACGGCCACGCAGACCATGGACCAGGCCCAGACGACCGTGCAGGATGCCGCCGCTGCCGTTGACAGCACCGTCAATGCTGCCGTGGACACCGCCAAGCAGGCCGCCGGGGAAGTGATCGACCAGGCCAAGGAAGCGGTCAAGTAAGACATAACCGACGAAAGAACGAGGGGCCCGCAAGGCCCCTTTTCTTTTTACGGACCGGTCAGCAGCGGGTGCCCGAGCGCCTCCCGGGCCTGCCTGTAAAACCGGTCCGAGTCCAGCAGCACCCGGTAATATCCATTGTCCCCCCAGATGTTGCGTGCAATGCCCGCTTTCAGGCGCAGGGTGATCATGGTGGCCGAGCGTTGCAGCCCTTGGGGGTCATCCGCCACTCCTGCCGCAGCAGCTTCCTTCACCAGGCCGTTCAAGGCGGCCCGGGGGACCGTGTAACGGGCGGCGAACCGTTCCGCGCTCCCATAGTCGGCAAACTGCTTGCGGTGACGGTCTGCCATATCGAAGGCATAGCGGTTCAACGCACCGGAGAAAAACAGCCGGGTCAAGTACGCGGAACCCTCGGCGGTGTCCGTGGGCACGAAGATGTCGGGCATGATGCCCCCGCCGCCGTAGACGACCCGCCCGTTCTTGGTCCGGTAGGCTTCGGAGGAATCCAGGTGGATGCTGTCGATGTTGAGCAGTTCACCATGCAGGTACCGTTCCTGCAGGTCGTCCTCGTAGTCGATGCCTTTGCCGTAAGGCCGTTGGATGGAGCGGCCGCTGGGCGTGTAGTACCTGGCGGTGGTAAGGCGGATGGCGCTGTTGTCGCGCAGATTGATCTGTTCCTGCACGAGGCCCTTGCCGAACGACCGCCGGCCGATGATGGTGCCCCGGTCGTTGTCCTGTACGGCGCCGGCCACGATCTCGCTGGCCGAGGCCGAACCCTCGTCGATCAACAGGGCCAGCGGCATCCCGGTGAGCGATCCGTTGCCATCGGCCTTGTAATCCTGGCGGGGCGAGGCGCGCCCTTCGGTGTAGACGATCTCACTTCCCTTGGGCAGCAGCTCGTCGCAGATGCCGATGGCGGCATTGAGGTAGCCGCCGCCATTGCCGCGCAGGTCCAGCACCAGGCGTTTCATGCCTTGGTCCGCCAGGGTGGCCGTGGCCTTACGGAATTCATCCAAGGTGGTGCGCGCAAACCGGGTGAGCTTGATGTAGCCGGTGCCGTCCGTATCGATCAACGTGGCGGCTATGCTGTTGATCGGGATGGGGCCGCGCGTGATGGTCACATGGAATGGGGCGCCCCCGCCGCGCACCACGCCCACGTCCACTTTGGTCCCGGCCGGGCCGCGCAGGGTCTTCATCACCAGGTCGTTGGTCACCTCGGGCCCCGTGAGCGCGATGCTGTCCGCGCTGATGAGGCGGTCGCCGGGCCGGATGCCCAAGGCTTCGCTGGGGCCTCCCTCGATGGTGGCGATCACCACGATGGTGTCGTGTTGCAGGCTGAACTCCACGCCGATGCCCATGAAGCTCCCTTCCAGGGGCTCCTCGGCAGCGCGCAGGTCGGCGGCACTGATGTAATAGCTGTGCGGGTCCAGGTCCTGCAACATGTTCTGCAGCACCTCATCCACCAGCTTGCCTTCCTGGATGGTGTCCACGTATTGGCGGTCGATCAGGTCCAGCACCTGCTGCAGCTTGGCGGCCGGGGTGCTGCGGCGCAGTTCAAGGAACGCCGACGGCCCGCCCTGCGTGCCGGCCAGGTGGCTGCCGAGGAAGTAGCCCGCGGCCACGGCCACGCCGAGCATGAGCGGATAGAAAACGGCCAACGCCCGTGGCCTATGCAGCGGGCCGTTCACGGGACCTGGATCTTTTTGATGAGCACGCCCCCTTTCTCCAGCAGGTCCAGCCCGGCGGTGTCCTTGTAGGGGTCAAGGTATACGAGGCGCTTGATGCCGGCCTGTAGCACCAGCTTGCTGCAATCCTTGCAGGGGGAGTGCGTGAGGTAGAGCGTGGCCCCGCGCGCATTGTTGGTGCTGCGCGCCACCTTCATGATGGCGTTGGCCTCGGCATGCAGCACGTACCAATGCGTAAGCCCATGCTCATCCTCGCAATCATTGGGGAAGCCGGTCGGCGTCCCGTTGTACCCGTCGCTGATGATCATGCCTTCCTTCACCAGCAGGGCCCCCACTTGTTTGCGGCGGCAATGGCTGAGCTTGGCCCACTCCTGGGCCATCTTCATGTAGGCCAGGTCGTACCGGGCTTGTTTGATGGGGTCGGGATGCACGAGCGTCCCTTGGGCGACGGACATCAGGGCGCGAAAGTACTACGGCCGCATGCAGCGGCCGTAGCGGGGTACCCAGGGCGGGACTCGAACCCGCATGAATTGCTTCACTGGTGTTTGAGACCAGCGCGTCTACCGATTCCGCCACCTGGGTGAAGCGGGCTGCGAAGATAAATGGCGGCCGCTATAGCAGGCCTGCTCAGAGGAAGGAATGACGGTCCATCGCCAGCCACTGCAAGGCCGCCCCGCCCAGGAGCATCTCCTTGCGGGCCTCGTCCCACGGCATGGAACGGATCAACTTGCCGGGTTCCAGTTCGCCCAGCGGGAAAGGGTAGTCCGTGCCCAGGGCCACGCGTTCCGGGCCCACCAGGTCCACCACGTATTGCAACATCACCGGGTCGTGCACCAGGGAATCCACCCAGAACTTGCCCAAGTGGTCGCGCGGCGGAACCGGATTGTCCACGGCGCACAGGTCGGGCCGCACATCGAAGCCGTGCTGGATGCGACCGAAGGTGCCCGGGAAGGAGCCGCCGCCGTGGGCGAAGGCCACCCGCAGCTTGGGCAGCTTCTCGAACAGACCGCTGAAGATCATGCCGGTGATCGCCAAGGTGGTCTCCATGGGCATGGCCACCAGCCAGGGCGACCAGTATTTCTCGGTGCGGTCCTTGCCCAGCATGTCCCACGGGTGCACGAACACAGCCATGTCCAATTCCTCACAGGCCTGGAAGATGGAGAACAGGTGCGGCTCGTCCAGGTTGTGCCCCTCCACGTGCGTGCCGATCTCCACACCGGCCAGGCCGATCTGCCTGCAGCGTTCCAGTTCCTTCACGGCCAAGCCGGGGTCCTGCATGGGCAAGGTGCCAAGCCCCACGAAACGCTTGGGGAATTGCTGCACGACTTGTGCGATGTGGTCGTTGAGGAACATCGCCAGGTTCAAGGTGTCCCTGGGCCGGGCCCAGTAACTGAACATCACGGGGACCGTGCTCAGCACCTGCACGTGGACCCGGTGGCTGTCGCATTCCTGCATCCGCACCGCAGGGTCCCATACGTTGGCCTCCACCTCACGGAAAAACCGGTCGTCCTTCATCATCCGTGCGCAGCCGGGCTTGTGGTGGTCCAAATGGATGAAGCCCCCGTACCCGAAGCGCCGCCCGAAGTCGGGAATGTCCTTGGGCAGGATGTGCGTGTGGATGTCTACCGCCAGCAGTTCGGCCATTCCCCTTACACGTAGCGCTCATCGGCCTCCATCACATGACCGCACTGCTTGCAGGTGCGTAGCTCCCGGCTGCCGTAGAATTTCTTGAACCGCGGCAGGAAATCCTTCTCAATATCGTGGAGGACGAAGTAATCCTCCCACAGCTTGTTGTTGCACTTCTCGCAGAACCACAGCAGGCCGTCCTTCATCTCGCGGTCGTTGCGCTTGCACTCCACCACCAGCCCCACGGACCCCGCCGGGCGCGAGGGCGAGTGCGGTGTGCGCGCCGGCAGCAGGAACATCTCCCCGGCCTTGATCGGCACCTTTACCGCCTTGCCTTCTTCCTGGATCCCCACCTCGATGTCGCCCTCCAGCTGGTAGAACAGCTCTTCCGTCTCATTCCAGTGGTAATCCTTGCGGGCGTTGGGACCCCCGACGATCATCACGATGTAATCCCCGGCATCGGCATACAGGTTCTTGTTGCCCACGGGCGGTTTCAGCAGGTCGCGGTTTTCCTTGACCCACTGCATCAGGTTGAACGGACGACGTATGCTCATGCTTCTTGCTGTTGCGGTCCCGAAGGTACGGCAACCCCGTCCGCACGCATCCGCATGCCTTTGGCGACGGCCGGGCACCGACACCCCCCCCCCGAACGGGCGGATGCCGTGGATCGTTCCCGCGTGTTTCCTTTACGGCATGGACATTCGATTGGACGGGAAGAAGGCCATGGTGGGCGGTGCCACCCAGGGAATCGGCCATGCCACGGCCATGGAGATGGCCCGCTTGGGCGCTGAGGTCACCTTGCTTGCGCGCAACGAGGTGGAATTGCGGCAAACGCTGGCGGAACTGGATGCCGGGAATGGGCAACGGCACGGCTACATCGCGGTGGACATGGCGGATACCGGCCGGCTGCAACAATTGATCACGGCCTACGTGAAAGCCCATGGGCCCGTGGATATCGTGGTGAACAACACGGGTGGCCCGCCGCCGGGCCCGGCGCACCTGGCGGAGGTGGAGGCATACGCACAAGCCTTCCGGCAGCACCTGCTGGCCTTCCAGACCTTGGTGATGGCGGTGGTGCCGGGCATGAGGCAGCGCGGGGGCGGGCGCATCATCAACGTGATCAGCACCAGCGTGAAGCTGCCGTTGCACAACCTGGGCGTGAGCAACACCGTGCGCGGCGCGGTGGCCAGCTGGTCCAAGACCTTGGCCAACGAACTGGGGCCGTACAACATCACCGTGAACAACGTGCTGCCCGGAGCCACGGCCACCAGGCGGTTGAGGTCCATCATCGCAAACAAGGGCAACAAGGACGGCATGAGCGAGGAGGAGGCGGCCCGCCGGATGATGGCGGAGATTCCGCTGCGGCGCTTCGCGGAACCGGAAGAGACGGCTGCGGCCATCTGTTTTCTTGCCGGGCCGTCGGCCGCGTACATCAGTGGCATCAATCTGCCGGTGGACGGCGGGCGCACGGGCTGCCTGTGAACCGCCGCACGGAAAGCACGAAGGGGTGCCCGCGGCCACGGGCACCCCTTCGTGCTTTTCACGTTAGGCCTTACTTGACCATCAACGGGATGGTCCGCATGCCCTGTTCGGCCACCAAGCGCAGCAAATAGGAGCCTTGGGCCAATTTGCCTTCCAAGGCCAGGGTCAGCGGCCGGTTGGTGTGCAGCATGTGCTGGCCGCTGTATGCCAGACGTCCGCTCATGTCGGCGACCTCCACTTGCACGGCCCCATGGAACTCACCGGCGTTCACGGTGAAGGTGCCGTTGGAGGGGTTCGGGTACAGACCGATCGACGGCAGCGTTGCATCAGCAACACCGGTACCCAGCACGATTTCCACCGAATAGTCCTCGGTCTCGCCGTAACTGTAGTCCGTGCAGGCATTCATGCTATTGGCGCCATAGGCGCAGCGCACGCGCAGGCGCTTGGTACCCAACGTGGTGCCGGCCGGCACGGTGAAGGTGATGTTCTGGGTCTCCGAAGGGGTCGTCGTGCTGAACTCGCCCAACTTCTCCGTGGCGGGGTCGAAGAAGAAGTCGTCGTTGTAGTCGATCCAGGCGGCATACACGTCCTCCTCATAGGTGCCGCCGGTGATGGTGATGGAGTAGGTCCCGCCCAAGGCCAGGTTGGTTGTCATGGTCGTGTTGTCCACGTAGTTCACGTCATTCGGCCCGGAGTAGTTGATGTCGCCCAGGACCACTGTTTGGATGAAGTCCCCGTCGGTGGGGCCTTCGGACGGATTGGGGATGCAGTACTCTGTGATCTCGCCGCACGCCGTGGCCGTGACATCGATGGCGTAAGGCCCATAGGCGGCCTCCACATCCTGCATCACCGGCACGTAGTAGGTTCCGGCCGGCAGGAACTGGTAGGTAATGGTGGCATTCCCGTCCGGGCAGGTGGTGAAGTTGTAATTGTCGGCCAAGCGGTAGTCGTTGCCGGCCGGGCAACCGGGCGACAGGAAGACCCACACGTTGCCGAAAACGGGCGTGATCCCGCAGTAGCTGATGGTCACATTGCTGCACTCCGTGGTGGTGAAGGCATGCCACACGGTGGGGTTCCCACCCTCAAGCTCCGAGCCGGGCTCGAAATCGCCGGTGTTCGTGGCACCGGCCGTGGTTCCCGTGAAGGTGAGCGGGGACCCTGCGGCCAGGTCTTGGGGAACGACATCGGCGCAGGAGTCATTCCCGACGGAACCGCCGGTCATGTAGGATGCACAGATGTTGTAGGTGCCGCCGTCGCCCCAATCCGTGTTGGAGGCGATGCGCACCTTGTAGTCGGTATTCGGGGTGGTCGTTACCGTCAACATGTCGGCGATATCACAAGCCACTTCCGTGCCGGCGCAACCATCCAACACCTGGATCACCAGGTCCTCGATGGTGATCATGTCCACATCAATGCGGACCGCGGTATTCTCGCCGGAGTTGAAGGTGTACCACACATCCTGGAAGCCGCTGGAGCTTTCATCGCAGCTCATGGGGCCGCTGTCGGTGCCCCCGCTGTTGTCCCCGGCGGTACTTCCCGTGCCGCAGTCGGCGAACGGCACCAAGGTCAAGGGAATGGCACCGCTGCAGTCATCGTTCCCCGCGCCTCCGGCCCGTTCGTGCAGGGAGGTCGGCTGTGCCGCCCGCAGCGCACCCCGTTGCCACGTAAGCGCGGTGTGTGCCCTGGCGGAGGGGAGCGATGCTGCGGCTCCTCTGTTCTGTGCTTGCATGTCCCCGGCCGTCATGCAAAGAGTGAATGCGGCAAGCCATGGGTACAATTGGTTCATGTGGATCCCGGTTTTTGGTGGGTTAAACGATTGGTCCTTTTTTCCGAAAGCGCCGCGAATAAACACATTGCCGCGCCTGGACCGGGGCAGGACCCGGAAAAAATGTTCACCGCCCGGGCACCACCAGCCGGAACCCCTTGCCATGGACGTTGGCGATCACCACGTCGGCATCCTCCGCCAGGTACTTGCGCAGCTTGGCGATGTACACGTCCATGCTCCGGCCGTTGAAGTAGTTGTCGTCCCCCCACACGCGCATCAAGGCCACCGGCCGTTCGAGCAGGGCGTTCACGTGTTCGCACAGCAGGTGCAACAGGTCGTTCTCCTTGGTGGTCAGCGTGCGGTCGCCGTCAGGCCCCGACAGCACTTGCTTCCTTGCATCGAAGGTGTACTTGCCCAGGGCGAACACCGTCTGCCGTTCCTTGGCCGGGGCCGTGCCCCAGGACCGCCGCAGCACGGCCTGGATCCGCAGCAGCAACTCCTCCATGCTGAAGGGCTTGGTGAGGTAGTCGTCCGCGCCGCTCTCAAAACCGGCGAGCGTGTCCTGCCGCATGTTCTTTGCCGTCAGGAAGATGATCGGCGTCTTGGCATCGCCCTTGCGGATCTCGCGCGCCAAGGTGAATCCGTCCTTGAGCGGCATCATGATGTCCAGCAGCAGCAGGTCGAACCCGCCCTGCCGATAGGCAGCCAGCCCTTGTTCGCCGTCGATGCGGTGTTCCACCTCGAAGCCCTTGGCGCGCAGGTATTGCGCCAGCAACAGGCCCAGGTTGTGGTCATCTTCGCACAGCAGCAGTCGGGTCTTCTTCTCCATGCTCGAAAGGTAGCGTGATGATAAAACGGCTTCCTGTTTGTTGGTCCGCACCTCCGGTACTGCTCTCCACACGGATATTCCCCCCGTGCCTTTCCACCACGGACTTGACGTAGCTGAGACCCAGGCCGAAACCCTTCACATTGTGCACGTTGCCGGTAGGGATGCGGTACAAACGGTCGAAGATCTTGCGTTGTTCGCCACGCGGTATGCCGATGCCGTTGTCCCGCACCTCGACCACCAGGTGCTGGGCATCGCTCCGCGTGGTGATGCGGACAACGGGCGGAACGGTGCAGTATTTCACCGCGTTGTCGATCAGGTTGTAGAAGATGCTGGTCAGGTAGGTGCGGTCACCGCGCACGTGGGCCAGTTCGGCATCCGGCTGCATGGCGATGCTGCCACCGCGTTTTTCCAGCTGCAAGGCACTGTTGCGCACCACCTCGGCCAGCAACGCATGCATGTCCACGTCGGTCAGGCGCAGCCGCATGCCGCCTTCCTCGGTCATCGCGCTCAGCAGCACGTTTTCCACCAGCATGGCCAGGCGCTTGTTCTCGTCGCGGATCATGCCGGTGAGCATGGCCACCTGCCCGGGGTCTCGCGGGATGCCGGGGTCGTTGAGCGCTTCACACGCCAACGAAATGGTGCTGATGGGGGTCTTCAGTTCATGGGTGAGGTTGTTCACCAGGTCGTTCTTGATGGCGCTCAGGCGCTTTTGCCGGAACAGCGTGCGCAACGTGTAGCTGAACACCAGCGCGATCAACAGCAGCAGGATCGCCGTGGTGGCCACCATGGGCCACAGGCTGCGCAACAACACCACCGGCCCGGCAGGTACGTCCAGGTGCAGCCACCATGAAGGCGCATCGGGCTGGTCCAGCAGCCAGTCGTTGCGGAAGAGCCGTGTGCGGTGGCGGCTGGCAAGCACCGCGGCCGTGTCCGACGCATCTCCGGGCCCGGTGAGCACCACCTCGCCGCCGGTGCCGAACACGCCGTACCGGTATGCATAAGGGATGTGACGCAGCCGCAATTCCTCGCTGATGAGCGAGTCCAGCAGGCGCGGGTCGATGCGGTCGTGGATGTTGCGCAGCATCCCTGCCGTGAAGAGGCCGCGCAGCAGGTCGTCCATCAGGCGATCCCCCGGTACGGCATTCCCCGCCAGGGTGTCTCCCCATGCGGGTGCATTGCCGATCTGTTGGCTGCCGCCGCCGGGCAAGTGCCGCAGCTGTTCGCGCGCCTCGGCCCGCTCCAGCCGGTCGCTCACGGCCAGCAAGGCGTTGTCGATGCTTTCATTGAACTGCGCATCGCGCAGTGCCAACGTCTCGCGCACCCATTTCGCCTGGATCAGCACCAGCCCCAACAGGGCCACGCTGATGACGGTGATCAGCAGGGTGATCGTGCGTCTCTCCATGCACGGCTGAAAGTTATCGTCGCGCGGCTTTTGTGGGAGGCCGGTAACGATGTTTAACCTGGCGGCGGGGGCGGGCCGCTACTTTTGTGGCGTCATGCAGGAAGTGCTCAACTACATCGATGGCGCGCTGTGCCCGGCCGCGGATGGAGGCTGGCTGGATGACTTTGCACCGGCCGAGGGGCGCGTGTATGCGCGCATCGCGGACAGCGGCGCCGGGGACGTGGACCGGGCCGTGGAAGCCGCCGAACGGGCATGGCCGCACTGGCTGGCAATGGGCCGCAAGGGACGGCATGATGCGCTGATGAGGCTGGCCGCATTGGTGGAGCGTGACCTGGAGGCCTTTGCCAAGGCCGAGAGCCGTGACAACGGCAAGCCGGTGAGCCTCGCGAGCGAGGTGGACATCCCCAGGGCCGTCGCGAACCTGCGTTTTTTCGCCACCGCCATCCTGCACTGGGAAAGCGAGGCCCACCTCAGCGATGACGAGGCGGTGAACTACACCGACCATCAGCCGGTGGGCGTGGCCGGGTGCATCAGCCCGTGGAACCTGCCGCTCTACCTGTTCACCTGGAAGATCGCCCCTGCGCTGGCGGCGGGCTGCACGGTGGTCGCCAAGCCGTCGGAGATCACCCCCATGACCGCGATGATGCTGGCCGAACGCTGCATCGAGGCCGGCTTTCCCAAGGGCGTGCTCAATATCGTGCAGGGCACCGGCGCCAAGGCGGGTGCGGCCATCGTGGCCCACCCGCGCATCCCGGCCATCTCCTTCACCGGCGGCACGGCCACCGGCGCACGCATCGCATCCGTTGCGGCGCCCATGTTCAAGAAGCTGAGCCTGGAACTGGGCGGCAAGAACCCGGTGCTGATCTTCAGCGATTGTGACTGGGAGGAAATGCTCAGGGAAACGGTGCGCTCCTCGTTCAGCAACCAAGGCCAGATCTGCCTTTGCGGATCGCGCATCCTGGTGGAACGTTCCCTGTACCCGCGGTTCAAGGATGCCTTCGTGGAGCAGGCGAAGGCCCTGCGCGTGGGCAACCCCGCCGATCCGGGCACGGACATCGGGGCCTTGGTGGGCGAGGCCCACATGAACAAGGTGTTGGGCTACATCAGGCTGGCCCGGGAAGAAGGAGGCACGGTGCTGTGCGGCGGCGAACGTGTCCACTTGCCGGGACCGCTGCAGCATGGCTGGTACATCAGCCCCACGGTGATCGAGGGCCTGGGACCGGATTGCCGTACCAACCAGGAGGAGATCTTCGGTCCGGTGGTCACCATCCAGCCATTCGACACCGAGGAAGAGGCCCTGGAAATGGCCAACGGCACCACCTATGGCCTGGCCAGTGTACTGTGGACCACGGACGGCAAGCGCATGCACCGCGTGGCGAGGCGGCTCAAAAGCGGCATCGTGTGGGTGAACTGCTGGATGTTCCGGGACCTGCGCACACCCTTCGGCGGCATGAAGCACAGCGGCGTGGGCCGCGAAGGCGGCATGGAGGCACTTCGGTTCTTCACCGAGGCGCGCAACGTGTGCATCAAGTTGTAGAAGGCCGCGACCGGTTGTGCGGGGCGCATGCGTCCGTAGGCCGGCCTGCTTCACCAAGGCACATGCACCAAGGCCAGCACATGGTCGGCATCCGTGCCGTCACCGAAACTGAACTCCACATCCGTCCCGCGCATGGCGGCATGCAGCCCCCCGGCCTGCTCTCTGGAAAGGAAGCCCCCGACGGACAGCATCGGCGCCCCTTCCCCATGCAGCACCAGGCAGATGGGGCGCGGGAGGAAAAGGGGCAGGGCCACCGAGGCCACGAGGCCCCAAACCGCTTCCCGGTCCGATGGCCGCCCGGCCTTGGGGGCCACCTCGGAGCGGGCCAACTTCAAGAGGACCCTGCCCAGGTCCGTGGACCAATCGCCCGCATGGAACAAGAGGACCCTGTTTTCCGTGAGCAAGACCTGAAGCCCCGCAAGGCCGGTGAAGGGTTGTTCTTCCCCACCGGTCCCCACGATATCCAACGTGAGCGTGAACAGCTGATGGCCTTCCCCGAGTTGGGCAAAGGACCAGTGCGGAGGCCCGGCCGATCGGCGCACCATCTCGATCAGCCCCAGGCCGGCGCCGCGTTGCTCCGGCGCCCCGGCCCGCTGGATCCCTTCAAGGAAGAGCTTCTTCAGCTCCGGGTTGTCCTTGTCCTTCAGCGTGATCAACAGCTGCCCCAACCGTTCGGCCTGCGCATCGGTTACCGCGTTGCTGGTGCATAACACCTGGCGCTCCTTGCCGGTCCGGAGCAGGAAGATGGCACGGCCCGGTCCCCACTCCCCACCGGGAAGGGAGCCGGCACGATGGCGGAGCACATTTTGGAACGCCTCCATCATGATGTACCCCAGGCGCCCCTTGACGGCAGCGGAAGGTGGATCCCCCTTTGCAGGTATTCCCCCCAGCTCGATCAGTTGCGCGGAATGTTCATCGACGAACCTGCCGCAATAGCCGAATAGACGGACATCCCGGCCCAAGGCGGAAAGCAGGGATCGGGTCAATTCGAGATTCATCGGGCCAGGACGAAGGTAGCAGGCCCACGTGCCTTCACCCGGATACAACGGCGGTTTCCCGGCGAATTGCCATGGTGGTGCCGGGAGCGCTTTTCAATTATCTTTGCCGTCCATTTTACCGGAAGCACCTTGCTGACGGTTTATTGGTTACTGGGGAATTAGCTCAGCTGGCTAGAGCGCTTGCATGGCATGCAAGAGGTCATCGGTTCGACTCCGTTATCCTCCACAAGCTTTAAGTCGCCCTCGGGCGGCTTTTTCATTTAAAACCCGTGATTAAAGCCTACTCTAATGGCTATTGTATTCCTGTAAGGGCTGTTGACATTTTGCAGCACATCATACAGTGCCATAAATACAAATGAAGAACGCTCCCCAATAGGCTGGCGAAGGCCGCCGCCCAGCAACAGGCAGGGTACACTTACGGTCTTATTAATAGTCATGGGTGGTGGGGGAAATTTCGTAAAATCATTGGTGTGTTCTTTATAAGAGGAGATGTTATGCTCATATTCTGCGTGTGC
>JAGFIV010000045.1 GCA_024103275.1 Flavobacteriales bacterium
AAGTACGTCCCGTCAGGCGCCCCTGAACCGTTCCATCCCTGGGCCAGGTTGCGCGTGCTGAAGATCACCTGCCCCCAGCGGTTGTAGATCTCCAGCAGGCCCGGCGCCCCTTTGTAGTCCAAGGGGATGAAATGATCGTTGCGCCCGTCGCCGTTGGGGCTGAACACGTTGGGCATCGCGATCGCCCCGGGGTCGATCACATGGACCACCGACCGCACGGTATCGGTGCACCCGTCGGCCGAGGCCACCACCAGCAGCACGGGGTAGTCCCCGGGCACGGGGGGGAAGTGGGCCAGCACGTCCTGGTCCGTCGACATGGGCGGGTCGGCGGCGCCCAGGTCCCACCACCAGGAGACGATGTTGGAGGTGCCCGCCCCGGCCAGCACCACCGTGGGATCCTCCACCAGCACGGGGTTGGGCGTGGTGGTGATCTGCCCTTCCACGCCGGGGAAAACGGTGATGGCATCGGGGATGGTCACCTCCCCCTCGCAGCCGGCCACGTCGCGCACGCGCAGGGTCACATCGTAGGTCCCGGGCACGGTGTATGTATGCACCAGGCTGCTATCGGTGCTGGAGGTCCCGTCGCCCAGATGCCACAGCAGCGTGTAGGTGTCGGGGCCGGTGGTATCGGCGAAGGCCACGGTGAGCGGGGCGCAGCCCGTGTCCGGGGTCAGTGACAGTTGGGGCACGGGGCCGTATGCCGGCGGCATGAAGGAGCTGCCCATCAGGCATTCGCCGCTGAAGGTGCTGGCCATGGTGTAGGTGCCCGGCCCCAGCCCCATGCCGGAGATGTCCAGGTCGGCGGTGGTTTGGCCCGGTATCGCCACGCCATCATGATACCATTGGAAGCCGCTGGCACCTGCGGGCGGAACGGCTTGGGCTGCGGCATCCTCGGCACACAGGTTGCCGCTCACCGATACCGGCTGGAGCACCTGGTCCCGGGCCTCGGTCAGCAGCAGGTCGTCCACCAGGTAGTACGGCGTGGCGTAATAGCCCTCGCCTTCGGCGTTCACCACCCACTTGCCGCCCAGGGAAGCCGGGGTGTCGCAAGCCCCGCCGATCAAGATCGTGTGGATGTCCGCCGTGGGCGTGAAGGTGATGGACACCCGGGTCCAATCCCAGGCGGGTTGCACCATCACCCGCCCCAGCTCGGTCCAGCCGGGAAGCAGGCCGATGCAGTCAATGGTCGGAATGGGGAACTCCACGCATTCGTCGGCATGGCCGAAGATGGCCAGGGGCATCTGTTCGGTCCAGTATGAGGGGTCGGCCTGCGAAAGCGGTTGGGAATGGTACCCGTTCACGGCGGCGGCGGAGATCCACAGCGAAAGCGTGTAGGTGACGCCGGCCAACAGCGGATTGGCGGGCGGGGGCCAGGTGAGGCAGGTGCCGACGTACTCGAAATAGCCGGGATAGGCGAAGAAGCCGACCGCACCGTCGCCATCGGCCGGGGGCAGGTTGAAGCCCACCGGGGAATAGCCGCATTCATGGAAGTAGTCGGAGGTGGCCAGGGTGGCCTGGTGCCAGCCGGTGGCGCAATCCAGCCAAGGGGGCGAGATGATGGAGACGAAGGACAGCGGGCAGCAGCCGCGTTCCTCGAAGGAATGGTTGCGGATGTAGCTCGGCAGGTCGTCCGGTGCCACCAAGGTGGAGCAGGGGCAATCCGGGTCGTTCAGGTCGACCAACCCGTCGTTGTCGTCGTCAATGCCGTTGTTGCAGATCTCCTGGGCGGCGGCCCCCAAGGAGAGGGACAGTGCCATCAGGACGGTCAGCCATGTTTTCATGGGCGCGGGAGCAGTGGGGCCTGGAGAGCGGGGTGTGCGTATGCCGATGCCGGGAGTGGCCGCCGCCACGCCGGATGGAGAAGGTCCGGGAGCGGGTGGCCGGCCGGGGGCGCAAGATAATCCGGTTGAAGGCGGGCCCGGAACGCGCGCGCCGTCATGGCTGCACGGCCGGGGACGGCATGGCCGGCGATACGGAGGCTTGCTCCCTTGGATGCAGGGGGATGCTGATGGAGACCGTGGTCCCCTGGTCCGTGGTGCTATGCACCTTGAAGGACCCGCCCAGCAGGTGTACCAGGTCGGCCACGATCAGCAGGCCCAGGCCCTGCACGTCGCGTTCGCCTTCCTCGTTCATCGCCCCCAGGGCGCCCCTTCGTTGCAGGCGCTGGGCGTGGCGCAGTGCGGCCTCGGGCATGCCGCTGCCGGTGTCCTCGATGTGGATCAGGTAGTTGTCACCCTCCTGCACGCCTTTCACGAGCACCTGCCCGTTGGCGGTATGCGTCACCGCATTGGCCACCAGGTTGTGCAGGATGATCGAGAGCACGTTGCGGTCGGTGTGGAGCACATCGTCCACGGGCATGGCGTTGATCAATTTCAGGCCCTTGTCGGCGGCGCGTTCATATTCCATGTTGAGCACCTCCTGCACCAGGGGTTGCGCCGCCACGTTCCTGGTCCGCAGGTCGATGCGCCCGTCCTGCCGTTTGATCCATTGCAGCAGCCCTTGGGCGTTGGCGTGCAGCTTGTCCGATGAGCTGGCGATGTCGCGCAGGGTCTCGCCCAGGCGCTTGGGGTCTTGGGCCCGGCCGCCGGAGGCGGCGCCGTTGGACACCCGTGCGATGAAGCGCAAGGGGGTGACGATGTCGTGGGAGATGATGGAGACGAGCATTTCCTTCATCTCCAGTGATTTCCTCAGTTCGGCATTGGACCGCATCAGTTCGCCGGTGCGGGCGCGCACCTTTTTTTCCAGTTGCAGGTTGCGCCGCCGCAGGCGGGCCGCGTTCAGCCGCAGGGCCAACCAGAACAGCAGGGCCAGGGCGGCCACGCCCAGGGCCATGAACCAGGAGGTGCGGTAGAAGGGCAGCGGCACATTGAAGTTCAGCACGATCGCGTCGCCTTCCCCGCGCATCGGGGCCCCGCGCTTGCGGATGCGCAAGGTGCTCTGGCCCGAGGCCAAGGCGGGGAAGTGAAGCTCCCGCTGGCCCGGAAGCAGCGTGGTCCATTTCCCCTCCCGCTGCCCGCCCAGCATGTATTCGAGCTTCACGTTCTCCGGCGCGCCCCAGTAAGCCAGCGAAAAGGTTACCACCACTTCCTTGTGGTCCCAAGGGATGCGCACCTCCCCGGCAGGGTCCACCTGCGCGCCGTCCACCACCAGCCCTTCCAGCACCAGCGGCGCGAGGGGGTAGGCATCGGGCACCTGTTCGGGCCTGAACCATACCAGCCCGTCCATCGTGGGGAAGGAGGCCCAGCCGTCGCCGGTGCGCACGAAGGCCGGGCTGCACCCGCCGTTGAACTCCGAATTGTTGATGCCCGCCCGGCGGCCATAGTACGCGATGTACACGCTTTGCGTGGGGTCATCGGCCCATTTTTCCAGGTCCGCGAGCCGCACCCGGAACAGGCCTTGGTTGGTGCTCATCCACAGGAAGCCGGCCTCGTCGGGCATGAAGGCATGGACGTGGGTGAGGAAGCCGTCCTGGTCCATGGGCAGGTGGATCAAGCGCCCGTTTTTCCACAGGAAGGCCCCGCTGCCGTAGGTGCCGATGTACACCCCGCCGTCCACCACGGCGAGCGCGCGCGCACACACCCCCGCCAGGCCGGGCACGGGTTCCCACGGTGTGCCGGGCCGTATGTTGAACACGCCCGAACAGGTGGCCACCCAGAGTTCACCCGCCGGGGTGTGGCACAGGGCGATGGGCCGCATGGCCAGGTCCTTGCTGTTCAGCGGGGCGATCAGGGAGATCCCCCCGTCGAGGGCTTTGTAGATGCCGTTGGCGCCCCCGATCACCAGGGCGCTGTCCTGTTCCAGGAAGCAAAGGGGGCGCAAGCCCGCTTGCACCAGGTGCTCCGCCCCGGTGGCGGCATCGAAGGTGAAGAGGCTGTCACCGCGCCCGTACCAGTAGCGCCGGTCATGGTCCTGGAGGATGGCCGTCTCGTCGAACCCGCCGATCGGGGGCCTGCCTTCGGCGCAGCCGGCCGGGGTGAACAGGCGCACGATGCCGCGGGTGCTGGTGATCACTGCATCGCGGCCGTATGGGGCCTGGGCGAAATAGGCGTTGTTCACCCCGTCCCCCACCATGTCGCACACCAGGGAGCGCATCGCTTTGCGGCGGAACACGAACAGGCCTTTGGTGTCGCTGCCCACGGCCAGGGCCTGTCCGTTGTTCAGCCAGGCCAGCCCGCCCAGGCGGCATTCCGTGGGCAGCTCCACCGGTATGCGCACCGCCGTGGCCAGGTCCCCTTCCACGTGCACGGTGTACAGGCCGGTGTTGGTGATCATGGTCACCACGTCCGTGCCGGGCTCCCAGTTGATCCTCCAGTTCAGTTGGCCGTCATGGGACGCGGCCGGCGGGAATCCGGCGGACTGCAGGCGCCGGGTGCCGTGGCCCTGCAGGTCCACCCTCCAGATGACGCCTTGGGCATCGAGGATGTACACCTGGCCGCCGCTGACGAACAGGTGGGACCATTTGCCGGGCGGGATGGCTATCCGGTCCACCAGCGAACGCCCTTGGTAGACCATCAATTCCCCTTCGGTGCGGATGCACCATTTGTCCCCGCCCAGCGTCACCATGCGCACCCCGTACGGCCATTCCTCCTTGCCCTCCAGGGTGGAATCGGGGTCCAGGGCCTGCACCACCACGTCCACGGACACGCCGCCGCCGGCGAAGCGGGACAGCGGCTTGCGGGCCGGCGCGTCGGCCGTGATGGGCGACAGCTTGTTGCCTTGGAACAGGAACAGGCGGCTGCCGGCGTCGCGGACCACATAGGCCTGGCCGGGCACGGGGATGATCTCCAGCACGCGGCTGGGCAGCAAGCCTTCGGGCGCGGGAATGCCGATCTGCTTGAAGTTCTCGCCGTCAAACCGCACCAGGCCGCCCTCGGTGCCGATCAGCACCCCGCCCCAGGGATCGCGTTCAATGGCGTGGACCCGGTTTTGCAGCAGGCCGTTTTCCGAGGTGTACTGCTCGCGGGACCAAGCCTCCTGTGCCAACGCCGTTGCGGCCAAGGCCCAGGCGGCGACCGTGCAGGCCACCGTCCGGGGCGGGGCAAGCTGCATGCGCATCGTCAGCCGGCGTGGTGCCGGTGGGCCTTGGCCATCCGCTGGAGGTCCAGCAGGTTCGTCACGCCCAGCTTGTCGAAGAGCCGGGCCTTGTACGTGGCGATGGTGGAGGGTTGCAGCTGCATGCGCATGGCGATGGCCTTCACGCCCAGGCCCGCCAGCAAGTCGTCCATCACGCCGATCTCCCGGTCGGACAACAAGGCGAATGGATTGGCCAGGCCTTCCTCGTCGCGCACCTTTTCCTGTAAATGGGTTTCCACGGTATCGCTCAGGTAGGCCTTCCCCTGCAGCACGTGGCGGATGGCCCTCACCACCTCCTCCTCGCTGCTTTCCTTGCTCAGGAAGCCCACGGCGCCCAGGGCGATCACCCGCTGCGCATACACCTTTTCGGAGCGCATGGTGTACACCAGCACGCGCATGGCCGGGTGCTCCCGGCAGATCTGCTCCAGGTGGTCCAGGCTGCTGCCGTCGGTCAGTTGAAGGTCAAGCAGCAGCATCGAAGGCTCCTCCCGGGCCAAGGCGCCGAGCAATTCCCGGCAGGTGGCCACCTCGCGCACATCCACCGCGTGGAATTGGTCGTGCAGCAAATTCCGCAGGCCACGCCGGATGATGACATGGTCGTCGGCGATAAGGAAACTGTGGTTCATCATCGATCGGCGGCTGGGTGCCGCCCCGTTGTGGACAAGATTCTACAAATGTACCCAGGAACCCCTGCTACGTTGCGCCCGATTTCCACCCCCGGGTGGGGTCCCTCCGCCAAAAGGCAAGGAGCAGCACCGGATGTCCGCGTGGCTTTGAGAGTGGCCCGTTGGGCATGGAGAGCCGGAGCTTGCACCGCCCGAAAGGTTGAGGTCACTGGTTGGGGCATTTGCGGGATATGCGCGCACTTGGAGAGTGGGGCTCATTTGACTGCTAAGACCCGGCAAGACCAGTGGAAGATGCGGGCGGCATCCTTCCGGCACGATCGGAAGGATGCCGCCGGTCTTTTTTAGGCCGGCGCGGGCCTGGCGAATATAATGAATGGGAAAAGGTACCGTACCGTTTCCCCCGGCCAACCGCGCTTCGGCCCGGGGAGCCTGTGGACAGCCGTTATCGCGCCGCCGCGCAACACCGGCCTGGTCCTACGAACTACGAACTACGAACTACGAACTACGAACTACGGCCTCAACACCGTCATCCACGACCAGGTTTTCCAGCTTCCCGGTCCCGCAGAAGCCTTGGCGAAGGCGGATCCGCTTTCCGCTTTCAGCGTTCGCCCTCGCTCACCGTCCCTGCACCACGAAACGTACGCTGCCCAGTTCGGCCCCGGAGTTGCCCGCAAGGCGCGCCAGGTAGGTGCCGCTCCCCAGCCTGCGGGTATCCACCTCCATGTCGTTGCGGCCGGGCTCCACCGCCACGGGGCGGTCCTGCACCACGCGTCCCAGGGCGTCCAGCACCTGTAGGCGCACCAGCTTTTCCCCATGGATGATGGCGGACAGCCGGAGGGCGTCCTCCACGGGGTTGGGCCAGGCGGTCATCTTGTCCCCGTCCATGGACATGAACACCACCACGGTGTTGCTGATCTCCTCGGTGCCGTCCCGGTCCACCTGCCGCAGGCGGTAATAGTTCACCCCGCTGAACGGGTCGGTATCGGTGAGGGCATAATCCACCCGGTATTGGCTGTTGCCGCTGGCGGCCACCCGGCCGATGGGCACGAAGTCCCGCGCATTGCCGCTGCGCTCCACCACGAAGTGGCTGCTGTTCTTCTCGCTGGCCGTGGCCCAGCTGAGGTCCACCACGGTGCCGCGCGGGTCGCCTTGCAGGAACAGCAGCTCCACGGGCAACACCAGCGGGTCGCAGCCCAGGATGGTGTAATCGGTGATGCCCGAGGTGTTCTTCACCATGGTCCAGTCGAAGCTGTAGTTGATGCGGCCCGTGACGTTCGTCGGCGCGAAGGCGATCAGGTAGCCGTGGCCGTTCTGTACGGGGAGGGGTTCCAGCCAGCCCCAGCCGCCGTGCCCTTCCTGGTGCTCGAACATGCCCTGGGCCAGGCCCGTGGTGGCCGGGTTGCGCGCGCTGCTGCAGCGGATGGGCGGGGTTTGGGGCGGGCACACGTCATAGCCGTTGATGCTGTCCGGCCCCTGGTAGGTCAGCGCCCCCAGGTCCCATACCGCGAAATCCAGGTCCGCCTGCGTCAGCGGCGCCGGCGATACCTTGGAGGCCTCCAACAGGAAGGCCACGGTGCCGTCCTGTTGCGGGGTGAACACCATCCATTGGATGCCCTTGGACTCGCCGTCCAGGCAGCCCATGTTCCCTCCCGCCACGTCGATCATGCCGCCGTTGTGGGGGCGGAAGGTGTATCCCTGGTATTCGGTCTGGGCGGGGCTGTAGCTGCTGATCGGCCAGTAACGGTTGTCGAACTGCCCGGCCAAGTGGGTGTTCGCCCCCCCGCCGCCACTGCCGTTCACGCAGATGGTGCGCATGCCGAAGCAATCGGTGCGCGGGTGGGGCCGTGGGCTGCACGCGCTGGTGAGGGTGAAATAGTCATTCGGCCCGGGTGTGGGCCCGGCCACGGCATAGCCGCCATCGTCCCACCAGATGGTGTCGGAGCTGCCCACCTGCCACAGCCCATGGAAGACGTAGCCGGTGGCCCCGACCCCTCCGCCGGCGGAGACCATGTGGAAATTGACCGTGGCCCCCGCGGGCAGGGCGATCAAGAAGGTTTGTGAGGGATCGCCGCCGCTGGTGGTGTAGGTCACCGTGGGCCCCGGCGGGATGGTCACCTCCATGGCCAGGGTGCCGCTCGTGTTCTTGGCGTACAGGTCGATCATGTACCAGCAGGTTCCCGCCGGGGGCACGGGGCTGGTGACGCAAAGGTTGAAGTTGCCTTCCGGGCTTCCGCTTCGGGCCCACACCCGGATGTAGTATACCTGCCCGGGGTATAGCGCTCCTTGGATGATGCGGGCATCCGGCCCGGGGCCCTGGCGGTCGTCGCAGGAAACGATGCTCAGGCGCGAGCGGCAGCCCTCATCGGGGTCGCCGGCCATGGCGTTGGAGGTGTATAGCGCAATGGCCGGTTGGGTTGCCGGGGCCGTGCCTGCCTGGGCATCGATCTGCACCATGCCGCTGTTGGGCGCCGTGAACTTGTACCAAACGGATTGCTGGCTGCCGCCGGCGAAGCCCCCGCAGGTGGGCTCCGGTATGCCGGGTGCCGCGCACATGTCATACGTGGTGCCGCTCACGCTGCCCGTGCACGTGGCGCCGATGGTGAGCGCCGTGGCCCCGCAAGGCTGCGTATTCGCGGGGGGGGTATAGCCGGGGTATGTTCCGTTGCCTGCCATCCATTCGAAACGGAACTGGCCGAAGCGCTTCTTCAGG
>JAGFIV010000052.1 GCA_024103275.1 Flavobacteriales bacterium
CGTGCGTCAAGGAATTGTTGATCTCTCCATCGGCAGAGGGGGCTGGCGGCACGGGGCAGGCTGACCTTCAACCACTTGTGCACGGGTTGCCGGCAGCATTCATCAACAACCCTTCGGGCATTGGAGATCTACCCCTACCTTCGCGCCCGCAAAAAAGAGGCAGCTGCCCAACCAACTGAAAATCATGGCCAAGTACATCGGCAAAGTGGTCCAAGTGATCGGCCCCGTGATCGACGTCCGTTTCGATTCCGGCAAGAACCTTCCCAACATCTATGATGCCTTGCACGTAAAGCGCCCCGACGGCAGCACGCTGGTGCTGGAGGTGCAGCAGCTGATCGGCGAGGACACGGTGCGTGCGGTGAGCATGGACAGCACCGACGGCCTGGCGCGGGGCACCGAGGTGGAGAGCCAGGGCGGCCCCATCAGCATGCCCACGGGCGAGGCGATCAAGGGCCGCTTGTTCAACGTGGTGGGCGCGGCCATCGACGGCATGGCCGAGGTGACCGGCAGCAAGGGGGCCTCCATCCACCGCGAGGCCCCGAAGTTCGAGGAACTGACCACCAGCGCCGAGGTGCTCTTCACGGGCATCAAGGTGATCGACCTGATCGAGCCCTACTCCAAGGGCGGCAAGATTGGCCTGTTCGGCGGCGCCGGCGTGGGCAAGACGGTGCTGATCCAGGAGCTGATCAACAACATCGCCAAGGGCCACAGCGGCTACAGCGTGTTCGCCGGCGTGGGCGAGCGCACCCGCGAGGGCAACGACCTGCTGCGCGAGATGATCGAAAGCGGCATCGTGAAGTACGGCAAGGAATTCACCGAAAGCATGGAAAAGGGCAGCTGGGACCTGAACAAGGTGGACCATGACGCCCTGAAGACCTCCCAGGCGACCTTCGTGTTCGGCCAGATGAACGAACCCCCCGGGGCCCGTGCCCGCGTGGCGCTGAGCGGCCTCACGCTGGCGGAATACTTCCGCGACGGCGACGAGGAGAGCGGCGGCCGCGACATCCTCTTCTTCGTGGACAACATCTTCCGCTTCACCCAGGCCGGTTCAGAGGTGAGCGCGCTGCTGGGCCGGATGCCCAGCGCCGTGGGTTACCAGCCCACCTTGGCCACCGAGATGGGCGCCATGCAGGAACGCATCACCTCCACCAAGCGCGGCTCCATCACCAGCGTACAGGCGGTGTACGTGCCGGCGGACGACTTGACCGACCCGGCGCCGGCCACCACCTTCGCGCACCTGGACGCCACCACCGTGCTCAGCCGTAAGATCGCCGAGCTGGGCATCTACCCGTCGGTGGACCCGCTGGAATCCACCAGCCGGATCCTCTCCCCGGCCGTGGTGGGCGAGGAGCATTACAACTGCGCCCAGCGCGTGAAGGCCATCCTCCAGCGCTACAAGGAACTCCAGGACATCATCGCCATCCTGGGCATGGACGAGCTGAGCGAGGAGGACAAGCTGGTGGTGAGCCGCGCCCGCCGCGTGCAGCGCTTCCTCAGCCAGCCTTTCTTCGTCGCCGAGCAGTTCACGGGCATCCCCGGCGTGATGGTCTCCATCGAGGACACCATCAAGGGCTTCAACATGATCATGGACGGCGAGATGGATGAATACCCCGAGGCCGCCTTCAACCTGAAAGGAGGCATCGATGATGTGATCGAGGCCGGCAAGAAGATGCTCGCCGAAGTGGCCTAAGCCAAGGTGTTTCAGCATTCAGCTTTCCCATTTCAACGTTCGATGGACCTTCAGATCATCACCCCGGACAAGGAGCTTTTCAAGGGCCAGGCCAAGCGCGTGAGCGTGCCGGGCGTGGACGGCAGCATGGGCTTCCTGGACCACCACGCACCGCTGATCACCGTGCTGAAGGCCGGTGAGGTGAAGGTGCTCCTGCCGGACAACAGGACGGAGAGCTTCACCCTGAAGGGCGGCGTGGTGGAGGTGAACAACAACAAGGTGATCGTGCTGGCGGAGTGACCGCCCACGACCTGGCAATGCAGGGCCGTTCCGCAAGGGGCGGCCCTTTTTGCGTGCCGGTCCCGCACTTCCATCCCCAGGGCGATTGAACCAAAGCCCAACCGGCGTGTACGGGGACCAGCAAACCCATGGCACCTTTGCAGCAAGCCCCGACCATGCACAAGACCTTCCTTCCCGCCACCCTTCTGATCCTGTCGCCGGCGCTCGTCCACCGGCAGGCCCTTGCCCAGGACGTGGCATCCAAGATCACCGCCGCCCACGTATTCCTGCAAGGCGCGCAGATCACCCGCACCGCCAGGACCACCCTGCCGGAAGGCACGAGCACCTTGGTCTTTACCGGGCTGGCCCAAGGGTTGGACCCGCGGAGCATCCAGCTTTCGGGCAAGGGCAATTTCATTATCCTGGGTATTGGCCACCGGACGAACTACCTGAGCGAAAGCCCGAAAAAGAAGGAGCTGGACGTGCTGACGGGGCGGATGAAAAAGCTGGACAAGGACCTGGCCCTGGAGAAGGCCATGCAGGAGGTATGGGCCAATGAGGAGCAGTTCTTGCTCAGGAACAGCGCGGTGGGCGGACAGCAGAACGGGGTGACCGTGGCACAGCTTACCGGGGTGAACGATTACATCCGTGAACGCCTGCGCACGGTGAAGGTCAACTGGCTGGGCCAGCAGGAAAAGATCGCCGGCCTGCAGGAGGACAAGGACAAGCTGCAGAAGCAGATCAATGAGCTGCAGGGCGTGGCATCCAGGCCCACGAGCGAAGTGGTGGTGGACATCCAGGCCACGGCCGCCATGCCGGCCTCCTTCACCCTCTCCTACTTCGTTCCGCAGGCCGGATGGGTGCCCGCTTATGACCTGCGCACGCGCGGGGCGGGCCATCCCATGCAGTTGGCCATGAAGGCCCAGGTGACCAACAACAGCGGGGAGGACTGGGAACAAGTGGCCATGTCCTTCAGCAGCGGCAACCCCACGCAGGGCGGGATCATGCCCACCCTGGTACCGTGGACGCTCCTCCCCTTCCAGCCCGTGTACCGTCCCATGGGTTCCGGCGCGGCCAGAAGTGCCGCCAAGTCCGAATCGCTGGCCTATGACCAGGACGCCTCCATGGCAGGCCGCCCGCCCGTCACGGTGGCGCAACAGGCGATCACCGTGGAATATGCCATCCGGATGCCCTTCAGCGTACCCAGTGACGGCAATCCGCACACGGTGGTGGTACAGGAACACGAGATGCCCGCCTCCTACCTGTACTTCGCCACGCCGAAGCTGGACAAGGATGCCTTCCTGTACGCCCGCGTCACCGGCTGGGAAGACCTGCGGCTGCTGAACGGCGAGGCCCATGTGTTCCTGGAGGGCACATACGTGGGAAAGAGCTACCTGCAATTGGACCTTCCCAAGGACACGCTGGAGATCGGCCTGGGCCGCGACAAGGGGGTGGTGGTGGAACGGGTGAAGCGGGCGGCCACCGATCAAAAGGCCCTGCTCGGCAACAGCCGCACGGTGGCCGTAGGCTGGGACATCCGTATACGCAACACCAAGGACAGGGCGATCCAACTGGAATTGCGCGACCAGTATCCCTTGAGCGGGCAAAGCGAGATCGAGGTGAAGCTCACGGAAAGCGGCGGTGCCTCGGTGGACCCGGCTCAGGGCTCGCTGACCTGGCAAATGGCCATCCCTCCCGGAAAAACGGAGCAGGTGGGCTTCGCCTACACGGTGAAGTACCCGAAGGGATTGCGGCCTGTCCTGGAATAATTGGCCAGGGCCTTGCTTTTTGCCTGGGTGCAAAGCTCCCGGGATGAAGGTACTTGGTCTTCCGATGGCGGTCCGGCCGGTCCCGAAGGCCAAGCCCCCACCAATCGAAAATCCCCATTTCAAGGTATTTTTCATGGGGATATGGCCAACGACCTTTGCGAGGCTTCAAGCTCCATCGCCGATGACGATCTTGATCGTGGATGACCAATCGATGATGCTGGACGGCATCGAGGCCATTCTTTCAGGCATGCCCGACCTGGAGGTGGCCGGCCGTTGCTACAACGGGCGTGAAGCCGTGACGCTGGCGCGTGAATTGGCCCCGGACGTGGTGTTGATGGACGTGAACATGCCGGACATGGACGGCATCGAGGCGACCAAGCATATCCTGAAGGTGAGCCCGCAAAGCCGTGTGCTGATGTTGAGCATGTACGGCCACAGGGAGTTTGTACTGGAGGTGATGGCCGCGGGAGCCTCCGGTTACCTGCTGAAAAATGCGGGCAAGGAGGAACTGCGTCTGGCCTTGGGTGAGGTGGCGAATGGGGGAAAGTACCTGAGCCCGCAGTTGCGCCAACTGATGGAACAAGGTGACCAATACCGCGACCGCAGCGGCGACCTGGCTTACAACCCGCTGAGCAAACGCGAAATGGAGGTGGTGAAGCTGCTCATGAAGGAGCGGACCAACCAGGAGATCGCCGGGGAGCTGTTCATCAGCGTGGAAACGGTGATCACCCACCGGCGCAACATCATGCACAAATTGGATGTCCGCAACTTCGCGGGCCTGGTGAAATACGCCATGGAACGCGGCTGGGACCAATAGGAACAGGAAAACCAACCTCAACACCACCAAGGCCATGGCAAAAACATTCACCACGCAAAGAGTAACTGTAGATGACAGGAACGGGGTTGTACACTACTTCATTCTCGTGGTCCATGACGGAACGCTCGCTTTCAATGGAAAATCGGGCGATTCCTTGCCTTATGTTTCCACGGAAGGATTGGACCTGCCGTTCGTAAAGGATGCACCACAAGGCGCACCGGACCGGGTTTCCACATTTGCGTTGGGCATCACCGGCAAGACATTCAAAGGCAAGGGCAAATTCAATTTGAAGCTCACCTATCGAGGATCCGATGGCTCGGAGGAAACCGATTCGGTGGATATCGTGCGTGTGGGAGGTACGGCCAACCCCGATGAGTTGGAGCTGCTGGCCACCTATGTTGGCGTGTCCGACCTGAAGGTTTGACCATCCCATGCAAGCCTTGAAGGAACGGCCCTGAGATGTCCCGACCTCTGCTGTGGAGCACATTCATTTCCTTGGCGGGGCTGACCGCCACAGGTCCGTCCGTGCTGGCCCAAACAAGGGAACAGTACCAGGCATTCCTGGAAGCTTCGGCCACGTGGGACATGCATGCCCTGCATGAGATGGCGCAGCGGCTGGGCGCCTCGCCATCGGGGGGAGAAAGGACCTTGGGCCTGCTGGTCCTGGCCAAGATCGATTATCGCGAGCAACGGCTGGCCGCGTCCATGCAGAAGCTGGACAGCATCCTGCAATACCACGGCACCGGCGAGGCTGAATTGCTGGCCCGCGCGCATCGCGAGAAGTGCATCATCAATACGGACCTGCAGTTTTTGCCCCAAGCGGTCAGGGAGGCCGATCTGGGCCTGGCCCTGGTGGACAGCTCCACCGCGCCGGGCCTATACGCCGAACTGCTCGTGGCCAAGGCCGAGGCCTTGTCCGAAATACCGGAATACAACCAGGCCCACCAATTACTGACCCAAGCTTATCATCTGGCGGAAAAGGCTGCGGACAAGGTCTGGATGGGGGGGGCCCTGATGGCCCTCGGCAACATCCAATATGGCCAGCGGAACTACGATAAGGCCGTGGAAAGCTACCGCCAGGCGATCCAGGTCGTACAGGATGCCTCCAACCAGGTGGCCGTGCATGCCATTTCCAATCTGGCGGCCGCCTCGGCAATGTCCGGGAAGCTCGATCCGGCGAGGCAAATCCTGGACAGCCTGTTGACCGTCCTGGGGCCGAAGGACCCGGCGCTCCAGTACAATTGCATGTCCATCCTCGGATTCATCAGTGCCCGGCAAGGAAACTATGCCGAGGCCGTGAGCCGGTACCGGGCAGCCTTGGCCTTCGCCGATTCGGTGGGCCTCCGCGAGGGAAGGACGAAGACCAAGCAGCTCTTGGCCACCGCACTTTGGAACCTGGGGGACCGGGCCCAGGGCCTGGCATTGGCCAATGATGCCTTGGCGTCCGCCCAGCAGGAGAAGGAAGTGGCCACGCAGGTGGAACTGCACCGCCGCTTGGCCCGATGGCAAAACATCCTGGGCAACGACCGATCGGCCTATGAACACGCCACGACCTATGCCGCCTTGTCCGACTCCCTGGTCAAAGCCCGCTTCAACCAGCAGCTGATCCAGGCCGATATCCTGTTCGACACGGAACGCAGGGAACACCAGATCGAACGGCAAAAACAGGCCTTGGAACTTGCCTACGTAGCGGACCGGCGGAAGAACCTGCAACGCATCCTGCTGGGCCTCACGGTGGTCGCCATCACCATCATCGCATTGTTGCTGTGGCGATCGCTGCGCCGCAAGCAAAAGCTGGGCGAACAGGAGCGGCAATTACACATCCAGGAGGTGAACGACCTGATGCGGCGCAACGAGATCAACACCATGCAAGCCATGTTGGAAGGGCAGGAAAAGGAAAGGGAGCGCACGGCCAAAGACCTGCACGACCGGCTGGGCGCCATGCTCAGCACCATCAAGATGCAGGTGGGGGCGCTGGAAAGCAAGGTGGAGGAAGCGCAGGCGGAACAGCACGGCCTGTACGAAAGGGTGATCCATCTGTTGGACGAGGCCGTGGGCGAGGTGCGGCGCATTGCGTATGGCATGAACTCACTGACCCTATCGCGCTTCGGGCTGGCCAAGGCCTTGGAGGATCTCTGCGACAATGTGCGCATATCCGGCAAGCTGGTCGTGGAACTCAAGCTTTATGGCCTGGAACAGCGGATGGACCGCCGGGTGGAGATCGTCATCTACCGGATCGTCCAGGAATTGATCAGCAATGTCCTGAAGCACGCCGAGGCACACGAGATCAGCGTGTCCGTCACCCGTGAGGCCGGGCGGATCAGCGTAATGATTTCCGACGACGGCAAGGGCTTCGACCCGTCCAAGGCGTCGGGCGGGATAGGCCTGGACAACGTACGCAGCCGGGCGGCCTCCATCGGGGCAACTGTACATGTGGACAGCACACCGGGGCATGGCACCACCGTGAGCGTGGAAGGGGCCTTGGCGGAGTGAAAAGGTGGATGGCGGCCGCTCCTGCCAAAAAATGCGGGTCGGAGCACCCCGGGTTGTCAGGCGGTGCGGTGCCCGGAAAACCATCTAAATTGGATGCCTATTTCCGATGTGGAATGGCATCGTGGCACGCTTCCATCCCCTTTATCGTGGCCATGGCCATGCCGGGCACAACGAGGGGGCAAACTTTCACCGGCAACGGCGCGGTTATCCCGGGCGAGGGGTCGGTGCTGGAACTGAACCTGGACGTGGCCGGCCTGCCGCCCGCTTTGAACACGGGATCCTATGGTTTGGAGCAGATCTGCATCACGGTGGACCATAGCTGGATAGAAGGGCTGGCCTTGGCCTGCGTGGCACCCGATGGCACCACCGTATTGCTCACTTCGGGAATCGGGGGCAGCAGCGACCACTACACCAACACCTGCTTCGCCGCGGGCGCGGAACTGACGATCATGCAGGGTTCGCCGCCGTTTACGGGCACATTCCGGCCCATGGAGGACATGGCGGTGATCAACAACGGGCAAGATGGAAACGGGACCTGGAAGCTGCGCATTACGGATACATCACCCCCAGGCAACTCCGGTTCAGTGATCGCCTGGAGCCTCTCTTTCGGCGATGAACCCGCGGCCCCGTTCTCATTCCAATCATCCAACCTGCCCATCGTGGTCATCGATACCGACGGACAGGACATCCCTTCGGAAGGGAAGATCCCGGCAACAATGGGCATCGTCTACAATGGGATCGGGTCATCGAACCTGCCAAGCGGGCCTTACAATGAATACAATGGCCCCATCGGCATCGAGATGCACGGTTCCTCCTCGAACACGGCACCGAAAAAATCATACTCCTTCGAGTTCCGTGATTCCTTCGGGGAAGACCTGAATGCGCCGATCCTGGGCATGCCTGCCGGCAGCGATTGGCTGCTGGTGGCCAATTACTTCGACAAGTCGTTGATGAACAACACCCTGGCCTATCATCTGGGCCAAGCCATGGGCCACTATGCACCCCGGCATCGCAATGTGGAGGTGGTGGTGAACGGCACTTATGTGGGCGTATATGTCCTGGTGGAACGGATCAAGCGGAGTGCGGCTCGCCTGGACCTGGCCAAGCTTGATCCGGATGAGATCAGCGGCGATGATGTCACGGGCGGATACATCATCAGCATCGACCGGAACGGGGGCCCCGGTTCGGGCTTCGCCTCAACCTTTTTGCCGCCCGCGCACGAATTCGGGCAGGAAGTCTTTTTCCGCTACCGGTATCCGAAGGCGGAAGCCATCGTGCCGGAACAGGAAGCGTATATCCAAGCCTACGTCGACAGTTTCGAGACCGCCTTGGCCGGCCCGGGTTTCACCGACCCGGAAGATGGGTACCGCGCCTATGCCGATGTCAACACCTTCATCGACCTGTTCCTCTTGAATGAATTGAGCCGCAATGTGGACAGCTACCGCCTGAGCACCTACCTGCACAAGGACAAGAACAGCCGGGGCGGGAAACTTCGTGCGGGCCCGCCGTGGGACTATGACCTGGCCTGGGGAAATGCCTATTACTGCGGCGGTGCCTCCACTTCGGGTTGGGCCTATCAATTCGGCGATGCCTGTTCCTTTGACGACTACCAGGTTCCGTTCTGGTGGGGCCGCTTCATGGAAGACAGCGCATTCGTGGAGGCCCTGCATTGCCGCTGGACGGAACTTCGCGACAACGTGTTGAGCCCGGCCTCCATCTCAGCCTATTGCGATTCCGTGGCCGCCCAGTTGCAGGAAGCCCAGCAACGCAACTTCACGGCATGGCCCATCCTGGGCACCTACGTGTGGCCCAACCCGGAACCGGTTCCCTTGACCTATGCGGGTGAAGTGCAGGAACTGAAGGATTTCGTCAACGCCCGATGGGCCTGGCTGGACGGAAACATGCCGGGCAGCTGGGGATGTTCGACCACGGGGTTGGCCGACCCCGGGAACATTCTTGTCACCCAACCCTTCCCCAATCCGTTCAGCAACGCGCTTCGGCTACGCCCGAATGGGCATGCCATCATCGGGGCGAAGCTGATGGACCCGTTGGGACGGATGGTGGCGCAAGGCAATCGCCCGATCCTTCCGGGGGAAACCGGGACCCTGCCCATCCCCGGGCACCTGGCCCCCGGAAGCTACATCCTGGTGGTCACCACCAAGGAGGGTGCATCATCAGCCTTCCGCGTGGTGCACGAATAGCGGACCTGCCGGGCCTTCAGGCGGCCATCCCCACCTGGCGCAAATGGACCAAGTGGGAACGCAAAGCGCCCATCAACGTGGGGAATTCCTGGTAATGCACACCGAACTCGGCGCATACCTGCTTCAACCTCTTGTTGATGGCCGGGTAATGCACATGGCTGATCAACGGGAACAAGTGATGCTCCACCTGGAAATTCAGGCCGCCGAAAAGCCAGTTCCATAGCCGGTTGTGCGTGGCGAAATTCACGGTGGTGTTCACCTGGTGTATGGCCCATTCGTTCCCGATGGCACGCCCATCGGCGGAGGGGTCCACGAACTCCACCCCTTCCACCACATGGGCCAGCTGGAACACCACCGAGATGAACAGCCCGGTGACGAACACCATCACGCCATAGCCGATCAGCGTGGGCAGCACGCCCACCTTCAACATGGGCACCACCAGGAAGATGGCCACATAGCCCAGCTTGGTGCACCAGAAGACAATGTGCTCCTTGCGCGTCATGGGCTTCATGCGCACTTCATGGCTCACCTTCCCGGTGAAGTACTTGCGCATGTCGTTGTAGAAGATCCAGAACAGGTAGGTGGTGCCATAGAGGAAAAGGACGTAGATGTGCTGGTAGCGGTGGTACCACCGGCGTTTCTGGCCGGCATGCACACGCACCCAGGGCTCGATGTCGATATCGTCGTCCATGCCTTCCACATTGGTGTAAGTGTGGTGGTTCTGGTTGTGCTTGATCTTCCAGAAATGCACGCTTCCCCCCATCAGATTGAGGGAATGGCCCATCAGCTCATTCACCCATTTGCGCCCGCTGTAGCTGCCGTGGGCCCCGTCGTGCATCACGTTGAACCCCACGCTGGCAAGCACCAGGCCCAACAAGGCGCAAAGGGCCAGGGCGAGCCAGGGGCTGCCCGGCGTGAAGAACACCAGCAGAGTATAGAGCGTCACCATGGCGGTGAGCAGGATGGCGGTCTTCCAGTAAAGGCGCGCGTTTCCCGTTTTCTTCAGGTTATTCTCCCTGAAATAGGCATCGATGACCTGGCGGAGCCGCTGGAAGAACACGGGCGGCGTGGGAGCAAAGGTTGTGCGTGGCATTCGGGGGCGAATGTACCTGTGCGGAGGGCATCGCTTCCGGCCATGCGGGGGCAAGCCATGGGGCGGGCGCGGAAAAATATCTTGCCGATCGTCGGAAATCCGTTGGAACCCTGTACATTCGCCCCGCTTTGGCCACCGGTTCTTTGGCGAGAACGATGTCCGGGGCGGAACAAACAAACAACACACCAGTCAGTCGAACTCATGAACATTTACGTCGCCAACATTGCGTACTCCGCAAAGGACGAGGACCTCCGCCAGCTTTTCGAAGCCTATGGGGAAGTAACCTCGGCCAAGATCATTATGGACAAGGCCACCAATCGCAGCCGCGGCTTCGGATTCGTGGAGATGTCCGACGACACCAGCGGACGCGCTGCCATCGAAGCCACCAACGGCCAACCCTTCCATGGCCGGGACCTGGTGGTGAACGAGGCCCGTCCCCGGCCGGAGGGCTCCGGTTTCCGGGGCGGCAACAACAGTTTCCGTGGCGGCAACGACCGCGGGGGCTATCGTCGCGAGGGGCGCCAAGAGCGCGACAGCTTCCGCGAGGAAGGTTACTGAACCTGAAGAAGGATCCAAACCGAAAGCCCCCCGCGATGCGGGGGGCTTTTTTGTTCCCGTCCCCGGCCCGTGCCCTGCCACTCGCGGTTGATAAAGGTTGCAACCATGGATTGGCCGCCTAGCACGCCCGCTACCTTTGCGGCCCCATGCACCGATACTTGCTTTTCGCCCTGTTGGCGGCCATTGCGTGTCCCACCCTTCTTGCACAACCCGGCCCCCGGGGGCAGAGGCCGCGGGGCCAGGTATACGGAAAGCTGTTGGACGACCAGCGTAAGCCGGTGCCTTTTGCCAGCGTGAGCATTTTGCAAAGGGACAGTTTGGTGGGCGGTGCGCTGGGGCAGGAGAACGGCTTCTTCGAGGTCCCCAACCTGCCTTTCGGGAACCTGACGGTGAAGGTGGCGGCCATGGGCTATTCGCCGTACGCGAAGGATTTCAAACTGACCGCCGACCAAACGCCGCTGGACCTGGGCAATATCCGCGTGAACCCGGATGCCGTGCTGCTGCACGCCGCCGAGGTCACCAAGGAGCGGGCCACGCAGGTCCTTCAGGTGGATCGTCGGGTTTACAATGTGGAGAAGGACATCAGCGTGGTGGGCGGCGATGCCACGGATGTGATGAAGAACATCCCTGGGCTGAGCGTGGATGCCGACGGCAACGTGGAAATGCGGGGCCGATCGCCGCGTGTGTTCGTGGACGGCCGGCCCACGATGATGACCTTGGAGCAGATCGCGGCGGCCGACATCGAGCGGGTGGAGGTGATCACCAACCCCAGCGCCGCCTTTGATGCCGATGCCACCGGCGGGATCGTGAACGTGGTGATGAAGAAGATCACCCGGCCCGGCTTCAGCGGACAGGTGCAGGCCGGTGCGGGAACGGACGACCGGTACAACATGAACGCAAGCCTGATGGTGCGCCAGGGGCGCAGCTCCTTCAATGCGGGGATCGGGTTCGGCTCGGGGCGCCCGCCGGGTACAGGCTACAGCAACCGTACCGACCTGGCCGACGGTCTTCCCACGGGTTTCTTCAACCAGACGAGCAGGCGGACAACCACCTTCCTGCGCCAGAACGCCCGGTTGGGATGGGACTATAAGCTGAACATGCGCAACACCATCAGCCTGATGCAGAGCGTGCATGGAGGCAACCGGGACAGCGATGAACGGCAGGACTTCACCAACCGGGATGCGGCACACACGGTGACCGGCAGCGGCGTGCAGCATAATCTGTCGGAGGGGAAGTACCGGGGATTGACCTCCCGGGCGGGGTTTCGCCGCACCACCACCAAGCCGGGCAAGGAATGGGGCACGGACCTCACCTTCAACCTCAGCGACCGTCGCTCCCCGGCTTCCACGGAGCAGTTCAACACCGGCGACATCGGCTTCTTGCCCCACCACAGCATGCAACGGCGGGCCTCGAAGGGCCAGGGGCAAGAGTGGACCTGGCAGCTCGATGTAAGCGATGCCTACGCGGACAACCGCAAGCTGGAATGGGGTTTCAAGGCCAACTATGAGCGTGAGGAATCGCGCATGGACGTGACGAACGAGAACGACACCCTGCCCGTGGCCCGGGTCGACACCTTCCTGAGCAACGCATACGTGATCCGCACTTTCATCAATGCGGCATACATCAACTGGAGCACCAAGCTTTCGGACCACTGGAGCATGCAGTCCGGGTTGCGCGTGGAACAGAATGCGATGCAGGCCGAGCGCACGGACAAGGGGCTTTCCTTCTCGTACAACTACCCGGACGGGCTGGACGACCTGGGACGGATCCTCTTCCCTTCCATCTACCTGAGCCGGAAATGGGATGCGGCGGAGGGGACGCTGCAGCGCGAGTTGCAGGTGAATGTGTCGCGCAAGGTGAACCGCCCGAACCATTGGCAGCTGATGCCGTTCATCATGCCCGTTGATGCGCGCAGCTACCGGCAGGGCAATCCGGTGTTGCTGCCTGAAATGAGCACGGTGGTGGAGGTGAACCATTTGTTGCCTTTCGGGGAGAAGGGGAACTGGCTATCGTCCGCGTATGCGCGCTTCACCTCGAATGTGATCACCAGCTACATCGTTCCGATGCCGAACGACGCGGACATCCTGCTGACCAGTTACCTCAACGGTGACCGCAACCAGGGTTATGGCTGGGAAAATACGGTGAAACTCACGCTATGGAATGGGCTGGAGGCCACCCTGAACGGCAACATCCAATGGGTGGAGATCGGCCTGACCACCGGGGGACGATCGCTCTCCAATACCGGGGTGAATTACAATGCCAAGGGCAACCTGTCACAAAAGCTGCCGCAAGGCTGGACCGTGCAGGTGAACGGCGATTACGACGGGCCCCGTGTGATCCCGCAAGGCCATACGCTGGAGCGCTACTCCATGGATGTCACGGTACGCAAGGACATCGGCAAGCATTTCTTCATTACGGCCAGCGCACAGAACATCTTCGACTCGCGGGGATGGGGCTCCTATTACGACATGCCCGCGTTCCGCCAGGAGAACTACAGCACCTGGGGCAGCCGGGCCTTCCTGTTGTCGGCCACATGGCGCTTCGGCAAATCGGACGTCCAGTTCTTCCGGCGTAACCGGCAAGGCTCCCCGGAGCGGAACGTCCCGGGCACCGGTGGCGGCGACGACGGCGGGATGGAATAAGCGGCGCCGCGGCCTCATAGCGGCACCACCTCGAACTTGGGAGACCCCTTCAGGCCCTGATCGTCGTAGTAATCGATGAAATGCAGCTTGTAGAAGTAGCCGCTGCGGCATTGGATGATGTACACCTGGTCGCTGTACACCTCGTAGTAGCCGGTCTCGAAGGAGTAATCTTTCCAGTCATACCCGATGATGTCCTGGTCCGTGCTGAACGGATGGGCCAGCGTGTCATCCAGCGTGACTGATGCAAAATCGCCGGTGAGCTGCGCCACCCGCGCACCGCTGTACCCGTTGACCACGCCCGTGACGAGGTAGGCCTGGTAGGGATCCGGCGGCCGGAACTGCTCGGTGTACTGGGTGAACACCAGGTCGTATTCGCCCAAGGGCGGCGAGATGGTGACCACCGACTCACTGGCGAGGCTGAAGTGCGTATAGGGACGGGCGGGGTCTTTCAGCACGGTGTACTGGCGGCTATCGGTGCCGTCCAGGCGCGCCGTCCGGAACTCAAATGACGTGGCACTGTTGCCCAGGACCTGGAGCTTGCGCAGGCCCATCAGCATGCCCGACGCATTGTAGCCCATGTCGAGGATGTAGATGGGGTGTCCATCGCGCCAATCACCCAAGGCCACGCTGTCCGTGCGGCCGTCGGGCAGGTCTATCTTCCAGGTGTTGCCGAAGCCCGCGGTATCGGCAGGCTCGCCCCACGCGGCCGTACTTCGGTGGGTCCGCATCAGGCGCGAGTAGTTCAGGCGTACCTGCCAGCCGTCCGGTGCGCTTTCAAATGCGAGGTCCCAGTCCATCTTGCTGTTCTGGGCCACCACGTGGTAGCCATCGAAACTGAACCACAATTGCAGGTTATAGTCCGGGCCCACATGTACCGCGCATTCCACCGCGTCGCCTCGGGGTTGCTTGGGCACGGGCAATTCCTCCCTCATGCATCCGCCCAATGCCGCGCTGAGCATGATCATGCCGACCAAGCGCATTCCCTTCATCGCCTTTCTTCCTTGGGTTTTCCTTTCAAATCGAAGGCCAGGCGCAGGAATACGGAGCGCCCCGTGGCCAGGGGCACGCTGGCCCCGCCCGAGCCGCCGTGGGCGCTGCCGTTGCCCAAGGTGGCCTCCAGGTTCGTGACGTTGGCCATGTTCTTGCATCCCACCTGTACCGTCAGCCGCTGTTTCCACACTTGCTTGGATACGGAGGCATCCAGCATCAGGTAAGATGCGATCCGTCCGCGAATGAGGCTGTCGTTGGCGTTGTATGCGTAGCTCTGCTGCTCGCCCTGGTACTTGCCGAACACATTGATGCTCCACCCCTGCTTACGCCAATGGCGGGTTGCCTGCACGTTCACCTGGGGTGCGTAGTTGTATGCATCGCCGCCGTTACGTATGCCCAAGGTGTCGTAGCGCCCGGTGATGGCCACGCCGCCTCCCACGGTCCAATGGCCCGACTCCCACCCCAGGTCCACCGAACCGCCCAAGGTGCGGAACTCACCGATGTTGATGTAGCTATACAGCAGATTGCCTTCGTCCACCATGGTGATCAGGTTGCGCACCCGGTCGTGGAAGCCGGCCACCTCGCCCCGCAGGATGCCTGTGTCACCTGCCTTGCGATAGGCCAATGACAGCGAATAGTTGTTGGAAGTCTCGGCCAACAGGTCGGGATTGCCATGGATGTCGTGGTTGATGTCCACGAAATAGAGATAGAGCTCCTTCAAGGACGGAGACCGGAATCCTTGGGCATAGGATGCGCGGAGGGTGAGCGTGGGGCGCAGTTGGAGGCGCATGTCCAAGGAAGGGACCACCGGTGCGCGGTAAAGCGTGTTATGGGCATAACGGATGCCTGGCCTGACGACCAGATCGGTGGTCGGCCGCCACTGTCCGCTGAGAAAGACGGCATAGTCTCCGATGGCTTGCTCGCTTCCGTCGGCAATGCGCTGGCCAACCGCCGTTTCGCGGTTGAGGTCCAATCCCGCCTCGTAACCGAACCGGGCGCTGTCCGCATCGCTGGAAAAGGTGGCGCGCACGTTGGTGAGCGTGAAGTTGGAGTCATCGTCCTCCCCCGGCACGGAACGGCTTTCCAAGGTGGTGAGGTCGCGCAGCCACATGTAGCGCGTGCGCACGTAGCGGTCGTGGGCGACCAAGCCGTTGAATCGGCGCCCCCTGCCGAGGTCGCCCGTGGCGAACACGGCGTTGTCCAGCCGCCGGGTGATGAATTCGGAATCGAAGGCACTTTCGTTGTAGGGCTTGCGCGGCCTCCCCCGGTCGATGATGCGATCGTGCATCAGTTCACCCTTGTAGTTCAGGTTCCACCGTTCCGAGAGGGCATAACGGTAATTCAGCCTGCCGGAATACTGTTCGCGGGGTTTCCAGCTCTGGTAGCGCGTGGAATCGGCCAAGTGTGGGGTGAAATCATAGAGATCATCCTGGCCCGGACGCCAGCCACCGAAGTAATTGCGCCCCAAACTGAGCAGCACGTCATTGCGCCCGAAGCGTTTGCCCGCGGCCACCGACAGGTTCAAGCGGCCCATCGGCTCGGCGTACGCAATGGCCTTGAGCGACGTGGCCGGTCCCGCGTTTTTGCGGGTGATGAGGTTGATGGTGCCGGCCAGGGCATTGGTGCCGTAGTTCACGCTCAGGGGCCCTTCAATGATCTCCACCCGGTCGATGCCGGTGAGGTCGAGCTGTGCCAGGTCCAGGTTGCCGTCCTGCCTGCCGATCACGGGCACGCCGTCCACGAGGATCTTCACGTTTTCCCCGCCCAGGCCGCGCATGCTCAGGGAGGTGCCCAGCACATTGTCCTGTGCGAGGCGCATGTTCAACTCTTGCCCGAGCACATCGCCCAGGTTCTGGGCGGCCATGCGCTGGATCTTCTCGGCATTGATCACGTGCATGCGCTGCACGGCCTTGTCCGCGGTGGTGGGCCTGTACTGCCCGGTGACCACCAGTTCATCCAGATTGAAGGCCTGGGAGCGCTTCAGCCGGTAGATGCGGGGTGACAAGGACCACAAAGTGTCCAGCATCGGCTCGTAGCCGATGAAGTCGATCCGGATGGCCACGCCGGTGGCCACTTCGGCCTGTCCCAGGGGCAAGGAGCAGCGCCCGTTCGGGTCGGCCACGGCCACGCCCTTGTTCGCCGCACCGGCACCGTTCCACGTCACATGGGCGTAGGGCACGGTCTCCTGTGAGGCTGCGTCCAGCACGGTGATGCCCACTTGCGCGGGAAGCATCCGGCCCAGGATGCAGGTTGCCAGAAAGAGCAAGCAACGCTTCATGTAGTCAACCTTCCTTCCACGGGAGCGCGAAATTCACGTGCCCTTCCCGGATCACCGTCACCGGTCCGTCATAGCATACCCGGAGCGGACCAGCGGACGGTGGCCCACCCCGGGTGCAGCCAGTCCTACTCGATCACAAGTTTGCCCGTGGCCAACCCGCCCGGGGTTTCCACCCGGAGCACATACAGCCCGGGGGATAATTGGCGGACATCCAGCTCCCGGATGGTCAGCCCCCGCAGTCCGTCCACGGACGTCTCCATCACTTGCTGCCCGGCGTTGTTGAACACACGGACCGAGGCCCGCGCCGCGGGCAGGTCCAGCACCAGCGTTGCCCGCCCCCCGGCCACGGGATTGGGATACACGGCCACTTGGCCATGGGCGGCCTGCTCACCCACGCCGACTGAACTGACCAGCTCTTGGGTGAAGCTCATGTTGCCGTTGGCACCGCCGCCGTACCCGGTGAAAATGATCTTCCAAATGTTGCCGGGACGGTCCTTCACGAAGTAGGTGGTATCCGGGGCGATCACGTAGGCCCCGGCCGCGAAATCATAGCGCTTCCAATCCGCGCCGAGAACATTCATGTCGGATGTCATTTGGCCCGGGCTCCACTGGGCCTGGTCATTGGGCACGCCATCCACCTGCATGGCCGTGACCAACCTGTTCTGGAGCACACCGGCCACGTTGTACGCGGTGGGCACGAAGTCGGTGTATTTGGTGAAGAGCAGGTCCCAGGACGTGTTCAGGGGTTCGCGGTCCAAGGCGGTATGGGAGGAGAAGGACCAGTAGGCAAAGTTCTTGTCTGCAAACGCGGTCTTATTGAAGCTCGCGTCATGGCTGTCCGAGCCGTCGATGTTGGCATAGGTGAAGCTGAACACGCCGCTGATCACGGAATTGATCCGGAGTTTCATCCAGGTTTCATCGGCCTTTTTGATCGCAAACACGCGGTTGCCGATCATCTGGTGGTTGCCCATGTTGTACAGGCCCCACCCCAGGTCCAAGCCATCGGGCTGGTCCATGTTGTTGCCATCGTTGAGGGCCCCGAAATCCCATCGGGTAGGGTCATTGTAGATCGCGGTCCAGGATGCTTCGTCCGGTGCCGTCAGGGCATCCCAGTCATCGATCCCGACATCCGTCCGGTACACGGTGAGCCCCTTGGCGGTATTCACCCGGATGCCGGCGGTGAGGCCGGTCATTTCGAAGGCCAGGTCCCATTCGGCCAGGGCGGCGGCCCCGACTTCGCCGTTGAGCAGGCTATACCATATTTGCTCGGCGTTGGCCGCGCCGGTGGAGACCGTCACCGGTGTTTGGGCCATTGCTGTAAAAAGGCAGCACCCGGCCGCCAGGGAGAGGAGTGTCTGTTTCATCGGAGCGCAAATGACCGAAGTCCGCCCGGGGTCCGGGTCATGGAATTGTCGTTTGTCCTTCCCCGGCCTCCGGTCCGCCGTGTCGGCGTTGATCTTCCAAGAGCTGTGAAGAACGCCGACGGCCATTCACGGGCATGTTAACATTGTGGACGTTTGTACCGGCATGCGGCGCCGCACCTTGGGCATCCTGGTCCTGCTGGCCACCCTGAGCTTGGCAGGGGTGGTCTTCACGCAAGTGATCTGGTTGCGCCGTGCCCAGCAATACGAGCGGGAGCAGGTAACGCTGCAGCAGCAGCGGCAGCAGCAGCTCGACAAACAATTCAACGACCGGGTGGTCATCGCGTTGACGGACGTGACGGAGCGGATCTTGTCCATCAACAAGGACCCCAGCGACCTGTTCGACGCGGTAAAGCAGGAACGCCCGAACTACTTCGCCGTCACCATCAACGACACCATCCATCCCTATCTGCTGGAGGCTTTGCTGCGGCAGGAGTTCAAGCGGCGCAACATCAACGAGGACTTCGAGTACGGCATCTACGATTGTTTCACGGACAGCATCGTGTACGGAAGCTACGTGAGCCTGGACGACAGCCTGCACGCAGTACCCGGCAAGCACAGCCAGCTGCAGAAGCTCGACAAGGACGGCCATTACTTCGGCGTGTATTTCCCGCGGCGGGCCACGCCGTGGATGCCCGGGGTCAAAGGCACCATCAACTGGATCTACCCGGCGGTGGTCACCTTCATCATGTTCGCCTTCTTTGCTTACAGCATGTGGGTGATCTTGCGCCAAAAGCGGCTCGATGAAATGAAGGACGACTTCATCGGCAACATGACGCACGAGCTGAAGACGCCGATCAGCACCATTGCGCTCAGCAGCGAGGTGTTGTCCGATCCGGGGATCTCGCGCGACCCGGAACGGCTGCGGACCTATGCCCGGATCATCCACGCGGAGAATGACCGGTTGCGCCAGCAGGTGGAGCGGGTGCTGCAACTGGCCACGCGCGACCAAGGCCGACGCACGATGCACCGGGAGGCCGTGGACCTGCACGAACTGGTGGAAGAGACCGTGGGATCATTCCGTGTGCTGCTGGAGGAACGCAAGGGCAGCTGCAGCATGGACCTGCAAGCCCGGGATGCGGTGGTGGAAGGTGACCGGGTCCATCTGGGGAACGTCCTGTTCAACCTGGTGGACAATGCCGTCAAGTATTCGAAAGGGGCGCCCGAGGTGCGCATCGCCTCCCGCAACGACAGCAAGTCGGTACAGATCACCGTTTCGGACAAGGGCATCGGCATCCACCGGGAGGACCTGCGGAACATCTTCGAGCGCTTTTTCCGCACCCATACGGGCAACGTGCACGACGTGAAGGGCTTCGGCCTCGGGCTGCACTATGTTGCGGAAACGGTGCGCGCCCACCATGGCAAAGTGAAGGTGGACAGCGCGTGGGGGCAGGGAAGCACCTTTACGATCGAATTGCCGTTGATGAAATACAAGGGAGCAACATGAGCAAGACGCAACAGGATCCCGCCGGCAACCCCAAGGCCACGCTGCTGCTGGTGGAGGATGATGAGAACCTGGGCTTCGTGGTGCAGGACGCGCTGAGGCAGCACGGCTATGCGGTACACCTGTTCCGCGACGGGAAGGAGGGGCTGCTTCATTTCAACCAGAACCATTACGACCTGTGCCTGCTGGACGTGATGCTGCCCAACAAGGATGGCCTGAGCCTGGCCGGTGACATCCGCGTAACGGACAGCCAGGTGCCCATCATCTTCCTGACGGCCAAGGGCCAGCCGGAGGACCGCATCGCGGGGTTCAAGGCCGGCGGCGATGATTACATCACCAAGCCGTTCAGCATCGAGGAATTATTGCTGCGCATCGAAGCGATCTTGCGCCGGACCAAGGAAGGGGGGCCCCAGCAGCCGCGTGACGTGTTCCACCTGGGCGATTTCGTGTTCGACGACCGCAACAAGACCTTGAGCCACCCCAAGGAGGAGCGGCGGCTGACCAAGAAGGAGGCCGGCGTGCTGCGCCTGCTGAGCCAGCACCAGGACCAGGTGCTCCCACGCGAGCTGTTGCTCAACATGGTATGGGGGGACGACAGCTACTTCCTGGGACGCAGCCTCGATGTGTTCATCAGCCGCCTGCGCAAGTACCTGCGCCACGACGACAAGGTGCGCATCGTGAACGTGCACGGCATAGGCTTCAAGATGCAAGTGGACGACCCGCGGTCCTGAACAACGGGGGCGAAGGCCCGGGCACGCATCGTTCCTGCGCAGGACGGCCGCCAGGGGCATGAACAGCGACGGCGCACATTTCGCAACGCACGCCGCCACCGTCCCTACCCTGTAGATCCGCTCAACCTGCGCCCAGCCATTTCTTCACCGCGGCCGCCACGACGGACCCCTCCGCCCTGCCGGCCACCTTTTCGTTCACCGCCTTCATGGCCCTTCCCATGTCCGCCATGGACTTGGCCCCGATGCCCTCCAGCGTCTCCTTGACCAATGCATCCAGTTCCGCCGCCCCCAGCGGAGCTGGCAGGTATCCTTCGATGATCCGGGCCTGGGTCTCCTCCTCGCCGGCCATGTCATCGCGCCCTTGCTGGCGGTAGATGGCGGCCGCCTCGTTGCGTTGCTTGAGCAGTTTCTGCAAGATCCGCAGGCCGGCCTCGTCGCTCACCTGGTGGTCGCCTCCTTCCTTGGTAAGTTCCAGCAGCAGCGCGCTCTTGATGGCACGCAGCACGTTCAGCCGGTCCTTGTCACGGGCCAGCATGGCTGCCTTGATGTCCGCATCGATGCGTTGCCGGAGGTCCATGGCGTTCAGTCCACGTTGTCGTGCAGGAAGGGGTTGTTGCGCCGCAGTTCCACCTGTTTGTCACCCGCCTCGTTCACCGTCTCGCTCAAAGTGTAGCGGCTCACATTGCTGTCCGTGCTATGGGGCGTGTCGCTCAACAGGATGTTCCTGCGCTTGTACGCCGGCTCGCGCTCCATCTCGTTCAATCCGCTCGGGGTGTGCATGCGCATGGCCATTTCCCGCATATGGGACAACCGCTGCTCGGTGCGGGCCTGGTGCTCGGCGGGGGACAGGTGACCCGTGGCCAACCCTTCAGCAACGGGCCTGGAAGCCTCCTGACCGGTCGATGGCGTGACGGTTTCCTCCTCCAAGGTGAACACCACCTTCCCGGGCTTTTCCCGGTCCATCACCGGGGCGGGTCCAGGTTCCCGTGTCTCCGCCCCGAACTCCAGTGTCGGTTGCCGGGCTGCTTGGGGAGCCTCCACCTGCTTCAGGTAAGGCCCGGTAACCTCTTCCTCCACGGGTCTGGCAGGGGCCTCCATCCCCTGCACGGGGCTGGTGATCGGCACCGTGATCATGGTGGGCAGGTCGGTATTGAGGTCGGTTACCTTTTTCTCGGGCTGGCGTTGCTCGAGGCTGGCAGTGATCTGGTTCTGGCTGAAACCCGTCGCGATCACCGTGATGCGGATGCGCTCACCCAGCGACTCATCGGTGCAATAGCCCCATATCACATCGGCGGTGCTGCCCGCCGCATCCTGGATGTGGTCGGTCACCTCGCTCATCTCATCCATGGAGATGTTGCGGGTGCCCAGGGCAATGTTGAGCAGGATGTACTTCGCCCCCTTGATGTCGTTATCGTTGAGCAGCGGCGAGGCCAAGGCTTCCTCCGCCGCACGGATGGCACGCCCGTCGCCCTCGGCCTCCCCCATGCCCATGATGGCCACGCCGCTGTTGGACATCACGGTGCGCACGTCCTCGAAATCCACGTTTACCTTGCCGGTCTTGGTGATGATCTCGGCGATCCCCTTCGCGGCTGTGGTGAGCACGTTGTCGGCATGCGCGAAGGCCCCGTCGATCTCCAGGTTCCCGTAGAGGTCGCGCAGGCGGTCGTTGTTGATCACCAGCAGGGTGTCCACGGCTTGGCGCATCTCCTCCACGCCTTCGGCGGCCTGGCTTTTGCGCCTGCGCCCTTCCCATTGGAAAGGCATGGTGACGATGCCGACGGTAAGGATGCCCATGTCCTTGGCGATGCGGGCGATCACCGGGGCGGCCCCGGTGCCGGTGCCCCCGCCCATGCCGGCGGTGACGAAGAGCATCTTGGTGCGCGTGCTGAGCAGTTCGCGGATCTCCTCGCAACTTTCCTGGGCCGCGGCATTGCCCCTTTCGGGCATGCTGCCCGCACCAAGGCCCTCGGTAAGGGCCGTACCGAGCTGCAGCTTCACGGGCACGGGGCTCACGTCAAGGGCCTGCTTGTCCGTGTTGCAAATGATGAAGTCCACGCCGGCTATCCCCTGGGCGTACATGTGGTTCACGGCGTTGCTGCCGCCGCCGCCCACACCGATCACCTTGATGATGGAGGAGAGTTCGTTGGGAAGGTCGAATTTCATGGGAGTTTGTTTTCAGGGTTCGGGGTTGTCGGGTATTCAGGCCTCGTCGTCCCGGAACATGTCCGTGGCACCTTTAAGCACTTGTTCGAAGAAGCCGCCCACCTTGGATGGCTGGCTATGGGTCTTCACCTTGGAGGTGTTCTCGATGGCCTTGTTGCGGTGGCGCTCGAGGTAATCGAAGCCGCGCAGCACCAGCCCCACGCCGGTGGCATACAGCGGGCTGGTTACATCCTCCACCTTGCTTTGGGCGAGGTGCTCGCTGGGGTAGCCGATGCGGGTGCTCATGCCGGTGATGTATTCGGTGAGCTGGCGCAGGTGCTTGAGCTGGGACCCGCCGCCGGTGAGGACGATGCCGCCGCTGAGCTGCTTTTCCAGGCCGCTGCTCTTGATCTGGAAGTAGACGTGCTCGATGATCTCCTCCATGCGGCACTGGATGATGTTGGCCAGGTTCTTCAGGCTGATCTCCTTGGGATCGCGCCCGCGCAGCCCGGGGATGCACACCACTTCGTTCTCCTTGTTCTCCGAGGCCAAGGCACTGCCGAAACGGTTCTTCAGCAGCTCCGCCTGGTCGCGCAGGATGGCGCAGCCCATCTTGATGTCGTCGGTGATGACGTTGCCGCCGAAGGGGATCACGGCGGTGTGCCGGATGATGTGGTCGTTGAAAATGGCGATGTCGGTGGTGCCCCCGCCGATGTCCACCAAGGCCACGCCGGCCTCCTTTTCCTCATTGCAAAGCACCGCGTCCGCGCTGGCCAGGGGCTCCAGGATGAGCTCGGTGACGTCGAGGTTGGCGCGGGACACGCACTTGTTGATGTTGCGCGCGGCGGCCACCTGGCCGGTGATGATGTGGAAGTTGGCCTCCAGGCGCACGCCGCTCATGCCGATGGGGTCCTTGATCCCCTGTTCATTGTCCACGATATACTCCTGCGGCAACACGTGGATGATCTCCTCGCCGGGCTCCATGGCCAGCTTGTACATGTCGTCGATCAGCTGGTCGATGTCCTGCTGGCGGATCTCCTCCTCCAGGGCCTTGCGGGTGATCATGCCGCGGTGGTGCATGCTGCGGATGTGCTGGCCGGCGATGCCCACGTTGACGGTGGAGATCTCCACGCCGGAGCTGTCCTCGGCCTCCTGCACGGCTGCCTTGATGCTGTCCACGGTACGCTGGATGTTGGTGACCACGCCTCGGGAAACACCGTCACTGCGGCTCTTGCCCATGCCCATGATCTCCAGCTTGCCCTGCTCATTCTTGCGGCCCACGATGCAAGCGATCTTGGTGGTCCCGATATCCAGTCCTGCCACTATTTCCTCGTTGCGCTCCATATTCATTTGCCACGGTCCGGCCCGTGATCCATTGGTTCCTTCCTGTTAGCGATCGCGTTTGGTGCACACCACCTGGTCGTCAAAGCGCAGGTCCACCGTGCTGTACCTGCGCCAATCGGCCTGCGGGATGCCTTGTTCATAGAACAGCTTGAGCTTGGCCAGCCTTTCGTTGAGGTGTTGGCCGTCCCCGATGCGGATGCGCATCATCCCCACGTTGGGGATCAGGGTGATGTTGCCGTCAGCGTCCACCACGGCCTGCACGAAGAGCGCGTTCCATAGTGCGTCTCGGGCCAGGGTGCGCGCCAAGGCATGGATGGCCCGGCTATGCGTGTGTTGCGCCAGGCTGTCGTTGCCAAGGGCCACATTCACCGGTGCACAATGGGCGAAGGGTTCGTCCAACTGGCCGGTGACAACCAGGACATGCGCGGCATAGTCGGGGTCCAGCGGCATGGTCCATCCGTCACGATCGATGTAGAACCCGGATCCGTCGGCATTGATCACCCGGACGATGGGTTCACGCTGGGTGGCGTTGACGTGCAGGATGCCGTCCATGGTGTGGTACACATCGGCCGTGGCCACGCAGGGAATGTCGCGCAGCCGCTGTTCGATGGCGGTCTCGTCCACCTGGTTCATCGGCGTACCGATCAAGGTGCCGGCCCCTTGGATCACCTGCTGCTTCAGGGCCTCGGCATCGATGAAGTGCATGTCGCCGGGTGCGTCCAGGTTGACGCGTACCTCGCGCACCTGTGCGCTTTGGCCGCTCTGTTCCACGAAGCCCAGGACGGCGATCACGGCCAGGCCGGCCGCCACCTTGGCGGAGAAGCGCCGGATATGCCGTGCCTTGCTCATTTCTTCCTGTTCAACATGGCCGCTATGGGCGGAACGAGCTTGTCGATGTCGCCTGCGCCAAGGGCCAGCAAGATGTCAATGTTCCGGCCTTCCAGAAGGGGGATCAATTGGTCCTTTGTGCACAACGTCGTGTTAGTGGCCTTCACCTGCCGGGCCAGCCATTCGGAGGTGATGCCCGGGATGGGTTCCTCGCGCGCCGGATAGATGTCCAGCAGGATCAGTTCGTCCAGCAGGGCCAAGCTGCGGGCGAAGCCTTCGGCGAGGTCGCGGGTGCGGCTGTAGAGGTGCGGCTGGAAGATGCCGGTGATGCGCCTCCCGGGCCAGAGCTCGCGCACGCTGCGGATGCACACCGCCAATTCTGTGGGGTGGTGCGCATAGTCGTCGATGAACAGGCTGGATGCCGTGCGGGCCCTCACCTCGAAACGGCGGTGCACCCCTTGGAAGGAAGCCAGGCCCTTGCGCAGGTCGGCGGGGTCCACGCCCGCATGCAGGGCCATGGCCGATGCGGCGACGGCATTCTCCACGTTGTGGCGGCCGGGCATGCCCAGGCGCAGGTCGGCGATGGTGCGGCCCCAGGCCACCAGGTCGAAATGGAAGGCTCCGTCCCGCACCGTGAGGTTCGCGGCATGCGGCCCTTCCGGATCCTCCAGCGCATAAGGCACCGCGTCCTTCAACGTGCCGGCATGGTCCCTGAGCCGTTCCAGCACGGTGCGGTGTACGAGCATGCGCCCCTGCACCAGGGCGGCGAAGTCGGCATAGGCGCGGTACATGGACCCGGCATCGCCGTAGATGTCCAGGTGATCGGGCTCCATGGCCGTGATGATGGCCTCCTCGGGATGCAGGGCCAGGAAGCTCCGGTCGTATTCATCGGCCTCCACCACGTTGAGTGCCGCGCGGCTGTTGAGCAGCACGTTGGTGCGGTAGTTGGTGCTGATGCCGCCGAGGAAGGCGTTGCAGGGCACGCCCCCTTCGGTGAGCAGGTGGGCCAGCATGGTGGTGACGGTGGTCTTGCCGTGGGTGCCCGCCACGGCCATGGTGCGGCGGTCGCGGGTCACCAGGCCCAGCACCTCGCTCCGTTTCTTGATGGGCGCGCCGCGTTGCCCCCACCAGGCGAGCAGGGCGTTGTCCAGGGGCACGGCCGGGGTGCGCACCACCAGCACCTTGGCCGGGTCGGCCCGGCGGAATTCATCCGGGATCTCCCCGGGGTCCGGATTGAATGTTACCTCGATCCCCTCGCGCATGAGCTGCGAGGTGACCTCCCCCGGCGAACGGTCGTAGCCGGCCACCACGGCCCCCTGCCGGTGGAAATAGCGGGCCAGGCCGCTCATGCCGATGCCGCCGATGCCGATGAAGTACAAGAGGTCCGGGCGTTCCATGTCAATCGCCTTTGTTTTCCGCTTCCGCCTTGGCCATGGCCAAACGCACCACTTCCTTGGCGATGGTCCCCGCGGCATTGGCGATGCCGAGCCCGCCCATGGCCGCGGCCAGCTGTCCACGCCCGGCGGGATCCGCCAGCCACCTCAGGATCTCCCCGCCCAGGCCCGCTTCCGCGTCGGCATCCTTCAGCAACACGGCGGCACCGCGGTCGGCCAAGGCCCGCGCATTGCTGGTCTGGTGGTCCTCCGCCGCCGTGGGCAGGGGCACCAGGATGGCGGGCTTGCGGGTAAGGCAGAGCTCGCTCACGCTGATGGCCCCGGCGCGCGCCACCACCAGGTCCGCCGCAGCGTAGGCCAGGTCCATCCGGGTGATGAACTCATGCACATGGGCGTCGCGGTAGCCCAGCTTCCCCACGTCCGCCATGGCGGTGCCATGGTAGGGCGTCCCGGTCTGCCAGATCAGCTGCACCCCGCTCTGCTGCAACCGGGCCAACGCGGCGGACACGCCCCGGTTGATCCCCCGGGCACCCAGGCTTCCCCCCGTGACAAGCACCACGGGTGCACCTTCGCGAAGGCCGAAGAGCTCCATCGCCGCCGGCCTCTTGCCCTCTATCTGCACCATGTCCTGGCGCACGGGGTTGCCTGTAAGCTTGATCTTGGCCTTGGGGAAATAGCGCTCCATGCCGGGGTAGGCCACGCAGATCACATCGGCGCGCCGGGCAAGCATGCGGTTGGTGGCGCCGGCGTGGCTGTTCTGCTCCTGGATCAGCGTGGGGACCTTCGCGCGCTGCGCGGCGGCAAGCATCGGCCCGCTGGCATAGCCCCCCACGCCCACGGCCACATGGGGCTTGAAGGTGCGCACCAGGCGACGCGCCATCCACAGGCTGCGGGCCAGGCGCCAAGGCAGCCCGATGTTCCCCCACAGGCTTCCGCGCCGGAAACCCCGGATGGGCAGGCCCTCGATCTCGTAGCCCGCCGCGGGCACCTTCTGCATCTCCATCTTCCCTTCGGCCCCCACGAACAGGAAGCGCGTGTCCGGCCGTTCTTCCTTCACGGCATTCGCAATGGCGATGGCGGGAAAGATGTGCCCCCCGGTCCCGCCGCCGCTGATCAGTATCCTAAGCGGCGGCTTCGGCATGGTCCGACAGTTTCGCGCTTGTCCGGGGCTTGCCCTCCGCCGCGTCCTGTCCGTACACGGCATGGCTGATGCTGAGCAGGATGCCGAGCGACAGGCAGGTGAACCACAAGCTGGTGCCGCCCATGCTGACCAAGGGAAGCGGCTGGCCGGTGACGGGCACGAGGTTGACGCCCACGGCCATGTTCACCAGCGCCTGCATCACCAGGCTGAGGGCCAAGCCCACGGCGGCAAGCGAGCCGAATGGCTTGGGGCACCGGTTGGCGATGCGCATGGCGCGGGAGAGCAGGATCAGGTACAGCAGCAGCAGGCCCACCCCACCGATCACGGAACCGTACTCCTCGATGATGAAGGCGTAGATCATGTCGCTTTCGGGATGCGGCATGTAGTTGCGCGAGGTGCCGGTGCCGGGGCCGTTGGGCAGGAATCCGCCGTGGACGATGGCGATCTTGGCGTTGTTCACCTGGTAGTTGGCCTCGCGGTCCTCGCCGCCGTGGCTGTGCAGGCGCGATTCCCAGGTGCTCAGGCGGGGCAGCAGGTCCGGGTTTGCCTTGGCCAGCAGCACCATCAAGGCAAACCCGCCGACGGCCATGGCCCCCACGGCGAGGAGGTGCCGCATGGGCACCCGGCCGATGAACAACAGGAGCATGCACGTGGTGAACAGCAGGGCCGCGGTGGAGAAATTGGCGGGCAGGATGAGGCCGCATACCGCGCCCACGGGGAGGATGAGCCGCCACAGCACTTCGCGAAGGGTCCACGGTTCGTCGCGGTGGCGCCCCAGCACGCGGGCCAGGTACACCACGATGACCACGCGGGCCAGGTCGCTGGTCTGGAAGGTGATGCCCACACCGGGTATGGCCAGCCAGCGGGAAGCGCCGTTGACGTTGGTGCCGATCAACAGGGTGAGGAACAGCAAGGCCACGGTGACGCCCAGCAGCAGCTGCGAGAGCCTTGAATAGATGGTATAGCGCAACCGGCTGGCGGCGTACATGATCCCTCCGCCGGCGGCCAGCATCAGGGTGTGCTTGACCAGGATGCGGAAGGTGCCGCCCGTATGCCGCCATCCCATCCAGGAGGAGGCGCTGTACACGGCCAATACGCTGGTGATGCCGAGCAGCAAGGCAACGACCCAGATGGTGCGGTCGCCCTTCAGGTGCTGGTCGAACAGGTTGTTCATCTCCTTGCGGCTTGCATGGGTTGATCACAGGTCGGCCACCGCCAGCTTGAACCGTTGCGCCCGTTCGGCATGGTTGGCGGCCTCCGTGCCGCACGGGCAGGCGGGGCTGAAGAGCACCTTGGAGCCCTGCCGTGCCAGCTCCCTCGCGGCGAACACCGCCGTGCGCAGGGTGTCCGCATTGTACACCTGGCCCAGCTCGGCATGCAGCGCATCCACTTGCCGCTGATCGGCCTCCCCGTAGAAAACGATGGCCTCCACATGGTCCTTCAGGAAATCCTTCAGGTGCCCGTCCACGGCCCCGATCACCGGGGCGCTGGCGATCCACACCAACGGGCCGCCCACATCCACCAAGGACAACAGCGCGGCATCCAGGAACGTGCTGCCGCTGTCGTCGATGTATTCCACGCCGGCCACCTCGGCGATGCGCCGCAGGGCATGGGGGCCGTTGCGCACCTCATCCAGGCCGTGGCCGCGCATGGCGATCAGGCGTTGTGCCAGGTCCGATCGTTGTCCGACTTGCATGGTTGCCGTTCTTCAGGGTGGTCCTCAGAGCGCGCGCACGGCGGCCTTGAAGCGGCGGCCACGGTCCTCGTAATTCTCGAACAGGTCGAAGCTGGCGCAGGCCGGGCTCAACAGCACCACGTCCCCGGGGTTGCCCAACTCGTAGCCCGCACGTACGGCCTTTTCGGCGGAATCCACGTCCACCATGGTCGCCACGATATCGCCGAAGGCCTTGTGCAACTTGGCATTGTCCGTGCCCAGGCAGATGATGGCCTTCACTTTCTGCCTGACCAGCTCGCGCAGCTCCGCGTAATTGTTGCCCTTGTCCACACCGCCGGCCACCCAGATCACCGGCTTTTCCATGCTCTCCAAGGCATACCAGGTGCTGTTCACGTTGGTGGCCTTGGAGTCGTTGATGAACTCCACGTTGTTCACCGTGCCCACGCGTTCCAGCCTGTGCTCCACGTTCTGGAAATCGCTGAGGGCCTCGCGCACCACTTCCTTGCGCACTTCCAGTAAGCGCGCCGTGATGCCGGCCGCCATTGAGTTGTACACATTGTGCTTGCCTTGCAGGGCCAGTTCCAGGATGCTCATGTCAAACGTGTTTTTGTTGGTGTGGATGTGGATGGTTTCGTCTTGCAGGTACGCACCCTGTTCGATGGGTACGCGGATGGAGAAGGGCCATTGGCGGGCCCGTACGCTGTGCCGCTTCAGTCCTTCCAGTGTCCGGGGGTCGTCCGCGCAGTAGATGAAATGGTCGTCCGGCCCTTGGTTCATGGCGATGCGGAACTTGGCGTCCACGTAGTTCTCCATGCGGTTGTCGTAGCGGTCCAGGTGGTCGGGGGTGATGTTGGTGATCACGGCCACGTGCGGCTTGAGGGTGCGCGTGCCGTCCAACTGGAAGCTGCTGAGCTCCAGCACCAGGACCTGGTGGCGCTCACGGGCCACCAGGCCGGCGAACGAGGTGCCCACGTTGCCCGCCAGCCCCACGTCCATGCCCGCCTTCTTCAGGATGTGGTACACCAGCAGCGTGGTGGTGGTCTTGCCGTTGCTGCCGGTGATGCCCACCACGGGCACGTTCACGTGCCGCGCGGCGAACTCCACCTCGGCGATCACGGGGACGCCCTTGTCGCGCAAGGCGCGCACGATGGATGCATGGTCCGGGATGCCCGGGCTCTTGACCACTTCGTCCGCATCGAGGATCTTCGCCACGGTGTGCCCTCCCTGTTCGTAGGCGATGTCCGCCTCCTCCAGCCGGCGGCGGAACTCGGGAGGCACCAGGCCGGCATCGCTGACGAAGACGGGAATGCCCAGTTTCCTTGCCAGCAGGGCCGCCCCCACCCCGCTTTCCCTGGCCCCCAGCACCACCAGCTTCCTCATCGCAGCTTCAGGGTTACGATGGTGGACACGGCCAGCATCACGCCCACGATCAGGAAGCGGGTGACGATCTTGCTCTCGTGGTAGCCGAGCTTCTGGTAATGGTGGTGGAGCGGGGCCATGAGGAAGATGCGGCGGCCCTCCCCGTAGCGCTTGCGGGTGTACTTGAACCAGCCCACCTGCAGCATCACGCTGAGGTTCTCCACCACGAACACGCCGCACAGCACGGGGATCAGCAGCTCCTTGCGCACCAGGATGGCCAGGGCCGCGATCACCCCTCCCAATGCCAAGCTGCCCGTATCGCCCATGAACACCTGGGCCGGGTAGGCATTGTACCACATGAAGCCGATGCAGGCACCCAGCAGCGCGCCGATGAACACCACCAGCTCGCCGATGCCGGGGATGTACATCAGGTCGAGGTATTGTGCGAAAACGATGTTGCCGCCGATATAGGTGAGCACGCCCAAGGCGAGCACCATGATGGCGCTGCTGCCGGCTGCCAGGCCATCGATCCCGTCGGTGATGTTGGCACCGTTGCTCACCGCGGTGATGATGAACACCACCACCAGCACGTACAGGACCCAGGTGTACTTGCGGGCCTCGCGCCCGAAGACACCCATGACCGAGGAGTAGTTGAGCTCGTTGCCCTTCACGAAGGGGATGGTGGTGTTGGGCTGGCGACGGTCCAGCAGGTAGTGGACCTGGCCGTTGTCCTCCACGAAGCGGGTCACCTGGTTGTCCGGGAACTGGACCGCGATCACCTCGGGCACCTCCACCTTGGTGCGGATGGAGGGGTGGAAATAGACGGTGAGGCCGATCACCAGGCCCACGCCCACCTGGCCCACCACCTTGAAGCTGCCTGCGAGCCCGCGCTTGTCCTTCTTGAAAACCTTGATGTAGTCGTCCAGGAATCCGATGGCGCCGAGCCAAAGGATGGACAGCAGCATCAGCAGGATGTAGATGTTGGTCAGCCGGGCGAACAGGAGCGTGGGGATCACCGTGGCGCCGATGATGATGAGCCCGCCCATGGTCGGTGTTCCCTGCTTCTCCATCTGGCCCTGCAGGCCGAGGTCGCGCACGGTCTCACCCACCTGCTTGCGATGCAGGAAGCGGATGATGCCCTTTCCGAACCATAAGGAGATCACCAGGGAAAGGATCAGGGCCATGCCGGCGCGGAAGCTGATGTACTCGAACACCCCGCTCCCCGGGAGGGAAAAGCCGATCCATTGGAAGAAGTGGTACAGCATCACTTGCGCAGGAGTTCGAGTGTTGCCTTCAGTTCCTCGACATCATCGAAGTGGTGGCGCACGCCGGCCACTTCCTGGTATTGTTCATGTCCCTTGCCGGCCACCAGCACCACATCGCCCGGCGCGGCCAAGGCCACGGCTTGGCGGATGGCCTGCCGGCGGTCGGCGTTGATGAGCACGCGGGCCTGGTCGGCGGGCAGCACGCCTTTCCACATCTCGTCGATGATGGCCATGGGGTCCTCGCCGCGCGGGTTGTCGCTGGTGAGCACCACGCTCCGGCTCATGGACGCGGCGATGGCGGCCATCACCGGCCGCTTGGCCCGGTCCCGGTCGCCGCCGCAGCCCACCACGGTGATCACCTGCTCCCGGTCGCCGCACACGGCGATGATGGTGCCGAGCACGTTCTTCAGCGCGTCGGGCGTGTGGGCATAGTCCACGATGCCGATCACGCCGCCAAGGCCCCTCACCACCTGGAAGCGGCCCGGCGGCGGTTCCAGCCCCGAGAGCACGGTCAGCACCTCGGTGGGCGGCCCGCCCAGCAGCACGGCCGCGGCATACACGGCGAGGATGTTGCTGGCATTGAACTCACCGATGAGGCGCGTGAACAGGTCGTGGCCGTCGATGTTCAGGTGCAGGCCGCTGATCTGGTTCTCGATGATGCGCGCGCGGTGGTCGGCCACATTGCGCAGGGCGTAGGTGGCCTTGGCCGCCTTGGTGTTCTGCACCATCACGGCGCCGTGCACGTCGTCGGCATTCACCAGGGCCACCGCACCCGCAGGCAGCTGGTCGAAGAAGCCTTTCTTGGCCTGGATGTATGCCTCGAACGTCTTGTGGTAGTCGAGGTGGTCATGCGTGATGTTGGTGAACACGCCCATGGCGAAGTGCAGCCCGGCGATGCGTTCCTGCACCACGGCGTGGCTGCTCACTTCCATGCAGCAATGGGTGATGCCGGCCTTCACCATTTCGGCCAACAGGCCGTTCAGGCGCAGGGGATCCGGCGTGGTGTGGGTGGCGGGCACCACGGCATCGCCCACCCGGACCTCCACGGTGGAGATGAGCCCGCAGGGATGGCCCAGGGCCCCGAGCAGCTTGTAGAGCAGGGTGGCGACGCTGGTCTTGCCGTTGGTGCCGGTCACGCCGATGAGCTTGAGCTTCCGGTCCGGGTGGTCGTGGAAGTTGCCGGCCATGATGGCCAGCGCATGGCGGCTATCGGCCACGCGCACGTAGGTCACGCCGTCCCGCAACCGCTTCGGCAGCTCCTCGCAGATGATGGCCACCGCGCCGCGGTCGATGGCTCCCTCGATGAACCCGTGGCCGTCCCCATGGGTGCCGCGGATGGCCACGAAGGCGGTGCCGTCCTCCACCTCGCGGCTGTCGAAGGCGATGCGCTTTATGGACACCCCGGTGGAGCCCACCACCTGCTCCAGCAGGGTGCGGTAGAGTATGTCCTTGAGCGGTTTCATATCGCCAGTTCGAGGGTGACCGTGGAGCCGGGGGCGGGGCGTGTGCCCGGTGCCGGGTTTTGTTTCTTCACCATGCCGCTTCCGCTGAGGCGCACGCGCAGGCCCCGGTTCTCCAGGATGTACAGCGCATCGCGCAGGCCCATGCCGATGACGTTGGGCATCAGCCCGGTGCCGGGCGCGGGCATGGTCCTTGGCCCCACCACCACCAGGCTGTCGCCGGCACTGGTGTTCACCCATTCATCCATTCCGTCCACCTGTGCGGGGATCTTCAAGGCCTCCAGCACGGTCACGAGGTCGGTGCCCCGGCCGCTGAGGGAGACCGGCATCCTGGACACGGTATCGGCCATGGCCACCGGCGCTTGCAGTTCCAGGCGGTTGCTGTAGATCTTGTCGGCGATCTCGCGGAACACCGGTCCCGCCACGATGTTGCCGTAGATGCCGCGCTTGCTGGGCGAGCTCACCACCACGATGCAGGTGTATCGTGGTGCGTCGGCCGGGAAGTACCCGACGAATGAAGCCTGGTAGCTCAGGTCGTTGACCTTGTAGCCGGCCTTGTCGGAGGCGATCTGCGCGGTGCCGGTCTTGCCGGCGATGCGGAAGTGGGCGCTGCGCAGGTTGACGGCCGTGCCGGAATCCACCACGCCCTCCAGGCAGGCCCTGAGCTTTGCCAAGGTGGCATCTGAACAGATGTGCTCATTGAGCACCACGGGCGGGAAGCGCCGGATGATCTTGCCGTCGCGGGAGATGTGGCGGACGAACTGGGGCTGCACCATGCGCCCGTCGTTGGCGATGGCATTGTAGAAGGTGAGCATGCGCATGGGCGTCACGCTCACCTCGTAGCCGATGCTCATCCACGGCAGGCTCGTGCCACTCCACATCTTCTTGTCCTCAGGTCCGCGCAACACGGGTTTCCCCTCGCCCGGTATGGGCAGCCCCAGCGTGGTTCCGAAGCCCAGTCGGCGCAGGCCCTCCACGAACCGGGCGGGTTCGGTGCGGTAGGCCTTGTCGATGGCCTGGGAGATGCCGGTATTGCTGCTGAGCTCCAAGGCGCGGCCCAAGGTGATCCGGCCGTAGCCGCCTCCATGGGAATCGTTCATGACGCGGTCGTAGAAGCGAAGCTTTCCGCCCCGTGTGTCCACGATCTGGTCGAGGGAGACGCGTCCGTCCTCCATGGCCACCATGAGGGCGGCGGTCTTGAAGGTGCTTCCGGGCTCGGTGCTGGCGCCCAGCGCATAGTTGTAGTCCTCCACATAGCTGCTGTCGCGCTGCAGGGTGAGGTTGCTGATGGCCTTGATGTACCCGGTGCGGGTCTCCATGACGATCACGCATCCGTGGTGGGCGCCGTTTTTCCTGAGCTGCGCGGCCAGGGCATCGTCGGCCACGTCCTGCAGGTTCATGTCGATGGTGGTGTGCACGTCGCTGCCCGGCACGGGTTCGCGGCCCTCGCCCCCGTCCACCGGCATCCAAACCCCGCCGGTCAGGCGGCGCTCCAGCCTTTTGCCGGTGACGCCCTTCAGCCACGGGTTGCACGCCGCCTCCAGGCCGATGGCGGTGCTGTCGCGCAGGACGTACCCCACGGTGCGCGAGGCCAGCCGCCCGAACGGTCGGATGCGCACGGTGTGCTTGTCGGCGATGAACCCGCTGGTGTGGCGGCCCAGGCGGAACAAGGGCATGCGCCGCAGTGCCTGGAGCTGCTCATGGTCGCAGCGTCTCCTGATCAGGTGGTAGCGTTCACCCCTGTCGTAGGCACGCACCAGGTCCTGCCGGTATTCCTCCATGGTGCGGTCGCCGAAGAGCCGTGCGAGCTCCCAGCTGAGCGAATCGATGTTGGCCTGGAACAGCTCATCGGTGAGCCCGCTGGCGCGCATGTCCATGCGGATCTCATACTCCGGCACGCTGGTGGCCAGCAGGCGTTCGTCGTCGCTGAAGATGTGGCCGCGCTCGGACTGCACCGTGCGCATGGCCGTGACCAGGTTGGTGGCCTTGGCGCGCCACTGGTCGCCCTCTGTCAACTGGATGGCGAACAGCTTCGCGGCGATGGCCGCCCCGAAGAGCATCAGGCCCACATAGACCAAGGTGATGCGCAGGCGATAAGGATTCTGTCCGTCCGTCATTGCGCCCTTCCTTCTTTGGTCCTTTCACCGGCCACTTCAATGCGCAATGGCGGCACCCTGCTTTCGCGCAAGCCCAGCCCGCCGATGTCATCCGCCACCTGGCTTTGGCGCTCGGCACGCTCCAGGTGGCTGCGGACGGTGATGTATTCCGAGCGCATCTCCTTGAGCTCGTTGCTGGTGCGGTCCAGGTCGCGCACGGTGCGCTCGGTCCAGTAGCCATAGCTGATGTAGGCCACCATGAGCCCGGCCACGAAGAGCAGGAACGGCATGTTGGCCAGCACTTTCTCCCGCGTGAGGAACGTGCCGTTCAGCACGTTGATCAAGCCGCGGGAGAAGGTGCGCTTCCCTTTTGCCTTGTTGGCGGGCATGGCCGTTTCCTTCAGTTTGTTCATAGCCTTTCCGCGGTTCGCAGGCGTGCACTGCGCGCCCTGGGGTTTCGTGCCTGTTCGTCCGTGGATGCCTTCACGGGCTTGGATCCCACCGGCCTGAAGGGCCTCCGGCTGTGGCCGTAGGCATCCTTCTGCTCCTGGCCCAGGAAATCGCCCGTCCGCATCCAGTTCTTCACCAGGCGGTCCTCCAGGCTGTGGTAGCTCAGCACCACCAGCCGCCCTCCCGGCTTGACCAGCTGCGCGCTGGCGGCCAACAGCGCCTTCAACGAGCCCAGCTCATCATTCACGGCTATGCGGAAGGCCTGGAAGACCTGGGCGAGGAAACCATGCTCGTCCCCGCGGCGCGCCATAGGCCGCAACACTTCGGCCAGCCGCCCGGTGGTCCCGATCGGGGCTTCTTGCCGCGCCTCGATGATCCGGCGGGCCACCCGGTGCGCGGCGTCCACTTCGCCATATTCACGCAGCAGGCCGGCCAAGGCTTGCTCATCCAGCGTGTTCACCAGTTCGGCGGCAGGCCGCTTGGCGCGTTGGTTCATCCGCATGTCCAGCGGGGCATCCTGCCGGAAACTGAAGCCCCGGTCGGCCGTGTCGAACTGGTGGCTGCTGACGCCCAGGTCCGCCAGCAGCCCGTCCACAGGCCCCTCGCCCAGATACTTCAGGTGGTTGGGGATCCACCGGAAATCGGAAGCGATCAGTGTGAAGCGCGGGTCCTTCAGGGTGTTCCGCAGCGCGTCGGCATCGCGGTCGAAGGCGATCAGGCGGCCCTCACCGGCCAGCCCGGCCAGGATGGCCCGGCTGTGCCCGCCCCCGCCGAAGGTGGCGTCCACATAGGTACCGTCGGGGCGGACGGCCAGGGCCTGTATGGCTTCATCCAGGAGAACGGGGTCATGATATGTCAGCCGGGCCGCTGTCATTGCCCAAGCTTCCCATGACATCCTCGGCCAAGGCCGAGAGGTCCACCTTCTCCTTGCGCATTTGCGTGTAGCCGGCCTTGCTCCACACTTCGACCCGGTCGCCCAGGCACACCAGCTTGAGCTCCTTGCCCAGCTTGGGGTCGTCCATGAGCGCCCGCGGCAGGAGCAAGCGCCCGCTGTTGTCCAGTTCCAGATGGGTGGCGCCGGCGGTGAAGCGCCTGATGAAATCCATGTTCTTCTCCACGAACCGGTTCAGCCGTCCCAGCATGCGGCTGGTGGCCTCCCACACCTGCCGCGGGTAAAGCACCAGGCAGGGGCGGAACACGTCGCGGTTGATCACAAAGCCTTCGGCGAGCGCCGGGGCCATCTGCTTCTTGAGCCCGGCCGGCAAGACCAGGCGCCCCTTGGCGTCCAGGCGCACATCGTATTCGCCAAGCAGATTGAGCATTGACCTTCATCGTGGAGGCTTCGGCGGCGAAAGTAGGCCCGATGCCCCACTTTCCTCCCTAAAACTCCACTTTGTTCAAAACTATTGCCCGGCAAACATAATCCAATTCCAAATCGTGCATCAAAATGCTAGTGGAAACAAGGATTATTCGATGGTGGGAGATTGTGGAGGATTTCAACCATGCCCTATCCCCGTCCGGTCCTCCTCCACCTCCATGCAAGGGTGATTGGACAGGCTTGTCCGGCCCGGTCCGCGCACACCCGCCCTGCCAGGCCGAATTGTCCGGGGCAGCAGCATGGAAGTGCCTTTCTTTGCACCCGTCCATGGAAAACCGGACCCCTTCCAGGCCCTTTCATCCGGGCACTTTGGCCCGCCTGCTGCGGGTGCAGCAATGGATCAAGAACGGCTTCGTGCTCTTCCCGGCCTTCTTCGCCGGCGTGCTGTTCCACCCCGACATCCTCTGGCGCACGTTGTGCGGGTTCGCCTGCTTCAGCCTGGCGGCATCGGCGGTGTACATCTTCAACGACCTGCGCGACGTGGAACAGGACCGGCAACATCCGGTGAAGCGGCTGCGGCCCCTCGCGGCGGGCGGGTTTCCGTCGGCCATGGCCCCTTGGCTGAGCGCCCTGCTGGCCATCACCGCGTTGGGCGTGGCCTGGCTGGTGAAGCCCAAGTTCGCCCTCGTCCTGGTGGCCTATTTGGTGATGAACCTGCTGTATTCATCCTTCCTGAAACATATTTCCATCGTGGACGTGGCCATCATCGCGTTGGGCTTCCTGCTGCGCATCTACGCGGGCAGCGTCCTGGCCCTGGTGCCCAACTCGCAGTGGATCTACCTGGTCACGTTCCTGCTGGCCCTGTTCCTCGCCTTGGCCAAGCGGCGCGACGACCTGGTGCAGGCCGGCGGCGGGGCCGGCCTGCGGAAAAGCCTGGACGGGTACAACAAGCCATTCGTGGACGCCATGATGGTGGCCCTGGCCGCGTTGGTGGTGCAGTCCTACATCATGTACACCGTGGACCCGTCGGTCACCGGCCGCATCGGCACGGACAAGTTGTACGTCACCAGCGGCTTCGTCGTGCTGGGCATGATGCGCTACTTCCAGATCACCCTGGTGGAAAAGCGCAGCGGCGCACCCACCAAGCTGGTGTTCACCGACCGGGGCATCCAACTGGTCCTGCTGGGCTGGCTCATTTCATTCGGCATCATCCTCTATGCATACTGATCACGGCCGCAGGAGCAATTGGGGACTCTTCCCTTGGGTCACCGGGACGACCTGGTCCCCGGCCAACGGGGCTGAGGCCCGTGACACGATCGCCGGCCAACAGGGGCTGGCCCCGCGCGGCAACGGGCGTTCCTACGGCGATGCGTCCCTGGGCCGCCGGATGCTCAGCGGCCTGGGGTTGGAGGAGGTCTTCGAGCTGGATGCGGCGGCCGGCGTGCTGCGGTGCAGCGCGGGGCTCCTGTTGGACGACATCCTGCTGCGGATCGTCCCGGCGGGTTTCTTCCTGCCCGTCACCCCAGGCACCCGGCTGGTGAGCATCGGCGGGGCCATCGCCGGCGACATCCACGGCAAGAACCACCACGTGGACGGCAGCTTTTCCGCATTCGTGGAACGCATGACCCTGCTGACGGGCGACGGTGCCACGGTGAGCTGTTCACCCACCGACCACCCCGACCTGTTCCACGCCACCTGCGGCGGCATGGGGCTCACCGGCTTCATCCTGGAGGCGACGATCCGCCTGAAGCCGATCACCTCGGCCTACATCCGGCAACGCAGCATCAAATGCCGGGACCTGGACGACCTGTTCGCCAAGTTCGAGGAACACAAGGATGCCACCTACAATGTGGCCTGGATCGACCTGATGGCCCGCGGCCGCCACCAAGGGAAGTCGGTGCTGTTGCTGGGCGAACATGCCGATGCTTCCGAACTGCGCGGGGCCAAGGCCCGCCATCCGTTGAAACCCCACGGCAAGGTGAAGCTGAAGGTGCCCTTCTTCTTCCCCGGCTTCGTGCTGTCGCCGTTCACGGTGAAGGTGTTCAACCTGCTGTACAACTGGAAAGCCGATGGCAGCGGGCGGCCGTCCCACGTGCATTACGCGCCTTACTTCCATCCGCTGGACGCCGTGGGGGACTGGAACAAGATCTACGGCAGGCGCGGGTTCGTGCAATACCAGTTCGTGGTGCCGCTGCGGGACGGCCGGGCCTTGATGGGTGAGGTCCTCGAGGTGTTGCGCCACCATGGCATGGTCAGCTTCCTGGCCGTGCTGAAGCGTTTTGGCCCCGCTGCCCCCGGGGCGATGTTGAGCTTCCCGATGGAAGGCTACACCTTGGCGCTGGACATCCCCGTGCGCAAGGGGACCTTGGAAGTGCTGGACCAGCTGGACCGCCGCGTGGCCGATGCCGGGGGCCGCATCTACCTGGTGAAGGACGCGCGCATGTCGGCCTCGATGATGGAGAAAACCTATCCGCGGTTGCAGGAGTTCCGGGAGGTGGCCAAGCGTTATGGCCGGGGGCGGTTCCGCTCGGCGCTGTCGGAGCGGCTGGACCTGCTGGGCGATGCTACGGCCCCGGTCCCCTTCGATGCGCGCCGCGTGTTGATCCTTGGTGCGGGTTCGGGCATGGCCGCGGCCTTGGCGCAGCGGTTTGCCCGTGCGGGCCACCCGCTGGTGCTGGCCATGCGCGACCAGGCGAAGGCCCAGGCCATGTGCGATGCGATCAGCGCCGGGACCGGGGTGGAATGCAAGGCGGTGCAATTTGATGCGGAGGCCCTCGAAGGCCATGCGGCTTTCTATGCCTCGCTCAACCCGCGCCCCGGGACGGTGGTTTGCGCGTTCGGGCTGTTGCCGGACCAGGCGGCCGCGCAGGAGACGCCCGGCGGCGGGCTGAAGGCGATCGCGGTGAACTACACCGGCGCGGTGAGCATCCTGGAGGAAGCGGCGCGTGACCTGGAACAGCGCGGGCAGGGATCCATCATCGGCATCTCCTCGGTGGCGGGCGACCGCGGCCGCGCCAGCAACTACTTCTACGGCAGCGCCAAGGCGGGCTTCACGGCCTTCCTCAGCGGCCTGCGCAACAGGCTCCATGCCTCCGGCGTGCATGTCCTCACCGTGAAGCCGGGGTTCGTGCGCACGCGGATGACCGAGGGCCTGCCCTTGCCGGCCCCGCTGACGGCCTCCGCCGAACAGGCCGCCGACGCCATCTTCCGGGCCTGGCGGAAGCATCGCAATACAGCCTATGTGCTGGGCCGCTGGCGTTGGATCATGCTAGTCATCCGGCTGTTGCCGGAAGGGCTCTTCAAACGGCTGAAGCTTTGAGGACCGTGGCGCTCTTCGACCTGGACGGCACGATCACCAAGGCCGACACCATGCTGGAATTCCTGGCCTTCCACTTCGGGCGTGGCCGGCTGTGGTGCTGGTTGGCGCTGGTCCTTCCGGCGTGGGTGCTCGCCAAGCTGGGCATGCTGTCATCCGATGCACCGAAGAAGGCGCTGGTCCGCATGGCATTCGGCGGCAAGGAAACCACGGTGCTGGAACAGGCCGCGGAACGTTTCAACGAACAGCGGATGCCACTGCTGGTGCGCCCCGCCGCGATGGAGCGGTTGGCGCAATACAGGCAGGCGGGAACCGAGGTCGTCATCGTTACGGCCTCCTGCCCGCTGTGGGTGGCACCATGGTGCAGGCAGCAGGGGCTTTCCTTGCTGGCCACGGGATTGGCGGCTGAAGGCGGGCGGTTCACGGGCCGGCTTGCCACCCCCAATTGCAAAGGGGCGGAGAAGGTGCGGCGCATCCGTGCCTATCTGGGTGACACCTCCGGCATGGTCCTGCATGCCTACGGGGACACGCCGGCGGACCGGCCCATGTTGGCCATGGCCGGGGAAAGCCATTACAAACCTTTCCGGTAGGAGAGGCGCCTTTCACGGGATCCTGTGCCGGGCATTTCGGCAGGAACGTCAACCCCGTGCCGGTCCCTTTCACCCGGATCATGCAGTAGGGCTCGTTGCGAGGGTCGAAAGCGCAATGGCAGCAAGGCTCTCGTTGAGGAGGAATAGCTTATGCCATTCTGACGAAAGGAAAGCCAGTGAAACGCTTGCTGCCGCAGCGATTTCGGGCCGTAGTAGAACTCCTGCTGCATATTCCGGGTTTCAGCGGCCATCCGTTACATTTGGACATCCGCGATCGAGCATGGTGCCACAGGTGAAGGAGGAGGGTGAGTTCAAATACATCGACGTTGGCGATGGGCCTCCGTTGATGTTCCTGCACGGGCTGTTCGGTGCGCTGAGCAACTTCCAGGAGACGACGGCGCATTTCTCCCGGCACTACCGGGTGGTGATGCCGATCTTGCCGTTGTACTCACTGCCCATGCTGAACACGAACGTGAAGGCCCTGGCGGGGTTCCTGGACCGGTTCGTGCAGCACTTGGGGTTGAAGGACATCAACCTGCTGGGCAACTCCCTGGGCGGCCACGTGGCGCTGGTTTACACCAGCCAGCACATGGGGCTGGTGCGCACCCTGATCCTCACGGGCAGCAGCGGCCTGTATGAAAACGCCTTCGGCGGCAGCTTCCCACGGCGGGAGGACAAGGAATTCATCCGCAAGAAGGTGGCCATCACTTTCTATGACCCCGCCATGGCCACGGACGAGCTGGTGGACGAGTGTTTCGTGACGGTGAACGACCGCGCCAAGCTGATCCGGATCCTCTCGTTGGCCAAGAGCGCCATCCGGCACAACATGGCCGAGGCGCTGCCTTCCTTCAAGATGCCCACCTGCCTGATCTGGGGGCGGCAGGACGTGATCACGCCGCCGCATGTGGCCGAGGAGTTCCACTCCCTGATCCCCTCCAGTGAGCTGTTCTGGATCGATCAATGCGGGCATGCGGCGATGATGGAACGGCCGGCGGAGTTCAATGCCATCCTGGAGGGCTGGCTGAAGAAGACCTTGGCCGGGTAGGCCATGGCCCGCAGGCGGATGAAGAACCTGAAGGCCGAACACCTGGGCAGCGGCCGCAACGCGGGGCATTGGCCCAAGCCCACACTGCCGGAGTATGCCTTTATCGGGCGCAGCAACGTGGGCAAGAGTTCGCTGATCAACATGCTGGTGGGCATCCACCGGCTGGCCCGCGTGAGCGGCACGCCCGGCCGCACACGCAACGTGGAACATTTCCGGGTGGAGCCCATAGAGGGCCAGGGACCTGCCTGGTTGCTGGCCGACCTGCCCGGCTACGGCTTCGCCAAGATCAGCAAGGCGGAACGCGCGGCCTGGCAGCGGATGATACAGGCCTACCTGCGGCAGCGGGAAAACCTGCAATGCGTGTTCCTGCTGGTGGACGTGCGCCACGAGCCCCAGCAGAGCGACCTGGACATGATCCACTGGCTGGGCCTGGAAGGCATCCCCTTCGTCATCGTCTTCACCAAGGGCGACAAGCTGAAGCAGCCCGCCATCAGGGGCAACGTGGCCTTGTACCGGCGCACCCTGAAGCGCACGTGGGAAGCCTTGCCGCACCTGATCATCACCTCGTCCGAGACCGGCCAGGGGCGCGACGAAATGCTGGCCTTCATCGCGGAGGTGAACTCCCGCTGGGGGGATTGACGGCCGGCCGTTGGTCCACGGCACCCTTTCCGGCAACCGGCCACGCGCGCCTACTTCTTCAGGTCCGGCAGCATGTGCTCCGCGAAATAGTCCGCGAAGTCGCGCATCTGGGCCGCCATCTTATCCTCGTTGGTGGCCCGCTCGAACGTGTCGGCCAGCGTGAGGATGTTCTGGTGGAAGAAGGCCTTCATCTCATCCGTGGTCATCTCCTTCGTCCAGAGGTCGATGCGCAAGGTGTTCAGGTCCTGTGCATCCCAAAAGCTGAGCAGCATGGCCTTGCCCACGCCCTGTTCGTCGCCATCCTGGGCTTTCCACTCAATGTGTTCGGGCACATGGTTCTCGTCGGTGTGCACGCGTATGGTGATGTCTGATTCCTTCATGGGATATGGGCGTGGGTGTTGTCGGCAAGGGCCAATGGTGATCCGGGAAGCACGATCGGCGGCCCGCGTCCGGCCGCTCCCTTTCACATGGCCGTTCACCTGGGCTTATAGGTTTTCAGGATCGCTTGCGGATCGTGCATGGCAAACAGTTCAGCAAAGGTCACCTCCGGATGCGCACGCAGGTAGCTGTCCACCATCCGGTAGCCGATCCATTCCCCGATATGCCCCGGGCTTTCCCTGGGAAACCCGGTGGTAAAGGGGCCGTCGTTCATGAAGCGGTCCACCACCTTGGGGTCCTTGGAGTAGAGCAGTTCCTTGGCCACGATGTCGCGCCAGATGTTGAACTCATGGTCTTCGCACCACTTGAGCTGGGCCGGGGTGAAGGCGAACTTGAGCGTGGCATCGGTTCCTGGCAGCAGCGCATCCAGCAGCGCCATCACCTTGCCGATGGCGATCAGGTTTTCCAGCAGGTCCTCCCCCCGCGTGTCGCGCGTGTAGTGGACCTGCAACCACCCTTTGACCACGCTGGGCACGAGCATCGCGGGGCGCATCCGGTCCTTCCGGTACTGGGGAAAGAGCTCCGGAGGGAGGTATTGCACCACGGGGCTGTCCTGGCCAACGAACCATTCCACCCCGAAGCCCAGGACACTGTCGGTGGGCAAAATGCCGAAGTTGAACCCCGAATTGAAGGCCACGATGCGCGGCACCAGGCTGTCCGGGAAGAACACCTTCAGGCGGCCGAAGGCCTCATTGAAGCCTTCCTCCTCGGCGGCCATGTCCCCCAGGACGCTGTCGGCATGCAGTTGCACCGACCGCCAGTCGGGGTCGTTCGTAAACTGCCGCAGGATCATCGGCAGCCGGGGATCATCGAGCGCGGCCGCCTGCAGCACGTCCTCCACATAGACGCGGAAGAACTCCCCGTATTGGGCATACAGCTTCAGGCTGAGGTTGGCTTCCTCCTCCTCCGTCGGGTGGAACAGGTCCTGGTCCAGGCGCTCGATCCGCACGTGGACTTCCGCGGGCGCGACCTTGCGCACAGGCCCCTCATGGCCCCCGCAGCCCGCAAGCACCGCAACGGTGGCGAGCACCGTGGGGATGCGGCGGGATCCCATCATGCACTTACATTTGGCCTGCATTCGAAAAACGCCTGCAAACCTATGAAGAAGGTCTCCGCCATCCTTTGCCTGCTCACCCTGGTGGCAGCAAGTGCCCATGCACAGGGCAGGTCCGTGCGCTTCGGCATCAAGGCCGCACCCAACCTGGGATTCATCAAGCCGGACTCCAAAGAATTGAAGAACGACGGCTCAGCCTTCGGGTACACCTTCGGGCTGCTCGGGGATTTCATGATCGGGGCCAATGAGAACTACGCTTTCAGTACCGGGTTGTTGCTCAACCGGGTGGGTGGAAAAACCACCTACCCCTATGGCGACAAGAACCTGCGTACCGAGTCCAAGTACCAGTACATCGAGGTGCCCATCACCCTGAAGCTGAAGACGAACGAGATCGGCTACATGACCTATTTCGGACAGATCGGCTTCGGCTCCGCGTTCAACATCGCGGCCAAGAGCGACTACGACAAGCCCGACGGGAAGGGCGGCATCACGCGGGTGACCGATGAAAGCATCATGGACAAGACGAGCCTGTTCAAGGCCTCCTTGATCGTGGGGGCGGGGCTGGAATTCAATTTCAGCGGCAACACCTCGCTCATGGTCGGGCTTACGTACAACAACGGTTTCACCAACATCCTCAAGGACCAGGAAGTGGTGGACGCAAACGGGACCAAGAAGGACCTGAAGGCGAAGCAGCACTACGTGGAGCTGTCCTTGGGGGTGTTCTTCTGACCGATCCCTTCCGACAGGCCCCGCACGCCACCCGGCATGCGGGGCTTTTCTTTGCACCATGGTGGACGTGGAAGGCACGATCGGGCACATCGCCTCTTGGCTGGGGCAATACTGCCGCGATGCCCGCCAACAAGGCTTCGTGGTGGGCATCAGCGGAGGCATCGACAGCGCGGTTACCAGTACGCTTTGTGCACGCACGGGCCTGCCCGTGCTCTGCGTGGAAATGCCCATCCACCAGCCGCCAAGCCATGTGCAGCGTGCGCAGGAACACATCGCCTGGCTGCGTGCCCGGCATCCGCACGTACAGGAACAGCGCGTGGACCTAACCGCCACGTTCGATGCCTTGGTGAAGGCCCTTCCGGCCGGGGACGAACAGGCCAAGCAGGACCTGGCATTGGCGAATACCCGAGCCCGGCTGCGCATGGCCACGCTTTATTTCCTGGCGGGCATCCACGGCATGCTGGTGGCCGGCACGGGCAACAAGGTGGAGGACTTCGGCGTGGGCTTCTTCACCAAATACGGTGATGGCGGCGTGGACCTCTCCCCCATCGGCGACCTTACCAAGAGCGAGGTGTACGCCGTGGCCGCTGCTTTGGGCATCGTTGAAAGCATCCGGCGGGCCAAGCCCAGCGACGGGCTCTTTGCCGACGACCGCAGCGATGAGGACCAGCTCGGCGCCACCTACCCCGAACTGGAATGGGCCATGGCGTTGCGGGGATCGGCGGCCGAACCCGGGGGCCTCACCCCAAGGCAATGGCAGGTGCTGTCCATTTATGACAGGTTGCACAAGGTGAACGCGCACAAATGGAACCCCATACCGGTGTGCCTGATCCCACATTCCCTGCGCGGCCAATGACCAGGGTGGCCGGACACATTCGCCAGCGACCCATGCCGCGCCAACGGATGCGCCACTCGGGCCTGCGGCGGCCCCTTTCCATCATCGCCTTGTTGGGCCTGGTGTTTGTTCAGGCACCGGGCATCCGGGCACAGGCGGACAGCATCCAGGCGGAAAGGGCGTTGCGCCGCGCGGCCATCGCGCATGCCGACAGCGCGGGCGACCTGGCGGCGGCATTCGAGGCGCGCCTGCAGCTGGCCGGGGTGGCCACGCGGACGGAGGCGGCCGGTCTCCTGCAGCAGGCGGCATCACTGGCGGACAGCATGGCGCGCCCCGACCTCGGGGCCATGGCCCATCGCCTGCTGGCCCGGCGCCATGCCGCCGCCGGGCAATTCGGCCCCGCCTATGCGCAAAGCGTGATCGCGGACTCCTTGGACCGGCTGCGGGAACTGCATGAGGCCGCTGCGGCGGAGCGATCCTTCTCCACCGAACGCCAACGGCTGGTGGCAGGGCGTGACAGCATCGCCCGGCTGGGCGCGGAGCGTGAGCGCACCATGGCCATGGCCATCGTGGAACTGCAGGAAAAGGCCGACCGTTGGCTGGTCCTTGCGCTGGCCATGCTCCTATTGGGCCTGCTGCTGGTGGTGTGGCTCCTGTACCGGGCAGGCCGGGCCACGACGAAACTGCAAGGCACCATAGGTGAGCTGCGGCAGGAACTGGAAACACTGAAGCGCCACCGCCAGGCCCCACCGTTGCGCACGGTGACAAGCGATGCCCCTTCCCGGGCAGTTGATCAAGCGATGAAGCCCGTGGTGGAGGGGCATTTCCGGAGGACGGTGCCGGAACGCCTGGCCACCTTGCGGGAAGCCCGCCGCCGCGGTGATGCGGACAAGGTCCTGCGGGTGGTGGCCTCGTTGAAGCCGCAGTTGCTGGCCTTCGATGCGGACCGGTTCGGACCCTTGATCGAGCGGCTCCGCATGCCGGGCGCCGCGGCACACGCCGACCAATGGGCAGCGGACCTGGATGCCTTGGAAAAGGCCCTGGAGGAATGGACCTTCCGCAATGGGGCTCAGTAGGCGTGCAGCAGTTCCATCGCTTCCCCGGGCCGGTCGGTGATCAGGCCGTCCACCCCCAGTCCGATCATCCGCTGCATGTCCGCCCTCCCGTTCACGGTCCACGTCAACAGCGCAATCCCGCGTTCGCGCAGCTCCGCGACCAGCGCTGCCGTCACGAGGAAGAAGGGGACGCTGTAATAGGCCGGCGTAAAGCCCAGGCGTTCCAGGTTGTCCTGCACCCCGCCGAGATTGTCCACCAACAGCGCCAACGGCAGGCCGGCGTTTCGTTCGTGCAGCGCCTCCAGGACCGCCGGGTCAAAGCATTGGACCAAGCTTTGTTCCGTGATCTGCTGGGCATCCATCTCCTCCAGCACCGCCTGCGCCAGGTCTCCCGGCGGCGGTTGGTACATGCCGTACCACGCCGGGTCGCTCTTCACCTCGATGTTGAATCCCGGCATCGGCGCGTCCGTGCCGAGCGACCACTGGCGGAGGGCCGCCACCACCCCGGCCAGCGTCGGCTTCGGATGCGGCACCCCGTCCCCTCCTTCCGGCCTGACGCCGTAGCGTTGGATCTCCGCCAGCGGCATCTTGTACAGGTTCAGGCTTCGGCCATGCGCCTCGCTGAAACTTCTTCCTTCGGGGTCCACGCAGGTCGCGTGGTCCATCCACGGCTCGTGGCTCACCAGCAGCTGGCGGTCGCCCGTGCGCACCACGTCCATCTCGACCCAATGGCATCGCGTTGCGGCCGCCCGCAGGAATGCGGGGATCGTATTCGGCGGCACGCCGTCGGCGCATCCGCGGTGGCCATGCACTTGCGTCATGCCGCAATGTAGCCCGAGCCGCGGCCCGTGGCACAGGCTGGTCAATACTTCCCGGCCGCGATGTCGCGCAGGATCTTATCCGCCAGCACGTTCGCCAATTTGAAGTAGCTCTCGGCGGTGATGCCCGCCACATGGGGGCTGAGCAGCACCTTGTCGCACGCATACAGGCGTTGCAGGGTCTTGTTGTCCGCCTCCGAGCGCAGTCCCTTCAAGGAGCGCTCCTCGAACTCCAGCACGTCCAGGCAGGCGCCGCGCACCCGTCCCGCGTCGATGGCATCCAGCAAGGCCGCCGTATCGGTGATGGGGCCGCGTGCGGTGTTGATGAACCAGGCCGGTTTGGCCAAGCGCCCGAAAAAGCCGGCATCGGCGTAATGGGCGGTCTCTTCCGTCAACGGCAGGTGCAGGCTGATCACGTCGCTGCGTTCCAGCAGTTCCTGCAGCGGCACTTCCTCCACCTGCTCGTTGGCAAAGCCGTGGCGGTACTTGTCATGGGCCATCACCTTCACGCCAAACCCGCCAAGCCGCTGGGCAAAGGCCGCGCCCATGTGCCCGAAGCCGATGATGCCCACCTGGCTGCCCTGAAGTTCGTTGCCGCTGTTGGACACGCGGTCCCAGATACCGTGGCGCACCTCGTGATCGGCCTTGGGCAAGTGGTTCATCAGGGCGAGCAGCATGCCGACGGCATGCTCGGCCACGGAACTGCGGTTGCCTTCCGGGGAGTTGTACAGCACGATCCCGCGCCGCGCGCAGGCCTCCCGGTCGATGTTCTCCATGCCCGCCCCGCACCGTGCGATGAAGCGCAGCTTGGGCGCCCGTTCCAGCACTTCCCGGCCGATGTACAGGCGGCTGCGCACCACCAGGCCCTCCGAATCGTGCAACTGCGCCAACAGGGCGTCGCCGTCATACTCGGCCAGGTCCTCGCAAGTGTGCCCCGCCACGGTCAGCCGCGTGCTCAGAACGGGGTGCACGGTATCGACGAAGTTGATCTTCATGCCAGGATCTGCCTCAGGAAGATCGATGCGATGCTGAAATAGATCACCAGGCCGGTGACGTCCACGAGCGTGGCCACGAAGGGGGCCGAGGCGCTGGCGGGGTCAAAGCCGAAGCGTTTCAGCACCAAGGGGAAGAGGGAGCCCACCAGATTGCCCCAGAGCACCACGCCGATCAATGCAAAGGCGACCACCAGGCCAACGAGCAGCCAGTGGGGGCCGTAAAGGTTGACGAACTGGCTCCACACGGCCACGCGGGTGAAGCCCACGATGGCCAGGGCAAGGCCCAGGATGAGGCCGACCACCAGTTCGCGCCGGAAGATGCGGAACCACTCCCGGGTGGTGATGTCGCCCAGGGCCAAGGCCCGGATGATCAGCGTGCTGGCTTGGGAACCGGTGTTGCCGCCGCTGGAGATGATCAGCGGTACGAACAGGGCCAGGACCACGGCCTTCTCGATCTCGTTCATGTAGAAGCCCATGGCCGTGGCGGTGAAGCTTTCGCCGATGAACAGGATCACCAGCCAACCCACGCGCTTCTTCACCATGTCCCATAGCGTGCTGGCGCTGTATGAGTATTCCAAGGCCTCCATGCCGCCCATGCGGTGGGTGTCCTCGGTCTCCTCCTCGCGGATGGCGTCCACCACGTCATCGATGGTGATGCGCCCCAGCAACCTGCCGCGGTCATCCACCACGGGCAGGATCACCAGGTCGTATTTCTCCATGATCCGGCTGGCCTCATCCACGTCCTCATGCGCCTCGATGCTGATGACATCGGGGTCGTAGACATCCTTCACCGGCATGCGCAGCGAGGTGGTGAGCAGGGCTTTGAGGGGGATGGACCCCACCAGGCGGTCGTGGTCGTCCACCACCAGGATCACATACACGTCATCCACCATGTCGGCGTGGGTGCGGAGCACCCGCACGCAATCCAGCATGCTGGCGCCGACGTTCACCTTCACCAGCTCCTTGGCCATCAAGGCACCGGCGGTACCTTCGTCGTAGGTGAGCAGCTCGCTGATCTCCTTGCGGTGCCCTTCATCCTCGATGTTGGCCAGCACCTCCACGCGCACCTCCTCGGGCAGTTCGGCGATCACGTCGGCGGCATCGTCCGAGTCGATGTGCTCGATCAGTTCCTCGGCGATCTCCTTGCCGGTGTAGTTGCCCAGCAGCTTGTCGCGCTTGTCCTCCGCCAGTTCAAGCACCACTTCGGCGGCCATCTCCGGTTCCAGCCGCTCGAAGAGGTATTGGGCCTCCTTCAGGGTCAGCTGGTCGAGCACGTCCGCGATGTCGGCCGGGTGCAGGTCCTTCACGGCATCCAGCACCTCCGCATCGCGCTGCTGCGCGATGTTCTCCTGGATCTGCTCCAGATTGGCTTTGCTGAGGATGAAGGTCATCGCCGGCGGTGTTGCGCGCCCCGGTCCCGGGGAGGGATCGCGAAACTACGGCAAGTGCAAGAGCAAAGGGACAATGCGGGCACCACCGGTGCAGGGGCCTACGCCGCCACGCCAGCCGCCCGCGCGGGCCTCCACTTCATCAATCGCAGGCTGGTGAGGATCACCACGATGGTGACGCCCACGTCGGCCACGATGGCCAGCACCAGGTGGCTGTGGCCCATGAAGGCCAGCAACAGGAAGGCCAGCTTCACCAGGATGGCGGCGGCCGTGTTCACCCGGATCCGCCGCAGGGTGGCGCGCGCCAGGCCGATGAGGTACGGGATGGTGCGCAGGTCGTCGTTCATCAGCGCCACCCCGGCCGTTTCCAAGGCGGTATCGCTGCCCAGCGCGCCCATGGCGATGCCCACGCTGGCGGTGGCCAGCGCCGGGGCATCGTTCACGCCGTCGCCCACATGCGCGGCAGGCCCGGTGGTGCGCTGCAGCTCGGCGATGCGCGCGGCCTTGTCCCCCGGCATCAGGTTGCCGTACACACGGTCGATGCCCACCAGCTTGGCCACATGGTGCGCGGCGCGTTCGTTGTCGCCGGTGAGCATCACAGGCTCCACGCCGATGGCCTTCAGTGCGGCCACGGCCTGCTTGCTTTCCGGCTTCACCTCATCCGTGATGCCCAGCACACCGGCCACCTCGTCCCGGAAGCTGATCACCACGGCGGTCTTGCCTTGGTCCTGCACGCTTTCCACGGCGGACACGGCCTCCGGCTGCGTCTTGCGGCTGGCGGCGATATGGGCCAGCTTCCCCACCAGGATGTCATCGTGGTCGCACACCAGGCATTCCGCCTGGATCCCCTGGCCCATGGTGCTGCTGAAATCCTTCACGCGGTGCGGCTCGATGCCCGCCGCCCTGGCCTTTTGCACCACGGCCTGGGCCAAAGGGTGCTCGCTGAACACCTCCGCCCCGGCGGCGCAGCCCAGCAGTTCCTCCTCATCCGTGTTGCCGAAGGTGAACACGTCCTCCACCACCGGCTGTCCGGTGGTGATGGTGCGGGTCTTGTCCAAGCCGACCACCTTCAGGTCCGCCATCGCCTCCAGATACTTGCCGCCCTTGATGACCGCGCCTTTCGTGCCCGCGTTGCCGATGGCACTGTAGATGGCCACCGGCGTGCTGATCACCAATGCGCAGGGGCAGGCGATCACCAGCACCGTGATGGCCTGCTCCAGCCAATGGTCGAACGGCTGCTGCAGCAGGGACACCGGCACCAGCACCAGCAGCACGGCCAAGGCGATTACCACGGGCGTATAGATCCCCGCGAAGCGGTCGATGAAACGCTGCGTGTTGCTCCGGTTCGCCAAGGCTTGGAAGGTGGTGCCCACGATCCGCGCCAAGGCCGTGTCCCTGCTTGTGCCGGTGGTCCTGATCTCCAACACGCCCTGTTTGTTCAGGGTGCCGCCGTACACCATGTCGTCCGCGGCCTTGTCCTTGGGCAGGGGCTCGCCGGTGATCGAGGCCTCGTCCACCGCGCTCTGCCCGCCCGTCACCACGCCGTCCAAGGGGATCATTTCCCCCGGGCGCACCACCAGCACGCTGCCCACCGGCACGTCGGCCACGGGCATCGGCCCGTCGGCACCCTTCACGTTCGCCATCTTCGGCATGGAACCCACCAGGCGTTTCAGGGCCCCCTTGCTGCGGTCGATGCCGAAGTCCTCCAATCTTTCGCCCAGCACGTAGAGGGTGATCACCACGGCGGCCTCGGGATATTCGCCCAGGTAGAAAGCGCCGGCCACGGCGATGAGCATCAGCAGGTTGATGCTGCTGAAGCGCAGGACGCTCAACGCCTTCGCGCCCTTCCACAGCACACGCCAGCCCACCAACAGGATGAACGCGGCGAAGCACAGGGGTGCCCAAGGCATCGGCAGGCGCAGACCCGCCAGGGAGCAGGCTTCCAGCGCCACGACCACCACGACCGCGCCCAGCAAGAGGATGAACTTGCGGTCCTTGGGCATGGGTGCGTGATCGGTCAATTGATCGTCCAGGTCTGCTTGCCGCGCAGCAGCACATCCAGGTCGCCCATGCCGCGCTTCTGCTTGGCCAAGGCCACTTGGGCATTCATCTTGGCCTCGTGCGTGGGCCGTTCGTTCACGTAGAATACGCCGAAGGGCCGGGGCAGCGCCCCTTCCTTGTGGGGATCGTCGAACAGGCGCACCAGCAGGCTGGCCTTGAAGGAATCGTGCTCATCATGCACCCACAGGTCGTCCACGGAGGCTCCGCCGGTGGTGAGGTCCGCCACTTTCGGGGTGAAGCCGTCCAGCTTGATGCCCTTGCGGCCGTTGTCGAACAGCAGCGGCTTGCCATGTTCCACGAACACGGTGTGCAAGGCCTTGCTGGCCTTCTCGGTGAAGATCTCGAAGGCCCCGTCGTTGAACACGTTGCAGTTCTGGTAGATCTCCACCATGCTGGTGCCGCGGTGTTTCTCGGCGCGCAGCAGTACCTCGCGCAGGTGCTTGGGGTCGCGGTCCATGCTGCGGGCCAGGAAGGAGGCATCGGCGCCCTTGCACAGGGCCAGCGGGTTGAAGGGATGGTCGGTGCTGCCCATGGGCGTGCTGCGCGTGACGGCGCCTTCGGGCGAGGTGGGCGAGTACTGGCCCTTGGTGAGGCCGTAGATCTCGTTGTTGAACAGCAGGATGTTCAGGTCCACGTTGCGGCGCAGCACGTGCACCAGGTGGTTGGTGCCGATGCTCAGCGAGTCACCGTCGCCGGTGATCACCCACAGGCTCACATCGGGCTGCACGCTTCGCAGGCCGCTGGCGATGGCCGGTGCGCGTCCATGGATGCCGTGCATGCCGTAGGTGTCCAGGTAGTACGGGAAGCGGGAGGAGCAGCCGATGCCGCTGATGAAGACGATCTCCTCCTTGGGGCGGCCGAACTCCTGCAGCACGCTCTGCACCTGCTTCAGGATGGAATAGTCGCCGCAGCCCGGGCACCAGCGCACTTGCTGGTCGCTGCTGTAATCGATCTTCTTCGGTGCCGGTTTCGCCGGTTGCAGGGTGCTCATTTGCTCAACAGTTCAAGTGCGGCGTTGCGGATCTCCTCGGCGGTGAAGGGCAGCCCCTGCACCTTGTTCAATCCTTGGGCATCCACCAGGTACTCGGCGCGGAGCAGCTGCCGCAGCTGTCCGCTGTTCATCTCGGGAACGAGCACCTTCTTGTATCGTTTCAAAAGGTCGCGCAGTCCCTTGTTCATGGGGAACATGTGGCGCAGATGCACATGGGCCACGCTGTAGCCTTCGGTCTGCAGCTGCAGCATGGCGGTGCGTATGGCCCCGTACGTGGAACCCCAGCCCACCACCAGCAACTCGCCGCTGTCGGGGCCGCTGTCCAGGCGGATCGGGCGGTAGGTGTCCGCGATCTTGGCCACCTTCTGTGCCCGCAGGTTCACCATCAACTGGTGGTTCTTCGGGTCGTAGCTGATGTTGCCGGTCTTGTCCTCCTTCTCGATCCCGCCGATGCGGTGCTGCAGGCCCTTCATGCCGGGGACGGCCCACGGGCGCACGCCGCGTTCATCCCGCTCGTAGGGCAGGAACGCATCGGGTGCGGGGGCCTCGCCATCGGCGACTTCGGTATCCTCGTAGTCCTCTCGGGGTGTGGCAAAGGGCGGTTTGATCGGCCGCAGGTCGGCCGCCTTCGGGAATCGCCACGGCTCCGCACCGTTGGCCATGTATCCGTCGGTGAGCAGCATCACGGGCGTCATGTGCTCCACGGCGAGCTTCACCGCCTCGTAGGCCATCTCGAAGCAATCGGTGGGGCTGCTGGCGGCCAGCACGGGCATGGGGGCCTCGCCGTTGCGGCCGTGGATGGCTTGCCACAGGTCGGCCTGTTCGGTCTTGGTGGGCATGCCGGTGCTGGGCCCGCCGCGCTGCACGTTCACCACCACCAAGGGCAGTTCCAGCATCACGGCCAGGCCCAGGGCCTCGGTCTTCAGCGCGATGCCGGGGCCGCTGCTGGCGGTTGCGCCAAGCCCTCCGCCGTAGCTGGCGCCGATGGCGGTGCACACGGCGGCGATCTCGTCCTCCGCCTGGAAGGTCTTCACGCCGAAATGCTTGTTGCGCGAGAGCTCGTGCAGGATATCGCTGGCGGGCGTGATGGGGTAGCTGCCGTAGAACAGCTCCAGGCCGGCCTTTTGGGCCCCGGCGATCAGGCCGATGGCCACGCCCTGGTTGCCGGTGATGTTGCGGTACTCGCCCTTGGGCATGGGCGCGGGCTTCACCTCGAAGCGCGTGGTGAAGGTCTCGCTGGTATCGCCGTAGTTATAGCCTGCCTGCAGCACGCGCAGGTTCGCCTCCAGCAGGTCCGGCTTGTCCTTGAACTTGTCCATGATGAAGGCCCGCGAGCGGTCCAGCTTGCGGCCGTACATCCAGTGGATGAAGCCCAGCACGAACATGTTCTTGCTGCGGTCCTTCTCCTTCATGCCCAGCGTGGTGCCTTCCAGCGCCAGGCGCGTCAGCTTGGCGATGTCCACCGGGTGCAGCACATAGTTGTCCAGCGACCGGTCGGTCAGCGGGTTCGCATCGTCCTTGTACCCGGCCAGGCGCAGGTTCTTGGTGTCGAAGCCATCGCTGTTGGCGATGATGATGCCTCCTTTCTTCAGCTTGTGCAGGTTGGCCTTCAGGGCGGCCGCGTTCATCACCACCAGCGTGTCGCATTGATCGCCCGGGGTGAACACGTCCACGCTGCCGAAGTGCAGCTGGAAACCGCTTACCCCCGCGATGGTGCCCTGCGGTGCGCGGATCTCGGCCGGGTAGTTCGGGAAGGTGCTCACATCGTTGCCGAAGAGCGCATTGGTATCGGTGAATTGCGAGCCCGTCAACTGGATGCCGTCGCCACTGTCGCCCGCGAAGAGGATCACCACTTTCTCACGGACCTCCGTGGCCTTGTGGTGGGATGGTTGGATCGTGTCCATTTCAGGGTGCAAAGGTACGGGGGGTGAAGGCGCGTTGTCCCGGCGGGCCTCCGGTGTCCCGTTCCCGGGCGTGCCGGCCTTCCCCGTCATGAGCCTGCCCCTGTGCCTCAGGGCTTCACCACCTTGGCTTGGAACCGCCTGCCAGCGCCATCAGTAGCACGGATCACGTACAGGCCCGGGGCCGCACCCGCAAGGTTCAGTTCCAGTCGATGGAGCACGTTGGCATGGTGTTGCACCCTGCGCCCGGTGGCGTCATAGGCTTCCACTTCCCATGGGTCATCCCCCGGTAGGCGCACGG
>JAGFIV010000053.1 GCA_024103275.1 Flavobacteriales bacterium
CGGTGCCGGTGGCACCGGTGTTCCACAGCAGGTCTCCGCTGGCCGATGCGGTCAAGGTGATCGGCCCGCTGCCGGTGCACAGGGTCGTGGCCGGGTTGCCGGTGATGGCCACGTTGGGCGAGATGCATTCGCCTTCCACCACAGTGATGGTCTGGTCGGCGTTCAGGTCGGTGAAGGTCTCCTCCAGTCCGCTGGGCCAGCGCACCGTCATGGTGGGGATCACCGTTTCCTTGCCCAGTCCGAAGTGCAGGGTGAACGAGTTCACGAGGCCATAGCTCTCACCGGAACGCACCTCACGGATCTGCGTGCCCCAGGGGCCCGTGATGGTCACCCGTGCGCCGATGGCGTCGGGATTGCTGGTAGTACCTTTCAGCCGTACGCGGAAGAAGTGGTTGCCGTTGGGCGTGTTCAGCCACAAGATGTCGGGATTGCCGCTGCTCGGGTCCACGTAGCCGTTGCCGTAGTTGGCGTACACGTCCTCGAAACCGTCGCGGTTCAGGTCGCCGAAGGCGAAGCTGTGCATGGCCTTGGTGTAGGGGAAAAGCCCTTGGGTCAGCGTGAAGGTGCCGTCGCCATTGCCCTTGTAGAAGAATTCGCTGCCGCCCGCGATCAGGATGTCGAGGAAGCCGTCGTTGTCCAGGTCGCGGAAAAGGCACTGCAGCGGGAATGAGGTGTTGCCCAGGCCGCTGCCGACGGTGACGTTGGTGTAGTGCCCGGTGCCGTCATTCTCGAAGAGCTGGATGCCGGCACTGTGCTCGATGCTCACCAGGTCCAGGTCGCCATCGTTGTCGAAATCGCCGAAATCGGAGGCCCAGGTCTGCTCATGGTCCTGCACGCCGTACACGTCGGCCATGTCGGTGTAATTGTTGTTGCCGTCATTCACGAACAGGCGGTTCCAACGGCGCGGGTCGTCGGGGTTGTTCACGCCTTGGCGGCACTTGGCGATGTAAAAGTCCAAGTGGCCATCGTTATTGAAGTCCATGAAGCAACTGCCGTAGTTGCCGCTCATGTCGCTCACAGGGTCGGTGGTCCAGTCGATGTAGGTGCTGGTGAACTGGGGTACGCCGTTGTCGTCGGTGATCAGCAGCCGGGGCGCCCCCACGTCATTGCATGCCAGCACGTCCACCCGGCCATCGTTGTTCACGTCGGCGATGCTCATGTTCTGCTGGAAGGTGCTGGGCGCGTTCAGTTGCTCGTGGGCATACACGCCCCGTGCACTGATGCGTACCAGGTGTGTTCCGTCACTGTTGCCGCCGCTGACGATGTCTTTGTGGCCGTCGTGGTCCAGGTCGCCCACGGCCCAGCCCCACTGCGAGCTGTTGGAGACGGAACCGTAGTCGTACATGGTGAAGGAGCCGTCCTCCTCCTGGTACAGGATGTACACGTGCTTGCTGTTGTGCAGTTGCACCACGTCATCCAGCCCGTCGCCGTCCATGTCCACCACGGCCATGCACCCGCCGCTGTTGGCGGCATGACCGATCATGGAGGTGCCGTTGGTGAAGGAGAGTTGTGCCGCCAATGGACCGGCCAAGGCCAGTGCGAGCGTTCCGATCAAGTAGCGATGGATCATGGGAAGGATGGTTTGGGGCATGAAAAACTTTATGCAAGGTCGGGCTTGTTGCCGCTTGGATCGGCACCATTGCCGTGGGAAACTTGGACGCCTGCCGCCTGCCGCTCCTGCTCCCACACCTCGGTCTGCCTGCGGATGCTCTCATCGTGGATGGCATCCATCAAAGCTTGGATGAAATTGGCGGACAGGCCCTGTTCCTTGCCGAAGGCATGGGCGGCCTTCATGATCTGCCGCCAGCGTTCGGGCTGCAGGATGGCGATGTTGTGGGCCTGCTTGAACAGGCCGATGCGCTCGCTGATCTCCATGCGCGCGCCCAGCTTCTGCAGGATCTCCTCATCGAGGCGGTCGATCAGGTCGCGGTGCTCCTGCAGTTCGTCGCGCAAGGCAGGTTCGGCGGAAGCACGCCGCCATTCCAGACTGCCCAACAGTTCCGCCAGTGTATCGGGCCTGATCTGCTGGCGGGCATCGCTCCGTGCCTCGGAAGGCAAACGGTGCGTCTCGATCATCAGGCCGCTGTAGTTCAGGTCCAATGCTTGTTGGGCCACCGGTGCCAACAAACCGGGATTGCCGGCAATATGGCTGGGGTCGCCGATCATCTCCAGCTGGGGGAAAGTGGCCTTCAACCGCACGGGGATCTCCCACATGGGGCTGTTGCGGTACGGCGTGCGCTCGAACCAGTGGAAGCCCCGATGGATGGCTGCCACGCGCTTCAGGCCGGCATCGAAGAGGCGCTCCAAGGCACCCACCCACAGCGGCAGGTCGGGGTTCACGGGGTTCTTCACGAACACGGGGATGTCCGTGCCGCGCAAGGCATCGGCGATGGCTTGGACGCTGAACGGATTGGGCGTGGTGCGTGCCCCGATCCACAGCATGTCCACCCCGGCCTTCAGGCAGGCCTCCACGTGGGCGGGCGTGGCCACCTCGGTGATGGTGAGCAGGCCGGTCCGTTCCTTCACCTCTTTCAGCCAAGCCAAGGCCGGCCCGCCGATCCCTTCGAACCCGCCGGGCCGCGTGCGTGGTTTCCATACCCCGGCACGGAAGACTTGTACCTGTGATGTGCGCTGCTTGATCCCCAGCGCGGTCTCCAGCACCTGTTCACGGCTTTCCGCGCTGCACGGGCCAGCGATCACCAAGGGTCGTTCCAAGCCCAAGCCCCACTGGGAAAAAGGCAAGGGATGGATGGCGGAGGGCGACATGGATGCAAAGGTATTCGGTGGGAGGGGAGCTTTTGGCCACGAGCTCCGAGCCGTGAGCCAAGGGCTGTGAGCTGTGCGCTGTGGGCCGCGAGCGAACAAACCCAAGCCTTTCGTCCTTATCTTGTACGGAACAAAAGCCGTAGGCCATGGATACCAAGGACCAAGACAAATCGAAGCTGCGCCCCTTGGGCAACGAGAGCCCTGATCCTTTTTCACCGACGCTGCCGCCGGGTTCCTTGCATGAGATCCTGAGGCAGGAAGAGGATGATCCCAGCGGCGAGCCCACGCAGGCCATGGATGATCCCGATGCGGTGGACCCGAAGAAGGAGAAGCACCACCGCAAGGACGAAGGCGGGGATTAGCCCCACTTCACCATCACCTTGCCGATGCTCCGGCCTGAGGCGAGCAGGGAAAGCGCCTTGGGCAGGTCGGCCTGTGCGAATGGAGGATGTGTCCGAGCCATTAGTTTGCCGTTGACCAAGGCGGATACAGCACCTTGCAGGCAGTCGGCCAGCAACTGCGGCTTGTGGTCGCTGATGCGCAGGATGTTGACACCGATGAGGCTTTTACTGCGCGTGATCAGCGGGATGGGCGATAACAGGCCCATGCGCAGACCGAAGCGCAACGTGCTGATCAATCCCGTTCCGCGCTCGGAGGCGCCGAAAAGCACCAGCCGCCCACCACTGCCGAGCAATTTCCAATCCTTCTTGAAGGTGCTGCCTCCGACCGGGTTGAAGGAAACGTCCAGCCGTTCGTCCCCGAGGATCCTTTGCACTTGCACGGCATAGTCCGCCGCGTGCCGATCAATCGTGTGTTGCACACCCAGTTCCTTCAGGTAGGCCATCTTCCCGGCGCCACCGGCCACTGCAAACACCTCGCAGCCCTGGCGCAGCGCCAGCTGCACCAGCAACTGGCCCACGCCGCCGGCAGCGGCATGCACCAGCACCCGGGTGCCGGGCAGCAGCACCGTGGCCACCTTCGCCATGTACCACGCCGTGGTGCCCTGCGTGGCCATGGCCATGGCCTGGCCCGGGTCCAGGTCGTCGGGGATCACGGCCA
>JAGFIV010000076.1 GCA_024103275.1 Flavobacteriales bacterium
GTGCCCAAAGGCTTGCCGTCGCCGGTGCTCACGGACAAGCTCACCTTGCCCGCCTTGGGCACGAAGTACTCCAGCGTGGTGATGTCCGCCACGGGGTTGGGGATGATGAGCAGGCGCTGTTCCCGGAGGTCGGAGCCCTCCTCGCCGCGCCGCTCAGATGCGTTGCCTTGGGGGGCCATACCCGGGTTGGCGGCGCAGCATTGGACGATCTGGTCCTGCAACTGCGCGATAGTGGCTTGTTGTTCCTTGACCGCAGCCACAAGGATCGGGATCAACCCCACGTAGTTCAGGGTCTTCACCGTCCGGTCCTGAACTACTGTATTGCCCAGCGAATCGATGCGGCCGATGATCATGGTCTCACCAACCAACTCCGGAAGGATCTCTCCCACCTCTTGCGCGATGAACCCGAATTGCCCCCCTACCGGGAGGTTCAGTTGTGGAACCACATCGGTGTTAAACTGGTAAGTGACCGGGCGTAGCTGTCCAATGATGGGCATAGCCTGCGAAATATCCTGGATGTTCGTCTTCAGGTTTTCATCGGAACCCCACGTCATATTGGTGCAGAAGGCGAGGCCATTGATGTTCACGTTGCCATCGAAATAGCCCGCCCAAGTATCGGCATCTACCTCTTGCGTATGGCCATAGACCGCAAGGAACCGCTCGCCCAGTACCTCTTGTTTCTGCACTTGGCCCGCCGCTCCCACATATTTGGCATTGGGTAATGAGGTGGTCGGGGAAATCAGGACAGGCGAAGGTCGGAACTTTGCCGAACCATGAGTACGAAGAAGAACTACCGCAAGCACACCCCGTCGTTCAAGGCGCGTGTAGTGCTGGAAGCGCTCAAGGAGCGTGAGACGATGAGCGAACTGGCCCAGCGCTTTGAGCTGCACCCCACACAGATCTCCACCTGGAAGAAGGAGTTCCTGGCAGGTGCGGCCCAAGTGTTCAGTGAAGGGCCACAAGTGGACAGCAAGGCCCACGAGGCGGAGAAGGCCCGGTTGCACCAGCAGGACCTGTCCCGCTTCGCGGGATAGGAGAACTGACCGTGACGGTGAACTGGCTCAAAAAAAAACTGCTGTAATGTCCTTGGATGAGCGCCGCAAGCTGGTTGACCATGAACTGGCCAGCAAGCCGGCCGGCACCGGCGGCTTGAGCATGGTGCGCCAATGCGCCATATTGGGCATCCACCGCAGCGGCTTGTACTACAGGCCGCAGCCGGTGGATGAACAGGACCTGCGGATCATGCGCGTGATGGACCTGCTCCACCTGGAGGATCCCACCAAGGGCACCCGCCGGATCGCGAAGGACCTGCTTGACCACGGCTTTGACGTGGGCCGTGCGCGCGTGCGCAGCCTGATGCGGCGGATGCGGATCAGGGCCGTGTACTGCCTGCCCCGCACCACCGTGATCGATGCCGCCAAGTACAAGCATCCCTACCTGCTTCGTGACCTGAAGATCGAGCGCCGCAACCAGGTGTGGGCGGTGGACATCACATACGTGCCGGTAAGGGGCGGCTTCATGTACATGGTGGCCGTGATCGACGTGCATACGCGCTATCTGTTGAACTGGAGCCTCTCCAACACCATGGAGGCCGAATGGGTGGCGGCCATGATGAGCGAGGCGATCGCCATGCACGGCAAGCCCGAGATCATCAACAGCGACCAAGGCTGCCAGTTTACCAGCGAAGCCTATACAGCCCTGTTCCGCAAGGGAGGCGTGGCCGAAGGCGTCCGCATCAGCATGGACGGCAAGGGCCGCGCGATCGACAACGTGTTCATCGAGCGCTTCTGGCGCACGCTCAAGCATGAGCACCTGTACCTGGCTCCGCCGGTGGACGGGCTTGCGCTCTACACAAGCTGCAAGACCTTCGTGGACCGGTACAACAACCGGCGCAAGCACTCTTCCCTGGACTACCGGACCCCTGCGGCCTGCTACCACTTGGCAGCCTGAGATATCAACAGAAAAACGAGTTATGAGTCTCCCCCGGACCCCCTCATTTCAACACCAACAACAACACTTACATTTGGTCTGAACCTGTCCTAATTGGGTAGACCACCTCACTTCCTCACCATACTTCTGTCCCATGTACCCTTGGTCATGATTGCCCGTGAAGGTGATCCCGTTGCGCTGCCAGGGCCTGTAGCCCCATTGCTGTGCATTGCCCGTTGGGCCACCTTCGGCCAA
>JAGFIV010000081.1 GCA_024103275.1 Flavobacteriales bacterium
TTCACGCAGGGCGCTTCGATGACGGCGCCGTGGCGCTTGGCCTCGTGCAGGTAGAACTCGGTGCTGTAGAAGCCGCCGAAGTTGTTGGCCACGGCCACCAGGAACTCCAGCGGGTGGTGGGCCTTGAGCCAGAGGCTCTGGTAGCTCTCCACGGCGTAGCTGGCGCTGTGGCCCTTGGCGAAGCTGAAGCTGGCGAAGCTCTCGATCTGCCGCCAGATCTCGCGCGCCTGTTCGTCGGGGTGGCCTCGGGCCTTGCAGTTGGCAAAAAACTTCTCCTCCACGGCCTTGAACTCGGGCCGCTCACGGAAGCGGGCCGTCATGCCGCGCCGCAGCGTGTCGGCCTCCTCCAGGCTGAGGCCCGCGTAGTGGTGCGCCACCTTCAGCACGTCCTCCTGGTACACCATCACGCCGTAGGTCTCGGGCATGATGTCCAGCAGGGCCTTGGGCGCGCGCCGCACGCGCTCGGGGTTGTTGTGCCGCAGGATGTACTCGCGCATCATGCCGCTTTCGGCCACGCCCGGCCGGATGATGCTGCTGGCGGCCACCAGCGTGAGGTAGTCCTCCACCTTCAGCTTCTTCAGCAGCATGCGCATGGCGGGGCTCTCCACGTAGAAGCAGCCCACGGTGTCGCCGGTGCGCAGCAGCCGCTTGATCGCGGGGTCCTGCTTGAAGCGGGGGATGTCGTGGATGGTGATGGCGGCTTCGGCACGGGCCACGGAGTGCCTGTTGCGTCGACCCATTGGGTCGACGGTACAGGAGCTTCGATCTTCCTCCGTGCCCTCCGTGCCTCTGTGGTGAGCTACACGGATGCCTCCATCATCCTTTGCTCCCTTTGCGCTTTTGCTGCGATTCCCCCCGATCCCCTGATCTTCTGATCTTCTGATCCCCTGATCTTCTGATCCTCTGATCCCCTGATCTCCCTCCACCATCTCCACCGCATCGCGGATATGCCCCAGGCCGCGCTGGCTGAGGATGTCGAACTTGTGCAGGCCGAGGTCCTCGGCCTCCAGCAGGCTGAACTGCACCACGGGGAAGCCCTTGGGCGGGCGGTGCAGCGCGCTGTAGGCGGTGATGGGCGCCTCGCTCACCAGGATGCCGCCGACGTGGATGCCGAACTGGTGCGGCATGCCGATGATGCGCCGCGCGTAGCGCACCACGGCGCGGGCCACGCGGTCCGCCTGGCCGCTGCGCACCAGCTCGCTGGGGCGCCCACCGCCGTAGTGGCCGCCGCCCTCGCTGAGCGCATCGATCTCGGCGGGCGGCAGGCCGAGCGCCTTGCCCAGCTCGCGCACCGCGCCGCGCCATTGGAAGGTGGTATAGGTGGCCACCTGCGCCGCGTGGAAGTGCGGCACGCCGCGGGCCGAGCCGTCGGGGCCGTTGTACTTGCAAAAAATGTAGCGGAACACCTCGTCGCGGTCCTTCCAGCTGAAATCGATGTCGAAGTCGGGCGGCTTCTTGCGGGCCGTGCTGATGAAGCGCTCGAAGTAGAGGTCCAGCTCGATGGGGTCCACGTCGGTGATGCCCAGGCAATAGGCCACCAGGCTGTTGGCACCGCTGCCGCGCCCCACGTGGAAGAAGCCGCGGCCTTGCGCATGGCGCACGATGTCGTGGTTGATGAGGAAGTAGCTGATGAAGCCCATGCGTTCGATCACCTCCAGCTCGTGCGCCAGGCGCGCCGTCACCTTGGGCGCGGCGGCCGGGTAGCGGCGGCGCAGGCCCTCGCGCGCCAGGCCGTGCAGCGCTTCGCGGTCGGCGGCGGCGCTGCTGCCGAAGACCTTCGGCGTCTTGTCGCTGCCATCGAAGGTGATGCCGCATTGCTCCAGCAGGCCTTCGGCGTTGCGCACCAGGCGGGGGTGGTCGCGGTAGAGGCGGCGCACCTCCCCCGGCGTGCGGAACTGCTCGTCGGGCGCGGCCAATTCCTTCGGCGGCACCTGGCTCAGCAGCGTGTTGCCGGCCATGGTGCGCAGCAGGCGGTGCGTGTTGAAGGGCACCGGGCCTGGCACCTGCGGAAAGGTGACCGGCAGCCAAGCCACCAGCTTTTCCGGCTGCCGCATCCACGGGCTGAACGGCAGGCGCGTCAGCTCCGCCGGGCGCACGCCGATGTATTCGTTGGGCTGCAACGCGCGCAGCGGCGTGGTGAACGGCAGGATGAAGAAGGCATCCGCTGTCCTCCTCGGCTGCGCTCGGAGTGACAGCGGCACCGCCGGTAACGGCTCCCCATCCAGCAAGTGCGGGCTGAGCAGCTGGTTCAGCTGGCGGAAGCCCGCATTGTTGCGGGCCAGGCCGATGTACAGCAGTTTCGCCCCTTCCCGGAACTCGATGCCCGCCACGGGGCGGATGCCGTATTGGGGAGCCAGGCGCACGAAATCGGGGATGCCGGCGGTGGAATGGATATCGGTGAGGGCGAAGGCGCGCACGCCGGCCTTGGCGGCCTCCTCCAACAGGGCCTCCGGCTTGAGCAGGCCGTACTTGAAGCTGAACCAGCTGTGCGCGTTGAGGAACATGATCGCCGGTTTTTCCGTCGTTTCCCGGACGTATAATATAGCATCGCTCTAATACCCCTACCACCCGCCAAGCCGTAGCCGCCTCTCCACCAGCAAGAACCACCGCCGCATACCACGGATCGTAAAACCGGCTATCTTGCCCAGGCCTTGCCCCGGTTGCATGGAAAACAGCCACCTACTGAACGCCCTGCTGAAGCGCCCCACAACCTCCTTTGGCCGAACCAAAGCTGATTGAACCGCCCATGACCCGCCTCACACCCAGCATGCCCTTTGGTGGCTTGACGCCATGCGCATGTTGTGTTGCACACATGCCAAAGCGCTCTGGCTTAGACCGTTTCCTTAAAACCGCATGAACGGGGAGTTGCGTCTATAAACGAGTTGGTGGCAAGCTTAATGAATGACAGAACAATATGTCAATAGGAGCTAAATTTTTACGAGCAGACTTACACATTCACTCATTTGGACAGTTTGGCTCATATGATGTAGTTGACCATACAATGACACCAGAAGCAATTGTAGATAAAGCAATTGAAAAAGGATTAAATATAATTAGTATTACAGACCATAATGAAATTCAAAATGTAGACACGGCATTAAGATATGCAAATGGTAAAAATATTCTAGTCATTCCTGGCATTGAAGTTAGTACAACCCAAGGTCACCTTTTGTTATATTTTGAAACGTTTAAAAACTTACGTGATTTTTTTGGGAAACTAACAGTAAGCGCAGACAAGAAAACTTGTCAAGAAGGGATTGTACAGTGTCTTTCATTTGCCGGGCAGTTTAATGGCATAGGAGTCTTGGCACATATTGAACTTGAATCAGGCTTCGAAAAGACTATTGGACGTTTTGGTCCTCAAATGGAGGAAGTGCTAAAGCATAAAAACCTTTATGGACTTGAAATAAGCACAAAACAAAGTATTGATTTTTATACTGACAAAGACACTAGTGATGACAGAAAAAGATTAATTAATCTAAGAAGAGCGGAATTCGAGCTTGATGTAAATTACAATTTGCCAAAACTAATGTCATCTGACTCACATACCATTAATAAACTTGGGGTAAATGCTGAGGGAGAAAGAAAACTGACAAGAATCAAAGTTGACGAATTAAATTTTCATTCCTTTAAAATTGCGTTATTAAGCCACGAGTCAAGGATTAGATTAGAGGAGTTTGTTCCTGAGCAAAGACCAATTATTAAATCTATAGAGATAGAAGGTGGACTCTTGGATAAGGTAAAAATTGATTTAAGTACAAATTTGACTTGCATAATTGGAAGCAGAGGAGCAGGAAAATCAACATTAATAGAAGCATTAAGAGAAGCATCAGGCAATTCATCAAGTTCAAAAGTTGTTAATTCCGATGTTTGGCCTCAAAATATCTCTTTGGTATATGAAGATGAAGCAGGTCAACAGATAGAGTTTAAAAGAGAAAAATTTAGCACAACACAAAACTTATCAGACCCGATAAACGGAATTACAAAAATTGACATTGAAAGCTACGGTCAAGGTGAAACCGCTAGTACGATTCAACACAGTGATGAAAACCCAAGCATACTTGTAAACTTCCTTGATACTTTCCTTGAATTAGGAGCATTAAAGTACGAAGAGAAAGAAGTTGTTGAGAAGCTTCTTGAAAACCAAAGTAATTCAAGAAAGCTGAGACTTGAACTTCTCAGCTTAGATGAAACCAAAAAAGCCTTATTAAACGAGCAAAAAAAATTAGCTAATCTTGAGAAAGAGAAAGCTGGTGAATTAGTGAAGTTTCAAAATGCATTGATTAAAGAACGTCAAATAAGGGCAACATTAATTGAAGACCTCAAGAATTTAATCAAGACTTATAGGGAAATATTAAGCGATAATTCGACTTTTGAAAGTTTTGCATCACTATCAGAAGAGGAAATAATCGTTGGAAAAGATTATTTCAATAGAGTTAAAGAAATTGTTTCGGAGTTCTCAGAAATTGTAAAAGATAAATCCAGCGAGTTAAACGAAGAATTGACAAAAAAGGTGGATGATTTAAGAGAACAACTAAAAGAATGGACAAACAAAGAAAAAGACATACAATCTAAGATTGATAGTAAGAGGAAAGAACTTGAAGCTCAGGGAATCCCTTTTGATCTAGGCAAGATAAATCAAATTTCAAAAGACATTATTGACTTAACAGCAAGAGTTAAAAAACTCGAATCAAGTCAAAAAGAATTACAAGGTCTTGAAGCAGAACGTAAACAATTAGTATCAGACCGCAAAAACTTTAAAAGCAAAATTTATTACACAAGGTTTGCATTTTCTGAAACGGTAAATCAAAATTTAAAGAACACCTTGGATGGCTTATATATTGACGTTAAATATGAAGAAGGTAAATATTCGGATAGCTTTGAAAAATCACTAAAATCTCTAATGGATTGGAGAACTTCTCAAGTCCCAAAAGCATCCTTGATTTCAAGACAATTAACTCCATTAGAGTTAGTCGAAGCCTGTAGAAAAAATGACCAAGGTAAACTAAGAACTTTGACAGACGAAAATGGCACACAATTATTGAGTTCAGCAGAAATAGCAACACTAATTCAACGGATTAATAAAGACCATACTTATGAAGACTTTGAATCACTAGAATATGATGACCGTCCAAGTATAAAAATCACCAAAATATTCAAGAATGAAAGCGGAGCAACAATAAGAAACACAAAATCAATTTCACAATTATCTCTTGGACAACAGCAGTCTGTTTTATTGGGAATATTAATGTTGTCAAAAAGTAAAAAACCGTTAATTATTGACCAGCCAGAAGATAATCTTGATAGTGAGTTTATTTTCAAAACAATAGTAATGAATTTAAGAAAAATAAAAGAATCTAGGCAGGTTATAATTGTCACTCATAATCCAAACATTGCTGTACTTGGAGATGCCGAACTAATAGTACCACTAAAAAGCACAAGTGTCAAATCTCACGTTTTAAATGCTGGCTCAATAGACAGGAAGGCAACTCGTGAGATTTGTTGTGAGATATTAGAAGGAGGACAAAGTGCTTTCAAACAAAGACAAAAAATATATGGAATATAGAAAGCCAGCCACCAACACGGTATTGCCAAAAGCGGGGCTGACGTGCTTCGATTGGATATTTGTGCATGGGTCCCAACCATCACCAGTCTTCCGCACGCGTAGCCAGTGCGCCACCAAGCGGCCAACTTGTGCTCACCAAGGCGCACCCAGCATCCAGGTCGTCAGCGAACGGGTGATCCGGGAATGAAGGATCCGAGATCGCACGAGTGCCATTCCACGGAGGCACAGGATGTGTGAAGACCAGGAATGTGGCACACGCCGTGGCACGGGCCTTCCGCCCGGGATAGGAGCGGCAGCCCCCGCGCAGGCGGCGCTTGCAGGGGCGTGCCATTGAGGAGGCTGCTAGGAATGAGCAGCCCCCGGAGCGCCGCCCCTGCTGCGCCGGCAAGCGGGGCTAAAGCGGATAGCCCGCAGGCGGCCCCCACAAAGAATCGCACACGCCTTACCCACCTTACCTACTTCACCCACCTTACCTACTTCACCCACCTTACCTCTTCACCTACCTTACCCTCCTCACCCACCCAACCAACCTGACCCGCCACAACGCCATCCACGCCCAAACCTTCCTTCACCCGTTACTTTGCGGCATGGCCAGTGAACAAGACCATCCGCTGTTCCTCACCAACACGCTGACGCGGGCGAAGGAGCGCTTCGTGCCGTTGCAACCGCCGCATGTGGGCCTGTACGTGTGCGGCCCCACGGTGTACAGCGACGTGCACCTGGGCAATGTGCGGAGCTTCCTCACCTTCGACGTGCTGGTGCGCTGG
>JAGFIV010000093.1 GCA_024103275.1 Flavobacteriales bacterium
GGAGGAGCTGGACTTCGTGATCAACTACGACATCAAATACCGGATGGGGGACGCGTTGGAGGGGGCAGCAGATGAGTAGACCAAAAGACCAGTGAATGAGCGGGCCACCCAAGAAGCGCGAACAGCACCGGACCTTCCCCGGTGAGCAGGAGATCTCGCGCTTCGAGCTGCTGCGCGTGCTGGATGGTGATGACGCCTGGCTTCGCGAGCTGGAGGAAAGCATCTTCTGCCAATGTCCGGCCGCCAGCAAACGGCTCATCGCCTACCGGGTGTTCGTGAACGACCTGCACGATGTGGTGATGCGCGGGCTGTGCAGCGGCTGCAACACCATTGCCGCCCGCTACGTGGATACCGGCGAGGATCCCGAAAAGGTGAAACGGATCAAGGCGGTGCTCAAGGAAAGGAAGGGCCGATGAGCAGCGGAGTTCCGTTCGGGCACCTGGGCGATGCGGCGATCTGGCAGCTGCCCAAGAACGCCTTCCTCTGCAGCCGTAAAGTGCCTGCCGCGCAAGTGCTCAAATGCTACGATTGGGCCATCGCCATGCGCGAAGCGGGCCGCTGCGTGATGCTGGGTGCGCACAGCCAGTTGGAGAAGGATGTGTTGCACTACCTGCTGAAAGGCCGGCAACCCGTGGTGCTGGTGTTGGCGCGCACCATGGTGAAGCGTCTGGATCCCGCCCTGGAGCCGAAAATTGCCCAAGGCAGCCTGCTCCTGGTGGCACCGCCGGGCATCCGCACCGCACGGGTGACCCGCGAAACCGCCGCGATCCGAAATCGCTTTTTGGTGCAGCACGCCCAAGAGGTGGTGTGCGGCCACGTGGACCCAAGTGGTTCACTGGCCACGCTGCTTGCGGAGGCGGGTGTGCGGCCAAAGGTGTTATAGCCTTTTCAGCCGGGCAAGCCCATGGTCGCATTCCTGGTTTAGGGCCGATACCCTCCCGGTGAACGTGGCACTTTCCCGGCCCGCCCCGTCCACCCCATCCACCAGCCACCGGCCTGCCGTCCCACCATTCCCCCTCCCCACCCTACATTCGTTCCACCCAAAACCTTTCCGGATGCATATCCTGGCCTTCCTCGTGCTCGTTGCGGTGCTTCTGTCCTTCTACGGCATCGCCATCTACAACAAGTTGGTGAAGCTGAAGAACCTGGTGGCCGAGGCGTGGAGCGGCATCGACGTGCAGTTGAAGAAGCGGCACGACCTGATCCCCAACCTGGTGGAGACGGTGAAGGGCTACGCCCGGCATGAGAAGGAGACCTTCGAGAACGTGACCCGCGCGCGGGCGGCGGCGCAGCAGGCCACCACGGTGGAGGGCCAGCAGGCGGCGGAGAAGCAGTTGAGCACCGCCATGATGAAGCTGATCGCCGTGGCGGAGCAGTACCCTGAGCTGAAGGCGAACACGAACTTCCTGGACCTGCAGCAGCAACTGGCGCAGGTGGAGGGCGACCTGGAGAAGGCGCGGCGCTACTACAACGGCACCGTGCGCGAGCAGAACACGCTGATCGAGTCCTTCCCGAGCAACATCCTCGCGAACCTGTTCGGCTTCGCGAAGTCGGTGTTCTTCGAATTGGAGAACCCCGCCGAGAAGGCCGTGCCCAACGTGAAGTTCGCGTGATGCGGCGCGCACTGCTTGGGGCTGCGCTGGCCATCGGGCTGGGGGCCTTCGCCCAATCGGAGCGGATCATCGCCTTCCATACCGACCTCACGGTAGCGGCCGATGGCGGCCTCACGGTGACGGAGGAGATCAACATCCATGCGGAGGGCCTGGAGTTCAAGCGCGGCATCGTGCGCCGGCTGCCGCTGGGATTCACCGACCACACCGGCAAGGAGCATCGCGTGAAGTATGACTTCACCGAGGTGCGCATGGGCGGGAAGGATTCCCCCTACCATACCGATGAAGAGGGCGACAATTACGTGCTGTACGTGGGCGACAAGGACGTCTTCCTCCAGCCCGGCGACTACCAGTACCGCATCACCTACACCACCACGGGCCAGGTGGGTTTCTTCCCGGAATTCGACGAGATCTACTGGAACGTGAACGGCAACGGCTGGAACTTCGGCGTGGACAGCATCTCGGCGTTGATCCACCTGCCCGCGGCGGCACGGGTGCTGCAAACGTCCTGCTATACGGGCATTGCGGGCTCCACGGAGCACGCCTGCTCGGATACCATCATCGACGCGCACACGGTGCGCTTCGTGGGCCGTGCCCTGGGCGCCTACGAGGGCCTCACCGTGGCCGTGGGCTTCCAGAAGGGCGTGGTGGCCGAGCCGCCGCCGCCCACCCTGTTCGAGCGCTTCGGCCTGGCCATCGTGGGCGGCATCATCACGCTGTTGCTGCTGGTCTACTACTTCATCACCTGGTTCCGCTTCGGCCGCGACCCCGAGAGCCCGACGGCGATCCCGCTCTTCGAGCCGCCCGACAACCTCTCGCCGGCATCGGTGGGCATGGTGATGAACGGCGACTACAAGAACGACCTGATCACGCCCGCCATGATCTCGCTGGCGGTGAAGGGCCGCATCCGCATCGAGGAGGAAAAGGAGAAGATCCTGGGCATCCTCACCTGGAAGAAATACGTGATCCACAAGATCGGCGACGGCAAGGACCTGCCACGGGAGGAACAGGACCTTTTCAGCGACATGTTCGGGAGAAGCAAGGACCGCTTCGTGATCTCCGGCCGCTACGATGTTGAGGTGAAATCCATGGCCGACGGGTTCCGGCAGAACATGCGGGAGCAGTGGAAGGCATTCCTCGACAAGGGCAAGAACCGGAAGCTGCGGATCCTGCCCAGCCTGACGGTGATCCTCGGCACCATCGGCCTGTTCGTGCTGCACTTCAAGCTCTGGGGCGACCACGACCAGTTCTTCCTGCTCTCCTTCCTGGGGCTCAACCTGCTGCTGTTCCTGGTGTACCGCTACCTGGTGAAGCGGCCCAGCGAGGAGAAGCTGGCGTTGCGCGCACGGCTGCAAGGTTTCAAGATGTACCTGGGCGCCGCGGAGGAGAAGCAGCTGCAGCACTTCAACCCGCCCACCATGACGCCGGAGGTGTTTGAGAAATACCTCCCCTACGCCATCGCCCTTGGCGTGGAAAAGGTCTGGGGCGAGCGTTTCCAGGACCTGATCGACAAAGCCTTGGTGGACAGCAGCTACCAGCCCGGCTGGTACAGCGGCTCCATCGGCAACTTCGGGTCGTTCTCCCACAGCATGAACTCCTCGTTCTCCAGCAGCGTGCAGGGTTCCAGCACGCCGCCCTCGAGCAGTGGCGGCAGCGGCGGTGGCGGCTCCTCGGGCGGCGGTGGCGGCGGCGGCGGCGGCGGTGGGTGGTAGCGGTTCGTTCGTGGCACGGGGAAGCACCGGCGGTGAAGGTTCTGTACTTTCGCCATGATGAACCCGGTAGCCAACAAGGAAGAACTGCTTCAGCGGCTACACGCGGATGCTCCAGCGATCCGGAGCTTTGGTGTTTCCCGCTTGGGCCTGTTCGGGTCCTTTGCAAGGGACATGGCGACGCCGCACAGTGACGTGGACCTGTTGGTGGATTTCATGCCCGGCCGCAAGACGTTGAAGAACCTGGTCGGTCTGTCCCGTCATCTGCAAGAGTTGCTGGGCCGCAAGGTGGAACTGGTGACCCCTGCTGCAATGAACCCGTTCACGGGCAAGCACATCCTGCAAGAAGTGGAGCATGTCGCCCTCGCTGCTTGACTTTCTGCGGCATATCGAGCGTGAGTGCGACTACCTGGTGCACCTCACCGAAGGCAGCGACCGGGTCGAACTGCTGGATGACCCCACGAAGAGCCGCGCCATCGTACGCAGCCTTGAGGTGATCGGTGAAGCGGTGAAGAAGCTGCCGATGGAATTGCGAACGAAGTACCCGCAGGTGGAATGGGCGGATATCGCCGGCATGCGCGACGTGCTCATCCACCACTAGTTCGGCATCGACTACGATATCCTATGGAGGGTATTGCAGAAGGAAGTACGGGAACTGCATCATGAACGGGCACGGATCATTTCGCTTGAAAGCGGCCATTGACGGTTCTGGAACCTTCCGCACATCAACCCCGCTCCCCACGCCGCCGTCTGTACCTTCCCGCCCTGCATCGCCATGAAGAAAGGCTACGACATCCTGCGCGACGGCAACCTGAACCGGTCGGTGGAATTCACCCGGGAGGAGCGCCGCGCCCTGGGCCTGGAAGGCCTGCTGCCCTACGCCGTGGCCACGCAGGGGCAGCAAGTGGAACGTGTACTGGAGGCGCTCCGCGGCAAGAAGAACGACCTGGAGCGCTACATCCTGCTCAACTCGCTGCAGGACCGCAGTGAACGGCTGTTCTTCTCCGTGGTGGTGCAGCACCTGGAACAGATGATGCCGCTGATCTACACGCCCACCGTGGGCGAGGCCTGCCAGGAGTTCTCCCGGATCTTCCGCCGGGCCAAGGGCTTCTACATCACCCCGGAGGATCGGGGCCGCGTGGCGGAGATCATGGCCAACTGGCCCGAAAAGGACGTGCGCGTGATCGTGGTCACCGACGGGCAGCGCATCCTGGGCCTGGGCGACCTGGGCGCCAACGGCATGGGCATCCCCATTGGGAAGCTCGCGCTGTACACGGCCACGGCCGGCATCCACCCGCACCAGTGCATGCCCGTGATGCTGGACGTGGGCACCAACAACCAGGCGCTGTTGGACGATCCGCTTTACCTGGGCTATCCGCACCAGCGGATGGAAGGCGATGCCTATTTCGCGCTGGTGGACGAATTCGTGCGCGCCGTGCAGCAGCGCTTCCCCAAGGCACTGATCCAGTTCGAGGACTTCTCCACGCCCAACGCCTACGCCTTGCTGGACACGTACCGCGAGCACGTGTGCTGCTTCAACGACGACATCCAGGGCACGGCCGCCGTGGCGCTGGCCGGGGTGTACGCCTCCACGCGCATCACGGGCACGGCGTTCAAGGACCTGCGGGTGATGTTCCTCGGCGCGGGCTCCGCCGCCACCGGCATCGCCGACCTGATGGCCTCGGCCTTCCGGGAAGAAGGCCTTTCGGCGGAAGAAGCGCTGCGCCGCCTCTGGTTCGTGGACAGCAAGGGCCTGGTGGTGCAAGGCCGCGACGGGCTGAACGCGCACAAGCAGCGCTTCGCCCATCCCCACGCGCCCATGGCGTTCATGGAGGCGCTGGACGACCTCAGGCCGAACGTCCTGATCGGCGCCACGGGTTCGCCCGGCACCTTCAACCGCGAGGTGATCCAAAAGATGGCGGCGATCAACGAGCGCCCGGTGATCTTCGCCCTGAGCAACCCCACGTCCCGCGCGGAATGCACCGCGGAGGAAGCCTACACCTGGAGCGGGGGCCGGGCCGTGTTCACCAGCGGAAGCCCCTTCCCGCCGGTGCAGGTCCATGGGCGGGAATACAGGCCGGGCCAAGGCAACAACGCGTACATCTTCCCCGGCATCGGACTTGGCGCCATCGTGTCCGGTGCGCGCACCATCACCGATGCCATGTTCCTACTGGCCGCACGCACTTTGGCCCGGCGTGTGAAGCCCGAGGACATTGAGCTCGGCTCGCTCTATCCGCGACTGACCGAGATCCGCGCGTTATCCCACGCCATAGGCACCGCCGTTGCGCAGGAAGCGTTCAGCAAGGGGCTGGCCACCGCCCCCAAGCCCGCCGACATCGCCAAGGCCGTGGCGGAGTACATGTACGACCCCGTGAAGGGTGCCGGGTTGCCGGCGGGCCATCCGTAGCCGCCTACAGCAACCTTCGCGAAGGGCGGGCGGGCTTAGCGCACCACTGTCACGTGGCCCCGCATCACCTCGTTTACCAGGAAACCTTCCGCGCGTAACTTGATCTGCCACACATAAACGCCGTTCTGCACCGGGCTGTCCCCGTACATCCCGTCCCACGCGGCACCCGGGTCCGTGGTCTCAAAGATCATCTCGCCCCACCTGTCCCAGATGGTCAGCTCGTATTCCCAGATGGCGAAGCCGTCCAGCGAAGGCTTGAACACGTCGTTGAGCCCGTCTTTGTCCGGCGTGAAGGCGTTGGGCACATACACCAAGGGCTCCGGGTCCACCACGATCCGCTGCCACGCCGTGTCCATGCAGTCAAACTCGTTGACCACCGTTTGCAGCACATCGAAGGTGCCGAAGGATCCATACAAGTGGACGGGGTTGGGTGCATGCGAGAACTGATCGTCCCCGAAGTTGTAGGTCCAGTACACCGCCCCCTGCGACTGGTCGGTGAATTGCACCATCGGTTGGAGGATGCTGGTGTGCCGGGGCGTGGCTTGGAAGCCGGCCACGGGCAAGGGGTGCACCAGCACCTGTGCCGTCTGCGTCAGCGAGTCCACGCAGCCGTTGGCGGAGGTGACGATCAAGCTGACATCGAATTGGCCGGGGTCGGTGAAGATGACCGTTTGATGCGTGCCGCTGCCGATCCAGGTTCCGTTGATCCACCACTGCCAGTCCGCATTGGCGTAGGGGGCCGGGATCACGCTGGAATCGGTGAACTGCACGCTGTCCAGCTGGCACAGCTCCGATTGATCCAGCATGCAGGACACGTGCGGCAAAGGCCAGATCTCCATGGCCCCGGTGAGCTCGGCGATGCATCCCATGTCACTTTCGGTATACAAGGTGACCGGCCAGAAACCGGCACCGGAGAACAGGTGCGTGGCCGTGGGGCCCATGTAGGTGTTCCCCTCCATGTCCCACCAGGTGGCGCTGATGGTGCCCAGCGGAATGGAGGAAGCGCTGGATACGGTGCTGGGCAGTCCGAAGCAGTTGGGGGCCAGCTCGATGATGTTCACCGGGGCCGGGTGGATCGTCAGCCCCACCGTCGCGGTGTCCCTGCAACCGAATTCTGAGGACACGATCAGCGTGTCCGTGAAGGCCCCCCAGGCATCCCACTGGTGTACGGGATCGTTTCCGGTCGTCGTGGACCCATCGCCGAAACGCCAGTCCATGGACAGGATGCCCGGCCACGCAAGGGTGCTGGCGTTGGCGTAGACCACGTCCTGGTACTGGCAGGCATCCGCGGAGGCAAAGGCGGCCACGGGCACAGGATGTACCAGCACCGTGCCGGTGGCGGTGGACACGCAACCCTGGTCGCTCACGGTGGTCAATGCGATGTTCACGGTGTCAGGCCCGTTGAACAGCAAGGGTGGCAGCACCTGCCCGGTCAGGCTCCCCTGCCCGGTCACTTCCCAATGCCAGCCGGTGATGGCCCCCGACCCGATGGTGCTGGCATCGGTGATCGGCAAGGGATCGTAGGCACAGGCATCCGCTGACACAAAGGCCGGTTGCGGCAACGGGTACAGGAGCACCTGTGTGTCATTCCGGCTCGTGCAGCCCATGGCATTCGTGTAGGCATACCGCACCGGAAAGGCCTGTTCAGCCAACGGCAGCGGGTTGATGTAGGCCGGATCGAAAAGGCCGTCGGCGAGCGTGATCCAAACAGTGCTGCCAGGCTGGTACTGTGCCAGGAAGGTTCCGCCCGGCAGGCTCGCATGGTCTTCCAGCTGGATCGGATCCGTATCCGTGCACGCGGAAATGGGATCGAAGGTGACGGCCGTGGTGTCGTTGATCATAAATGGGACCTCGATCGCGGCCTTGCAGCCATTGACATCGGTGAGGACGTAGCCTACGCTGCCAGGCCCCGCCCCGATCTCGATGGCCACGTTGGTGTTTCCCGGCCAGGTCCAAACCTCGGCCTCGGCGGGGTTCGTGGTGCCCACCACCGGGTTCGGCAAGGGCCCGTCGTTCAGGCAGAACGGTCCGAAGGGGGCTGCCGTCAATACCGGCAAGGCGTGCACCTGCACCGTATCGGCCACCGTGGCCAGGCACCCGTGATCGCTGGTGGCGGTAAGCGAGATCGTCACCTCGCCCGCGTTGGGGCATGGCTGTGGCGGAGGCTCGTAGGCCGTGCTGTTCCCCTGGCCGCTCATCTGCCACTGCCACCCATCGATCGTCCCCGAGGGGATGGTGCTGCCGTTGGTGACGACCAAGGTGTCGGCGGCGCAAAGGTCCGGGGCGCTGAATGCCGGGACCGGCAAGGGATGGACCTGGAGCGCCGCCTCGTTGATGCTGGTGCACCCGTGGTTGTCGACATAGGTATAGCGGATGGGCACGGAGAACACCGTGGCGGGCGGGTCCTGGATGTCCTGCGCCCGGAACTGCACCGGCAATTCGCTCCAGATCCCCGGCATGTACTGCGCGAAGAAGGTGCCGCCGGCATGGTCCACGAACGGCATCAGGCTGAACGGTGCCGCGTCGATGCAGGCTTCCATGGGGGCCAGGACGACGGCGGTGGTATCGTGGATGGTGAACGGCACGGTGATCGTGCTGGAGCAGCCCAAGGTGTCGGTGAAGCTGTATGATACACTGTGGGACCCGCTGCCCAACCCCATCGGTTGCGGCCAAGCGGCGGGCCAGTTCCAACTGCCCGTCCCCGTGCTTGCGGTGTTGATCACCGGAGGGTCCAGCGCGTCGTCGTTCAGGCAGAACGGCCCGAAGGGGTCCGGCACCAGCATAGGAGGCAGGTTCACCTGGACCACCAAGGTGTCCCGGTCCGTGCATTGGGCGTAGGTGCTCACGGCGACGTAGCTGGTGCTCTCGGCCGGGAACAGGGCATGCGTGTACGGGGGATCCACTGCCGCCGTGGAGCCGCCCGGCTGAAAGGAGACGCTTTGCAGGCCGAACGGAGCGCCGGGTGTGAATTGCGCGATGGACGTATCGCCGGCGCAGATGACCGGGTCGTAGCTCACCTGCACGTGGTATTCCTGCACCACGATGGGCTCTTCGCAGTTGACGATCACCACGCATCCGTCCGGATCGGTGAGCGCCATGGACGGACAGAAGACGCCCGCGCAGGTGTAGCAGTGCTGGGCCACGGCACCCGGCCCGCCTGCCCCGTCACAGGGGTCATTGAAATCCCAGCTGTACGTGTAGCCTTGCAGTGCCGTGTTGAAGGCCGTGAAGGTGACACAGTACGGGGCGCAGGCCACGCTGTCCTCATCTTGTGTCCACGGGCCGATCACGTTGCCCAGCCCGAGGATGTCCGGGATCACCACGGTGGTGGAACAGCCGTTCGGTGCCGTGGCCGTCAACGTTGCGTTGATGATGCTCGGCGCGAAAGCTTGGCAGCAGTTGGGCAGGTCCGGGCAAGGCGTGGAGCTGATGTTGGTCACCTGGTCGGTGAAGGTCCATTGGTAGGTGCAGCCCGGGCAGTCCGACGTGTCCGTCACGCAGACATCATAGGTGCAATACACCGGGTCCTTGCTGGCCTGTACCGCCACCTCCGGCCCGGGCTTCAACACGTTGAGCACCACGCACGCCGTATCCAGGCAGCCGTATTGGGTGTTCACGCCGGACACGCAAACGGTGTAGTCGCCGTTCGCGGGGAAGGAGCCGCTGACATCAGGCAACCCCGGCGGCGGCGGGGCCAGGCCGGTCCATGAAAAATCGGACCATTCCCCGCTGGGGAGGGCCGAGAAATTGACCTCATCGCCGGGGCAGGGGTCGGTGTTGCTCGTGGATAAATAGAGGTCGGAAGCCGCGGGCGCGACCAGGATGGAGGTCCACGTGTTGGAGCAATTGCCTTGGTCGCCTTCCAACTCCACCATCACAAGTTGGGCCCCCAAGGGCAGGGTCAGATGGAGGGTGCCGGAGGCATCCGGCGTACCCTCCGTCCAAGGACCATTGGTGGGATAACGGTAGCGCCACCTTGCCGAGTCCAGGCCATAGATGGGCGTGCAAGTGATGAGCACCTCGGGACAGATGGCATCCACCGTGTAGGTGAACTCCGCCACATTGCCGGGTGTCAGCACCTCGATCACGTCGGGATAGGTGACCGAGGCGGTGCAGCCGTGCACGTTCGTGGCCGTGGCCGTCACGGTAT
>JAGFIV010000099.1 GCA_024103275.1 Flavobacteriales bacterium
CAATTGCCGGCCGTCCTGGCCAGCCGGCCCGGCAGCCAGGCGGGCAGCATCGTTGCCGTGGACCAACTGCAGGCGGCGCTGACGAACGCCTGGCTGGTGGTCGAGTCGGTGCCCGAAGACCTGGCGCTCAAGCAGGCCATCTTCCGCCAGGTCGACGCCCTGGCCGAGCCCGACGCGATCCTGGCCAGCAACTCCTCCTCCTACTGCTCCAGCGCGCTGGTCGCCAGCGTCCACCAGCCCGCGCGCCTGCTCAACACCCACTTCCTGATGCCGCCCGAGATCACGCCGGTCGAGCTGATGTCCTGCGGCTTCACCGATCCGCGCGTGATCGCACTGCTGGTCGAGCGCCTGCCCGGCTATGGCCTGACTCCGTACGTGGTGCGGGGCGAGAGCATGGGCTTCATCTTCAACCGCATCTGGGCCGCGATCAAGCGCGAGACGCTTGCCGTCGTGGCCGAAGGCGTGGCCACGCCCGCCGAGGTGGACGCCATCTACTGCCAGGCTTCGGGCATGGCGGCCGGACCCTGCCGGCTGATGGACGCGGTCGGGCTGGACGTCGTCCTGGCCATCGAGGAACACTACGCGAGCCAACGCGCCGGCCTGCCCGAGTCCCCGCGCACCTTGCTGCGCGCGCTGGTGGCCGAAGGTCGCCTGGGGCTCAAGAGCGGACGCGGGCTGTACGACGACTATCCGCCGCCGGCCTGACGCCGCCGGCACCTCACATCACCCGGGCCATGGCGCGGCACACGTAGTCGATGTTCTTCTCGTTCAGCGCCGCGACGCACAGCCGCCCGCTGTCGGTGCCGTAGACGCCGAACTCGCTGCGCAGGCGCTGCATCTGCGCCTTGGCGAGGCCCGAGTAGCTGAACATGCCGATCTGCTCGGTGATGAAGCCCATGTCCTGCGCCACGCCGGCGGCCTTGAGGCCCTCGACCAGCTTGCCGCGCATGCGCTTGATGCGCTCGCGCATGCCGGCCAGTTCCGCCTCCCACTGGGCGCGCAGGCGCGGGTCGCCCAGCACCATCGCCACCACTGCGCCGCCGTGCGTGGGCGGGTTGCTGTAGTTGGTGCGGACCATGATCTTGAGTTGCGACAGCACGCGCGCGGCCTCGTCCTGGTCGGTGCACAGCACCGAGAGCGCGCCGACGCGCTCGCCGTAGAGGGAAAAGCTCTTGGAGAACGAGGTCGAGATGAAGAAGTTCAGGCCGGCGGCGGCAAACTTGCCGACCACGGCACCGTCCTCGGCAATGCCGTGGCCGAAGCCCTGGTAGGCCATGTCGAGGAAGGGCGTCAGGCGGCGTGCCTTCACCGCGGCGACGACGCGGTCCCATTGCGCCGGCGAGAGGTCGTAGCCGGTCGGGTTGTGGCAGCAGGCGTGCAGCACGACGATGGTGCCGGCAGCGGCCGACTGCAGGTCGGCCAGCATGGCGTCGAAGTCGAGCGCGCGCGTGGCCGCGTCGTAGTAGCGGTAGGTCGCGACCGGAAACCCGGCCTGGGTGAACAGGGCGCGGTGGTTTTCCCAGCTCGGGTCGGAGATCAGCACCTGGGCCGTCGGGTTCAGGTGCTTGAGGAAGTCGGCGCCGATCTTGAGCGCGCCGGTGCCGCCCAGGCCCTGGACGGTGGCAATGCGGCCCGAGCGCACCGGCTCGGAGTCGGCACCGAACACCAGGCCCTTGACCGCGCTGTCGTAGGCCGGGATGCCGTCGATCGGCAGGTAGCCGCGTGGCTTGGGCGTGGCCATCAGGGCCTGCTCGGCCGCCTGCACGCACTGCAGCAGCGGCAGCTTGCCGTGCTCGTCCAGGTAGACGCCGACCCCGAGGTTGACCTTGTTCGGGTTGGAGTCGGCGGCAAACTGTTCGTTCAGGCCCAGGATGGGGTCGCGCGGCGCCAGTTCGACGGCAGAGAAGAGGGACATGGGAGTGATCCTCGTGGGGAGAGCCAGAACGCCTGGCATGGCCGCAACAGATGCGTTAGCCTGCAGGGTTGGGTGCGATTTTATCGATCCGTTGCATTCCCGCCGGTCGCCCCGACCTCATGACCATGCCAGCCACCGCCCAAGCCGTCGCCGCGCCGCCCGTCGCCCCGGGCCGCTTCGTGAGCTTTCCCGATTCGCCGTTCCAGCTCTTCGAGCCCTACCCGCCGGCCGGCGACCAGCCAACGGCGATCGCCGAGCTGGTCGAGGGCGTGCGCGACGGTGAGGTCTTCCAGACCCTGCTGGGCGTGACCGGTTCGGGCAAGACCTTCACCATGGCCAACGTGATCGCGCGCCTCGGGCGCCCCGCGATCGTGTTTGCGCCCAACAAGACGCTGGCAGCCCAGCTCTACAGCGAGTTCCGCGAATTCTTCCCGAAGAACGCGGTCGAGTATTTCGTCAGCTACTACGACTACTACCAGCCCGAGGCCTACCTGCCCGTCACCGGCACATACATCGAGAAGGACCTCTCCATCAATGCGGAGATCGAGAAGCTGCGCCTGAGCACCACCAGCGCCCTGATGAGCGGGCGGCGCAACGTGATCGTGGTGGCCAGCGTGAGCTGCATCTACGGCATCGGCAACCCGGCCGAGTTCCACAAGAGCGTGATCCATGTGCACAACGGGCAGAAGGTCTCACGCAACGCCCTGCTGCACCAGTTCGTGACCTCGCTATACAGCCGCCGCGACATCGATCCCGGGCGCGGCAACTTCCGCGTGCGCGGCGACGTGGTGGAGGTGTACCTGGCCTACGCCGACGAGGGCGTGCGCATCCATTTCTGGGGCGACGAGATCGAGAAGATCGAACGCTTCGACGTGGCCAACAACAAGACCCTGGAGACGGTGCCGGAAATGCCCATCTACCCGGCCAACCTCTTCGTCACCAGCCAGCAAACGCTCAACGACGCCATCCGCGACATCCAGGACGACCTGGTGAAGCAGGTGGAGTTCTTCAACGAGATCGGCAAGCACCTCGAGGCCAAGCGCCTGGACGAGCGCGTGAACTACGACCTGGAGATGATGCGCGAACTGGGCTACTGCAGCGGCATCGAGAACTACAGCCGCTACTTCGACCGGCGCGAACAGGGGCAGCGCCCCTTCTGCCTGCTGGACTATTTCCCCAAGGACTACCTCACGGTCATCGACGAGAGCCACGTCACCATCGGGCAGATCGGCGCCATGTACGGCGGCGACCGCAGCCGCAAGAAGAACCTCGTGGAGTACGGCTTCCGCCTGCCCAGCGCCCTGGACAACCGCCCGCTCACCTTCGATGAGTTCGAAAGCATGATCGGCCAGACCATCTTCGTCAGCGCCACCCCGGCCGACTTCGAGCTGGAGCGCAGCGAGGGCATCGTGGTGGAACAGGTGGTGCGGCCCACCGGGCTGCTGGACCCGCCCATCGAGGTGCGCCCCACGCGCGACCAGATCGATGACCTGCTGCACGAGATCCGCCTGCGCAGCGAAAAGGAGGAACGTGTGCTGGTGACCACCCTCACCAAGCGCATGGCCGAGGAGCTCACCGATTTCCTGGCCAAGAACGGGGTGAAGTGCAAGTACATCCACAGCGATGTGGAGACCCTGGAGCGCATCGAGATCCTACGCCAGCTGCGCCTCGGCCTCTTCGACGTGCTGGTGGGCGTGAACCTGCTGCGCGAGGGACTGGACCTGCCCGAAGTATCGCTGGTGGCCGTGCTGGACGCCGACAAGGAAGGCTTCCTGCGCAGCAACCGCTCGCTGACGCAGACCGCGGGACGCGCCGCGCGCAACATCAACGGACTGGTGATCTTCTATGCCGATGAGATCACCGACAGCATGCGCCGCACCATGGAGGAGACCGAACGCCGGCGCGCCAAGCAGAAGGCCTACAACCAGGAACACGGCATCACGCCCACGCAGATCAAGCGCGACCGCGCCTCGGTGATGCAGCAGACCGCGGTGATCGACCAGGTGGACCACGCGGGGGCCAGGCCGTACCTGGAACCCGAGGAGCTGAGCCTGGCCGCGGACCCCGTGGTGCAGTACATGCCCGTGGAGCAGTTGGAGAAGAACGCCAGCCTGCTGGAGGCCCAGATGAAGAAGGCGGCCAAAGACCTCGATTTCATGGCCGCCGCGCAGTTCCGCGACGAGCTCTTCGCCATGCGCAAGCTGATCGACGCGCGGGCGGGCGGGAAGAAGCCGGCGTAGCCCCGGATGCGCGCGTTGCCGGGGGCATCATCTATTTTCGTTGCGATCCAGGTACGGACAACCGGGGCGGTGCCTTCGGCCGTCTCCCATCGAACCCAGCATGAAATGACGCGGACCCCTACGCTTTCGGCAGTTGCATTGCTCCTCCTGGCCACGCCCCTGGCCGCCCAGATCTCCTTCGGTGGGCACCCCTATGGCGACAAGGCCGAGAAGCGGGGCATGCCGCCCGCCGTGGTGGAGGAGTTCCCGGCATTGGACCACGACCGGTTGATCGCCGAGGATGAGGCCCGCTATGCCTCGGGCGTGAAAGGCCCCTTCCGGTTCGGCTTTGAGCATGCGGTCCACCTCAGCTTGGACAACAGCGGCTCGTGGGCCACCATGCCCAACGGCGACCGCGTATGGCGGCTGATGCTGCACTGCCCCGGGGCGCTGTCCATCAACTTGCAGTGGAGCGAATACATCATCCCGGAAGGGGCACGCATGTTCATCTACAACGAGGCCGGCCAGGTGCGCGGCGGCTTCACCGCGGGGAGCAACCCCGGCCATACCGCTTTCGGCACGGCACCGTTGGGCGGGGACCGCCTTACCGTGGAATACATCGAGCCGCCGGGGCTGGCGGGGCAGGGCCGGCTCACCATCAGCAACGTGGTCCATGGCTACCGCTACATCGGCGTGGGCGCGAAAAGCGGGGAGCAGCGCGATTTCGGCGACAGCGGGCCGTGCAATGTGAACACCATTTGCCCGGAAGGGGATGACTGGCGCGCCGAGATCCGCAGCGTGGCCCGCATCATGCTGGGCGGGGGCCTGTGCTCCGGGTCGCTGCTGAACAACTGCGCCAACGACAGCACCCCCTACTTCCTCACCGCGCGCCACTGCACCGTGGACAACGAGACCAACGCCTCGTGGGTGTTCCTCTTCAATTGGGAAAGCCCGGTGTGCGACCCCACGGAGAATGCACCGATGGACCACACCATCACCGGCTGTGACAAGCTGCTGGAATGGCAGGGAACCGACGGCTCATTCCTGCGCCTGAGCAGCACGCCGCCGGAGGAGTTCGAACCGTATTTCAGCGGTTGGGACGCCTCCGGGGCCACGCCCGACACCATCGTGGGGATCCACCATCCGCGCGGCGACATCAAGAAGATCTGCAGCTCCTTCGGCCCCATCGGGCAGGACAACATCAACGCGGGCAGCGGCGATGCCGATTGCTGGCACGCGCCCCAGTGGGACATCGGGACCACCGAGCAGGGTAGTTCGGGCAGCGCCATCTGGGACCAGAACCACCGTGTGATCGGCCAGTTGTACGGCGGACAGGCCTCGTGCAGCAACAACGTCAACGACTATTACGGCCGCTTCGACCTGCTCTACCCGCAGATCTCCCAGTGGCTCGGTGAATGCGGCGATACCTTGGACGGGTTCGATCCCGGCGCTTTCGTGCCGGTGCCGCTGGACGCGGCCATCACCAGCATCGGCCAGGTCCCGCGCGTCAATTGCAACACCGACAGCATCCGGCCGATGGTGACGCTGAAGAACAACGGCGAGGGGCCCATCGGCTATGCCAACATCCAATATGCGGTGGACGGGACCGCCATGGGCGTCATTCCCTGGTACGGGACCATCCAACCCCTGCAGACGACCAACGTGATGCTGCCGGCCATGGCCCTGCCCAATGGCATGCATCAACTGAAGGTGACCGTGGCCGACCCGAACAACGATATCGATACCAACCCGCTCAACAATGCCGACAGCGTGACCTTCCTGGTGAACGACCCGGTGATCCTCTCGGTGGTACGGATGAACCTGGACCGCTATGGCACGGAAACGCGGTGGAGGATCGAGACGCAGGACGGCTACCTGGCCCACCAGGGCGGCCCGTACAACAACAGCAGCAACGGCTACACGGTGAACACACAGGTGTGCCTGTCCCACGATTGCTACATCTTCACCGTGACCGATGACGTGGGCGACGGCATGTGCTGCGGCTACGGGGAAGGGAGCTACCAGATCACGGACACCCTGGGGAACGTGCTGCTGGACGGTGACGGCACCTTCGGATATGAGGCCAGCACACAGTTCTGCGTGGATTGGGTGGGGATCCATGAAAAGCCGGCCAACGACGCCATCGTGGTGGCCCCGAACCCCAACAACGGGCAGTTCGTTGCCTACCTGCCTGCGGCGCGTGGCCTGCGGACCGTCCGTGCGCAGGATGCCTTGGGGCGGGTGGTTTGGAGCAGGGGCGTAGCGGCGGGCATGGATCGGCTGGACATGGACCTGTCGCATTTGGCCCGGGGTGCCTACATCCTGGTGGCGGAAGGGGCGGGGCGGCGGGCGGTGCAGCGCGTGGTGATCCAGCCGTAGCGGCCAGGCACCGGTCAGTACTTCAGCAGGTAATACCCCAGCTTGACGTACTCGTTGTTCACCATGATCAGGCCCTCCTCGCTGGCCCACCAGCGTGATTCGTCGTAGACGGAAGATGGTGCGCCGTGCAGGACCACGGTGATGCCCGCCTGGCGGAACGGCTTTCGGAACACCCGGCCGATGCGACGCAGGTGGAAGCAGCTGGAGATCACCATCACGCTGTCGAGGCCCTCGGCCTTGGCGTAGGCCAGGAGGGCCTGGAACTCCTCGTAGGTGCTGGTGCCCACGTTCATCACGGTGGCCAGCTCCGGCGGGAGGCCCGCCAGCACGGCGGCATGGCGCGTACATTCCGCCTCGGTGCTGTCGATGCCCAGGGCCTCCAGCACCTGGGGTACCGGGGCCCCGGTGAAGATGAAGCGGTCGGCGAGGCCCTGCCGGTATACCCGGGCCGCCTCCACACCCCGGTCAAGAACGGAGCCGCCGAGCACGAACACCGCATCCACCCGGGTGGCGGGATCTTCGGTGATCAGGTAGTTGCCCATGCCGCGCAGGATCGGGTAGCGGAGCAGGAACAGCAACAACACGGCCAGCGCGGCCAGCAGCACCCGCCGGGCGGCCCTCCTTCCCGGACGCCTTCCCGGCCCGCCTTCCCCGGTACGGTTCTTCAGCGCGGAAAGCATCTCAATACGTGCCGCTTCTGCGCCGCAGCGCCCATTCCGCGGTGAGCAGCAGCAACAGGGGGAAGAAGAGCCAACGCACCCCGATGAGGTCGGTGAAGCTGCTGTGCGAATAGGAGCGCGCCGCCAATTCCGGACGGTCCTTCAGCGAGCCGGTGATGGCCTCCAGCTTGTCCGGCCCCACCGCCAGGCCGCCCGTTCGCGCGGCCATGTTCTCCCACAGGCCATGATCGGCCACCGTGTTCATGCGCTCGGCCACCAGGGGTTTCACCAGGAACTCCCCTTGGGCCGTCAGCCGCTGGTCATCCAGGCGGACCGCCGCCTGCCACGTGTAGCGCCCGGCCGGCAGCACCCCGGCGTCCAGGTGGTAGCCCCCGTCGGCGCGGCTGAACGTGTACGCCAATTCCTTGCCGTCCTCGTTCCTCAGGGTGATCGATGCCTCGGGCGTGTTCACCGGTTCGTAGCTCGCGTTGTACAACTCGGCATCGAACGCCACCTTCTCATTTTGGGCGAACTCGCGTTCCACCTTCACCCGGAAACGGCTCTTGTCCTGTTTCAGCGCCAGGAACTGCACGGTCTTCTGCACCAGCCGGTCGAAATGCGTGGTGGTGTTGTTCTGCTGCATGTCGGCCAGCCGCCATCGCCACAGGCCTTCGCCACAGGTGATGGCCGTGCGGCGCGCCGCCTGCGCCTGGAAGGCGAAGAGCGGATACGCCGTGCGCACCGACCCGATGCGTTGGCTGAACAGCGGCGTGGCCGACCGGGAGAGGTTGTACTGGGCGAAGGGCACCTGCAACGGCGGGAAGCGCTCGTAGCTGCGGATGTCCTCCGGGTCCAGCGTGAAAAGCGTGAAGTCGGGAAGGAAGGCGGCCTGCGCGTCGGTGAAGCCGCCCCGCGCATGCTCAATCGACACCCCGTCGCCCAGTTCGCCCACTTGCCGCAAGTCGCTCTGTTGCCCCACGATGGTCCACGTAGGGATCTCCTTCTTCCCGATCTGTTGGAATACGGTTTGCAGCGCGGCATCGGGTGCGGGCAATTGATGCAGGATCACCAGGTCGTAGGCCGCAACGGGCCCGGTGAAGTTGGAGGCCAGCGCGCTTTCCACGGTGTAGCCTTCCACACTGGCCATGGCCTGGCGTATCGCCGCCACGTCGGGGTGCGGGGCCCGGGCCAGGATGAGCACCTTGCGCCGGTCGTCGAGCACGTCCACATAGATGTCCTGCTGGTTGTTGGCCGTGGTCACCTCGCCTTGCACCGCGCGCAGGGCAATGGTGTACCGTTGCAGGCCCGCCACATCGGCCTGGATCAGCAGGGGCACCTCCGCCATCATCGGGTCGCCGGGGATCGCCAGGTCCTTGGCCGCCACCTCCTTGCCGTTGTGCAACACGCTCAGCCGGGTGTTTTTGCCGGCAAGGTGGTCGGCCTTCCATTTCACCAGCAACGGGAACTGGTTGCCCAGGTACGTGATCCGGTTATGGTCCACGCCCCGCAGCACCAGGTCGGGCCGCACCGTGGTGTCGCCCAGCATGATGGCGAACACCGGCACGCCCAACCGCTCGGCGGCCAGGCGCGGGTCGCGGCCCCGATTGTAAATGCCGTCCCCATCGATCACCACCGCACCCAGGTCGGGGCCCGCGAAACGGTCGTACACCGTGCGAAAGAGCTGGTCGATGTCCGTTTGTTCGTCGCGCTGGGCGAAGTGCAGCCCATCCTCCACCTCGCTGCCGTAGGTGAAGCTGCGCACCTCGTACCGGTCGCCAAGTTGGGAGGCTAGCGCTTCCAACGCCTTGGCGTAGCCCTCCCGGAAGGCGGACGGATCGCCGGTGGCCAGCAAGGAGGAGGAGCCGTCATGCGCCAGCACCACCACCGGCTTGCGCACCTCCCGTACCAGCAGCCGCACCATGGGTTCCAGCAGGAAGAATGCCAGCAGGGCAATGACCACCGCGCGGAGCACGCCCATGGACCATTGCAACGCCGGCCCCCATCCGTTTTTCTCCCGTGTTCCCCGGTAGAGCAGCCAGGCCGCGCCGATGCCCAGCAGCACGCACAAGGGTGCCAGCCAAAGGGAATGGGCGGTGGTGAGGTTCATGGCTTTCGTTGCCGGTTCTCAGTTGTTGGTTGTCAGGAATGCCACGCGTGGTCCCTCATCCTTCCATTCTTTCACCCGGGAACCTCGAACTATCAACTGAAAACTGAGAACTGACAACCCACAACTGAGAACTGAGAACTAACAACTGACAACTGAGAACTGACAACCCACAACTGACAACAACCCCTCACGTCAACATCCCCCCGCACACATGCAGGGTCTGGCCTGTGACGTATCCGCTGAGGTCGCTGGCGAGGAAGATGCACGCATTGGCCACATCCACCGGGGTGCCGCCGCGCTTCATGGGGATGGCCTCGCGCCAGCCCTGCACCGTTTTTTCGTCCAGCTTGCCCGTCATCTCCGTCTCGATGAAGCCCGGGGCCACCGCATTGCAGCGGATGTTGCGGCTGCCCAGTTCCAGGGCGGTGCTCTTGGTAAAGCCGATCACGCCGGCCTTGCTGGCCGCGTAGTTGGCCTGGCCTGCGTTGCCCTTCACGCCCACCACGCTGCTCATGTTGATGATGCTGCCGTTGCGCTGCTTCAGCATGGTGCGCATCACCGCCTTGGTCATGTTGAACACGCTCTTCAGGTTGGTGTTGATCACCGCGTCGAAGTCCGCCTCGCTCATGCGCATCAACAGCTGGTCCTTGGTGATGCCCGCGTTGTTCACCAGGATGTCCAGCCCGCCGAAGACCCCCACCACCTGGTCTACGGTGGCTTGCGCGGCGTTGAAATCACCGGCATTGCTTTGGATGGCCAGCACCTTGCGGCCGTGCCTGGCCTCCAGCTCCTCCGCCAGGGCGTTCGCTTTTTCCGGGCTGCTCACGTAGGTGAAAGCCACTTCGGCGCCTTCCTCCAGGAAACGCTCCACGATGCCCCTGCCGATGCCGCGCGTGCCGCCGGTGATCAGCGCCTTCTTGCCTTGTAACAGTGCCATGTCCTGCTCGCCGCAGCTGGTGCGTGGGCGAAGGCGCGAAGGTAAAAGGGGAGGGGGAATGGATGGTCCGTGGCCCGGGAGGCCCATCCTTGGGACGCATGTGGTCGCACGGACCGTGGGGTTGGGGCACTCAAGTCACGGAGTGCCCTTACTTCCCGGAAGGTGCCCATCGGGGTCTGCGCAGTCCCTGCCGACCGATCGGTTCGGGATCTTCCGAACAAGTTGTTCCCGCGTTTGTTTCATGGCAACGCCGGTCGGGAATGATCATGGCAGGATCATCGCAAAACGCAGAACGCAAGCAGCTGGTGGAGATGCTCGGCCTCTACTTCGAGCAGCAGAAAATGGTGCCACCGGTGGCGTCCCGGATTTTGGCCACGCTGATCCTCAACGGGACGCGGGGCACCACCTTTGAGGAACTGGTACGGGAGCTGGCGGCCAGCAAAGGGACCATCTCCACCAGCCTGAACACGCTGGTGGCGCAGCAGCGTGTGATCTATTTCACCAAGCCTGGCGACCGTAGGCGCTACCACTGCATGGCACCGGGGTACATCACCCGGAAGATCCGGTCACTTCTGGACCAATGGCGACTGGAAGCGGAATTGCACGGGCGGATCCTGGCCTACAAGAAGGCGGTGAACCGCACGGGCGGCGGGGAGCCCATAAGCACCCACGTGCAGGAGGATGCCGTGGAGTTCCTTGGGGAGGCCATGGCCCTCCTCACCCGGATGGCGGAGAAGTACCGGGCCCGCGAAAACCAATACCTGTTGCACAAGCGATGAGCATGAGGCATATTTCCTTGATGATGCTGGCCCTCCTTTCGGCCTCCTGCCAACGGCAACAGGGGCGGCAGGGGCAGGCGCGGATCCCGGCGGTCCCCGTGGTGCAGGTGCCCGGGCGCGACATCATCGGGGAGCGGAGCTATCCGGTGAGCCTGCAGGGCATCGTCAATGCCGAGGTGCGGGCGAAGATCGCGGGGTACATCACCGGTGTGCTGGTGGACGAGGGTGAGCATGTGCGGGCCGGGCAGCCCCTTTTCCGCTTGGAGACGCAATCGCTTACGGAGGATGCCCAGGCGGCCAAGGCCAACATCGATGCGGCCCAGGTGGGCGTGGACCAGCTGCGCCCCCTGGTGAGGCAGAACATCGTGAGCCAGGTGCAATTGGAAACGGCCGAGGCGCGCCTGGCGCAGGCCAAGGCCGCGTACAACAGCATCACGGCCAGCATCGGTTATGCCAACATCGCCAGCCCCGTGGAAGGCTTCGTCGGGGCGATCCCCTACCGGCAAGGCACGTTGGTGGGCCCGACCACACCGTTGCCGCTCACCACGGTGTCCAACACCAGCGAGGTCTACGGCTACTTCTCCATGAACGAGGCCGACTACGTGGATTTCCTGCAAAAGACACCCGGGGCCACCCTGGAGGAGAAGGTGAAGCATTTTCCCCCCGTGAAGCTGCAATTGCCCAACGGGGAGGTGTATGCACACGCGGGCCGCATCATGGCGGTGACCGCGCAGGTGGACCCCGCCACCGGATCGGTGAGCTTCCGCGCCACCTTCCCGAATCCGGAACACTTGATCCCCAACGGCAGCAGTGGCATCATCCTGGTGCCCGTGGACTACAAGGATGCGGTGCTGGTGCCGCAGGAATCCACCTATGAGCAGCAAGGCAAGGTGTATGTCTTCCAGGTGGTGGGCGACACGGCTGTCACCGCCCGGGTGATCGACGTACGCGATCAAGTGGACAACCTCTACGTGGTCCGCTCCGGCATCCGCACCGGTGACCTCATCGTGGCCAAAGGGGCCGCCCAGCTGCGCGAAGGGGCGAGGATACAGCCGCAACCCATGGTATTTGATAGCCTGGCAACCAGCATCAAGCCCGTGTTCCAATAGCGGGCGGGGGAAGCAAGCAAGAGCCATGTTCAAGCAATTCATCGAAAGGCCGGTCCTCTCCACCGTCATCTCCATCATCATCGTGCTGCTGGGGATCATCGGCATCTACATGCTGCCGATCTCGCAGTACCCGGACATTGCTCCGCCCACCGTGCAGGTATCCACCGTGTACACCGGCGCGAACGCGCAGACCGTGCTGGAAAGCGTGATCATCCCCATCGAGGAGCAGATCAACGGGGTGGAGCACATGAAGTACGTCACCTCCACGGCCAGCAATGACGGCAGTGCCAACATCCAGGTCTTCTTCGACCAGGGCACGGACCCCGACATCGCCGCGGTGCACGTGCAAAACCGCGTGGCCCAGGCACTGCCCCTGTTGCCCGCCGAGGTGACGCGCGCCGGGGTGATCACCAAGAAGCAAAGCACCGATGCCCTGCTGTGGTTCAACATCTACTCCACCAACCCGGAATTCGGCGCCACCTTCCTGCAGAACTACGCCAACATCAACGTGGTGCCCGCGATCCAGCGCGTGAGCGGCGTGGGCGACGTGCGCGTGCTGGGGCGCCGCACCTATGCCATACGCGTGTGGATGGACCCCGCCAAGCTGGCCGCCTACGGGCTGACCCCGGCGGACGTGGTGGCCGCCATCAACGAACAGAGCCGCGAGGCCGCCGCGGGCACCATCGGCAAGAACGCCGGCAAGGCCTTCGAGTATGTGATCCGATACAGCGGCCGCTACAAGACCCCCGAGCAATACGGGGGCATCGTGCTGCGTGCCAAGGGCGACGGCCGGTACCTGCTGCTGAAGGACGTGGCCAAGGTGGAGCTTGATGCCCAAGGCTACGAGACCAACTCGGTCACCAACGGGAATCCCGCCATCACCATCGGCATTTACCAGACCCCGGGATCCAACGCGCACGAGATCATCCAGACCATCCATGCGCGGCTCGACGAGATGGCCAAGGACTTCCCCAAGGGCGTCGGCCTTTCGGTGACCTACGATACCAACCGGTTCCTCGATGCCTCGATACGCAAGGTGGTCACCACCCTCCTGGAGGCCTTCGTCCTGGTGTTCCTGGTGGTGTTCATCTTCCTCCAGGATTTCCGTTCCACGCTTATCCCGGCCATTGCCGTGCCCGTGTCCATCATCGGCACTTTCTTCTTCATCTGGCTCGCGGGCTTCTCCATCAACCTGCTCACCCTGTTTGCCTTGGTGCTGGCCATCGGCATCGTGGTGGATGATGCCATCGTGGTGGTGGAGGCAGCGCACGCGAAGCTGGAAGGCACCGGCCGGAACAGCCTGACCGCGACGCAGTCCGCCATGTCCGAGATCACCGGGGCCATCATCTCCATCACTTTGGTAATGGCCTCCGTGTTCGTCCCCATCACCTTCATCCCAGGCACCACGGGCGTGTTCTACAAGCAGTTCGGTGTCACACTGATCGTGGCCATCCTCATCTCCGCGCTCAACGCCCTCACCCTCAGCCCCGCCTTGTGCGCGCTGTTCCTCAGGCCGCCGGTGCAGCAGGGTGGGCACCGGCGGAATTTCATGCAGCGGTTCTATGACGCGTTCAACACGGGATTCCGCCACACCACCGAGCGCTACATGCATAGCCTGCTCCTGCTGCAGCGCCACCGCTGGGTGGTGCCCATGGTGCTGCTGGCCTGCGTGGCCCTGATCGCCTGGTCCGCCTCCACCACCTCAAAAGGGTTCGTGCCCAAGGAGGACCGCGGCACCATTTTCTGCGATGTGCAGCTGCCCGACGGCGCCACGGCCGACCGCACCACCGAGGTGACGCGCCTGATGGCCGAGAAGGTGCTGCAGGTGCCCGGCGTGAAAAGCCTTTCCGTCGCCAACGGGTTCAGCCTGCTGGGCGGTGCCGGAAGCAACTTCGGCCTCGCCTTCATTTCCCTCGACGACTGGGGCAAACGCAAGGCCGATTCGCTCTCCATCGATGCCATCACCGCCAAGCTCTTCGCCGCCGCCGCCACCATCCCCGGGGCGCGCATCCTGTTTTTCACGCCCCCCAGCATCCAAGGCTACGGCACCGCCGACGGGTTCCAGTTCGAGCTGCTCGACCGGTCGGGCGGGAGCTTCTCCGACCTGGACGCGGAGGCCCAGCGCTTCATTGCCAGGCTGGCGCAGGACCCGGCGGTCCAATATGCCCAAACCTCCTTCAGTACCGGCTACCGCCAGTACGAGATGGACATCGACGTGCCACGGGCCAAGGAGGCCGGGGTGAACGTGGGCGACATCTTCACCACCCTGCAAGGCTATGTGGGCGGCATCTATGCCGCCGATTTCTCGCGTTTCGGCAAGCAATACCGCGTATATGTGCAGGCCCTGCCCGACCAGCGCGCGGACATCGCCGACCTGAACTCGATGTATGTGCGGAATGCGGAAGGGCAAATGGCGCCCATCACCGAATTCGTGAAACTGAAGCCCATCTACGGGCCGCAGTCGGTTACGCGGTTCAACCTGTTCAACTCCGTGCACGTCACCGGCGCGTCGAACCCCGGCTTCTCCACCGGCGATGCCATCGAAGCCATCCGCCGCGCGCAGGACGCGCTGCCGCAGAACCTCTCCATCGCGTACAGCGGCCTGACCCTGGAGGAGATCCTGGCCGGTAACCAGACCGCCTTCATCCTGCTGCTGTGCGTGCTCTTCGTCTACTTCGTGCTGGCCGGGCAATATGAAAGCTACCTGCTGCCGCTGGCGGTGATGTTCTCCCTGCCGGTGGGCGTCATGGGCGCTTACCTCAGCGCCAAGTTCGCCGGGCTGGAGCTGAACGTGTACTTCCAGATCGCGCTGATCATGCTCATCGGCCTGCTGGCCAAGAACGCCATCCTGATCGTGGAACTCTCCATCCAGAAGCGCAGGGCCGGCCTGTCCCTGCTGGAGGCGGCGCTGGAAGGGGCACGGGTGCGCTTCCGTCCCATCCTGATGACCTCCTTCGCCTTCGTCTTCGGCCTGATGCCGCTGGCCTTTGCCACCGGCGTGGGCGCCCAGGGCGACCGCTCCATCGGCACGGCCGCGGTGGGCGGACTGTTCGTGGGAACGGTGATCGGCGTGTTCGTGGTGCCTTCCATGTTCGTGCTGTTCCAATGGCTGCAGGAAAAGCTCAGCGGAAGGCGCGACCGGCGGCTGCAACAACAGGAAAATGGCAACTGAGCACAGGGCGATGAAGATCATGGACCGGGGCCGACTGCTCCTGGGTGCGGTGCTCCTGCTGCCGCTATCATCCTGCTTCGTGGCCAAGCAGTACGAAAGGCCCGCCATGCAGGTGGAAGGACTGTACCGCACCGACCGGATCGCGGACAGCGTGGCCCCGTCGATGGACCAGGCCTCGCTGGCGCAGGTGTCGTGGAGGAACTTCTTCACCGACCCCCGCTTGCAGCAGTATATCCAACGGGCACTGGCCAACAACCTGGACGTGCGCATCGCGCTGAAGAACGTCGATGCGGCGGCGGCATACGTGAAGCAGGGGAAGGCGGCCTTCTGGCCTACGCTGAACGCCTCCGCCGAGGCGGCCTCCGCGCACCTTTCAGGGAATGGCCCGCAGGGCAACGCCGGTATTGCCGACGTGGACCAGTTCCAGCTCGGGGCGGGCCTGGGCTGGGAAGCCGACATCTGGGGCAAGATCCGCAGCCGGAAGCGCGCGTATGAGGCCGACTACCTGCAAACGGTGGAGGCCCACCGCGCGGTGCAGTCGCGCCTGGTGGCTAACGTGGCCACGATGTATGACCAGCTGATGGCCCTGCACGAACAGATCGCCATCACCGGCCAGACCGTCGCTTCGCGCGATACGGCCCTGACCACCACGCGTGCCTTGGAGCAAGCCGGGAATGTGACCGCGGTGGCGACCAAGCAAATGGAGGCACAGCTCTATGACGCGCAATTGCTGCTGATCAACCTCAGACGGACGCAACGGGTGTTGGAGAACGCCTTCTGCATTCTGTTGAACGAGCCGCCGCATGCCGTGGAACTGGGCACCATGGCCGACCGGCAGGTGCAACCCTCCCTGGCCACCGGCGTACCCGCCGACCTGCTGGCCAACCGGCCGGACGTGCGCCAGGCGGAATACGCCCTGATGGAGGCCTTCGAGCTGACGAACGTGGCCAAGGCCAACTTCTATCCGTCGCTCAACATCACCGCCGCCGGCGGCCTGCAAAGCGTGCAACTGGACAACTGGTTCAGCGCCAATTCACTCTTCTCCAACGTGGCCGCCAACCTGCTGCAGCCCATCGTGAACCGGCGCCAGGTGCGCACGGCCTATGAGGTGGCGCAGTCCCGCCAGGAACAGGCCCTGCTTCGCTATCAGCAGGTGTTGTTGCTGGCGGGCGGCGAAGTGTCCAACGCCCTCTTCGACTACCAGGCCCAAACCGAAGCCGTGGCGGTGCAACGCAAGCAGTTGGAGGCGCTCACCACGGCCGTGGGCTACTCGGAACAACTGCTGGTGAACGGCCTGGCCAATTACCTCGAGGTGCTGACCGCCCGCCAAAGTGCGCTGGCCGCGCAGATCAACCTGGTCAATGCGCGCTACGGCCGCCAAATAGCCATCGTGGACCTGTATGAGGCGCTGGGCGGGGGATGGAAGTAATGGCCATGCTTGAGTGAGAGCCGCCCAGAGGGGCGGTACGGGCTTGGAATTGGCGATGCCCTTGTGATCGGCCGCAGGGCCCGGTGAACCGGGGGGGAGGCCGACGGATGGCCGATACCGGCAGGGGAAGGCACCGGAAGTCGGTGTTTCAGCTTTCCGCCTTCAACGTTCAGCTTTCCCCGATCACTTTCTTCATCTCCGCGCCGATGGTGGCCGGGCTGTCCACCACGTGGATGCCGCACGCGCGCATCACCTTCTTCTTGGCGGCCGCGCTCTCGTCGGCCCCGCTGACGATGGCGCCCGCGTGGCCCATGGTGCGGCCTGCCGGGGCGGTCTCCCCGGCGATGAAGCCCACCACGGGCTTCTTGCAGTTCTCCTTGATCCACTTCGCGGCACGGATCTCCAAGTCGCCTCCGATCTCGCCGATCATCACGATGGCATCCGTCTCCTTGTCGTTGGCGAAGAGCTGGATGGCCTCCAGCGTGGTGGTGCCGATGATGGGGTCGCCGCCGATGCCGATGGCCGTGCTGATGCCCAGGCCCGCCTTCACCACCTGGTCGGCGGCCTCGTACGTGAGCGTGCCGCTCTTGGACACGATGCCCACGCGGCCCTTCTTGAAGACGAAGCCCGGCATGATGCCCACCTTGCATTCATCGGCGGTGATCACGCCGGGGCAGTTGGGGCCGATCAGCGTACATCCTTTGCCCTTGATGTATTCGCGGGCCATCACCATGTCCTTCACGGGGATGCCCTCGGTGATGCACACGATCACCTTGATGCCCGCCTCGGCGGCCTCCATGATGGCGTCCGCCGCGAAGGCCGGGGGAACGAAGATGATGCTCACGTCCGCGCCGGTGGCCTTCACCGCCTGGTTCACCGTCTCGAACACCGGCCGGTCCAGATGCTGTTGCCCGCCCTTGCCCGGGGTGACGCCGCCCACCACGTTGGTGCCGTACTCGATCATCTGGGTGGCGTGGAAGGTGCCTTCGCTGCCGGTGAAGCCTTGGACAATGACCTTGCTCTGCTTGTTGACGAGTACGCTCATGGTTGTATTGCGGTGTTCGGGCCGCGAAGGTAACGTCTGTGAAAATGCTTAGGCACGGACGGCCTGTGCACGCTGGAATGACCGGATGTAGTACAGCACGGCCAGCATGATGGCCCCTGCCGCCACGTAGGGCAGGGCATGGCCCATGGAATAGAGCCTGCCGCCCATGGCCGGCCCAGCGATCCGCGCCAAGGAGCCGAAGCTTTGGTTGGTGCCCAACACCTCGCCCTGTTCACGCTGGTCGGCGTTGCGGCTCAGCAGGCTCAGGATGGTAGGGCTCAGGCAGCCGTTGCCCAGGGCGAGGAGCGCGATGGACACGATGCTCAGCGGCACAAACAGGGACAGGGGAATGAAGGGGATCATGCCCAGGCCCACCGCCATGCACAGGGTGCCGTACACCATCAGGCGCTGCTCGCCGAAGGTGTGCTGCAGCCAGCCGATGAGGCCGCCTTGCACGATGGCCGAGGCCACGCCCACGGCGGCGAACATCAGGCCGATCTGTTTTTCGGTGAGGTGGTAGTCGTCGATCCACAGCAGGGCCACGGTCATCTGCATCATGCTGAAGGCGGTGATGAAGATGAAGCTGATCAGGTACAGGTCGCGGAAGCGCGCATCCTGCAGCGCGCGCAGCGCACCGGTCACGGGTTTCACGCGCACCTTGCGGGCCGCGTCGCGCCGCGCGAGGGTTTCGGGAAGCCAGGCCCAAACGGCCCACAGGTTCAGCAGGCACAGGGCCGCGGCCAGGTAGCCCACCCATTCCACGCCGAAGCGGGCGTATATAATGCTGCCCAACGGCGGCCCGAAGATGAAGCCCAGGCCGAACGCCGCGCCGATGATGCCCATCGCCTTGGCGCGGCCCTCCGGCGGCGTGATGTCCGTGATGTAGGCCTGTGCCGCCGTGATGTTGCCTGCACCCAGGCCGGTGAGCATGCGGCTGGCCACCAGCAGGAACAGCGTGGAGGAGTGGGCGAAGAGCACATAGCTCGCCGCGGAAATGGCGATGGCGATCATGATCACCGGCCGCCGCCCGTGGCCGTCGCTCAGGCTGCCCCACACCGGCGTGGCGATGAACATCATCAAGGAGAACAGCGCGCCCAGGTCGCCCACCAGCGCATCGCTGGCATGCAGCTCGCGGGCGTAGACGGGGATCACGGGAATGAAAATCCCGAACCCCATCAGGTCGATGAAGATGGTGAGGAAGAGGATGACCAGGCGGCGGTCCATGGAAAAAGTCGGCAAAGGTACCGGCCGGGGCGCGCATCCGATCCGGGCCAGGGCCGCCCGGCTTTCCCGGGGGATTCAGGAATGGACCGGATCGGCCCGTTCCTCCGCCTGCTGCACGGCGTATTCCCGGCGCACGTACGGCCGGATGATCAGCCGGATGGTGTTCTTCCAGCTCAGGTACTTCCAGGCCCAATGGGTGAGCACCATCACACGGCTGCGGAAACCCACGATGCTCATCAGGTGGACGAAGAGCCACATGAACCATGCAATGGGCCCGCCGAACCTCAGCTTCCCCAGGTCCACCACGGCCTTGTACCGCCCGATGGTGGCCATGGAACCCTTGTCGCGGTACTCGAACGGCTGCCACGGGGAGGCATCCCTGCGCAAGAGGTTCCTTGCCAGATGGGTGGCCTGCTGGATCGCCACCGGCGCCACCTGCGGATGGCCCTTTGGCCAGTTGGGGTCCGAGCGGTCCAGGGCGATATCCCCGATGGCATAGATGTTGGCCGTGCCTTCCACCCGGTTGAAGGCATCCACGCGGTAGCGTGCCGGACGCTCCTCCACGGCCGCCTCCAGGCCGGGGATCGGCTTGCCTTTCACGCCCGCCGTCCAGATCACCGTGGTGCTCTGCATGGTGCTGCCGTCCTTGAAGGTGACCGTCTCCCCGTCGTATCCGGTGACCAGCGTGTCCAGGATCACGTTCACCCCCAGGTCCTTCAGGAACCGCAAGGCCAACCCCTGTGCCTTGGGCGAGAAGTTGGCCAGCACGGCATGGTTGGAATCCACCAGGTGGATCTGCATCCGCCGGTTGTCCACTTCGCGGAACTCGTGCTTCAGGATGGTCTTGCGGATCTCGGCCAACGCACCGGCCAGTTCCACGCCGGACGGGCCGCCGCCCACCACCACGAAGTTCAGGCGCTGCCGCTGTGCCTGCTCGTCCTCCAGGTACAGGGCCGCCTCGAACTCCTGCAGGAAATCGCTGCGGATGTCCAGCGCCTGGCCGATGCTCTTCAGCTGCATGGATTCATGGGCGATGCGCCCGTTGCCGAAGAAGTTGGTCACCGTGCCGGTGGCCAGCACCAGATGGTCGTACCGGAAATCCCCGTGGTCCGTCTCCACCCGGTTCTCCCCGGGGACCACGCGCAGCACCTCCGCCATCCGGTAGATCACGTTCGGCATGGGCCCTACGCTACGGCGGAAGGGGTAGGCGATGTTGTCCGCCCCCAGGCTGCCCGTGGCCACCTGGTACAGCAGCGGTTGGAAGCAGTGGTAGTTGTTCTTGTCCAACAGGATCACCTTGAACGGTTTGCCGGCCAGGCGGTGGATCAGCTTCAAGCCGGCGAATCCGCCGCCCACCACCACCACGGTGGGGTATTCCATGGCATCGAATGCGGCGCGTACGGGCGTTTTCATCGGGTGCAAAGGTCTCCACTTTTTGCCGGGATCCCCATGGCGGGAAGCGATGGGCCGGATTCTTACAACGGCATGATGGGTTCGGGCAACGCCGGGTGGTTCGCACCTTTGCAACCATGCACCAGGCCGATACCATTGTGGCCATTGGCACGCCGCCGGGCACCGGGGCCATTGCCCTGTTGCGCCTCAGCGGCCCCGAAACGGTGCGCATCATGCATGCCGTGGCCCCCACCATGTTGCTGACGCCCGAGCCGCGCCAAGCCACCTTCGCGCGGCTGCGCGATGCCGAAGGTCCTGTGGACGAGGGCCTGATCACCTTTTTCCCCGGGCCGCACAGCTACACCGGGGAGGACCTGGCCGAGATCGGCGTACATGGCTCCCCCTACATCCAGCAGCGGATGCTGGAAGCGCTGGTGGCCGCTGGCGCGCGCTTGGCGCAGCCGGGGGAATTCACCCAGCGGGCCTTCCTCAACAAAAAGCTCGACCTGAGCCAGGCCGAGGCCGTGGCCGACCTGATCGCCAGCGGCAGCCGGGCGGCGCACAAGCTGGCGCTGCAGCAGCTCAGGGGCGGCTACAGCAGGCAGATCGAGGACCTGCGTGAACAGCTCATCAGCCTCGGCGCATTGGTGGAGCTTGAGCTCGATTTCGGGGAGGAGGACGTGGAATTCGCCGACCGCGCCGAACTGGTCCGCCTGCTGGACAACATCGTGGCGGTGTGCGACCGGCTGATCGGCAGCTTCCGCTACGGCAATGCCGTGAAGCAAGGGATACCCGTGGCCATCGTGGGCGCGCCCAACAGCGGCAAGAGCACCCTGCTGAACGCGCTGCTGCAGGAGGACCGCGCGATCGTGAGCGACATTCCCGGAACCACCCGCGACACCGTGGAGGAGGCGATCACCCTGGGGGGCGTCCTGTTCCGCTTCATCGATACCGCCGGCATCCGCCACACGGAGGATACCGTGGAACGGCTGGGCATCGAACGCAGCTACAAACGGGCGGCCGAGGCGAGCATCGTGGTGTTCCTGGGCGATGCCAGCGCCCTCAGCGAAGGAGCCTTCCATACCCAGGTGCGGATGTTGCGCAAGCGCATCGGCGATGGACCGGCGGTCATTCCGGTGATGAACAAGGTGGATTTGGTGGGGAGGGAGGTGAAGGAGATGAAGGCGGTAAGGGAGGAGAGAGGAGTGAGGAGGGAAAGCGGGGTGGGCGGCACTAATGGGGCAGATGGTGGCGGGGTTCTCCACATCTCGGCAAAGAAGGAACAGGGCTTGGAGGAGCTGAAGGCGCGCTTCTTGGCGCATGTGCACGGGCTGCAAGGCCAGGAAGGCGATATCGTGGTGACCAATGCGCGCCACGTGGAGGCGCTGTCCAAGGCCAAGGCGGCCCTGCTATCAGCCAAGCAGGGCGTGGACCAGGCCATCAGCGGCGAGCTGCTGGCCACCGACCTGCGGGAAGCCCAATACCAGCTGGGGGCGATCACGGGCAAGATCACCCCGGAGGACCTGCTGGGGAGCATCTTCTCGCGGTTCTGCATCGGGAAGTGATGCGGTCGGGGCCCGGGCCGGGATCTGAGATGCACGGGTGTCCGGGGAATTGCTGCGACCCCTTCAGGGTCGGATCCCAGGTAGCCCCCGATCAATTTGCTATGACCCCTCCGGGGTCATGGAATACCCAAGCCCAGCGATGCTACCGACCCCGGAGGGGTCATAGCCTATTGCCGGAAAGGAGCATTCAGCACGACCCCGAAGGGTGTCGCAGCCATACTGAAATGTTTCCAATCGAAAAAGCAGCCCCACGGATGGCGACACGAATTCAGGCCGGACATTTCAAGGGATTGAACATTGGCCCTGGATTTTTCCGGGACATCAGTGATATGGAATACGGCTTTGCATCATACAATAATGTATCATGCCAGTTTGTATCATGCATTTGTGCTTGATGGGTGGCACCACTCCCTTTTCTGCTCGGCAAGGTGGCCTTATACCACATCGCATTATTGAGCCGGTGGGTCAAAGTTCCTGATCACCCGGATTATGCAGCGGTTGGGCCTAATCACGCTGAATCCTGCGTTGGTCGTGGTCGGGGGCCCCCCTCCTCAAGCACCTGTTCATTACCGTTCGATCCAACTGCAATGCAGTAGAGAGTTGTTGACCGGCGCGGGTTCCGGAACGGTTGACAGGCTAAAAGCAAATTGCTACTGCATATTCCGGGGATCAGCGTTGCTCGATCGATTCGTATTGTGCCCAAACAGCGATTTTTCGATCAAGGCATTGGTCCGCCATGTCAACATTACTTGGGAAGCAAGGAGGAATCAACCTATTCATGGCCATGAATACGTCCGAATGGTTTTGTGCTTGAAATACTTCCGGATGAGATATGCGTTCCGGCATAATACACGGAGCATCAGTTGTTAAGATCCATTCATGGCCATGAATGGATCCGGTGCGGACTTCGCGGCAGGTTACCACTTATGCGCCTGTGGACCAAAGTTTCAGATCAGCGCTCGTTCGATACGGATCGTGTCCAACCAGTGATGTGCCGATCAAGGCTTTGGTCCGCCATGTCAGTAGCGTCCGTGCTCCTGCACGTAGCGCTCCAACTGCTCCAGCAGGATGTCGACCTCGCGCCTGTGCGTGCGGAAGGACAGCACCGCCAGGCGCAACCAGAATTGCCCGTTCAGCTGAGTTGTGGAGATGAACACGCGGCCATCCTGTTGCACCGCCTGTGCCATGGCCTTGTTGAAGGCATCCGCATCCCCCGAGGCCGGCACATAGCGGTAGGCCATCACCGATAGGTCGGGCTCAGGCGTGGTCTCAAAGCCGAGCCTGACCACCTGGAGATGGAAGTAGCGGGTGAGCCACAACTTCTCCTCCAGGGCAGCGCGGAAGGGCGCGATGCCGTGCAACTTCAGCGGCAGCCACATACGCATGCCGCGGAAGTGCTTGCTCAGCTCGGGCGAGAGCTCGGCGGGGGAGTGCTCCAGCGTCTGTTCTTGCGCATCCTGCATGTAGTTGGCCTCATAGCTGTGTGCCTGCAGCAGGTGCCGCACCTCCTTCACCAGCACGATGCCCGTGCCGTAGGGCAGGAACAGCCCCTTGTGCGGGTCCATCACCACCGAGTCGGCGCGCTGGATGCCGGCCATCATGCGTTTGCCATGGCCGGTCAACAGGAAATAGCCACCATAGGCCGCATCCACATGCAGCCACAGGTGGTGTTTGGCGGACAGGTCGGCCAGGGCGTCCAGGGGGTCCACCGCACCCACGTCGGTGGAGCCCGCGTTGGCAATGAGCAGGAAGGGCCTCAGCCCCGCCGAGGCATCGGCCTCCAACTGGGCCTTCAACGCCGCGGCATCCATGCGGAAATGGCCGTCCACCGCCACCTTGCGCACGATGCACTCGCCCAGCCCCGCGATCCGCAGGCCTTTGCCCAGGCTGTGATGCGCCTGGTCGGAGAGATAGACCACGGTGCGCTCCAGGTCCTTGCCCCTGATGCCCTTGGCCGAACGTGCCGTGGCAATGGCGATCAGGTTGGCCATGCTCCCGCCGGAGGCGATGTTGCCCCCGAAGCCCTGGCCGTAGCCCACCAGCCGGCCGCTCCATTGCACCATGGCGTTTTCCATGCGCACCGCGCCCGGTGAGGCATAGAAGGTGCCCGCATAGCGGTTGGTGACCCCCGCCAGGTAGTCGCCCAGCGCCGCCTCGGGGATGCCCCCTCCCGGGATGTAGCCCAAATGCCCGCCCGACGCGGGATTGAGGCCCGTGCTGTCCACGCGTTCCCGGATGTACGCCAAGATCTCGCTGATGTCCGCCGGCCCTTCATGCAGGTCAAGGCCCGCATCGGCCCCCGAACGCTCGTAACCCGCTTCCTCGTACGCCTTGCGCCGTGGCAACGCCGCGATGAACTCGCTGGCGTAGTGCGTCACCGCTTCCAGCACGCTCGCGCGGTCCGTCGGTGCCATTTCCAACGCCCGGCCCCCACGCTCGCTTTCCTCCAGGTGCTTGAGGATGTCCTCCAGTTGCTTGTCCGTGTCCGCCAATGGCCCCGCTTCCGCCCGCATGCCGCAAAGATCGCAGTTCAGAACTGCACGTCGATCATGCTCTCACTGGCGCCGAGCTGCACCAGGGCATTCTTCACGGCTTTCACGAACCCTTCGGGGCCGCAGGTGTAGAACGGCTGCTTGAAGTCGGTGATGTGCTGCTTCAGGAAGTCCGCGCTCACCAGGCCGTACAGGTAGCCCGGCACTTGCTCATTGCTCAGGACCGCATGGAAGTCGTTCCCCAGCAGCGCGCCGAATTCGTCCTCCATGAAGGCGTCTGCCTTGGTCTTGTTGAAATGGAACAGCGAGTTGCCAGCCAGGGCGCCGTCCACCTTCTTCTGCCGCAGGATGGCGATGAAGGGGGTGACGCCCGTGCCGCCAGCGATGAACACGCCCGGGCCCTTCAGCGCCACCGTATCGAAAGGCTCACTGAGGATCACTTCGTCACCCGCCTTCAGCTTGGCCACCTGCTCGGTCATGCCATGGTGCGCCGGATAGCACTTGATGGTCAGTTGCAGGAAGGGGTCGGCGTTCAACCCGGTGAACGTGAATGGCGAGACTTTGTCCTTCACCTCGGGGCGGTCCAGCTTGAAGTCGATGGCCTGGCCTGCGGTGAAGAAATAATCCTTCGGCCTGTCCAGGGTCAGGCGGACCACATCGTGGGTGAGCTGTTCCTTTTTTTGGATCTTGACGTGAAATTCCATGGTGGTTGTTCCGGTTATCTGGTTTTCCAAATGTTTCAGGACGAACGCCCCGGTGCGTGTTCCGGTTCGTTCAACCTTTGTTTCTTTGATGCGGAAAGGTAGCCTTGGTTACAATCCCTGTAACCTTCGCGGCCGGTCCGCATCCAATCGATGCCCGACGGCAACAACGGGCCAACGGAAAATGCAAGCAAGGGACATCTTCGCCACGCGGAATAGCGCACTTCCCGACGGGGAGGTGGTGCAACGTGTGCGCAACGGCGAGAAGGGGCTTTACGAGATCTTGATGCGCCGGTACAACCAGACGCTTTATCGAGCGGTGCGCAGTTACCTCAAGGACGGGGATGATGTGCAGGATGCCATGCAGGAGGCGTATGTGAAGGCCTATTCCAAGCTGGACCAGTACAAGGGGGATGCGGCCTTTTCCACCTGGCTGGTGCGGATCGGCATCAACGAGGCCTTGCAGTTGCTGCGCAAGCAACGCACCCTGCACGTTTACACGGACCCTGATGTGCGCGCGGAACGATTGACGCAATTGCCGGATACCGGACAAATGAACCCCGAACAACGAACCATCCGGGAGGAGCACAAGAGGCTCCTGGAGCAGGCCGTGGACCGCTTGTCCGAGGACTATCGCGCCGTATACATGCTGCGCGAGGTGGAGGGAATGAGCGTGGCCGACGTTTCACTTGCGCTGGGCATCACCGAGGCCAACGTGAAGGTGCGCCTGCACCGGGCCAGGAACATGGTGAAGGATGCCCTGATGGGCATGCACGAACCCGCCGCCGCCTTTGGGTTCGGGAATGCCCACTGTGACGCTTTGGTGGCGGCGGTGATGGCACGGATCTGACAGGCCACCGGTGCGCCAGGCCACCCCTATTGGATGGCGTGCGGCGGTTCCACCTGCTCCATCAGGCTGTTGTCCCAGTCGCCCGACACCTTGACCTCCCCGGCGGCCTGGAAGATGTCCGCCTTGATCAGGTTGTGGTCCACGAAGGCGTAGGTGCCCGGTTCACGGAACTGGTATAAGGCGGCCACCGCGGAGCCGCCGGGCACCATCCAGGTTTCCTGGTCGGTGATGGGCCGGTCGTTGAAGGATCCTCCCTGCCACACCAGGTCGGCATGCCCGCCGATGATGTGGAAGCGCGCGTCGATGTTGCAGGACGAGGTGATGAACAGGACCTTTTCGCCCACTTCGGCCAGCATGGCCCGGTCGCCGAGCAGGGCGCTTTCAACGCCGTTGAGCACGAGGTGGCTCGGGGTGAGCGAACGCATCACGGGGATCATGTCCGCGAAGCCGGCCGACGGCGTGTCGTACTCTTTGTACTTGCCCTCGTCATCCTTGCGCAGGTAGTAGTCCTGTTCGGCCACGTAATACGCCCTGTCGAATTTCAGCGGTTTGCCGTTCTCGTCGGTCAACCCGCCACGCGGCAGCACCATGATGGCGCCGTTCATGCCCGAGGTGACGTGGAGCGGCGTCATCGCATGGCCGGGGGCGCAGTGGTACACGAAAACGCCCGGCTTGGTCACCCGGAAACGGATGGTGGCCTGCTGGCCCGGCGCCACGTGCGTGAGGTCGCCGCCGCCCATGGCACCGGTGGCCGCATGGAAATCAATGTTGTGCGTCATGGTGTTGGTGGACGGGTTCTCCAGCGTGAGCTGCACGTAATCACCCTGGTGGGCGACGATCAGCGGGCCCGGCACGCTTCCATTGAACGTAAGTGCCCAAATGGTGGTCTTCGGCGCGATCTTGACCTTCTTTTCCTGCACGGTCAGTTTCACCTCCACCACCTCCGGGCCGCCCTTGGCCACCTGGTCAAAGGCCGGCAGCAACGGCGGAGCCACCATTTCCTGCACCACGTGCGGGAGCTTGGCCACGTCCACCGGTGCCAACGGGTCAAAAACCGAAGGGCGGGTGCAGGAGGCGAGCAGGAATAGGGTGGGAACCAGGGTCCAAAGGAGCCGTCGGGACTGTTTCATGGTTGAAATGGTGGGTGTAGGCCTTGGAAATGCCTCAAACCCCGGAATTGTTCGCAGACACGGTGGATTTTTTGAACCAGTGGGTTAAAGGTTTTGATCAGCGCTGCTTGATCCACACAAGTTGGGCCTAACCAGCGATGCGTCGATCCAAGCATTGCGCCGCGCTTTCAACCATACGGGGGAAGCGGAGGCAAGGGGGCCCCAACTGATTCATGGCCATGAATCAGTCCGCCTGGTTTTGTGCGAACAACACTTTCGGGAGAGATGTGCATTCCAGCATAATGTTCAGAGTAACAGCCGCTAGGATTCATTCATGGCCATGAATGGATCCGGTTCGGTTCAACGCCAGGACGGCGCTCAATGGGCACGTACTTCCCAGTCTCTGATCTGCGCTCATCCCACTCGGCTCGTGCCCAACCAGCGATGCGTCGATCCAAGCATTGCGCCGTGCTTTCAACCATACGGGGGAAGTGGAGGCAAGGAGGCCCCAACTGATTCATTGCCATGAATCAGTCCGCATGGTTT
>JAGFIV010000021.1 GCA_024103275.1 Flavobacteriales bacterium
TTCTTGCTGCCCTCGTCGTCCTCGTTGAGCCACTTCCCCGGGAAGCGCTTCTGGATGTCGCTGGGCATCATCCCCGCAAACAGCGCGTTGCGCGCATATTGCGTGGCCGTGGGCAGGATGCTGTAGAACAGGCCCTGCTGCTCCACCTTGAAGAGGTCCGCCACGATGGGCTCGATCGTGCGCCACTGGTCCAGCCGCAGGTTGTCGATCAGCACCAGGAACAACGGCCCCTGCTTCTCGTCGATCAACGGGGCGATCCGGTTCTTGAACACCTGGTGGCTCTGCATGGGCACGTCGTTGCCCCTGTTGTTCACCCAGTCGATGTAGTTCTTCTCCACGAAGCGGCTGAACAGGTCGTTGGCCTCGGCCCACTGGCTGCGCAGGATCTCCGTCATGCCCTGGTCCGGGTTGCCGCTTAGCTCCAGCTCCCAGCGCACCAGCTCATCATACAGCTGCATCCATTCCGCGGTGGTGAGCCGGTCGCCCAGGCGCATGCTGAGCCGCCCGAACTGCTGCTGGTAGCTGCTGGTGGTCTTCTCGCTCACCAGCCGCCCGCCCTCCAGGTGCTTCTTCAAGGCCAGCAGGATCTGGTTCGGGTTCACCGGCTTGATCAGGTAGTCGCTGATCTTGCTGCCGATGGCCTCCTCCATGATGCGCTCCTCCTCGCTCTTGGTGATCATGATCACCGGCGTGCGCGGCGCCACCCCTTTCACCCGGCTCAAGGTCTCCAGCCCGCTCAGCCCCGGCATGTTCTCGTCCAGGAAGATGATGTCATACTCCTGCGCCTTCACCTTTTCCAAGGCGTCAAGCCCATTGTTCACCGTGTCCACACGGTAACCCTTCCCCTCGAGGAAGAGGACGTGCGGGCGCAACAGGTCTATTTCGTCGTCGGCCCAAAGGATGCTGGCTGCCATGGTGGTATGCTCTGGTGCCCCTTGAGGCCGGGGCCGGGCCGTGTTCGTGGATACCATGCAGGGCGAACGGGACGGCGCATGCGTTGTTGCCCTGTACTTTCGGGGCGTGAAGTTACGGGGGGAGCGCCCGCCTGTCTCCCTGCCCGGCCCGGCCATGAAGATCCTTAACGACCCCGTCCTCGGGTTCATCTCCATTCCGCACCCGCTGTTGCTGCGGCTGGTCGACCATCCGTGGTTCCAGCGCCTGCGCTACATCAAGCAGCTGGGCCTCTCGCACCTGGTGTACCCCGGCGCGCTGCACACCCGCCTGCCGCACGCCATCGGGGCCATGCACCTGATGGGGATGGCCATCGAAAGCCTGCGGGAAAAGGGCCACGCCATCACCGAGGAAGAGGCCTTGGGCGCGCGCATCGCCATCCTGCTGCACGACATCGGCCACGGGCCCTTCAGCCACGCCCTGGAGCACAGCCTGGTGGAAGGCGTGGTCCACGAGGACGTGAGCGCCCTGGTGATGGATGCCCTCGACCGGGGGTTCGACGGTGCGCTGGACCTGGGCATCCGCATCTTCCGGGACCAGTACCCCAAGCGCTTCCTGCACCAGCTGGTGAGCGGCCAGCTCGATGTGGACCGCATGGACTACCTGAACCGCGACAGTTTCTACACCGGCGTGAGCGAGGGCGTCATCGGCGGCGACCGCATCATCAAGATGCTGCAGGTGGTGGACGACCGGCTGGTGGTGGAGGAGAAAGCCATCTACAGCATCGAGAAGTTCATCGTGGCACGCCGCCTGATGTACTGGCAGGTATACCTGCACAAGACCGTGCTGGCCTGCGAGCAGATGCTGGTGCAAACGCTGCGCCGCGCCAAGGCCCTGGGCCTGCAGGGCGTGCCGCTCTTCGGCTCGCCGGCCTTGCTGGGCTTCCTGCGCGAGCGCCGCGACCGCAGCGCGTTCAACGACCCCGCCGTGCTGGCCGACTTCATGCGGCTGGACGACCACGACATCATGGGCGCCCTGAAGGTGTGGGCACAGCATGAGGACCGCATCCTGGCCCGCCTGGCCACCGACCTGCTGCACCGCACCACGCTGCGCATCCGCCTGAAAAGGGAGCCGTGGGATCCGGCCCATGTGGCTCGGGTGCGCGAGGCCTTCGCGCAGCAGATGGGCATCACCGCGGAGGAGGCCGAGCGCTTCGTGCTTTCCGGCAAGGTGGTGAACAACGCCTACGACACCGCGCACGACGGCATCAAGCTGCTGTTCAAGAACGGCCAGCTGAAGGACATCGCCGAGGCCAGCGACAACCTGGGCGTGGCCGCCATGGGCGGCGTGGTGGAGAAGCACTACCTGGCCTTTCCGCGGAGCATGGGGAAGGAGTGGTTTGAGGGGTAGGCGGGTTGCTGATCGGACGATCAGATGATGGGCACTCCGTGCCCTGACGCTCTCGAAGGGCACAACGCCCACAACGCCGTCATCGCGCGGCCGTCCCGGCCCCACCGTCCTCGCGAGGCCGCCGGTAGGCAGCCGAAGCGATCTTTATTTCCAGAGCCGGGTTCAAATCAAAGATCGCTTCGGGATCGTTGAATGCACGATCCCTCGCGATGACGTCAGGGAGAGGTTGTTGAATGCACGATACCTCGCGATGACGGTTTGCGGTACTCCGTGCCCTGAGGCCGTCGAAGCCCACCCCGCCGTCCTCGCGAGGCTGTCCCGGCCCCACCGTCATCGCGAGGCCGCCTCGGCCGAAGCGATCTTTAATTTCCAAGCCGGACTCATTCAAAGATCGCTTCGGGATCGTTGAATGCACGATCCCTCGCGAAGACGTCAGGAGGAGGTTGTTGAATGCACGATCCCTCGCGATGACGACAGGAGGAGGTTGTTGAATGCACGATCCCTCGCGAAGACGAAGGCGGCGCAGCCTACACCCCGCTGAAGAAGCGCCGGGCCACCTGGTTGAATTGCGTCACCAGCTTGCGGTCCAGGCCCAGTTCCACGCGCTTGATGAGGAAGTTGCCGCAATCGGGCGTGATGGCCTTGCCCGCTGCGAGCTGCTTCCAGGTGAGGCACTTGATGTGCTCCTTGCTCACCACCACGAACGAGGCGTGCGGCCAGGGGTAGTCGTTCCCGATGTCGTCCATGGTGAACGTGCCGTTGGCGCGGTACTTCACCTCCACGAAATGCAGGCGATGGTTGCGCGGGTCCTGCACCACGAAATCGGGCATGCTGCGGATGCGTTCCTTCACCGCGCCGCTGGTGCGGCGCGTCAGCTGGGCGATGCCCGGCACGCTGCGCTCCATGCCGTAGTGGAACACGTTGAAGCCGTGCGCCAGGAACAATTCCTGGATGATGGTCTCGGCCACGCGGCCCTTGATGCTGTTGAGCGAGAATGTGGAGAGGGGCATGCTGGGCTCGCCGTTTCCATAGTGATGGCGATGGCGGCAAGGTAGCGCGGGGGAGGATCAGACGATCAGACGATCAGAAAATCAGACGATCAGAGGATCGGTCTCCTGCGGGCAATTCAGGGAACTTCAGCATGCACTGATCGGGTTCATGCCTTACATAACCGGTCATACAGCACGATGCTTCCGGCGATGGCCACGTTCAGGCTGTGTTGGCCCGGCAAGCGAACCACATCTTGGCAATGGCGGAGCGCTTCACGCGAGAGGCCCGCATCCTCGGAGCCGAGCAGGTAGCAGGCTTGGTCCGGGTGCTTGTACGCTGCCAATGGGGTGGCCGTGCCGATCAGCTCGATGCCGACCAAGCGGCAGGCATACGGGCGGTGTGCGTTGAAATCCTCAAAATCCTTGTAGGTGAAGGTGGGAATGTGCCTCCAGCTGCCTTCGGTATCACTGGCCTGGCGCCTGAACCGGGTGCCGATCAGGTAGATGAAGTCCGCGCCGAACACTTGTGCCGTGCGGAAAAGGGCACCGTAGTTCATGGAGCGTTTCATGTTCAGGCAGCCGATCCCGAAGTAGCCGTTCCGGCGCATGGCCGGGTCGGGGTCCGGCAGGTACAAGCCGCCGTTCGATGGATCAATGGGCGGTGGCGCATGTGGACTTTGTTCATTCATCATTGCATCGGGCATGGACCAATGTAATTGCCCGAGAACCGCCCGGAGCATGCATCAGGTTGTTCCCGCAAGGCATGGCGCCCCCCCCTCAAAAAAAATGCCCGTCGACAGATGAGGTTACAAGCGGCAGACACATGATCTGCCGGATTCCTGCCACCGGGTTTACGGTAGACCCATCGACGGGCTTTGCGAAGGTAGGCTGAAGAAGATAACTGCCAAACAGAGTCCCAACCGTATTCGGAGAACCAGGCGATCAGTCGCCTTCGCGCAAGCGCTTCGGCGACCGATGGACGATCGGGTGCCCTGACATGGCGCGCGTTACGGAAGCGCAGGAGCAGAATGCCCGCGTGAAATGAGTGCTGCGTGCTGTTGGCGGGGCCGGGAATCGGGCCTTGTAGCCTGCAATCTGAATTGCCGCTTCACCCGAACAAGACCTTCCTGCCCGTTTGCCTGCAGTACTGGTTCACCTTGTTCAAGTCGGCCAGGAAGGGGCCTTGCTTGCTTTGGAATTCATAGTGGGGATCCAGTACCGACCGGTACAGGTCGTAGTACGTGAGGAACTCCTTCTTGAAGTCGGGATCACCGAAGATCGCCTCCACCCGTTGGTACTCCTTCTGGAAGATCAGGTGGATCAGGTACAGTTCAACCACCTGCCTGCGGTCGTCCTGCCAGAGCCCCTGGTGGTAGATGAACTCGGGCTGGAGGCGATCCGCGATGGCGAACTCCTTGTTCCACACGCACACGGTGGCCACCACCCCCAGGACAAATGAGCGGGTCCGGTTGAACTCCAGGAGTTCTTCGTGGCTGTGCTCCCGGTCCGTGCCGTCCACCGCCCACCACCTGTGGAACGCCTCATGGGCGGCGTCCAATGCACCTTCGGGGTCCCGGCCGTAGGTGAGCGCGTCCATGCATATTGGCACAGGGTCGGTCGATTCCGGTGTGTCCCCGCGCAACTTGGAATAGTTCAAATGGCCGGTCCGCTGCGCGTCGATGGCGGCGGCCTGGGCGCCCGCATCGGGCCCGTCCGCGTCGTGCTTCATGAAGTACCAGTCCGCCACGGACATTTGCTGCATCTCCACGCTTTCCACCACGCCGACCATGGCGCCCTGTCGGTAGAGCTTCACATACCGCCACACGCGGTGCGGCCCTTCCTTTTTCACCAGCCAGACTTCATCGGGATCCTCGAAGACCGTCCCCAGCATTTGCACCACTTCCCGCTTGGCCTGCTGCGCGATGCAGCGGTCGAAGACCTTGGCGGTAAGGAAGATGATGCCCCGCACATGGTTGGTCAGGAGCTTGGAAGGCCGGTAGACCTCCGCGGACTGTTCCTTTTCCTGCTCGGGCTGGTGCGCCTGCACGGACCCGGGATCCAGGATCTCCCGGACAGAAGCGGTGTCATGGTCTTTCCGGGAGCGCAACCCGAAGGAAGGCTGCACCTTCACGATGCGTGCAAAGCAGCGGCGGCAAACCCGCCCGCCATCCTTCAGGTGGCCTGCACCGAAGTTCGGCGTGCTCGTAAAGGTCAATGGCGCACCGCATCCGGCGCACCGTTTTTCTTGTTTGGCCATGCTGACAAGGGGAGTGGTTGAAGTCGTGTAGCGCCCAGGTGCGAACCCTCACGTCAGTTGGGTTTACAAGTTCTTCAGGAAATCAGCTTCCGAAATGATCTCGATGTCAGCACCTGCGGCTTTCATGCGAATGGCCTTTTCCTGCTTGTTGCTCATGCCGTCATCGCCGACAAGCCTGAAGTCCTGCTGGCCCACTACCAGGAACTCCGTAGCCTTGGTGACGGATGAGCCGATGATGCCTCCGATATCCGCAATTGCTTGCTGGGCCTCGGTACGTGTCATGGAGGAAAGGACACCGGTAAAGACGACCGTGGATCCGTAGAAAATGCTTTCCGGGTTATGCTTCGCGGGATCGCCGACGATCTTGGACAGGTCGTACCGCCACTTGTTCACGCGTGGAGAGATCTTCTTGCACGGGGTATAGCCGTCCGGCTTGATGCAGCCTAAACGCGTCTTGAGCTTATCCGGTATCTCCTCCTTGGCTGTAATGCCGGCCTCTTCAAAGATCCGCAAGGCGAGTTCCGCCGTGGCGCGACAGTCCGGGCCCGCCCGGTGGTGCTTGAATTGGATGCCATGCACGGCACAGACCTGGTCCAGGCCATAGGATGGAAGGTCTTTCCATACATGCTTAGAGAAAATGTAGCTGCACCCATAATCCAAATTCGGAAGCCCAAGTTGGAATTGTTCCAGCGTCCTGCGCAAAACACTCATGTCGAAGCTGGCATTGTGCGCGATCACAAATGCCCCCTCCAGCATCGGTTGAACCTCCTTCCAGATCACATCGAATTCCGGTTGGTCGGCCACCATCTCCGCCCGAATGCCATGCCTGAGCACGTTGAAGTAGTCGAAGTCATTGGGCCTGGGCCGGATCAGCCAGCTCTTGGTTTCACCGACCTGGCCATTGTTCACGAATGTCAGGCCCAACTCGCACGGGCTGGTTCTCGCCTGGTTGGCGGTCTCGAAATCAATCGTAACGAAGTTCATCTGTTGTGGATGGGATTGATTATCACGTCTACCTAAACTTGGCTTGCTTCCCTGACTTTTTCACTTTCCTCACCCTTTCACTTTCCTCACCCTTTCACCCTCTTCCCCGTCTTCCCCGCCAACAACCCCGCCGTGTACTTCTCATACAGCCCGAACAAGAACTCCACGCGTTTGGCATCGTTCTCGAAGGGCTGCGGGCGATAGCACTTGTCCACGGCCTTGTCCAGCGCGGCGTGGGCCTTCACCAGGTCCGGCGGCATGGTGAGCGGGTCGTACAGGTCGGCCAAGGACGCTCCCCTCTCCCCCGGAGAGGGGCTGGGGGTGAGGGGCATTTGGTGGGCCGCCCGCGCATCCAGCACGCCCTGTGCGGCGGCCTCCACCGCGGCTTGCTGCGCGGCCGTGGGCGCCTCCGGCCAGGGAAAGTTGTTGTACACGATGTCCTTCGAATACCGGTAGCGACTTTCCAAACGGCCGCATGTAAAGCGCACCCAAGCGTTGTGCATGGTGCTGGTGAGCACGCCGAAATGGAACAGCGTGGCGTTGGGCACGATCTTGACAAGGTTGCTCGCCAAGGTTGAAGGTTGCTCAAAGCCGATCGGGATGAACAAGCGCCGTTCCGAGGAAACCTCCGGGATGATCAGGTAGTTGCCTTTGGGCATGTTCTCCACGTGGAAGCGTGTGGGCGTGTCCGCCAGTTTCCGTGTGGGAGCGCTCTTGCTCTCCAGTCGTGTTCGGCGCACGGCATCGATCCGTTTCATCGCCTCCGGCATTGCCTTCAGCTCGGCCGGGGAAGCCTCGCCCAGCCATAGGCACCAGCGTTCCCAGCCATTGATGAATTCATCGCTGCCCAGCCAGCGGCGGAAAAATTTCTTCGCGCCCGGTTCAACAGCCAGGAAGGCATCGCGCTCCGCGGTGGTGAAGAGATAATGCCCGCCATCGATGGGCTTGTTGCCGATGCCGATCTCCGGCACGTTGCACAGCGGCTTGCTGCGGCTGGTGAGCACGATGTCGCTGCCTTCCACCAAGTACGGGCTGATGTTCTGCACCACCTCCTCGGTGGGTTCGCCGCCGGGCTCGGTGTAGATGAAGAGCCGCTTCTTCGGCAGGTCGAAGGCGGCAAAGCCGATGATGACGCAATGCACGGCGGCCACGCCCTTGGCCTCGTTGTTCCAGCGGAAGGTGCGGTGCGCGAAGTGGATCTTCATGCCCTGCTGCAGCAGGTGGCCCCAGAGCACGCCCACCTGTTCGCCCTGCGTGATGCTGTTGGTGCTGACGAAGGCACACCGGGTGGTTTGGGCGCCGTGTTGCAGCACGTACTGCGCGGCCAGGCCGTACCAGCCGCAAACGAAGTCCAGGGTGCCCGCGCCCTTCAAGCCGGGGAACACGGCAAGCAGGTCTTCACGCATACCGGCGCTCATCAACTTGCTGCCCACGAACGGCGGATTGCCCAGGATGTAGTCGTAGCGCTCGCCTTCGGGCAGCAGGCTTTGCCAGGGGGTGCGCAGGGCGTTGCCGTGGAGGATGGTGGCGCTTTGGCGCAGGGGGATGCGCACCATGTAATCGCCAAAGGCCTGGCTCACCTGCATGTTCATCTGGTGGTCGGTGAGCCACAGCGCCACCTGGGCGATCTGCGCGGGGAATTCCTCGATCTCGATGCCGTAGAAGCGGTCCACATCGAGGTTCACGAAGTGCTGCACATCGGTTACCTGCTGGCCCTTGAGCTTCACTTGCAGCACCTCCAGTTCCAGGCGGCGCAGCTCGCGGTAGGTGATCACCAAAAAGTTGCCGCAGCCGCAGGCGGGGTCCAGGAAGCGCAGGGCGGCGAGCTTGCGGTGGAAGGCCTCCAGCTTGGGCCTGCTGCTTTTCACGCGGTTGAACTCGGCCCACAGCTCGTCCAGGAAGAGCGGGCCGATGAGCTTGAGGATGTTGCGCTCGCTGGTGTAGTGTGCGCCGAGGTCGCGGCGCTGCTTAGGGTCCATCACCCCTTGGAACATGGCGCCGAAGATGGCGGGGCTGATGTTGGTCCAGTCCAGGGTGGCGCATTCCAGCAGGGTTACGCGCATGCCGCTGTTCCACACGGCGATGGGCAGCACCTCTTCGAAGAGCCTGCCGTTGATGTAGTGGAAGTCCTTCCAGCGGTCGTCGAGGTTCTTGCTGCGGCGGTCGTCGGGGGTGTTGAGCAGCTGGAAGAGCCAGGCGAGCTGCGCGCCGAGGTCGCCACCGTCCTCGCGGGTGTGGCCCTCGATGAAATCGTAGAAGACCTGCTGCTCGAAGATGCCGGTATCGTCGGCGAAGAGGCAGAAGAGCAGGCGCACGAGGTAGAGCTCCAGGGCGTGGCCGGTGTAGCCGCTCTCCTTCAGCTCGTCGTGCAGGCGGGCCATCAGCTCGGCGGCGCGCCGGTTCACGGGGTCCTGCTCCAGGGGCTTGGGGGCGCTCCATCCGCTGATGAAGTCGAAGAGTTCGATGCGCTTGGGCAGCTCGGCCAGGGCGATGGCGGTGGTCTGCTTGCTTTCGAGGTCGTGCACCACGATGCGGGCGAAGTCGCTGGCGATGATGTGGCGGGGCAGCTCGTGGTCGTGCAGGCCGGCGAGGTAGGCCATGGCCTGGTCGAAGGCGCGGTCCAGGTCGCGGCCGCGGCTCTTGTGCTCCACCACGAGCTTGCCGGGCCAGAAGAGGTCCACGTAGCCGTCGGCGCCGCCGAGCTTCTTCACGTGGTGCTCGAAGGTGGCCACGCGCTTGCGGGGCACGCCGAACACGTGGAAGAAGCCATCCCAGAAGCTCTTGGCCTCGGCGTGTTCGTCGGCGGCATCGGCCCACTCCTTGGCGAAGGCGGTGGCGCGGCGGCGGATCTCGATGCGGGAAAGGGGCATGTTCGGCTCGCCGTTTCCAGTGTGATGGCGAAGGGGGCAAGGTAGGGCAGGGCGGGATCAGTCGCCTTCGCGCAAGCGCTTCGGCGACCGATGGATGATCAGTCGCCTTCGCGCAAGCGCTTCGGCGACCGAAGGATGATCAGACGATGGGTACTCCGTGGGCTGAGGCTCTCGAAGCCCACAACGCCGTCCTCGCGCGGCCGTCCCGGCCCCACCGTCATCGCGAGGCCGTCTCGGCCGAAGCGATCTTTAATTCCCAGGCAGGCTCAAATCAAAGATCGCTTCGGGATCGTTGAATGCACGATCCCTCGCGATGACGTCAGGGGGGGTGTTGAACGCACGATCCCTCGCGATGACGTCCGGGGGGGGTGTTGAATGCACGATCCCTCGCAATGACGTCAGAGGGAGGTTGTTGAATGCACAGTTGCTCTCGAAGGCGGCCGCACAACTTTCCTTTGCAGTATGCAGAAGCAACACGACCACCGCATCATCCTTGTCACCGGCGCCACCAGCGGCATCGGCGAGGCCGTGGCGCGCACCTTCGCCCGGGAGGGTTGGCGCGTGATCATCAGCGGGCGCCGCCGCGACCAGGACGCAGGCCGGTTGCGTGGCACCCGGAACATGCAGTAGGATTTCTACTACGGCCCGAAATCGCTGTACCGGGTCGGTGCCCGGCACAAGCTGCAAGCGTTTCACTG
>JAGFIV010000135.1 GCA_024103275.1 Flavobacteriales bacterium
CGTTGTTGGGGTTGGCGTAGATGAAAAGCTCCCCGCTGGCCGAGGACTTCAGCGTGGGCACGCTGGTGATCAACCCCAGTTTGGCCACGAAGATGTCTGCGCCGCCGACGAGCACGTGGCCGTTGCCTAGGTCGATGGTGCCGCTGAAGGTGGAACCCAGCACCACGCCGCCGTCGGACATGGTCACCACGTCCATGTTGCTTATGGTGACAGGGCCATTGTTCACTGCGCCCATTAGGTTGCCGTCCGTATCGATCCGCGCCACCAAGAAGTCCATGGCTGAACTGGCATGGAAGGTTTGGCCACCCACCCGAACCGAATCCTCAAAAGGTGTAGCCAAGGCCAGGGTACCGTCCGCGAACTGGGAGAAACGCGGGGCACGGACCGAGGTGGTCCCAAGATCCATGGCCCATTGGTCACCCGTGCCCGTACTGTCCAAGCGGAGCATGAAAGGCCGGTATTCCCCGGCGGGGCCTACAAGGGTATCAGTAGCCAGATATAGGGAATCCTTGAAAAACCCGCTGATGACATGGTCCCCATTCTCCACAAAGGCATGGTGATGCACTATTGAGAGGACCGGAGAACTGAACTGATGGAGCCATTCCACTTGTGTGAACTCCGAGTCCACCTCAGCAACGAACCCTACAGTGGCTGCGGAACCCAAGGCGATCGGTGCGCCAAGAATATCCGACATCGGACCTGTCCATCCATATAATACGGTTCTCCCAGAGCAGGACGTAGCCATCGCAACTATGTCGTTCCCAGATTTTTTCGCCCATATCAAATCTCCATTGACAGCATATTTAGCAATGAATGGGCCATTTGCGATTCGTATGTCCGGATTGGCAAAAAAGGTGGTGGAATCCGGAGGAGGTGGAAAGCCAGTAACGGATCCTCCTCCACTGATCACTATGTCACCAAATGTATCCACGTGTACACTTATCGCGGCCCCATGGTCCGTTCGTCTCACCCATAGACATTCGCCACCTGTGCTGTACTTGGCCAAGAAGGCTCCTTTTCCATGGAAGCTTATACCTCCGCCGAAAGTGGCTGGATAACCTTCGTAAGTACCGCAGACATAGACAGCGTTCGAGATTGGATCATAGTCCAGATCATGCCCCCAATCACCCTCGTTCATGTTAAAGGGGTCCCCCCCCCCCGCGCTGGCTCCACTGAAACTCCCCAGCCGCATTGAACTTGATCAGGAACATGTCGTAGACACCCTGTACACCGATGGGATTCCCGTCCACCTGTGCGTTCGGTCCTAACCGTCCCGTCACATACACATTGTCGCTGCTATCGCGACAAATCGCTCCCATCCACCCCGAGGTGTTGTCTGAGATCAATTTGGCCCATTCCACGCCTTGGGCATGAACGCCGGGAGTGATCAACAGGCCGAGGAGCAAGCAGGCTGTAGGGAAGAGAAAGAACCGTTTCATGGTCAGGGCTGTTTGATGAGGGTGTGGGACCAAAGCTGTTGCCCCTGCCGGACAAGGAGGTGGTAGGGACCGAGTGCCAGGTGCGACAGGGAAAGAACAGTACGGGAGCCTTCCGCGTTTCCGCGATGCACCACCCGGCCCAGGCCGTCCAATACTTCCATGGTCACCGGCCCCTCCATGCCCTCCATAAGCACCTCCACCGCATCGCGGAAGGGATTGGGGAATACGCGCACCACGTTGTCCCCCTCCGCAGGCAGGAAGCGCAGTTCAAGACGCGGAGGCTCAACGGCCCGCTCCGGCTGCACCAAGTCCCATGCGGCCGTGGGTTCCACCAACAGGGACTTGAAGGCGTTGGCATCGCATTCCGGGAAAGTTTCCATGATGCGGATGTGAACCACGCTGCCCGCCTGCGCATGGAAATCACCAGTGATATGCACACTGTTGCGCGCGGCGACCTCCACCAGCGAAGCGCCGGTGTCCGGGCCGGCATGCACCGTCACGTCCTCCACGGTCAGGTCCGTCCAGGCGTGGTAGTGCTGCACCGGCTCCTGCGTGGTGCTGTAAATGTCCTTGTTGGCCAGTTGCCCTTTGAACAGGAAAGGATGCATCTCCAGCATGTGAGTGGCGTAGTTGGGGATGGGTGTGCCGAACCACGTGCCATAGAAAACGCGGTCGGTCCCCACCCCTACGACCAGCAGGTTCTCATACACCGGCGCTCCATACCCCGCGGTCTGGGGCTCTTGGTAGAAAATGAAGCCCCCAGCGGCATCGGTGTAAGTGCTGTGGAAGGTTTCTAGGTCCTCCTCGTCAGGATCAGTATTTAAACTCTTGCACCATATCCTTGCATTCACTTCCTTGATAGGCTGCCCGTGCTGGTCTTCCACCGTGCCGGTGAGCCAGGGTACGGTGGGGAGGTTGTTGGGGTTGTAATAGTTGGGCGGCTCGTTGCCGGGCGGCTGGGGCATGGGGGCGGGCACATAGTTCTGTACCACGTCCACGGCGGGTTTATTGGCCCACGGTACGATCCCATTGCCCAGGCGCAGCAGGCCGAAGTAGTTCCCGCGTGCCTCGTTGGGCGTGGCGGTGAAGGGGTTGTACCAGCGGAAGTCTTGGAACACCCACCAGGACCAGCCCGATCCCCCGGCGGCGCGGGTGTATTCCAGGCTGGCCTGCGCGAAGGCGGCCTGCTGGGCCTCGGTGCCGTGCATGCGGGGCCATTGCAAGACGGGTGATTGGTTGGCGCTGAAGCCCGTTTCGCCGATGATCCACGGCATGGGGCACACCTGCCCGAACCAGTGGAGCACGCCGCGATGCCGTTGCAGCATGGCTGCGAAGTCCATGGAGCCCTGTTCGTTCTGGTAGCCTGCATCCGGATAGGTGTGCAGGGAGTAGAAATCCAGCTTCAGCGCGGCGGGGTCCCACGCCTCCAAGTCCTCCAGGCCCAGGCCGCCCAAGGTCACCAGGTGGTCCGGCGCGTTGGCTTTGATGGCATCGTACCATTGGGTGGTGAAGGCGCAGATGTCCTCTTTCCTCCACCAAGGCTCGTCGTCCTCGCCCAGTCCATCCCAACCCTGCCGTTCCATCTTGTTATAGTGCGGCTCGTTGTAGAGGTCGTACGCAAGCAAAGCGGGATGGCCCGCCAGTTCCTCGGCCAGCCGGGCCAGGTAGTCCGCATAGTCGTCCACGGCCCGTTGGTCGAAGGCCGGGTACATGTAGCTGGTGGGCGGTACGGTGGTGGGGTCCTCCTTGCTCTTCCCTCCTGTGAGCAGGATCACCTTGAGCCCGGCATCGTCCGCGATGTCCAGTATGTCCCGGATCATGGAGAAATGCCTGAGCGAAAGGCCGTCCGTGTAGGCCGGCCCCTGGAGCGGCAGCCGTCTCCGGAACTGCGTCGTCGGGTATCTTTTGACCTCCACGACGAACCGGCGCTCGTCCGTAAGGGGATCGGTCTGCGCGTACATGGGGACCATGTCACCGACCAAACGGATAGTGTTGAAGCCCATGCCGGCCACCTTTTGGAATGCCTCCAGTAGTTCGGCGCCACAGGCGGCCGTGCCGAGGCAATCATAGTGGCCGGTCAGTCCCCAGGAGTCGTCCATCGAGAAGAACAGGTCATCGGGATCGATCGGGTCCTCCAGGCTCGTGGGGTGGAGGTAGTTGACACTGAAGTTGGCCGCGACCGGATAGAAGTCCTCACCGTCCAGCTTGAAGTCCTTCCCTTCAAGGGTGACGAACTGGGCATGCACGGACATGCCAGGCATCAGTTGGACGCAGGCGGCCATCAAGAACAAGACGCTTCGGATGCCCATGGCGATGCTTCATTGCGGTTCAATCCTCTCGTTCCTCCAGGGCCTTGATGCGCGCTTCCAGTTCCAGGATATAGAGCGCCTGTTCCTCCACCACTTGCACCAATTTGCGCTGCATGTCGCCCAGTTCCACGCCCTGTTTGGCCTCCAATTCGGCGGCGGAAGGAATCCCCGGCAGATGCTTGTTCTTCCTCAGGAAGGCGCGCAGCTCGCCCAGGGGCATCAGCCGGTAATCCTCGCTGAACACGTAGTCCGGCCATGCGCCCAGCTTCACCAGCACATCGCGCGTGGCGATGCCGTCCTCCACGAAGAGGCGGTAGT
>JAGFIV010000137.1 GCA_024103275.1 Flavobacteriales bacterium
CGGGGTCGAACATCCCGTTCACCAGTCCGCCGCCCCAGGTGCCGCCCGCGTCCGGCGTGCCGCCCAGGCTGGCGAACAGGTCGATCGGCGTACCGTCCGAGCAGACCGTCACCGCACCGTCGCTGCCCGCGACGGGGCTGCCCGTCTCGGCCACCGTCACCGTCGCGCTCGCCACGCCGCAGGGTGCCATGCCCGTCACCGTGTACACGTAGGCCCCGGGCGTCATCGTCGCCGGGTCGTACATCCCACCCGCCACCGGGCTGGGGCCGCTCCACGCGCCGCCCGCGTCCGGCGTGCCGCCCAGCGAGCTGAACAGGTCCACGGCAGAGCCTTGGTCGCACACCGTCAGCGTGCCGTCGGAACCGGCATCCGGTGCCGCCACCACGGTGACCACCACTTCGGATTGCGCCGCGAGGCACGGCGGTGTCGCATCCAGCGTGTACGTGTACGTCCCCGCCGCGTTCACCGCGGGGTCGAACATCCCGTTCACCAGCCCGCCGCCCCAGGTGCCGCCCGCGTCCGGCGTGCTGCCCAGGCTGGCAAACAGGTCGATCGGCGTACCGTCCGAGCAGACCGTCACCGCACCGTCGCTGCCCGCGTCGGGGCTGCCCGTCTCGGCCACCGTCACCGTCGCGCTCGCCACGCCGCAGGGCGCCGTGCCCGTCACCGTGTACACGTAGGCGCCGGGCGTCATCGTCGCCGGGTCGTACATCCCGCCCGCCACCGGGCTGGGGCCGCTCCACGCGCCGCCCGCGTCCGGCGCGCCGCCCAAGGCATTGAACAGGCTCGTGGCAGCGCCCTGGTCGCACACCGTCAAGGCACCGTCACTGCCCGCGTCCGGGGCGGGGACTTCATTAACCGTGATCGTGGCCTGGTCACCGAGGCAAGGCGGTACTGCGGGCATGGAATAGGTAAATGATCCAGCACCGGTAGTGCCCGGCACGTAAGTGCCTGAGAATCCTCCGGCCCATGTACCGCCAACCTGGGCGTTTCCAAGCAAGGGGAACAGATCCACAGGCCCGCCATCCGAACATACTGTAAGGGCGCTGTCCTGTCCGGCATGGGGCGCAGTAACCTCAATGACGGTCACCGTAGCCTGGTCATCGATACATGGAGCAATCCCTGCAACGGTATAGACATAATCACCCGGTGGGTCAATACCAGGTTCATAATTGCCGTTGAACAGGCCATTCGGGCCAACCCACGTGCCACCGAATTGTGCTCCGCTCAGCGTGAAGAAGAGGTTTGTCGTGCTATTGCTCGAGCAAATCGTAATGGAAGCATCCGTACCTGCATTCGGCGCCGCCTGCTCCGTGACCGTCACCGTGGCCGTGGCATTGCCGCAGGGAGCCGCGCCATTCACCGTGTACACATAGGCACCGGGGGCCATGGCGGCCGGGTCGTACATCCCGCCCGCCACCGCGCTGGGGCCGCTCCAGGTGCCACCCGCGTCCGGCGTACCGCCCAGCTCCGCGAAGAGGTCGACCGGTGTCCCGTTCGAGCAGACCGTCACCGCCCCGTCCGTGCCCGCGTCCCGTGCCGCCTGCTCCGTGACCGTCACCGTGGCCGTGTCATTGCCTCAAGCGGTCTTTCCTTCCAGATTCGGCGCCCAGCGGCCTCTACACTCGGTCGCTGCGCGACACTCCTCCGACCTCACCGCGCTGGGACCACTCCAGGTACCTCCGGCCTCCGGCGTGCCGCCCAGCTCCGCGAAGAGGTCGATGGGGGTGCCGTCCGAGCAGACCGTCACCGCCCCGTCCGTGCCCGCATCCGGTGCCGCGGAAGACCGGCGCGTCGCCGTAGCGTGTGCATCTCGGCGGGCGCCGGGCACTAACCCCTCGCCACCCGCGGCGCGCTTGCGCGCGGCGGTGCCGGTCTGCTCGGACGGCACCCCCATCGACCTCTTCGCGGAGCTGGGCGGCACGCCGGAGGCCGGAGGTACCTGGAGTGGTCCCAGCGCGGTGACGGGCGGGATGTACGACCCGGCCGCCATGGCCCCGGGCGCC
>JAGFIV010000024.1 GCA_024103275.1 Flavobacteriales bacterium
GCACGTGGCGCCGATGGTGAGCGCCGTGGCCCCGCAAGGCTGCGTATTCGCGGGGGGGGTATAGCCGGGGTATGTTCCGTTGCCTGCCATCCATTCGAAACGGAACTGGCCGAAGCGCTTCTTCAGGATCATGGACCCCAACAGGGAATGGAAGCGCACGTAAAGCACCTCGCCGGGTGGCAGGCAACGGATATCGACCGGCTGCCCCCCCAAGGCCGGGGTGACCTGCACGGAGGTGCCTCCCACCAGCCTGAATTGTGCGGGATCGGCGCAATCCGCGCTCAGGTAGGCGCTGAACCCCAAACTGTTCACGACCGGGTTGCCGCTACCGATCATATTGGCAGGGATGGTCGCATAGGAAAGCTTCAACCGCACATGCCCGGAGGAGGGGACCACCAGTTTCACCCACAGGTCGCCACCCTTGACATCCTCGTTCGAGGGCAGCATGCCGGGTTCGGTGCAGGAGAAGACATAATTGATGGAATTTAATACTGACGTCGTGAAAGACCCCACAGCGGCCACCGTCCGTGCCGCACACGGGGTTTCATCCGCGCCGCGGTCCGGCATGGTGGAGGTGCGCTGGCCCATCACGCACAGGTTGAAGTTGGCGTTGGCGGGCGTGGGGTTGCGCGGCCACACCCGCACATAGAGCTTGCTGCCCGGGGTGATGCAGGTGGCTTCCACCGAGGGGTTGTAGATCTGGTCAACCGCGCCACCGGTGGCACAGTCCAACAGGCGCATTTGTCCTGTGGCGCTCACCGCCTCATACACGGCCATGCCGGCGGAAGTGGTGCTGGGGCTGCCCGTGCCGTACAGGGTGAACCGGTACGCCGCATCCGCGAAGGCCGGGTCCAGGCGGAACCAGATGTCCTTGGGCCCCGACGGGGTGACGATGCGCTGCGCGGTCTCGCACGGCGGATAGGCCAGGTTGGCGCTTTGCGGCGTGGTGCCGGAAACGCTGCTGAAGGAGAAGGGGCCGTTCAGGGAGGTGCCTGTGCAGGTGGCCGGCATCGCGGGGGTCAGCAAAGGCACCGGGACAAAGGCGTTGGAGGTCAGTGTGGTGCTGGCGTCCGAAGGGTCTTCGCTCCACTGCTGGCCGTAGAGCGGTGCCGCAAGCAGGGCGGCGGCCCAAAGGAGCAGGGCGGCGCGGGGAGGGACCCTGCGCGGGCGCGGGCGGACACGTGGGGGGCCGCTACACAGGCCGGCCTTGGCGGACGATGGGGAGAGTGGCATGATGTACGGAAAACAGGTTGGAGAGACCTTCGTGGCGGGGAGACACCACGCACAAGGTTACGAAGAAAAACGGGACACCCCTTCGGCCAGCGTAAGTTTTCGTCCGGTGCGGCCGCCAGGGCGATGGATGGGATCCCGGGTGCCGCCGTCTT
>JAGFIV010000039.1 GCA_024103275.1 Flavobacteriales bacterium
CCAGCGACCGCCCACCCGTGGATGAGAAAGGGAAACCCACAGCACCGCAGCACCACCGGGACATCAACGAACGCCTGAAGGTGTTGCAGGCATCCGCCGTGGGCATCTTGGACGCATTCGCACGGGAAAAGGAACGGGCACCTTCGCGCAACGAGCTACGCGATGCGCTCAACAGTGCGGACGGCAAGGCCACCGGCGATGCCCCCATGGACCTGTTGACCTTCATCCAACAGTTCATGGATAGCGATGAAGGCAGGCAGCACATGGACGGGGCGGGATCCCTTCACTTCACCACGTTGAACCGATACGAACTGACCCGCGATCTATTGGCGGCATACATAGCCAAACGGGCCAACAGGAAGGCACCACCGCCCGTGTACTTCGCCGAAGTGGACGGGGCGTTCGTGGCCGGGTTCACGGCCTTCCTTACCAAGGGCGTGAAGTTGGACGGGAAGGTAAAGACCTACGCGGCCAACACCGTGGTGAAGTATTCGCGCACCCTGCGGAAGTTCCTTCGGATGGCCAAGGAACACAAGGAGGTGGGCAAGGAGGTGGCCCCTGAAGTGTTCAGCAAACGCTACACGCTGAAGGAAGATCCCAGCGAGCAAGTGTATTTGAACGCCGAAGAGCTGGCAGCCTTCTACCGGCTGGACCTTTCCGCCCACCCGCGCCTTGAACGTGCCCGTGACTTGTTCATGGTGGGCGCATGGACCGGCCTACGGTTCGGGGATCTTTCACGCATCCAGCCGGAACACATCGAAGGGGACCGCCTGCGGATCCGGACATCCAAGACGGGCAAGGAGGTCACGATACCGCTACACCCGTGCATCCCCGCGATCATGGCCAAGTATGGCGGGCGCATCCCTTCAGGCATATCGAACCAAAAACAGAACGACTACCTGAAAGAGGCCGCTGCCATGGTGCCGGAACTGCAAGTGAAAACCATGCAGGGACGCACTAAGGGTGGCATCCGCAGGGAGGTGGCACGGGCCAAGTGGGAGCGCATTACCACGCACACCGCCCGCCGGTCCTTCGCGTCCAACTGCTACCGGGACGGCATCCCCGCCCGTACCATCATGGCCGTAACGGGCCACCAAACGGAACAGGCGTTCATGCGCTACATCCGCCTGACCAACGAGGAACACGCGGACATTATGGCCCGTTCCAGCCTGTTCACCATGCCGGTATTGAAGGCGGTTTGAGGCCATGGCGAAAAGGCAACCGAAGGAAGTGCCCACCCCACAGGGGGCATTGCAGGAAGGGCCACACATACCCCTTGGCAGCTACTTCGACCATTGGCGGCATTGGACAAAGAGGCTACAAACCGGGTGCCCACGTACCCCCGAACAGCAATTTCTTGAACTGGAACGTGAAGGGATTGCCTGCCTCTATGATGCCCTTTCCGACTTGGTTGAAGAACAGTACCCGCCCGAAACGGGTATTCTTCGCTACTGGTTGGAGTTGTACAAAGTGGAATTTCCAAGATGGAATGACGGCTTTACCGAACAAGATCGGTTGAAGTCGGCATGGGCGGTATTGGGCGGGAGCGGGGAACAGTACGGAGAGAGCTACGCCCGTGCCAAGGTGCGGTTACTACACCGCGCCGTTGAACCTTGTGAAGTAACGAATGAGGGTTCCGTATTGTATCGAAGATGGGAGTGGTTTGGTGTGGGTGAAATTCCTATTGAAGAGGTGGCAAAAGGTTGGGCAGTTAGCTACGCCGAAGAGGTGCGGCACCTGTTGGGCAATGAACCCCAAAATGGAACGCTGGCGGCATTCGCCCGACTTCATGCAACCGTGAAAGGGTGGGCCATAGGCGCAAGGGAAGGTTCCCGCATCATGGAAAGGCTAAAGTCAAAGAGCGTATTCATCGAAATACTGGCCGCACTCCAACGCATACGGGAACACTTGAACACCCTGTTGGATGAAATAGCGGATGAACACCTTTCCCAGCCCGACCCAAACCCGAACATGCTGACATGGAAAGGCAACACGCAGGAATTGGCGGTGTTGATCGACCTACTGGAAAAGGAGGGCTGGATAGACGGTGGACGTTCACGGAGCCAACTGGCCACACGGGTTGCCTCCCTGTTCATCCGTTCCGACGGCCTACCCTTGGAACTGGCCACGCTGAAAACATACATGGGCAAGGCATATAAACCGGAACCACGCGAAGGGGTGAAGTTCACCGCAACAAGGAACCCGGATAAAACGTAGTAAGGGCAAGGGTTGTAGCGCGTTTGCGCAAATTGCAACAAACCGTTCCGGCTTTACCCCGCCTGAACATTGGGCCGTCAAAAACGACGAACCCAATGGATCAACAGATCATCCTTTCCCCCGTACCGCTCACCGACTTGGTGAACGAGATTGTTCGCGCCGTTCGTGCGGACATGGATACCGCAGCCGCGCCACCACCTGAAGAACTTTTGACGCGGCACGAAACCGCCAAACAGTTGCACGTGACCTTGCCCACGCTGCGGGACTACACCCGCCGGGGCTACGTGAAAGGGTACCGCATGGGCAACCGCGTCCTGTACAAACGCAACGAGGTGCTGGCAGCCTTGCCGCAGATCCGCACCGCAAAACAGGCCCGGCCATGAGCTATCCAGTATCCCCATCGTTCCGCGTTGTGTGCTACGCACTGGATCCGGTCACGGGCTGGTACGTGAAGGAACCGCAGCGGATAGCATTCGGCAAGGCACCGCAACGCCTGAAGGTGGAAGAAACCCAGGATGCGAAGATCCGGGCCAATGGTGCCCGTGAATTGATCCACGGCCCGCAGGTGAACGGCAAATGCCCGTTCCTTACCGGGCTGGTGCCCTTGGGCGTGCCGGGCTGGCATGAAGGCAACGCATACGAATACCGCAAGGGCCAAGGCACCCGCAGCCTTGTACTGTTCCGGTTCACCGATCGCGATGCCGCGTTGACCCTGTTCTACTTCACCGGCTGGTACATGCAAGGCCGTGAACAGCGTATGCAATTCGCGCAAGACTTCGCCCGCCACGTGGAGGCCCACGGCATCCCTGAAAACAGCAACGCGGGCATGTAGCCCGCGCTGCCTATCCAGTATCGCCCACACGGTTTCCCGAATGATCGACGGCGTGAAGATACGGCTACACCCGGACGCGCAACGGCGGATGCGGGAACATGCCCTGCTGGCAGGCCGTTGGCGTTCCCGTGGCGAAGGGAAGGCCGGGGAACAACGGCACGCGGCCAAGTGGAGCGGGTGGACTTTCACCGGCGATGCAACCCGCTGCTGGGAGGTGCGGGGTTCCTTCCACAAGGCCCACCACGGCGGCACCAACTGGCAGGACTACACGTTCACGCAATTCCGGGCCACGGTGGCCGCGCTATGCGATGCCTTCGGGTTGCACGATGCGGGCCTGACCTTGGCAACGCTGGAGATTGGCGCGAATATCATTCCGCCCATCCCCACGGCTGCGGTGCTGCGGTCCATCGTGCTGCACAAGGACGCTACACCCGTGCCCATGCAGAAAGGCGAAGGCATCCAGATCGTGCATGCCGCCTACCGGTTCAAGATCTACGATAAGGCCGCACAGTACCGGGAACACGTGAACGGCGAACTGCTGCGGTTTGAGCTGAAGGCAAACAAGATGCGCACCCTTGAAAAGTGCGAGGTGCGGACCGTTGCGGACCTGCTGGACCCGGCGGCATGGACCCGGTTACGGGCCTTCCTGCTGGCCAAGTTCGACGAACTGTTGATCGTTGAACCCGATATGCCCGCCGATGGACTTCGGCCCGCTCAACGCGAACTTGTGGCCAACGCTGCGGTGCCTTCCTACTGGCAGGAACTTCACCGGCGGACCCGATCGCGAAGGCGCACCGCATACACCACCCTGGTGCAACGCATCCAACCCAACGGCCTGCAACCCACCCTGCGGGCATTGATCGCGGCGAAGTTGTCCGAGGTGAACGGGTGGGACATTTGCACCAAGGGGACGAATGCAACGCCGAACCCTGAAAGTGGGACGTTTGCACCAAGGGGACAACACCCGGCCAAGGCACCCCGAAAAGGACAAAGTGGGACGTTTGCACCACTTGCGATAAGGGGTGCAAACGTCCCACCTACGGTTCCGGTTCCCGGTGAAGTTGCCCACCCTTCGGAGGTGCCTACGGAAGGGGTGCGGAGGTGCCTTGCCTGCGGTCGGGATATTTCGGACCAAGACCCCCGCAGCCGGGTATGCAGCGAACGCATCCACGGGAAGGCGGGCAAGGCATGCAGGAACAAGTTGAGCAACCGCAGCCTCACCCTTCGGCGCATGGCCGTGCGCGGCCTGCTGCTATTCGATGAACAACCCTTTGTTGCGGTGGCCACGTCAACCCCACCGCAGCACGTCAACAGGCATGCACGTCCCCAGTAGTGGTTTCCACCTGAAAAGAACAGGCATAGAACAGGCAATGGCAACGCAAACCGCCCGGCGCGGCACCTTCAGGAAAGGCACGTCCGGCAACCCCAAAGGCAGGCCCAAGGGCACACCGAACAAGATCAACGAGCGCATCCGCGAAACCATCCACGCGGCCCTTGACGAAACATCCCCGGACGTGGTGAAGTGGATCCGGCGGTTGGGCAAGGACGATCCCAAGGGAGCGTTGCAGGTCTATGCGGCACTGGCCGAGTTCGCCCTACCGAAGTTGAGCAGGCAGGAGGTGAAGGCCGAAGCGGATACCGAAGTAAGGCACGTCATCACCTTCCGGCGGGGTGGCAAGGTGATTACCCCCGGCCACGGGATCGGCGAAGGTTGAGGCCAAGGCCACCCCAGCGGACGGGCGCGAATAACACCGGTGGAACATCGGTGCCCCCCGTAGTTCCTTCCCCACGAAAGGCCATTGCACCCCCTGCCAAAAACAGCCCGGCAACAGCCGCGCCCCGGACTTTCGCGTCATGTATGCGCGGGCGCGAAGGGTGCCCCCATTGCTGCCCTGTTGCCGCGCCTGCCCGATCCCGCATATTCCGCACCGTAAAAAGGGAGGAAGGAGGGTAAAAGGGTCAACAAAGGGTCAACAGCCCAAACGCAAGAACGCCGGAAACCCTTGCCATTGCTAAGGTTCCGGCGTTCCGGTGGTAGCCCGTAGGGGAATCGAACCCCTGTTTCATCCGTGAAAGGGACGCGTCCTAACCCCTAGACGAACGGGCCACGATGACCACCCAAGTGGCACAGGGTGCCGATTGGGGGCCGCAAAAGTAGCCAGTTCCTGCATACTGGCAAATCCTGGCATCAAGTAATGTCCTCCGTGTCCGCCTGGAAGCGGAACCCAAGCCGTTTCCCGGTGCTCACCATGGAGTAGGCCTCGATCTGTTTCATCTCCTCCACGGTCACTTGGCTCACCTGGTCATAGGGCGGTGCCAACAGGTCGAAATCGAGCACGTAGAGCAGCACGGAGATGAGGACCTTACGCATCGCTGTGGCGTCCAGCACGCTTTCCGCCAAGTTGTTGTACAGGAACCCCAGTTGCTTTTTGCCCTGGAGGAAATAGTGGCCCTCCCGGTTGACGAACCAGCGTGCAACCAGGTAGCCCAGGTCCCGCTCCCGGTCATAGCGGAAGGAATCCGTGAGGAAGTTGTAGATGTTGATCACGCCGAAGTAGCCCCGGTTTTCATCCTCCTGCAGGTAGCTGGTCTTCCACAGGCTGTGGCTTTGGTCCAGGCGGAAGACGTTGGTGTGCATCGAAAACACCACCGTGTCGCCGGCGGCCACCACCTTGGCGGAGAACTCCCCCTGCTCCGAAAACTCGATCTTCAGGCGCGGGTCGCGCCCGGCCATGGCGGAAGCCAACTCGCCGGCCAGCTGCTTCAGCTGCTCCTTCAGCAAGGCAAAGCTCTCCTTGGCCTTGCCGTAAACATCCTGCTTCATGCCGGCCTTGGTGGCCAACAGGTCGAGGATCATCGCCTCGGGGTCCGGTGCCTGCTTCTTCGCCGCCATCAATATGCCCGTGCAAAGATGACACGCTGTGCGCTAGGCCGGCCGGTGACCATGCATTTCCCCGGAGTTTTGTCCCCCTGCAGCGGGATGCATCGGATGGTGGCCTTGGTCTCATTCTTCACCCTTTCCTCGGTCTCCGCCGTGCCGTCCCAATGGGCCAGGAAGAAGCCACCCTGGTCGATCCGGTCCTTGAACTCCTCGTAGGTGTCCACCGCGTGCATGTTCTCCTCACGCATGGTGAGCGCCTTGCGATAGAGGTTGTCCTGGATGGCGGCCAGCAGGTTCTGCACCTTGTCCGCTATGCCGGCGACCTGCATCACCTGCTTCTCCAGCGTGTCCCTCCGGGCCACCTCCACCGTGCCGTTCTCCATGTCGCGCGGCCCCACGGCGATACGCACCGGGAAGCCCTTGAACTCGTATTCCGCGAACTTCCACCCGGGCTTGCGCTTGTCATCGTTGTCGTATTTCACCGTGATGCCCTTGGCGCGCAACGCATCGAGCATGGGCTGCACATACGTATTGATGGCATCGAGCTGTTGGCCGCTCTTGGCGATGGGCACCACGGCCACCTGCACCGGTGCCAGCTTGGGCGGCAACACCAGGCCATGGTCGTCGCTGTGGGTCATGATCAAGGCCCCCATCAGGCGGGTGCTCACGCCCCAGCTAGAGGCCCAAACATGTTCCAACTGGTTGTCCTTGTTGGTGAACACCACGTCGAAGGCCTTGGCGAAGTTCTGCCCCAGGAAGTGCGAGGTGCCTGCCTGCAGGGCCTTCCCGTCCTGCATCAAGGCCTCGATGCAATACGTGTCAACCGCCCCGGCAAACCGCTCACTGGCCGTTTTAACCCCCTTGATCACCGGCATGGCCAACCATTCCTCGGCGAAGGTGGCGTACACATCGAGCATGCGCCGGGCCTCCTCCTCGGCCTCGGCACGGGTGGCATGGGCGGTGTGCCCCTCCTGCCACAGGAATTCGGCCGTGCGCAGGAACAGCCGTGTGCGCATCTCCCATCGGACCACGTTGGCCCATTGGTTGATCAGCAGCGGCAGGTCCCGGTAGCTCTTGATCCACCCCCGGTAGGTGTTCCAAATGATGGTCTCACTGGTGGGCCTGACAATGAGTTCCTCCTCCAGCCTGGCCTCGGGATCGACGACAACCCCCTTCTCCGCATCGGACTTCAGCCGGTAATGGGTAACCACCGCACACTCCTTGGCAAATCCTTCCACATGGCTGGCCTCCTTGGCCAGGAAGCTCTTGGGGATGAACAGCGGGAAATAGGCGTTGACATGGCCAGTGGCCTTGAACATGCCGTCCAAGGCGCTTTGCATCTTCTCCCAAATGGCGTAACCATGCGGCTTGATGACCATGCAGCCGCGGACGCTGCTATGCTCGGCCAGGTCCGCCTTCAGCACCAGGTCGTTGTACCACTGTGCATAATCCGTTTCACGCTTGGTGAGGATGTCGCTCATGCCAAACCCTTTTATGGTATTATTTTTGTTTCACTCCGGGAGGTGGCGAAAGTAAGGCTGCCTTCCACCAATGGAACGACCGATCGCCATGAAACCCCTTGCCTACATCATTCCCATCGCCCTTTCATTGACGGCATGCTCAACGCTGCGCGATGGCACCGCGGCCACGGACGATGTTTATGACATCCCGGACCGGACGGTTGTGGCCACGGCCCGGACGGCATCCGGCACATCGACGGAAGCCCCCAAGCCGAACGACGATTACTACGACCCGGCTGAATCGAAACGGGCCGGGACGGGCCGTGACTATTACGACATGGCGTACAACGACCCCTATTATTACAACTACGGGCGGTTCGGTTTCGGCGCGGGCATCAGTTCGTTCGGGCCCTCCTACGGCATGGGCCTCAGCTACGGCTGGCCCACCAGCTTCGGGAGCATGAGCCTGTATTACGGCACGGGTTATGGCTTGTACGGCTACAACCCATACTGGGGCAATAGCTGGATGAGCGGATATGGTTACTGGCCGTCGTATTACGGCTACGACCCGTACGGCTACTACGGTTACGGGAACTACGGCCCGGGATGGGGCGGTTACGGCATGGGCTATGGGCCCTATTACGGCCCGTGGGGACGGTGTTACAGCTGCTACGAACCGGTCGGATACGGCAGCGTGTACTCGCACCGGCCATCGATGGCCGGCAAGGCTTCCGGCCAACCTGGTACCGGTGCGGCGCCGACGATGATGATGCGGAACCCCGCCGGGCTGATGCCGTCCGGCCTGAACGCGCCAGGGAATGCCACCAACGAGGGGGTCATTGGTAACAGGCGGCCGGACCGGGGGGTGCAACCCGGCATGCCGTCCATGAATAAAAACGAAGGTCGTGTGCGGCCCACGCGCCCCATTGAGGTGGACCGGCCCTCCAGGGTGCCTGATGCACGCCCGTCGCGGACCCGGGACTTCGACATGCCCAGTCCTTCACGGTCGTCGGGCGGCAGCTTTGGCGGAGGGGATGGTGGTGGCCGCACGGTGAGTCCCCGCCCCGGCAGGTGAACAAGGCGCGCCCCACGATGAGGCATTTTCAGTATCCCTCCCTCCTCGTCCTGTTGCTGCTCTATTGCGCACAGACCGTGCATGGACAGAATGAAGAGGATGCGTTGCGCTACTCCAACATCCTGCCCGGTGGATCGGCCCGAAGCTGGGCACTGGGCGGGGCCGTGGGAGCCGTCGGCGCGGACCCGGGAAGTGCCTCGACCAACCCGGCCGGGTTGGCCCTGTACAACACCAGCGAGTTTTCCCTGACACCCCAGTTCGAGGTGAACGGGTCGCAGTCCACGTTCTATGGCCAGGGGTCTTCCGACATCGACAACCGGTTCAGCTTCAATAACCTCTCCGTGATCCTGAGCACGCCATACGAGCACGGGGGCAATTGGAGGAGCGGCAGCTACGGGATTTCCTTCGACCGGCAGGCAAGCTATCATTGGGACCAACGATTCCTGGCCAAGGACGTGCAGAGCACCATCCTGCAAAAGTTCGTGGATGAGGCCAATGGAACGGCCCCGGACCAGCTTCCCGACCTGCTCGGCTGGACCAGCAACCTGGCCTACTGGACCTATGGCATCGACCCCTTGGACACCGTGGCCAATACCTATTCGGCGGCCGTGCCTTTCGGGATGCCCATGGACCAGGACCACCGGGTGAACGCCTCCGGCCGCCTGAACACCACGAGCATGTTCTATGCCGCCAACTACATGGACCGGTTTTATGTTGGTGCCACGCTCGGCCTGGTGGGTGTGAGGTACAGCAGGAATACCACCCATGCGGAAACCGTGGCGGACCCCACAAAGGACCTGAATGACCTGTCCTACAAGGAGCAGTTGCTCACCACGGGGCGCGGGGTCAACCTGAAGGTGGGCGCCCTTGGGCGGGTAGGGCAGCACCTCCGGCTGGGCCTTGCCTTCCACAGCCCCCAATGGCTTCAGCTCACCGATGGCTTCAATTACACCATGACCACCAATTTCCGTACGCCCGGGGAAGGGGGCCGGACGCAATACAGCAAGGATTCGCCCGACGGGACGTACAGCTACCGGATCCGCACCCCGTGGAGCGTGCTGGCATCAGCGGTTTACGTGGTCGGGCAACAAGGGTTGGTGACGGTGGATTACGCCTACACCGATTACCGGCAAGCGCGCCTGCGGCCGGGCCTGGACCTGGTGGATGATTATGATTTCCACGCGGAGAACGATGTGATCCGTGATGAATTGCGGGGCACACACAGCCTGCGGGCGGGCACGGAATGGCGTGCAGGGGCCTGGTATTTCCGCGGCGGATGGGGGATCTGGCCGAATGCCTACAAGGAAGGGGACACCATGCACGGTACTTCCTACATGCGCTTCACCGCGGGCATCGGATACCGCACGGAGCACCTCAGCCTGGACCTCACGGGCCTATACGGCACGCAGGACACCAAGTACTTCCCGTACAACCCGGCCTTGGTGCAGGCCGCAAGCCTTCGCACCACCGATACCCGGGGCATGGTGACCATCGCCTTCCGGCCTTGACTCCTTGTGGCCCCCCGCTCATTGCCGTGCAGCAACACCTCTGCCCCGGCGGATGCACCAACCCGGATAAAGGCCCCCTTGCGGAACGGTCAGTGCTTGCCGGCGGTGACCGCCTCCACGATGGACTCGTCCACCAGGATGCGCCCGCAATGTTCGCAGACGAGGATCTTCTTGTGGCTGGCGATGTCGAGCTGGCGCTGCGGCGGGATGGCGTTGAAGCAGCCGCCGCATGAGCCACGCTCCACCGGCACCACGGCCAGCCCGTTGCGCGCATTTCCCCGGATCCGCTGGTAGGCCTTGAACAGGCGGTCCTCCACCTCCTTGGCGGCGGCGGCGCTCTTCTTCATCAGCTCCTTCTCCTCCTTCTCCGTCTCCGCGATGATGTCGTCCAGCTCCTTCTTCTTCAGGTCCAGGTCCTTCTTGCGCTCCTTGTACAGGTTCTTGCTCTCCTCCACCGCCGCACTCTTGGTCTCGATGGCCAGCTTGCCTTCCTTGATCCGCTTTTCGGCCAGTTGGATCTCCAGGTTCTGGAACTCGATCTCCTTGCCCAGCGAATCGTACTCACGGTTGTTGCGCACCTTGCTCTGCTGCGCCTCGTACTTCTTGATGCTCGCCTTGGCGTCCTTGATGAAATTCTGCTTGTCGCTCACGGCGGTCTCGGCCTGCTTGAGGTCCTCGGCCAGTTTGTTCACCCGGGTCTCCAGGCCGGCCACCTCATCCTCCAGGTCCTGCACCTCCAAGGGCAGCTCGCCCCGTTGCGTGCGGATCTTGTCGGCCATGGAATCCAGGTGCTGCAGCCGGTACAGGGCTTCCAGCTTGGCCGCAATGGCACTTTCCGCCTTGGTGGGCTGTGCTTTGGGTTTTTCCTCCTTGGGTGCGGCCTTCGTTGCGGTCTTCGCCATGATCAATGAAAATGGATGGGATTGGTGCCCGTTTCCGATAAACGGGTGGCAAAGGTAGGAAGGATCCGGGCTAATCGGTGCTGGATCAAGGAAGGGGTGAAGCGCTCGCTTTCAAAATGGCCGATATCGGCCAGGAGCATGCGGCCGTCGGGCAGGAAAAACTCGTGGTATTTGATGTCGCCGGTCACGTAGGCATCCGCCCCGGCGGCCATGGCCTTCCCGATCAGGAAGGCCCCCGAGCCCCCGCAAAGGGCCACACGCTTCACCGGCCTGTTCCGCAAGGCGGTATGCCGGATGGCGGGCGGGCCGAACAC
>JAGFIV010000040.1 GCA_024103275.1 Flavobacteriales bacterium
GGGTTCTTGCACGCGATGTGGTTGTGCTGCTCGCGCACGGTGGGCGAAGATCGACATGAATGGAGCAATGTGTGCAGGCTTGGCAGTGCAGCCGCAGCCATCCTGCCGGACCGTACACGGACCGCACGGCCGCACAGCCCCGGAAGCAATCTTTGCCGCCCTTGGCGCGTTCACCCCCATCACCTCCCTATCCCGCCCCTCCATCCCTTCCCTCCCTTACCTCCCTTCCCTCCCTTACCTCCCTTACCTCCCTAACCTCCCTTACCTCCCTTACCTCCCTTACCTCCCTTACCTCCCTTACCTCCCTTACCTCCCTTACCCCCATCGCAACCATCACCTCCCTTACCCCCATCACCGCAAAGCCGATGTATGCAGCCTGACCGTTCTTTGTTGCCGCCCCGGTAACTTGGTAGCCTCGTGGAAGCTCCCCTAACATTTCACCGCCCGGGTCCGTTTTACCTCCCCTATTTTCATCACCCCAGCGAAATCCCTCGGCCATGAACAAGTCCCCATTCCTGAAGTGGCTCCATGAGGTGGAGCTGAGCGACCTGCCCACCGTGGGCGGCAAGAACGCCAGCCTGGGCGAGATGATCCAGAACCTGGGGAAGCTCGGCGTGCGGGTCCCCGGCGGGTTCGTGGTCACCGTGGCCAGCTACGAGGCCTTCATTGAGCACAACAAGCTGGACCAGGAGATCCGGGACATCGTGGCGAAGCTGGACCCCGACGACGTGGAGAACATCCGCCGCACCGGCCTGGCCGTGCGCTCGCTGATCAAGAACGGCAAGTTCCCCGAGCCCATCTGGAAGGGCATCATGGAGCTGTACGACCGCATGTCGCAGGAATACGGGCAGGAGGCCACCGACGTGGCCGTGCGCAGCAGCGCCACCGCCGAGGACCTGCCCGATGCCAGCTTCGCCGGCCAGCAGGAGACCTACCTGAACATCCGGGGCCACCAGGACCTGATCGCCGCCGTGCGCAACTGCTTCGCCTCGCTTTGGACCGACCGCGCCATCGTATACCGCCAGACCCGCGGCTTCGACCACTTCCAGGTGGGCATCAGCGTGGGCGTGCAGAAAATGGTGCGCTCCGACGTGGGCTCCAGCGGCGTGGCCTTCAGCCTCGATACCGAAAGCGGGTTCAAGGATGTGGTGCTGATCAACGGCAGCTTCGGCCTGGGCGAAATGGTGGTGCAGGGCGCCGTGAGCCCCGACGAGTTCCTGGTGTTCAAGCCCACGTTGGCCGAGGGCTACAGCAGCATCATCGAAAAGAAGCTGGGCAACAAGGACCGCAAGATGGTCTACGGCGTGGAACCGGGGAAGCCCACCCTCATCATCCCCGTGGAACGTGCCCAGCGCAACCGCTTCTGCATCACCGACGAGCAGGCGCTGGAGGTGGCCCGCAGCGTGGTGGCCATCGAACGGTACTACAGCGACAAGAAGGGCCACTGGTGCCCCATGGACGTGGAGTGGGCCGTGGACGGGCTGAGCAAGCAGCTCTTCATCGTGCAGGCCCGGCCCGAGACGATCCACAGCCAACGGGAGAACGACCGCATGGTGGAATACAAGGTGGACCATCCCGGGGGCGACGGCACCGACGGCGTGGTCACCAAGGGCATCGCCATCGGCGACCGCGCGGGCGCGGGCCAGGTGCGCGTGATGTTCAGCCTCGACGGGCGCGGCGGCGACAGCGACGGCAAGGACTTCAGGCAGGGCGACGTGCTGGTGACCGACATGACCGACCCCGACTGGGAGCCGATCATGCGCAAGGCCAGCGCCATCATCACCAACAAGGGCGGCCGCACCTGCCACGCGGCCATCGTGGCCCGCGAGATGGGCGTGCCCGCCATCGTGGGCTGCGGCAATGCCACCGACCTGCTCGACACCGGCATGGAGGTGACCGCCAGCTGTTGCGAGGGCGACACCGGCGTGGTCTATGCCGGCATCATCCCCTTCCGCAAGGAGGAGACCCTGCTGAGCGAGCTGCCCGAGGTGCGCACCCCCATCATGCTCAATGTGGCCAGCCCCGACCTGGCCTTCAAGTTCGCCGGACTGCCCAACGCCGGCGTGGGCCTGGCGCGCGAGGAGTTCATCATCAACAACTACATCCAGGCGCACCCCTTGGCACTGCTGCAGCACAAGGAATTGGGCGACACCAGCCTCAGCGGCAAGATCAGCTACCTGATCAACGGCTATCCCGACGAGGAGACCTTCTTCATCAAGCGCCTCAGCTACGGCATCGCCAAGATCGCCGCCGCCTTCCACCCCAACAAGGTCATCGTCCGCTTCAGCGACTTCAAAAGCAATGAGTACAAGAACCTGCTGGGCGGCGAACACTTCGAGCCCGGCGAGGAGAACCCCATGATCGGGTGGCGCGGAGCCAGCCGCTACTACAGCGAGGCCTATAAGGAAGCCTTCGGGCTGGAGTGCAAGGCCATCCGCCGCGTGCGCGAGAAAATGGGCCTGAAGAACGTCGTTGTCATGATCCCCTTCTGCCGCACCGTGGAGGAGCTGCACAAGGTGACCGCCGTGATGAAGGAATACGGCCTGGAACGCGGCAAGGAGGGCCTGGAGCTCTTCCTCATGGCCGAGATCCCCAGCAACATCCTGCTGGCCGACGAGTTCGCCAAACACATCGACGGCTTCTCCATCGGCAGCAACGACCTCACGCAGCTCACCTTGGGGCTGGACCGCGACAGCGCCCTGGTGAGCCACATCTACGACGAGCGCAACGAGGCCGTGAAGCGGATGCTGCGCATGCTGATCGAAAGCGCCAAGCGCACCGGGACCAAGGTGGGCATCTGCGGCCAAGGTCCCAGTGATTTCCCCGATTTCGCACAGTTCCTGGTGGAACTCGGCATCGACACCATCAGCGTGACGCCCGACAGCCTGCTGAAGACCAGGCGGGCCATCGCCGAGGTGGAGGCCAAGGTGGCGGACGGGCTGAAATCCACCGTGTGAGGCGACCCGCGTATGGCGCGGGGAAGGCTTGATGGACTTCCGGAAGAACCGCTTGGCCGATCCATTGGTGCATCCCATGGGATGAACCGGACCGGTCCGTGACCGTCCGTCCCAGGTGCCGCATGCCATCCACGCAACCGCCGTTGGGGGGGCTTCCCGCGCGGCCGGTGAACAGGGTGTACATCGATCGCCAGGCACCGGCCATGAAACTGGCTCCTCGATGCCAATGGCCCCTGTTTCCCGGCAAAATCCTCATATCCGGGTATTGTGGAGGGGTGCGGATGGGGGGAGTTTTGTTCCACCAAACAACACGTGCCATGAAAACCAAGAACAACCTTCGCAACGTGACGTTGGCCATCCTGTTCTGCTCCATGGCCTCCCCCCTCCTGCACGCCGGTTCCGGCGGCCGGGTCCGCTTCAGCGGACGCATCCTCCTCGACGGACTTTCCTCCAGCGACCTGAAAATGTCCATCGAATCCGACCACGGTGAAGCCATCCCCTTCGTGTTGCGCCCCAGCGGGGCCTTCTATTTCACCATGGAGACCGGCATGAGGGCCACCGTCCGGATCACCAAGCCGGGCTACTTCACCAAGGAGATCGCGCTGGACAGCCACCACGCGCTGAGTACGCGCTTCGCGCGCCGCCGGTACAAGCACATCCGCTTCGATGTGCAGATGCAGGAAGGCCCCATCTGCAAACGCCGGTTCGCCGGGCCTGTGGGCAGCGTCGCCTTTGCCAAGGGCACCGGGCGTGTGCTGGTCCGCTACGACCGCACCATGATGGACCTCAACGGCGGCACCATCGCAGACCTGCGGGGCCGATAGGCAAGGAAAATTCCATGGATCACACCGGGGCCGTTCCGAAAGGGGCGGCCTTGGTGTTGGGGGGGGGGCTGGACCGTGATCGAAGGCTGCTCCCATTGAAATTGATCCTCACCGCGCTTTTACCTCCCAGCTTGTGCGGCCGGTCATTGGGACATTCTCCCCCAAGGCACCACCTTTGTGGCCCTACCGTGAAAAGAATCCCAGTACCATGTCCAACGAATCCGTCCGCGCCCTCGAGCCCAAGGCCATCTGGAACCACTTCGCCGACCTGAACGCCATTCCCCGCGCCAGCAAGAAGGAGGCGCGCGTCACCGCCTTCATGAAGGCCTTCGGCGAGGACCTCGGCCTGGCCACCCACGTGGACCACGCGGGCAACGTGATCATCAAGAAACCCGGCAGCAAAGGCAAGGAGAAGGCCGCACCCGTGGCCCTGCAGGGCCACCTGGACATGGTGCACCAGAAGAACGCCGGCACCGACTTCAACTTCGACACCGACGGCATCCGCATGAAGGTGGACGGCGATTGGGTGAAGGCCGAGGGCACAACGCTCGGCGCCGACAACGGCCTGGGCGTGGCCACCATCATGACCATCCTCGCCAGCACCGACATCGCCCACCCGCCCATCGAGGCGCTCTTCACCATCGACGAGGAGACCGGCATGACCGGCGCCTTCGAGCTGAAGGGCGGGCTGCTCTCCGCGCCCATCCTGCTGAACCTGGACACCGAGGAGGACAACGAGCTCACCATCGGCTGTGCCGGCGGTCTGGACGTGACGGCCACGGGCCGCTACGCCGAGGAAGCCGCGCCCCAAGGCATGAAGGGCTTCCGCATCAGCGTGAAAGGCTTGAACGGCGGCCACTCCGGCACAGAGATCCACCTGGGGCGCGGCAACGCCAACAAGCTGATGAACCGCCTGCTGCTGGCGGCCGAGCCGTACGGTATCCGCATCGCCGCCATCGACGGCGGCAGCCTGCGCAACGCCATCCCGCGCGAAAGCAATGCCACGGCCGCCGTGCCCGCCGACAAGGCCGACGCCTTCACCAAGGCATTCCGTGAACTGGCGGACACCATCGCCGCGGAGTACCGCACCACCGACCCGGAACTGAAGATCGAGGCCACCGCCGCCGATGCACCCGCCAAGGTGATGGCCGCCCAGGACCAGCGCGGCTTCCTGCGCGCCGTGCAGGCCACGCCCAACGGCATCTTCCGCATGAGCCCCGACGTGAAGGACCTGGTGCAGACCAGCAACAACCTGGCCCGCGTGCAGCTCAAGGACGGCCAATACACGGTGATGTGCCTCACCCGCAGTTCGGTAGAGAGCGAGAAGATGGACGAGGCCGATTCGATCCGCGCGGCGTACGAGCTGATCGGCGGCGAGGTGAAGTTCACCGGCGGCTACCCCGGCTGGACGCCGCATCCCGAGGCCAAGATCGTGAAGCTGATGAGCGCGGTGTACAAGGAGCTTTTCAACGCGGAACCCTTGGTGCTGGCCTGTCACGCCGGGCTGGAGTGCGGCATCATCGGCCGCAACTACCCCGGCATGGAGATGATCAGCTTCGGCCCCACCATCCGCGGCGCCCACTCGCCCGACGAAAAGGCCAACATCCCGTCGGTGCAGAAGTTCTGGAAGTACCTGCAGGTGGTGCTGGAAAGGCTGTGAGGGACTTCAATCCCGCGTGCCCCGGACAAACCATCGGATGATCAACACCCAACCCGCCCGGTGAAGGGCCCCCTCCCTTCCATCCGGCCGATTATCTTTGGGAACATGAAGACCCGCATAACGCTTACCATGGATGCCAAGCGCGTGGAGAAACTCCGGCGCTGGAGCCGCAAGCGGCGGATCAGTGTGGCAGCCTTGGTGGAGGACCTGACGGATGCGTTGGGCGAAGTACAAAAGGAGACCGATGTGGATTGGGTGGAGGGTCTCAAGGGGGCCCTCACAGGTCGGATCACCAAGAAGGACCTGGACCAAGACCCCCGTTTGGCCAAGATCCTGTCGAAGTAGGGCTCCGGGATGCGGGTATTCCTTGACACCAACATCCTCATCGACCTTCTGGACACTGCCAGGCCCGAACATGAGGCCAGTACGCGCCTGTTGCGTGCCATCCAGGCCGGAAAGATCGCTGCCTGCATTTCGCCGATCTCCATTGTGAACACGATCTACGTGTTGCGGAAAGCCATGCCGCCAATGACCCTGTCAAAGTACCTGCTCCGGATGGTGGACACGAAGGAATTGGCCGGTCTTGAGCGTGAGGGGCTGCGCAATGCGTTGATGAGCGGATGGAACGATCTCGAAGATTCCATCCAGCACCAATCCGCTTTGGGCTGTGGGCCGCTCGATGCGATCATCTCCCATGATGCGGACATGAAGCGCCACAGCAGCATTCCGGTGCTTGGCGCAAGTGAGGC
>JAGFIV010000049.1 GCA_024103275.1 Flavobacteriales bacterium
CAACAACGGCACCTGTACCATCGAGCTTCCCGAGGACCTGCTTTACGAGACGGACCTGGTGCTGCGCATCATGGACCTTCAGGGGCGCTTGGTGCAACAGAGCGTCCTGCGCATGCACGAGGGCACCATCCAATTGGACATCCGCGCGCAGGCGCGGGGTACATACGTGGCCGAAGTGCTGAGCGCAAAGGCGCGGTACACGGGGCGGATCGTGTTCGAGTAGGAGCATGGAGAACCGGGCATGGCACACCCTCATCAAACAACCTTGACCATGAAACGCTTCTTGTTCTCCCTGCCTGTCTGCTTGCTCCTCAGCATGCTGCCCACAAGCATTTATGCCCAAGGTGTTGAATGGGCCAAGTGGATACAGGACAACTACACGGCAGGCTTGAGCAGGCTCTGCCGCGACAGCAATGACAATGTGTATGTGACCGGGCAGTTGAGTGCCAACGGCCAAGTGGACGGGCTCCCCATCGGGGTAGTGGGCACCTACGACATGTTCCTGATCAAGTTCAATGCAGCCGGAGAATTCCAGTGGAGCCAACGGGGGGGGGGGATGGTGGCTCGTTCAATTTGAACGAGGGAGATTCGGGGTCGGGTGTGATCTACGATGCAGGATCGGATGCCGTGTACGTCTGCGGAAGCTATGAAGGCAATCCTGCCACTTTCGGGAATGGCATCAGCTTCTCCGGTCATGGGGCCTTCTTGGCCAAGTACAGCACGGATGGAGAATGCCTATGGGTGCGACGTACAAGCTACGGAACAGCAGTAAGTATCCATATGGATGCGACAGGGCATGTGTTCGTCACAGGTGCTGAAACGAGTTGGCCTCCGGATTCAATGATCTTCTATGGTAATCCCGATATCCAAATCGCTACGGGGCCCTTTGTGGCGAAGTATTCCGTGGATGGTGATCTGTTATGGGCCAAGAGCTTGGGAAAAAAACTTGCACCCCGCTCAATATCAACGGGTGCCCGCAGCATTGTGTATGGAGCTGCCCAAGGTCCTGGTGCCGAAATACTTGGTCTGTCCATTCCGATAGGCAGCGCATTTGCAAAAGGATTCATCGCGATCATTGATACTGTCTTCGAGCAGGTCGAGCAGTTACACTTGTTCAATGCCCCGGAATTGAGCGTTCTCACAGATTATGTGTGTGCCGCGGACAATGGGCATATCTTTAGTGGTGTGTTCATGGACACGCTTTTCCTTTCCATGGACACGCTGCATGCCCCACCCGGCGAATACCGCACCTTCCTTTTACGATTGGACAGCACGGGAATCACCGAGCAATGGGTGATGGACCTGGGCACCAATGCCTACCGCGCACCGCGTTTCTCCATGTTCGCCGATAGTACCATCGCCTTGGCCACGCCCTTCGTGGACTCGGTGCGGGTGGGCGGACAGACCTTCCATGCGGGGTCAGCCATGGACTTCTTGGTGGCACGGATTGATACGGACGGCAACCTCATCAGCGCGGTCAACAAGGGTCCCATCACCATGAGCAACATGGATGTGGTGGCCATGTCCGATGGTGGCGTGGTGCTGGGCTCCACCTTCAGCGGCACCATCGACCTGGGCAACGGCCACGTGCTCGTCGGCGGCGCAGACATCTTCGTGGCCAAACTGGGGTTGATCACCAGCGTGCCCACGCTGAAGTCCTCGGCCAGCGGGGAGCTTTTCATCTACGCCAACCCCAACAACG
>JAGFIV010000077.1 GCA_024103275.1 Flavobacteriales bacterium
CGGTAGGAAGGCGGCCCGGTCGGCCGCCTTCACATTTTCCCCGTGCCCAGCTGGTTGGAGCGTCCCGCACGGGGTGCGGGAAGGTCATCGGTCCGGCTCCGATATTCTCCACGGTAGGAAGGCGGCCCGGTCGGCCGCCTTGACATTTTCCCCGTGCCCAGCTGGTTGGAGCGCCCGGCACGGGGCGCGGGAAGGACATCGGTTCGACTCCGATATTCTCCACGGTAGGAAGGCGGCCCGGTCGGCCACCTCGGCAGTTTGCCCTTTACCGGGTGGGTGCAGATCCCGGGCGGGGACGCGGGAATGTAAACGGTTCGCCTCCGATATTCTCCACGGTAGGAAGGCGGCCCGGTCGGCCGCCTTCACATTTTCCCCGTGCCCAGCTGGCTGGAGCGTCCCGCACGGGGTGCGGGAAGGTCATCGGTCCGGCCCGGGCGGCAGGTGGTCGTGCAACTCGGGTTTTCTGCGGATGGGGTCACCAAAACGGGGGATGCCACAAAGCATGGATGTGTTGGACCTTCGCACCAACATGCACATGGACCGCCTTCCGTTCCTGTTGACCGTTCTGGCCTTTGGGGCGGGTGCCACCACGGTCCGCGGCCAATCAGCGCTCAATCCCTTCAGCGCGGCCGGCAGGGCGGCCGTCACCACGTTCGTTACGGATTACCAATCCATTGGGATCAACCCGGCCAACCTGGGGTGGAAAGGGCGCTTTGAAGGAAAGCATGTGACCTTCGGGTTGTTGGAGGGGGCTTACACGGTCCATTCGGATGCCCTCAAGCGTGCCGATTTTCGTGAACGCGTGCTGAACACGGACTTCCGGTTCACCGAACGGGAGCAGGAAGAAGCCGGGCGCATTTTCGCCAATGCGGGCGCCATGGCCAATGCGGACCTGATGTCCATCGGACTCAGCTATGCCAACGAAAACCTGGGTGGCCTTGCCTTCCACGTGCGCGACCGCATCGAAGTGTCGGCCAAGTTCGGCCAGCGTATGGCGGAGATCCTCTTCCGGGGCTATCGCGCCGATTATTTCGACCTGCTGGTGCTGGCAACCGGGGACACGGTGGCCAACTATGCGAACATGTCGCCGGACTCCCTCGCCATGGTGATCCTGGGCGTGGCCACCGAACCCATGTTGCTGGGGCGGGTGGTCAAGGGCACCGACATCGGCATGAACTGGTACAGGGAGTTCAACTTCTCCTATGGGCGGCACTTGATCCGTACGGACAATTTTGAACTTGACCTGGGCTTCGGACTGAAGTACCTCCTTGGCATCGGCATTGTGGACATCCGTTCGCAAGACAACCGGCTCGATGGCTTTTCATCCTTGTCCGACGACTTCCAGATCGATTATCAAAACGTGGAGTTCATGCCCGGGGCCAGGTTGACCGGGGGGATGGTGGCCTTCCCCAAGGCAGTGGGCAACGGCTTCGGTGGTGATGTGGGCATCAGCATGCTGTTCAACAAGGCCTGGAAGGTGGGGCTGGCGGTGACCGATATTGGTGCCATCCGTTGGAAAGGGAATGTTTATAAGGCCACTGAAGGCAGCTTGGTGGACCTGGCGATCGGCGGGCTGGAAAACCTGGACGTGATCAGCGGGCTGGAGGATTTTGTGACAAACAGCGGTGTGCTGACGTGGGAGCGTGCCCAGGCACGGGTCCTTCCCTTGCCCACCACGGCACGCCTGGGAGCGGGCAAGCTGCTCGGTGAATGGGCCGAGGCGGGCATTGATGCGGTGCTGCCCCTGAACGATGCCACGGGCAGCTTGCGAAATCCGGTGTTCGGGGCCGGTGCGGACCTGCTGCCGACACGTTGGCTCAGGTTCAGCAGCGGCCTCGTGGTCGGGGGAGGCATGCCCCTGAAGCTGCCCGTGGGCCTCGCGTTCATTGCCGGGAATGGGACCTGGGAATGCGGGCTGGCCTCCCGGGATGTGATCACCTATTTCACCCAAACCAATCCGACGCTGTCACTGGGTCTGGGGTTCCTCCGCTTCCGCTTCTGAACGGAAATGCGGCCGGGATCGGCTTCCTTTGCGCATGGCCTTGCCCGCACACCTCGCCGCGCACCTGGAGGAGCTGCTTTCATCGCGCCAAGGTTCGGCGGCCCGGGTGTTGAAGGCCGATGAAGCCTACGGCGGCAGCATCAACGACACGTACCGCCTGGAGACATCGGCAGGACGCTTCTTCCTCAAGGTGAACGAAGCGGACCGCTTTCCCAGCCTTTTTGTCTCGGAGGTGAAGGGGCTGGAACTGCTGCGGAACGCCGGCGAGCTGCGGGTGCCGGAAGTGGTGGCACAAGGGGAGGTGGGCGACACCACGTTCCTGCTGCTGGAGTTCATTCCTGCCAGGGAGGAGGACCCCGGGTTCCAAGCGCGCTTCGGACAGGCCCTGGCCCGTCTCCACCGGCATACGCACGGCAGCTTCGGGCTGGAATACGACAACCATATCGGGGTGCTGCGCCAGGTGAACACGTCACACAAGGATTGGGTGGACTTCCTGGTCCAATGCCGGTTGGAACCATTGGTGAAAATGGCCAAGGACAACCATCGGATCCAGGATGGGGACGTGTTGCGGTTCGAGCGCCTCTATTCCAGGCTCCCGCAGTGGATCCCGAAGGAGATCCCGGCATTGTTGCACGGCGACCTGTGGAAGAACAACTACATCGCGGCGCAGGACGGGCAGGCGGTGCTGATCGACCCGGCGGTGTACTACGGCCATCGGGAGATGGACCTGGCCATGACGCGGTTGTTCGGCGGCTTTGACCGCGACTTCTACGAGGCCTACCACGGGGAGGAGCCGTTGGAGGCCGGTTGGGAGGAGCGCGTGGACCTGTGCAACCTATACCCCTTGCTGGTCCACCTCAACCTGTTTGGTGGCACCTACGCGGGCCGCGTCGGGGCCGTGTTGCGGCAATACGTGTAGGCTCACTCCCATGCGGGAGGTTCCTGGCGGTCGTTGAAGCTTCCTTTCCGGGAACCCTTGTTGCCGAAACAATCCAGGTCGAGGTCGCCGATGCCCTCGGGTTTCACGAAGTCACCCGTGCTGATCCGGATGGTGCTGTCCGCGTATACCCGGTTCATGTAGTAGCCGTAGATCGGCAGGGCCATGTTGGCGCCTTGGCCCTGGTCGGTACGGCTGAAGCGCACGCTGCGGTCCTCGGCGCCGGTCCACACGCCGGTCACCAGGTCGGGGGTGATCCCGATGAACCAGCCGTCGCTGTTGTTCTGCGTGGTGCCGGTCTTGCCGGCCGTGGGGTATTTGATGTTGGCGTATCTGGCCCGGTCGCCCCAGCTGGTGCGCAGCCGCATGCCCGTGCCCACGGTCTTCCCGGTGCCGGGGTTGTACGCGCCGTCCACCACGCCCTTCAACATTTCGAGCATCACGAAGGAGGTGCCGGGGTCCATGGCTTCCTCGATCTGCGGGGCCATGTCGAAGAGGGCATTGCCGTTCTTGTCCTCGATGCGCGTGAAGGCCACGGGCCGTATGTACACGCCGTCGTTGGCGAAGGTGGAGAAGGCCCCGGTCATCTCCTCCAGGGTCAGGTCGGCCACGCCCAGGCACAGCGAGGGCACCGGGTCCAGCGGGCTTTTCACGCCCATGTGCCGTGCCAACGTGATCACGGCCTGCGGCCCGTACTGTTTCATGATCCAGGCCGTGATGGTGTTCATGGAGTTGGCCAGGGCATATTTCAGGGTGACCATCCCGCCGTATTGGTTGTCGCTGTTCGCGGGGCACCAATCGGGCTGCCCGGCGGGCATGGTGAAGCAGGTCTTCTGGTTGGGCAATTCCATGCACGGTTTCATGCCTTCGCGGATGGCGGTGGCGTACACGAATGGTTTGAAGGTGGAACCCACCTGCCGCCGGGCCTGGGCCACGTGGTCGTACTGGAAGTGCTTGAAATCGATGCCCCCCACCCAGGCCTTGATGAAGCCCGTGCGGGGGTCCATGCTCAGCAGCCCGCTTTGCAGGAAGCTCTTGTAGTACCGGATGCTGTCGTTGGGCGACATCAGCGTATCGACCTCGCCATGCCAGCTGAACACGGTCATGGGCGTGGGGGTGTTGAAGTTCTTCGCGATGCCTGCCGCGTCCAGGGCGGGCCACCAGGCATCGCAGCCCCCTTTGCCCGGGTCGCAATGGAACATGGGCTCGCCGTCCTTCTTCGTTTTCACGATGTAGGCTGCCGGACGGCCGCAGTTGGGGCACAGCTTGCCCGTGAGCACCTTGTAACGGTCGCTACGCTTGCGGGCCGCCGTCATGATCCCTTGCACCTCCTCCTCGCTCACCCTGAAGTCGAACGGCCTGTTCTTCTTCCTCGCCAGGTCCTTGAAGAACTGGGGTTGCAGCTCCTTGGAGAGGTGCTCGCGCACGGCCCATTCGGCGTACCGTTGCATGGACCGGTCCAAGGTGGTGTACACCTTCAGGCCGTCGGTGTACAGGTCGTATGGCGACCCGTCCGGCTTGGCGATCTTCAGCTTGCCCGTTTCCGGATCCTTCTCACTGAACAAGCGTTGGAGCTCGCCGCGCAGGACTTCGCGCAGGTAGGGTGCCGGGCCCTCGGTATGGTCGATGCGCTGGAAATCGAGGCCCAAGGGCAGCACCTTGAGCGAGTCGTACTGCTGGCGGCTGAGGAAGCCCTGCTTTTCCATTTGCTTCAGCACCACGCCACGGCGGCCCAAGGTGGCCTCAGGCCTGCGCAGCGGGTTGAACAACGCGGGGTTCTTGCACATGCCCACCAGCATGGCGGCCTGTTCCACCCGCAAGGAATCGGGCGTGGTGTTGAAATAGACCCGTGCGGCCGAATTGATCCCCACCGCCTGGTTGATCCAGTCGAATCGGTTGAGGTACATCGCGATGATCTCGTTCTTGGTGTATTCCCGTTCCAGCCGGGCGGAGATGATCCACTCCTGGAATTTCTGGAACACGCGCCCGAAGAAATCGCGGCGGGCATCGTGGAAGAGCATCTTCGCCAGCTGCTGCGTGATCGTGCTCGCCCCGCCACGCTTGCCCAGGAACACGGCCGCACGGATGGTGCCGCGCACATCGATGCCGCTGTGGGACCTGAACCGTTCATCCTCGGTGGCCACCAGCGCCTGCGTCACGTGCGGGCTGATCGCATCATAGCCCACCGGGATGCGGTTTTCCCGGTAATACTGGCCCATGATGGACCCGTCGCTGAACAGCACTGCGGTGGCCAGGTCGCTGCGCGGATTTTGCAGTTCGGACGTGCCGGGGAGGTCCTTGCCCGAGGCGGCCAGCAACAACATGCCCAACAGCCCCAGGATGGGCCCCAGCACCACCAGCCACCACAGGACATACCACCGGGCCGCCTTGTTCTTCCTTTGTTTCTTCTGCTTCGCCATCAGCTCTCGCTCAACGGGGATCCGCTTCCTCCACGCTGATCCCCACGTCCAGGACCCCGGGCAGGGACTCGGTTCGCATGGCCTGTTCCAGCGTGAACATATAACGCCCTTGGCGCGGGAATCTGTTTTTCAGCTTGTAGAGGATATGTGCCTGGAAGCGGTCGCTGAAGATGAAGCCGGTGCCCTTGCCGTACCACCGCCCGGTGGCATCCGCCAGCCTGCATTCCACCGTGTCCGTGTACAAGTGGCCGCCGGGGCCTTCCAGGGTACTGAACAGGTAGAGGTTGCTGAACGGGTAGTCGCCCGTATGCCGGATATCCAGGAAAATGTTGCGTTCGGCGGCCGTGTCCGTGATGTCAAAGGTGAATCGTGGCTTCCAATTCCGGTCCCACGTTCCGTCGGGCACCTGGGCGCTCTCCTGGTACACTACATGCTCCATGCAGCCTGAGGCCAGGCTGGCGAGCAGGATGGACAGGGCCATGTGCTTCACGGCTGCGACGGCCCGGGGCCGGGGTTGGATGGTGCGTTGTCCCCGCTACGGTTTCCCCGGCGTTTTCTGCCGCGATGGTCCCGCCTGTGCGGGTCTCTTGCGGGCTGGCCCCCTGGCGCGGCAGCTTCCCCGTGCGCAGGGGAGCCGTTGCGTTTGCCCGGCCCGGCGTTGTCCGCCGCCTTCCGTTTGCGCGGATCCCGCTTCCTGCGCTTGCCGCCGGGCCTGATCACCTTGTCGAAGCGGGACAGATCGTCCGTGCCGTCGATCACGTTCTCATAGTCGGAGGAGGTTTCACCCACGACAACGGCCGCCGGTTCCTCCTCCATGTGCAGGTCCACCTCCGGCTCGACCCCCTGCTTGTTCTGTGCCAGGATCTCCTTGACGACATCCACCGGGAACGAGGCCATGGCCGGGGCATCACCGGGCTTCTTGAACAGGTACCACATCCGCCCCTTGAAAATGTCGGTCTTCATGTGGGTGCCGGTGCCCTGCCGGGTCTTCAGCTTGGCGTTGGGCGAGGGATACCCCTTGATCGCCTCGATGTACATATCGAGCTCATAGTTGAGGCAGCACTTCAGCTTTCCGCACAGCCCGGTGAGCTTTTGGGGGTTCAGCGCGAGCTGCTGGTAGCGTGCGGCGCTGGTGGTAACGCTGCGCAGGTCCGTGAGCCAGGTGCTGCAGCACAGCTCGCGGCCGCTGGGCCCGATGCCGCCCAGGCGCGCCGCCTCCTGGCGCGCCCCGATCTGCTTCATGTCCACCCGCACCTTGGCATGCGCGGAGATCCGGCGCACCGCCTCGCGGAAGTCCACGCGCTGCTCGGCCGTGTAATAAATCGTGGCCCGGCTGCCGTCACCCTGGAATTCCACGTCGCTCACCTTCATGTCCAACCCGGCCTCACGGCAGATGCGCCGTGCCTCGAAGAGCGTCCCGTCCTCCTTCCCGCGTGCCGCATGCCACTTGTCGATCTCGGCCTGGGTGGATTTGTGCAGCACCTTCCGCAATTCATACGTGTCCGTGCCTGCACCCTTGCGCTGCATTTGGGCCCGGACCAACTCGCCGCCCAGGCTCACCATGCCCACATCATATCCGTTGGGGGCCTCCACGGTCACCACATCGCCCGCCATCAGCGAAAGCGCATTGGCGTTCCGATAAAACCCCTTGCGGTTGCTCTTGAACCGGACCTCCACGCCGTCAAATCGTGCCTGGCCGCCGGGCAATGGAATGCCCGTGAGCCAATCGTGGACCTCCAGCTTCCCGCAGCCTCCCTTCCCTTTGCAGCCGCCCGTGCCGCCACCGCCGCCGTTTGTACAACCTGCGCAAGACATGGACGCGAAGATAACGGGAGGGGGGGCAGCGTTGTTGTTCCAAGATGCCGGGGCGGATGATTTCAGGGAGTTTCGTGTTCCGTCGGACCGGGCCGACATGCCGACGGTCATGCCAGGTGGCGTTCCGGCCGCATCAGGGTTCCCAGGGCATAGCTGAGGTCGAGGAACAACACCTTGGGGTTGGCGTTGCGCTCCAGCTGGGCATGGGCTTCCTCCAAGGCGCGGCGCAGCCCCTCGGTGGCCCATGCGTCCAGCAAGGCGCCGAACTTGCGGACGAACTCCATCTCCTCCCCGAAGGAAGCGATCAATTGCGGAAGGTCCTGCCGTTGCAACAGGGCCTGCCGGATGACATAGAGCGCATAGCGCATCAACCCCTTCTGCTTTTCGCGGCCCATCTTGGCGAAGTAGTCGGTGAATGCCACCACCTCGCCCATCTTGCCGGCATAACAGGCCCGCAGCCAGTCGCGCAGGAAGACGAACACCTCTTCTTCCCGTCCTTCGGCCATGGCCATGGCCTCCAGCAGGTCGCCCTCGCTGCGCGCCGCGATGTGCCTGGCGGTCTCCGATGCCAGTTCCGGATAGCGCTCCTGAAGGGCCGAGGCCAGTTCCCCGGGGTCCAGGGCCGGCACCTTCACCAGCTGCGTGCGGCTGAGGATGGTGGGCAGGATCCGGTCATGCGTGTGCCCGGCCAGCAGGAACACGGTACCGGGCGCCGGTTCCTCCAGTACCTTGAGGATCTTGTTCGCCATCAGTGGGTCCATCATCTCGGGCAGCCAGATCAACATGACCTTCCATCCGCCCCGGAAGGCCTTCAGGCTCAGCTTGCGAAGCATTTCGCCGGCGATGTCCACCCCCATGCGGAGCTGCTTGTTCTCCCCCTTCAGTCGTTCCCGCCATTGGTCGGCATCCAAGTAGGGCTCCTCCAGCACCGCGTCGCGCCAGTCCTCGGTATAGTAGTCGCAGGTCCTGGGCTTCTTGTCCACGAAGAAGATGGGGAAGGCCATGTTCAGGTCCGGGTGGGCCAGCTTGGCCATCATCTTGCAGGCGTTGCACCGGCCGCAACTGTCGCCTTCCCCGGGGTGCTCACAGAAGAGATAAGTGGCGTAGGCCAGCGCCAAGGGAAGCACCCCGCTGCCGCGCGGCCCCAGGAAGAACTGCGCATGCGGGACGCGCCCTTCGCGGATGTTCCCGATCAGCCGCGCCTTCAACGCCGCCTGGCCGATGATCTTGTTGAACTGCACCGTGCAAGTTTACGCCAGGCCGAAGGGCCGGCAACCAAAGCGCGGCGCCGGGTATTTTCGCGCCATGCAAACCATGGACAACTTCAACTTCAAGGGGCGCAAGGCGCTGGTGCGCGTGGACCTGAACGTGCCGCTCGACGCGCAGTTCAAGGTGACGGACGACACGCGTGCACGGGCCATCGTGCCCACGGTGCGAAAGATCCTTCAAGACGGCGGCAGCGCCATCCTGATGAGCCACTTGGGAAGGCCCAAGGGCAAGGTGGACCCGGCCATGAGCCTGCGGCCGGTGGCCAAGCACCTGGAAGGCTTGCTGGGCCTGCCGGTGCAGTTCGCCGCCGACTGCGTCGGTGATGAGGCGCGCGGCAAGGCCGCCGCCCTGCGGCCCGGAGAGGTGCTGTTGTTGGAGAACCTGCGCTTCCATCCCGAGGAAGAAAAGGGCGATGAGGCCTTCAGCAAGGCGCTGGCATCCCTGGGCGACGTGTACGTGAACGATGCGTTCGGCACGGCCCACAGGGCCCATGCCAGCACCACCATCGTGGCCAGGTTCTTCCCCGCCGACAAGCTCTTCGGCTACTTGATGGCCGGCGAGCTGGCCAGCCTTACGCGGGTGCTGGACCGGCCCGAGAAGCCGCTTTGCGCCATCGTGGGCGGTGCCAAGGTGAGCAGCAAGATCGAGGTGTTGCGCAACATGCTGGGCAAGTGCGACGAGGTGGTCATCGGGGGAGGCATGGCCTTCACCTTCATCAAGGCCCAGGGCGGCCAAGTGGGCGGATCGCTGGTGGAGGATGACCACCTGGGGACCGCCAAGGACATCCTGGCCGCGGCGGCCGAAAAGGGGGTGAAACTGCACCTGCCCGCAGACTCCGTGGTGGCCGACGCCTTTGCCGACAACGCCAACACCGACGTGTGCGCCGCCAACGCCATCCCCGACGGGTGGATGGGCCTGGACATCGGCCCGCGGACCGTGGCGGCCTTCGCCGACGTGGTGAAGCGCGCACGGACCATCCTCTGGAACGGGCCCATGGGCGTGTTCGAGATGGCCAGCTTCCAGCAGGGCACCAAGGCCGTGGCACAGGCGGTGGCACAGGCCACGGCGGCGGGCGCCTATTCGCTGGTGGGCGGCGGTGACAGCGTGGCAGCCGTGAACCGCTTCGGCTTTGCCGGCAAGGTGAGCTACGTAAGCACCGGCGGCGGGGCGATGCTCGAATACCTGGAGGGGAAGGTGCTGCCCGGAGTTGCTGCCATCCGGCAGGAACGGCACGGAGTTTGAACAAGGCCGCGCCCGTCAATCCGGTTCATCGGAAGCTGCCGCAGGCGCGGCAAATACCTTTGCCCTGCATAAAAACCATGATCATGCACACCAACCGCATTCTCGGCACCGCCGCATTCCTGATCGCCACCCTGCCGGCACTTCGCGCTCAGATGCTGAAGGACGGTACCTCGTTGACATGGGACAAAGTGATCACGGTCAGCCAAGCCACCATACAGGGTGACGGGGCCACGTATGCAGGCTTGTCGGTACCCGTGTATGAGGCCAAGGCCGCGCAGGTGTGGGACCTGTTGAAGACGGAGCTGCCGGGGGCCGTTTTCCGCAAGGAAGGCCAGCTGATGAAGGCCAGCGGGGTGAGCTTCAACAGCGCCCTGTCCAGTCCCGTGGACATCGTGGCCAAGGCCGAGGATGTGAAGAAGATGAACATGGCCACGCTTTCCATGGCCTTCCTGTCACCGGGCACCTCCACCGTGGTGGAGAATGAGGCGCTGAGCCCGGCATTGCGTGAGCTGTCGGTGAAACTGAACAAGGCCGTGGTGCAACGCCAGATCAATGAGTGGAGCAAGAAGCTGGGCAAGGCGGACAGCAAGACCGAAAGCGCCGCCAAGACGCAGGACAAGGCCCAGTCGCGGCTGAACAAGGCGCAGGCCAACCTGGAGAAGATCACCAAGGAAAAGAGCAAGCTGCAAAACCAGCATGCGGTGATGCAGAAGGAGATCGACCTGTACAACCAAAAGTGGACGCTGGGCCAGGACCCGAGGGATTTCAAGAAGCTGACCAAAGCGCGGGCGAAGATCACGAAGAACGAGTCGCAGATGGCCAAGCTGATGGACAAGGAGGCGAAGGCGCAAAAGGAGATGACCAAAAGCACGGGCAGCCTGCCGGACGCGCAAAAGGCCAAGGAAGAAAGGGCGGCTGCACAAGCCGAGGTGCAACGCACCGTGGATGCTTTGCAACGCAAGCTGGAGAACATCCGGTAGACGTCCGGACCCCCGATCGGCCATTACTGAAAAAACCAGCTATGACATGGCAACCTTTGAACTGTATACCGACAAGGCGGGCGAATACCGTTTCCGGCTGAAGGCCGCCAACGGCGAGATCATTCTGGCCAGCGAAGGATACACGGCCAAGGCCTCGGCCCTGAACGGCATCGGGAGCGTGAAGAAGCACGCGGCCGACGATGCCAATTACGAGTGCAAGACCACGGCCGCGGGCGCTTCCTTCAACCTGCTGGCCGCCAACCACCAGGTGATCGGCAGCAGCCAGGTGTACACGAGTGAGCAAGGCCGGGACAAGGGCATCGAGAGCGTGAAGAAGAACGCACCCGGCGCCGAGGTGAAGGAAGTGTGACGGGCTGAGGGATCAGCGGATCAGGTTCACGTGGCCGTACAGGGTGCGGCTCTGCCCGGTCGTTTCACGGAAGTCCACGCGCCAGACGTAGGTGTCCACCGGGGAATCGTGCCCGCCATAGCGCCCGTCCCATCCTTCCTCCTGGCGTTCGGAGGAAAAGATCAGTTCACCCCAGCGGTTGAAGATCATCAGCCGGAATTCGGCCAGCTCCGTCGCCAGCACGCGGAAGCGGTCGTTGATGCCGTCGTGGTTGGGGGTGAAGGTGTTCGGCACGAACAGGTTGCCGCGCACGTAGATGGTCACTTGGTCGAAAGCCAGGCAGCCATTGCCATCGGTCAGTTCCACGGTGTAGGTGGTGGTGGCCTCCGGCGATGCCACCGGGTCGGGGCAGGTCCCGCAACTCAGGGAACTGTCCGGGGACCAGCTGAGGGTGCCGGTGCCGAATGCGTGGAGTTGGGCGCTTTGGCCCCGGTCAATGGTGCTTTCCTGGGCGGCGGAGACCCAGGCGGGCGGGTAGAGCGCCACGGAAAGGGAGGCGGTATCCTGGCATCCGAGGTCGTTGGACACCACCACGGTGTAGAGGCCGGCCTGCGCGGGGTCCAATTCCAGCAGGTCCGTGCCGGAGGAAACCGGCCACCAGGCGTAATGGCTGCCGCCGTCGGCATGCAATACCAAGGGTTCGCCCGGGCAGACCGTGGTGTCCGGCCAGGCGCTGGCGTTCACCTCCTGCACATCCACGAAGGCCGTGGCGGTGGCCGTGCCGCAGGCATTGCCCACCACGACGACATACGTGGTGGGAACATCCGGCGACACCCACGGGTCGGCCACGCCAAGATCCTCGATCCCCGGTGCCGCCTGCCAGGCATAACTGGTGCCCCCGCTGGCGTGCAGTTGTACCTGTCCGCCCAGGCAGATCGCCGTGTCCCCGACCACGGGCACCGGCGGGCCGTCCAGGACAAACACGTGGACGGAATCCTGCACCAGGCATCCTTCCGGCGTGGTGATCAGCACGGTGTATAGCGTGGTGTCGTCCGGTGATGCGGTGGGCGTGGCCGACGTGGGGTCGTCCAGGCCGGCCGCCGGCGTCCAGGCATAGCTGCCACCGCCCGTGGCCGACAATTGCACCCCCTGCCCCTGGCACCCCGTCGCATCGTCACCGGCCCCTGCGCCCGACAGGTCCACCAAGGCCACCTCCACGCTGGCCGAGTCGGAGCCGCAATCATTCGTCACCACCACGGTGTAGGACGTGTTGCCCGTGGGAAGGGCCATGACGGTCTGTGCATCAGATCCGGCAAGCCCCGGGGCGGCAAGCCACTGGAAGGACAGGCCGCCGTGGGCGTTGAGCTGCACCGAATCGCCGGGGCATGCCGGCGGCACCGGGTCGATGGAGGCGGTGGGAAGCGGCAGGATGGTGACCTCGGTATAGGCCGTGTCATTGCTCAGGCACACGTCCTCCGAGCTGAGCACCAGGCGCACGGTGTACGTGCCGGGTGCCGTGTAGGTGTGGTCCGGCTCAAAGGCCACCGTGTCGGTGCCGTCGCCGAAATCCCATTCGAAGATGGAGCCGCCTGAGCTGAGGTTGAGGAAGGAAACGGTGGCCCCGGGCAGGCAGGCAAAGGAGGGCCCGTCCACCTCCACGTGGGCGGTGGGCTGGATCAGGTCGAACTTGAACACGCCGAGGTTGCAGTTGAACGACCCGTTGGTGGTGGACCAGGCCGTGGGCGTGGTGGGGAAATCATCCTGGCCCAAGCAGCCGGCACATACGGCCTGGTACACGGTGCCGTGCTTGTCGAAGCGCGATGTGCCCCCGTCCACATGCTCACGGCTCGAAGGGCCGCCGAAGAAGGTGGCATAGTTCAATGCCGCCGCATCCTGCTCCAGTACCAGCAGGTAAAAGTCGTTCCCGTCCGTGGTGGGCTGGAAGGCATCGGCGGACACGGGCAGGCCGACGGTGGTGCTGGAGACCCCTTGCGCATAGTTGTTTACCGTGCCGCCCCAGCCGCTGAGATAGATCTGCCCGCAATCGCTGACCAGGAAGGCGGAAGGGGAGACGTCATGCACGCTCCCGGACCCGATGACCGTGGACCAGAGCGTAGAGGACAGGCCGTTGTCCAGCTTGTGGATGAACTGGCTGCTCCCGGGGTTGGCATACACCCCTGCCGAAACAGGGTAGGCGCCGTGCGTCTGGCCCACCACATACACCTGGTCGTCCAGGTCCAACTGCACGAAATAGCTTTGGTCATACTCCGCCGTGCCCAGGTAGGTGGCGGAAAGCAACTGGCCCAGGTCGCCGCTCCAACGTTCCACGTGCCCGTCGGTCAGCCCTTGCATGGTGGGGTGGAGCGGGGTGCCCGGCGTGGCCAGGTCGCCGCTGGTGGTGCCGCCGGTGGTGTATATGCGGCCGCTGGAATCAAACTGCACGCCGTAGCCGCTGTCGGCGCCGCTTCCCCCGTAGAACGTGGCCTGTAGTGCCGATAGCCCCGGGTCCATCCGGAAGATGTACGCATCCTGCACGCCCCCGAAGGTGGGCTGCGGCGCATTCGGGCTCACCGGGATGTCGCTGCTTTGCGTGGAGGTGCATACCACGGGCCAGCCCTGTGCGTCCAGGGCGATCTCGCCGCGGAAATGGTCGCCGTAGTTGTGCGCCAGGGCCAGCGTGTTGTTCAACCCGTCGTTGCCGCTTCCGCCCACGTAGGTGCAGGCCACCAGCGAGGTGGCATCGGCGGAGAAGTGGGCCACGATGATGTCGGTGCCGTTCGGGTGCCCGTAGCCATATCCGCTGTTGATGCCCGCCCAGCCGGTGGGGCCGCTGGTGGAAATGGCCGTGCCGCCATGGAAGGCCGGGCCATGCACCCCCGGCGTGGTGGGGAAGTCCAGCGAACTGGTGCTGCCCAGCACGTACAGCTCGTCGTTGCCGTTCACCACCAGGCTGTGCGGCGATTCATTCGAGGCCCCGCCCAGGTAGGTGCTCCAGGCCAGCGAAGTGCCGTCCGGGGAAAACTTGCTGATGCCGATGTCGATGGTGCCGCCGTTGAAGGCGGGGTCGAGCACGCCGGTGGTCACGGGATAGCCCGTCCCGAAGACGATGCCGCCCCCGTACAGATGCCCGCTGTTGTCATAGGTGGCGGTGAAGCCGAAGTTGTCCGCCGTGCTTCCGGAATAGCTCGCGAAGGTGAGCGTGGGATCGATCACCAATGGAAGCGTGGGGTCGTGGCCATCGGGCAATGCGAAGGACACCAGGTTCCCTTCCAGATGGAAATGGCAGGGCACCATCTTGCGGCCCCGGTCCGTTTGCTGGTATGCGGCGAGCCCGCCCTCGGTCATGGTGCCCGCCGTGGTCTCCACCACCAGCCGTCCCTCTTCCAGATGCAGGCGGTCCTGTCCCTCGTAGCGCATGACGATCTGTGTGGGGTCGCCGCCCGGGGCGACCACGAAGCTGTATTTCAGCCCCTCGCGCCCGTCCACCTCCAGGTCGATCCCCGGATAAAGGCCCTTCATGCGCACCAGCCCGTACACGGCGCAGCCGGTGCCCCAGACGGAAGGGTCGTTGCCCAGGAAGAAATTCTCGTAATGCCCCAGCCGTTTGTCGCCCAGCGGGACCGCGTGCCCGGCACCCACGAAGGTGGCCCGGTAGGCATGGGCATGCGCCGGTGCGACAGGTTCGTTTTCCGCATGGCCGTGGTGCAGGTGCGCACCCCCGGAGCGCAGGGTGAAGGTGAACGCGCCGCGTTCCACGAACAGGACGCCGCCGGGCACCAGCGTGCGGAAGGCCACCTGTTCAGGCCACTGGCCCTTGTTCTCCGTGAACCGTGCCACGGGTGGATCTGCGCCCAGCGCGGGCACGGAAGCGGCAAGCAGGAGTATGGAGAGGAAATGGCGCACGCAGATAGTGGGGAACGACCAACCCAAGCTAAAGACACCCCAAGTTAGGCACAGGTTGCTTCACCGGCCACCCGCTGTACCCAAAGGTCATCCGCAAGGGACCCCGCCGGCTGCGGTTACTGCACCACCACCTTTTCATGGCACACGTCCTCCTGATCGCTGATGCGCAACAGGTACGTGCCCTTGCCGAAGCGCGCCAGGTCGATCTCCTCGCTCTGCTGGCCTTGGGCCAGCGGCCGCTGGAAGAGCAGCTTGCCCACCGCATCGTACACCGAGTAGAAGCTGCCCACGGTGAGCGGGCCGGGGAAGGTCATGGTGACGCGGCCGGTGGTGGGGTTGGGTGTGATCACGATACGATTGGCCGATACACCGGTTCCGGACTGGCCAACAGTATATTGATCCGTGAAGAAGGAGGAGTAAACCGTGTCCATTCCATTGTATCTGACCTCTATGTTCAATAACGGCACCCTGGTTCCCGGTGTTGCGAAAAAGTACTGATCGACGAACGACCAGTAATCAAATTGAATTGGAGAGTGGGGGTCCGTGGTGCCATGATCCAGATACTCCATGCGATGCACCAGTAGCACGTTATCAATGCTGGCGTGAGGCAGGAGCAAGGTGCCGAACCCAACGCCATCGCACTGCACCAGGCCATCTTCATGGAAAGGCAAACCAACCTCGGCGCCTTGGCAGAAGAACGGCATGGTGGTGGAGGTTCCCATTGTACAGGGAAACGGTATTTGCATGTTTGGTCCGTGGCAATTGCCATCAGCCATTGCATCATACCACCATCCCGTACAATAAACCCCCGTGTCCCTCAATGAATAGTAGTAAGCGTAGTACAGTGCGGAATCATTCATTTCAGCAACGGTGGAACTGAACGGTGCATTGGCCCCGGGAGGCCCATACGTCATGGGTGTTCCTTCCTGGGCGAAAGTTGCACCCGTATAATCCCAGATCAAGTCATAGCCCATAGCAGGCACCATCTGTTGTCCGCCGTAATGGGCCATGTATGAAATTCCAGGAACGGGACCATAGTTGCTGCTGTCCAGTGTCGGTTGGGCCTGAACGTTGGTAAGGATGGGGAAGAAGCCGAGCACGAGCGCTTGAAGAACCCTCTGTCCCTTTAGGGTCTTCTGCAAGGGAACCCCGGAGGACTGAGCCATCCCAGGAACGGGGCTCCATGCGTGCGGCAATGCATGTGGATGACGGGCTCCCATTTGCGAAGGGTTGGTGTGCCAAACCCGGTTCACCTTTCCGCAAGGAATCGACGAGCCAGCGGTTGACCAACAACACCAAGACACCCGAAGTTAGCCAGATGCTGCCTCCTTGCGCGATCAACGTCGTGCAAAAACGCACGTAGTTCATCCTGCCGGAGGTCGAAAAAGGGTGTTCGTCCGGGTGGAATGAAAAACCACTTGATAGGTCAACACCGTTGACTACACTTGCCCCCACCTCGGCGCTCGGCTATGCCGAGTGCCCGTTCCCTCCGGCCTCTGGCCGTTTCTCGCTGTTTCATCATTGGCCGAACAGCTTGATCGGGCTTTCGGGGTGGGCGCTGCTGTAGGCATGATGTTCCGGCAAGGTAAACAACCGGCCACAAGCTGCTTCCGCCGAAGGTGTGAGGGAGGAGGTGTGCAGTGGCTGGTGAATGGTGGTCGGTGATCTGGAATGCCTGGCGCACCTGTTCACTGATGATCGGTTGCCGACCTCGCAGACCGTGGCCTTCAAGGCCCGAAGCGAGAACTGGGCTTTCGGCTGGTGTGGCGCACTTGATAGATGGTGATCACATCATCATCCACGGTGTAGACCACACGATATCGGGAAAATCCCCTCACCAGCACATGTCGGTAAATGCCTTTTCGGACCTGAAAGCTTGGGGTATCCCGGATCTGCCTAAGCGTTCTCTCCAACGCATTTGTGAAGCGTTCACCCAATCCAGGTGATTGGCCTTCATACCACAACTTGATCGCTTCAGCCTCCTCCTGAGCCTCATCGCGGACCACCAAGGCATACGCCCTCATTTCCCGAGGTTCCGCAGCCGCGCGATCGATTCCTCCAAGGTGTAGGAAGTGCCTTCGCCCCGCAGGTGGCGTTCCCGCCGTTTATCCAGCTCCGCAAGCTCCTCCTCCGTGAAATCGTCTTCCACGGTCGGATCCTCCCGTCGCAGGAGCATCCTGATCGCCTCCAGCACGTTGATGTTCCGTTCCTGATCGAGCAGTCTCTTGATCTCGGCTTGAAGCTGTAAGGCGGTCATGGCGGTTTGAACGTCCTGTAAAGATAGGGGGCAGCTCCTTTCCCGTTCCCCCAGGGTCCCTTGCGGGTGGCCCTGAGGGAACGGGAAAGGGAGGCTTTGGCAAGCAGACCGTCGCCGGGCAGGAAGGAAAGCCTGGCCCCACCGCCATACATTTGCAGCCCGGCCTAGTGCCGCGGGCTTCATGAGCGACGCGATCAAGCACGAGTGCGGCCTGGCCTTCATCCGCTTGCGGAAGCCGCTGGCCCACTACCAGGAGCGCCACGGCAGCACCCTCTACGGCCTCACCAAGCTGTACCTCCTGATGGAGAAGCAGCACAACCGCGGGCAGGACGGCGCCGGTGTGGCCACCATCAAGCTGGACCCGCCGCCCGGCACGGCCTTCATCGACCGCGAGCGGAGCACGGCCAAGGATGCCATCCCGCTGATCTTCGGGAAGATCAACCAGGGCATCAGCACCGCCATCGCCAAGCAACCGGAGGCCGCCACTGATGCGGAACTGCTGAAGCAGGCCGCCCCCTTCATGGGCGAGGTGCTGCTGGGGCACCTGCGCTACGCCACCTTCGGGAAGGACGAGCTGGAGAACTGCCACCCGCGCCGCCGCCTCAGCAACTGGATCACCCGCAACCTGGTGGTGGCCGGCAACTTCAACATGACCAACGTGGACGAGCTCTTCAACCTGCTCGTCAGCATCGGCCAGGTGCCCAAGGAACGCAGCGACACCATGACGGTGCTCGAGAAGATCGGGCACTACCTGGACATGGAGAACGAACGCCTGCGCGCCATCCACCACCAGCTGGGCTACAATGACAAGCAGATCACGGCCATCATCGAGGAGAAGCTGGACGTGAAGAGCATCCTGCAACAGAGCGCCAACGATTTCGACGGCGGCTACGCGCTGGCGGGCCTCATCGGCCACGGCGACGCCTTCGTGCTGCGCGACCCCGCCGGCATCCGCCCGGCGTTCTGGTACGCCGATGAGGAGGTGGTGGTGGCCGCCAGTGAGCGCCCCGCGATCCAGACCGCCTTCCGCCTGCGGGTGGACCAAGTGAAGGAACTGGAGCCGGGCTGCGCGCTGATCGTGAAGAAGGACGGCAGCTTCGCGGAGGAACGCATCCTGGCGCCACTGGCCAAGCGCGCCTGCAGCTTCGAGCGCATCTATTTCAGCCGCGGCAGCGATGCCGACGTGTACCGCGAACGCATCGCCTTGGGACGCTCCGTATGCCCGGCCATCCTGGAGGCCGTGGACCACGACCTGGAGAACACGGTGTTCTCCTTCATCCCCAACACGGCCGAGGTGGCCGCGTATGGCATGCTGAAGGGGATGGACGACGAGCTGGACCGCGTGAAGGAGCGCCGCATCCTGGAGCTGGGCCCCAAGCCCGACCCGCAGCAGCTGCGCGCCATCCTGGCCATGCGGCCCCGCCTGGAGAAGGTGGCCATCAAGGACGTGAAGCTGCGCACCTTCATCACCAACGACAACGACCGCGACGACCTGGTGGCCCACGTGTACGACATCACCTACGGCTCGGTGCGCGCCGGGAAGGACAACTTAGTGGTGATCGACGACAGCATCGTGCGCGGCACCACGCTGCGCCAGAGCATCCTCAAGATGCTGGACCGCCTGGAGCCGAAGAAGATCGTGGTGGTGAGCAGCGCCCCGCAGGTGCGCTACCCCGACGGCTACGGCATCGACATGGCGCGCATGGGCGACCTCGCCGCCTTCCAGGCCGCCATCTCCCTGCTGAAGGAGACCAAGCAGGAGAACATCATCGACGATGTGTACGATCGCTGCTTAGCCGTGGTGGGCAAGCCCATCACTGAACAGGAGAACCTGGTGAAGGACATCTACCGGCCCTTCACGGCGGAGCAGATCAGCAAGCGCATCGCCGAGCTGCTGACCCCGCCGGACATCCAGGCAGAGGTGCGCATCGTGTACCAAAGCATCGAGGGCCTGCGTGCCGCCTGCCCCGAACACACCGGCGACTGGTACTTCACCGGCGACTACCCCACGCCCGGCGGCAACCGCGTGGTGAACCGCGCCTTCATCAACTGGCGGCAGGGGAAGAAGGAAAGGGCGTATTGAGGGGGGGGGGCTCACTTGTTCCGTTCGTAGAAGAAGCCGATCAAGGCCTCCTGCCGGAACTGCATTTTGTAGTTCAGCATCGGGTTGTATGCCAAGCGCGTATCCAGGCGCAATTGCAGGTATTTCCACAGCTTCACGATCACCATGTTGCTGAACTGGAAGTTCACATGGTCCTGGTCCAGGCCGTTGCCGAAGAAACGAGAGTTGTTCACCCACCTCCGCACCCGCTCGTGTGCCACACGCGAGCAGCCGCTCGGCTTTTTGCCGAGTGGCTGGCATTAATAGGGCCTCTGGCCCGTCGTGTACAGGAAGTTTCGTGGATGCGGCGGGCTGGAAGCCCTATGCGTGAACGCACTCGGTAAAAAGCCGAGCGCGGGCATCAGTAAGGATGTAAAGGGATTCTTCCCTCCGGATTACTTGTTCCGCTCATAGAAGAAGCCGATCAGCGCCTCCTGGCGGAACTGCATCTTGTAGTTCAGCAGCGGGTTGTAGGCCAAGCGCGTATCGAAGCGAAGTTGCAGGTACTTCCACAACTTCACGATCACCATGTTGCTGAGCTGTAGATTGACATGGTCGCGATCCAGCCCGTTGCCGAAGAAACGCGAATTGTTGACCCATTGCACATGCTCCCCGAAGTCCTTGTTGATGGCCGTGGCGATGGAGAAGCCGTAGTTCATGAAGTAGAAGGCCCGCTTGCCCTCGACCACGTTGGCATCGGTGAAGGCCGGTGCGGTGAATTCCTTGGGCGAACTGCTGAACTGTACGGTGGCAAAGGCGAAGTTGATGCTGCTGCGGCCCCAAAAGCGGTACACGCCCCCATAACCCATCTGCAGGTTGAAGGGGTTGAGGAAGCCGCCCACGGAACGGTCCAGGATTTTGTCCTGCTCAAGGTCGTATTCCGGGAAGCTGGCGGGCAGGAACTGTGTGCCGAAGGCCACGGTGTAGGAACTGTTGAATCGGCGGCCGGTGCTGTTCCACAGCAGGTTCACTTGGAGGTTGTCGATGCTCTTTTCCCAGGTGCTGTCCACGAACTTCAGGTAGCCGAGGTCGGCCATGAACTGGTGGGAATGGCTGTGCGTGGCGGCGAAGAGGTTGTGTGAATAGAGTACATTGCCCACCAAGGCGAAGTTGCGCAGGTCCTGCCCGTTCCAATTGCTGCTGCTGGCATAGCTGGCGCTGAGGGAGCCGTAGAGGGAGGAGGTGATGAAGGCCGAGTCTCGAACTGGGGCTATGGAGATATCACTCTCAGCCTGCAGTGTATCGCAGGCCACTACAGCATCTTCATGCAATTGCGCAACACCGGGAGTAAGGACCAAAAAGAAAAGCGCGAGGCCGGCTTGCATCCGCCTCGCACTTTTCTTCATCGGTGTAATCTATGGGGTACAGACACCGGGTTCAATTGTTCATGCGAAAAGCCAGAGCCTCGGCTTTGTTAACCGTTCGTTCCGCTTTGGATGGGCACGCAGGAGTCCCAAGCTTGCCAGCGTGCTTCCGATTAGGATTGCCGAGGTGTAAGACCAGTGAACAAATACCTTAGTCCACGAAGTATTCAGTCGGGATGGTAGTTTCTCATGAATCAAGAAACCTGCTATTTCGCCGGAACAGAGATGGATGCTCAAAAAAATTAGCATGAGTCCGGCTATTATCGCAATATTTCCCAATGTTCGAGTGCGAAATACACATTCTTGTATCAGCAGAGCGATCAATTCAATGGCCAGTATAGCCAAAATGAATTTAATCAGCATTTCCCATGAAAATGGAAGCAGCATGAGCGCTGTTGATAGTAAGAGTAAGACACCTCCCAACTTGAGCTTGAGGTCGGCCACAACCAGATGAAGGAATTGGCCCCATGTTGATTGCTTGGCATTCACCAGCGGAAGACTATTCCCGGTCCAGACACCTATTGTAACATGACCCATGAGAATCGTGGCCAAAGCGTCTAGGACGATAGTCCCTGACGAGGCGACAACGGCAAGATTCGCCATGATGAGAACTCCAAACCATAGACTGTTTGTTGCCTTCATTTTTTGAGGGGGTGATGCAGGGTTGAAAACAAATACTCCACCCGACTATATCTACCCGATGATCATGGCAAAGATAGTAGGGCCGAGTACCTCAGAGACAGCCGTTGTCCCAAAGGTCGAACATCATGTAGCCCATGCCAAAAGCGAAACCAACAGGACCGGCAGTGGCTGTGGCGAAGACAGTTTGGGCGAATCCTCTCAGGTAGACTCCGCCGCATCCGAACTGCCCTAGAGCTTGGACATCGGTCAGAACCCCGCCGGTGACGGTGATTTGGAACATAGGCGTCCCGGACACGTCGAAAGCCTTAGCCAAGTAACTTCTGGGTCCGGTCTCGCTTACCTCGAATACCAAGGCCTTTTGGACCCCACCCTTTTTCAAATAGCTTACAGCCCTTGCCGTCGCACCTGTGTTTGACTGAATCATGGTAAAGCCGTAATAATCACCTCGATAGACACAGTCCTGGAAATCCTCTCCGCTCATGTGCCTGAGCGGGCCAAAATCCTTTGTCGACCACTTGGCGCGCAGATCGGACCTCATGAACTCTTGGTAAGCTGAAGACGAACTTGGGGAGGAAGGAACGCACTTCTTGGTGCCTTGACCATTGCTGGTCAAAGGAATAATGGCGATAGACAGCGCAGCGAGTGTGGGAATCAATCTCATTTTCTTGTTTTTGGTGCCTCCCTTCGTTGAGAGGCGCCACAAACCTGTGTACATCTTGTGAAAAACCTCTCCGGCGGTTCCGGAACTTTTCCGGGAATTCCGGATAGGTTTGGCCAAAACCCCTCGACCCATGGAAGATGTATTCATGATCGGAAAGAAGCTCAAGCATTTACGCGAGGAACGCAAGTATACGCAGGAAGGCGTGGCCATTGAGCTGGGCGTGGCCTCCAGCACATACAGCGACTACGAGCGCGGCGTGGTGAACGTGCCAGCGGCCGTGGTGGTGAAAGCCGCGGAATACTACAAGAAGGACCTGAGCTACTTCTACAGCCTGCGCGGCCCGGTAAGCATCACCATGAACGACCAAGCCTCCAACGGCTATGTGGAGCAGCAGCACGGTGTGGGCGGCGAGGTGATGGAACGCCTGGTGGCCCGCTACGAGGCCATGAACCAGCGCCTGCTCGGTTTGATCGAGCGCTGGATGCCGAAGGAATAGGGCGGGGCATCACGGACACCACGCAATTCCGCGCCCTGCAAAATGTGGGTATGGGCCATGCTTTATGCCGCAATTCCTATGGCCTTGTATCCGGGTTGCCAGGTGAGCACCCTTCGGAACGCCTTTCCACCACGGGTACCGATATTTGTATGGACATGGGCACCCTGGCCGACATCCTTGCCGCGCTGCGTCGTGAACGTGCGCGCCTCTTCGCCCAATATGGGTTGAAGAGCATGGCCGTGTTCGGCTCGGCCACGCGCGATGACTTCCGGCCGGACAGTGATGTGGACATCATGGTGGAATTTGAGCCGGGAGCGGACTTCGACTATTTCGACCTATTGCGCGACTTGCAGAACATCGTGCAACGCGAAGTGGACCTGGTGATGCGCACCGCCATGAAGCCGCATTACATGGAGTTCATCCAGAAGGACCTGAAGTATGTCTGAGCGCAACGGCAAGGTACGGCTCGTGGACATGCTCCAAACTGCTGAACGAGTGGTTGCGAGCTTGAGGGGTGTGGATGTCGAAACTTTCCTCAACGATGGGGACAAGCGCGATGCCACGGTCTATCGGCTTCAGGTGATCGGTGAGGCGTCCTTCATGTGTCCGACAAGATCCGACAAGCACATCCCGAGGTGGAATGGTTCAAGATCAAGGGCCTGCGGAAGCCCAAGGTGGCGGCCGTTCCTGAACTGAACGCCTGAGGCATGCGGACGGGCAATGTTCCATGCCAGCTGCACACCGGGCAAACACCCATGGCATTCGTGAAGGCGCGGGGCAGGTGAGGAGCGCGGGGAATACGCGAGCTACGCACTCGACCGCTCCGAAGAGCAGGAGCTCAACTCAACCGGGATACCGGCCTTGCAAACGAATGCCGTGTCGAGGCCCTACACGTGGTCCGGCTTGGTCAAGCCGAACAACAACACGATGGCCGAAGCGAAGATCACGGTCAACCGGACCAGGCTCAGCGTGATCCATAGGCCGGCGCTGTGCTGAAGGCCGGCATCCACCGTTGCCGCATACGGCGTTCCGATGATGCGGACAAGTTCCGGGACGTAATAGATAAAGGTGGCGATAACCGCCAGCACGTAGGCACCCATGGTGATCAGGATGTACTTCCTGCGTCCGGTCTTCCAATTGAGGATCAATGTAACCAGCAACAACAGCAGGGTCACCGGGTGGACAAGCCTCCAAAAGGATGCGGGCTGCAAGGCATACTCACCTTGAAACATCGCAAGTGACCTCGGTGGTTCGGAAAAGGCGATCGGCCACGTCGAGATATGCTCATAGGTTCCTGCGCCGAGGATCAGGCAATAGGAAATGCACGCCAAGATGTAGAACAGATTCCTGCTGCTCATGGGGACGGGGCTTGGGACCCAAAAGTCCCATCAGGCCGCTTGGAAAAAATTGTATTTAACGGCCATGGCCGAAGAGGTGTGCGGGGATGCCGCTTTTCCTGGCCTTGTACGCGTGGGGCGTGAGCGTGGTGAACGACTTGAACACCTTGATGAAATGCGACTGGTCCGAAAACCCGCTGGCATATGCGGTCTGCGTAAGCGATAGGCCGGAATAATGGATGAGGCTGACGGCTTTCAGGTATTTCAGGTAAAGCAACGTCTGTTCGGAATTCATCCCCGTCATCTCATGGAACATCCGGGAGAGATGGCGGGGCGAATAGCACAGCCTTTCCGACAAGTTGGGAACGGATAGGGGGAATTCCGTTTTCAAGGCCAACACATTGTTCAATGTGTGTTCACGGGTGGTCAAACGAGGGAGGCGCCTGCTCAACCAGGTTGAGAAACAACCCACCTTGCCGCGGAACGTCCCCTGCTCCGCAAGTTGATGCCACAATGCGTTGAACGAGGCGTCCACGCTCGTCAGGTCGATGCATTGCCGGGCGAATGCGCCCGCCGGCACCCGCAGGATGTGCTTGGTGGCCGCTGGCTGCAGGACCACGCCAAAAAGGAATTGGCTGTCCGGCAAGTCCATTTCAATGATGCCGGTATGATACCCTTGGATGAAGCACCTGGGCATGGAAAAAGCCCCGTTGTACAGCTTGCCGTTGAAGGTCTTTTCCGGCAGGAAGTTGAAGATGATCTCAACAACCCCCTTGGGCACGATGGTTTCTTCCCTGAACTTGTTGTTGTCCCTGTTCACCTGCCAGAACAGCTGCACCGCATCGCTCAACGGCGCTCCACGCGGCTTGTAATAACGGGTTTCCATCTCCCAAGTGTCGCGCTCCGGCTGCTTCACCCCTTGTAATGGACTTGACCTTTTGAACCCCGGGTATTCGTGACGCCTCGTGATCAGTTGTCCGTCGGTGACGATGCAAGATACGTTGCGCACGATGCACGTTGTGATGGATGTCTTGTGCACCGCTCTTCGAAAGAAATCCGGTGATGGTGCCGCCTTCGGAACGTGATCCTGGTTGAACATTAAAAACACAGGTATCCGGGAAAAACCCAAGGCTCACGCCCAATCCCTGGATTCCTCCTGCTTCATTCGTTTCCTCCTCGAGGGGCCGCTTTTTCACATGAAAGCTTTTCAGTTTGGCTGCGACCCCTCCCGGGTCGTGCTGCATGCTTCCATTCCGGCAATAGGCTACGACCCCTTCGGGGTCAGAAGCCTCGAGAGACATTGGTACTCCACGACCCCGGAGGGGTCACAGCATGTTGAACAATAGCTAGTTGGGATCCGACCCTGAAGGGGTCGCAGCCGGTGTTCCAAGTTCCCGTGTGAACAGAACACCTGGCGACCTAACCTCCCTCGACCCCGAAGGGTGTCGCAGCAATTCCCCACACCAGTGAATGGGACAACCGTAAATGCCGATCTCGGAGGTGATGCACACCTTTTTCACCGGTATCACTCCATGTGCAGTGGTGATTCCCCAAGCGGTCACTCACCGCTGATTGAACCGGTGAAGAGGAACCCTTCTCCCGGACGATCCCCTTGATCGAATTGCAGAGGGACGGATGCGTCCGCACAGGTACAGGCACAACCCAATGCCTGGCTGGTGCGCACCATGGATCCCCAATCATGGACAGATCCCTTCCCGGGATCGGTGCCAAGCGGTTGTTCTACATTCGGTTGCCGCCTCCGGTCCGTATGCAGCGTCCTTTCCCCCTCATGCTCGCCACTTGGGAAGCGCTGCTCCCCACCGACCTCCGCACCGTCCTGCTGGTGGCCTACACCCTGCTGGTGGTGGTCCTGTGCCTCTTCATCATCGTGGATGGCCGCACCCCGAGCAAGGTGCTGGCCTATGTGCTGCTGGTGGTGGCGCTGCCCGTGGTGGGTGCCATCTTCTACCTGTCGGTGGGCATCAACTACCGCAAGCGCAAGATCTACCGGAAGAAGCTCGACATCGATGAGCGCACCTACCCGGAACTGGAGCAGCGCGCCACCGGATACACGCAGCAAGTGCTGGCGGAACAGCGCATCGAGCTCGCGCACTTCGCCCCCCTCGCACAGCAACTCACCGGGGTGTGCCTGCTGTCGCAAGGCAACCGAACGCACCTGTTGCGCAACGGTGACGCGAAATTCCCCGAGGTGCTCGCCGCGCTCGAGGCCGCGCAGCACCACATCCACCTCGAGTACTACATCTTCAACGATGACGGCATCGGGCGGCGGATCGCCGAAGTGCTGATGCGCAAGGCGCGCGCCGGCGTGAAGGTCCGCTTCATCTACGACGACTACGGCAGTTCCTCCATCCGCCGAAGCCTGGTGAGGGAATTGCGGGCAGCTGGCGTGGAGGCCTTCCCCTTCCGCAAGATCCTGCTGCTCTTCCTGGCCAATGGCATGAACTACCGCAACCACCGCAAGATCATCGTGGTGGACGGCCGCGTGGGGTTCGTGGGCGGGATCAACGTGAGCGACAAGTACATCAATGCGGACGGACCGGGGCTCTATTGGCGCGATGAGCACCTGCGGATCGACGGGCCCGCCGTGCTCAACCTGCAACACATTTTCCTGACGGACTGGAATTTCTGCTCGGGGCAGCGCATCGCCTTCAGCGAAGCGCACTTCCCGCTATCAGAGGAAACGGCGCCCGGTGAAGTGGTGCAGGTGGTGAGCAGCGGACCCGATTCCGACCACCCGGACATCCTGTACGCGTTGGTGCAGGCCGTGATGCTCTCCCGCGAACACATCCGCCTCACCACGCCCTACTTCATCCCCGACAAGAGCCTGCTGGATGCCTTGTGCATCGCCGCGCGCAGCGGCGTCACCGTGGATCTGCTGGTGCCGGGCATCTCCGACTCGTGGATCGTGAACACCACCTCGCGGTCATACTACAGTGAGCTGTTGGCGGTCGGGGTGCGGATCCATGCGTACCGCAAAGGCTTCGTGCATGCCAAGACCGCCGTGTTCGACGACCGTGTGGCGATGGTGGGCACGGCCAACCTCGATCACCGCAGCTTCGACCTGAACTTCGAGGTGAACGCCTTCGTGTACCACGCCGCCCGGGCCACGCAACTGGCGGCGGAGTTCGATCGCGACCTGCTGGATGCCGATCGGATCGATCCCGGACAATGGGCCCGGCGCCCCGTCCTTCAACGTGGCGCCGAACGCATCCTCCACCTCTTCAGCGCGTTGATGTGAGGTTGCCGGAAGGGATTGATGCGGTCGCAATGATGGGCCTTCGCCCTAACCCAACGCCCCCACCAGCCGTTCCACATCCCCTTCATCGTTGTAGAAGTGGATGCCGATGGCCGGCCGCTACTTCAACCCCTCCACGTACTTGCGGTCGTTGGCCAGGCGCGGCACCTTGCTTTGCGCGTCGTTCATGCCGCGCGCCTTCATCCAGGCGGCGAAGCCCCCGCGCGACACGGGCACGATCACCAACGGTCGCAACACACTGCCGGTGATCAGGTCGCGGTAGTACACGTTGCGTTTCTGCAGCGCTGCATCGACGGCCCGTGCGAAGGCGCCCATGTCCGCGGGAGGCGCGGCGAACTCGATGTACCACTCATGGCGCGGCAACCCATCGGCCGGTGCCAGTTGTGGCGCCACGGTGAACTCGGCCACCTCGCACGGATGCTGCTCCATGGCTTCCTTCAACGCGCCCTCCACCTCCTCGGCGATCACGTGCTCACCGAATGCGCTGGTGAAGTGCTTCGTGCGGCCCGTGACCACGATGCGCGGCGGAACGAGGGAGACGAACTTCACCGTGTCGCCGATCAGGTAGCCCCACAGGCCCGCGTTGGTGTGCAGCACCAGCGCATAGTTCACGCCCAGCTCCACCTGGCCGATGGACAGCCGGCGCGGATCGGGCTTGCCCAGGTCCTCCACGGGCACGAATTCATAGTAGATGCCATTGTCCAACACCAGCAACAGGCCCTCGCCGGGGCCCTGGTCCTGGTAGGCGATGAAGCCCTCACTGGCGGGGAACAGCTCCACGCTGTCCACCGCTGCGCCGATCAATTTGTGCATCCGTGCGCGGTAGGGCTCGAAGTTCACGCCGCCGTACACGAACAGGGAGAAGTGCGGGAACACCTCGCGGACCGTGGCCTTGCCGGTGCGGGCCAGCAGGCGCTCGAAGTACATCTCCACCCAGGGTGGAATGCCGCTGATCAGGCGCAGGTCCTGGTGCATGGTCTCACCCACGATGGCGTCCACCTTGCTTTCCCAGTCGGGGATGCTGTTGGTGGCGAAGCTGGGCAGGCGGTTCTTCAGCAGGTAGCGGGGCACGTGGTTGGCCACGATGCCGCTGAGGCGGCCGCTGGGGATGGCGCCCTTGCGGTCCAGCACGGGGCTGCCCTGCAGGAAGATCATCTTGCCGTCCACGAATCCGGCATGGCCCGTGCGGGCGATGTAGGCCAGCAGCGCGCGGCGCGCGCTGCCGATGTGGTTGGGCAGGCTGGCCCTGGTGATGGGGATGTACTTGGCGCCGCTGGTGGTGCCGCTGGTCTTGCACAGGTACAGCGGCAGCCCGGGCCAGAGCACGTCCCGTTCCCCGGCGATGATGCGTTCGACCCAGGGCCGGAAGCCCTCGTAATCGCGCAGCGGCACGGCGGTGATCAGGGAGGCGTGGTCATGCACGCGGTCCAGCCGATGCTCCTTCCCGAAGGCGGAGGCCCGCCCGCCCGCCAGCAGGCGGCGCAGCACCATGGCCTGCGTGGCCGCCGGGTCGCCGGCCCGCCGCCGTACGGCGGCCGTGGTGGCGCGGGCCAGGATCTTGGCGGCAACGGATTTGAGCGACATCGTTCACTTGAAGCCGATATAGGTCTGCGGGTCCACGGCCTTGCCGCCGCTCCACAGCTCGAAGTGCAGGTGCGGACCGGTGGTGAGCTCGCCGCTGTTGCCCACGATGGCGATGGCCTCGCCGGCCTTCACCTTGTCACCGGTCTTCTTCAGCAGCACCGCGTTGTGCTTGTACAGGCTCACCAGGTCCAGGTTGTGCTGCACCATGATCACGTAGCCCGCGTCGCTGGTCCAGCTGGCCATGATCACCGTGCCGTCCAGGCAGGCTTTCACCGCTTCGTCGGCTTTGGTGACGATGTCGATCCCGTAATGTCCCTCCGAGGCATTGAAGGTGCTGGTGACCACCCCGCGCAGGGGCGGGAAGAACAGCAGCCCCGACAACCCCAGGTGGTCCAGGGTGTTCGGTGGGCCGGTGGCATGCACGCTGTAGGCCTCCTCGGAGCGGATCTTCACGCGCATCAGGCTGTCCGCCACGGACGGCTCGAGGTCGGCCGCCGCAGGGGCCTTCACCGTGGGCACCGCCAGGGTGATGCTGTCCGCGGGCAGGTCGCCGCTGAGCACCTTGCGCAGGTTGCTGATGTAGGCATCGCGGATGGCCATGGCCTGCTCCAGCGAATCGGCGGTGAGGGTGGCCCGGTAGGCATTGAGCTTCACTTGCTGGTTGGAGTAGCCCGGGATGTACTGCTTCAGGGGCGTGTACACGATCACCGCGGCCACGAACAAGGCATTGATGATGAAGAGCACGACGGCGAGCAGGATCACGTTCATGCGCGACAGGCGGAAGCTGAACCGTTCCTCGTAGGTCGATTCATTGATCAGCACCGCCCGGTACTTGTTGCGCAGCTTGCGCATCAACTGCTGCCGCCGGAGCCGGCGCCGTTGGCTGTCGGAAATGGAGGGCTCGGCCATGGTGCGCCACAAAGGTGGGGCACGATGCGGCACCGGCATGCAGGCCGGTTTTGGAAGGTGGTGCTGCCGATGTGCCGGGGCCGGGGATGAAGGAAGGTGGCGGCAATGCCCGGTCGGTCACTGGCCAAGCTTCTTCCGCAATTCCTCGCTGGTGACCAACAGGTCGAATCCTTTGCGGCGAAGTCCGGACAATAGCTTCTTGTCACCTGTCCAAAGCGGGCAATTCAAATGCAGTGCAATCGCGATGAACTGGGCATCGTCCTCGTCAATTGCTCTCACCAGGTCAAAAGCACGCTCCCAAATGGCAGGTGGAATGAGTGGGTCGGGAACAATGTGCACCGGGGCCAGTACTTGTTCTTCCAAATAGGCAACGTCATCCACGCCGATACGCGCGGCCCGTGCGATCTTCTCACGGTATTTGGATACCTCGATACGAAGGTTTTCCGGGGCGAAAAGCTCAAGGGGCGGGTAGGTTCTCAATAGCAGTTCCCCAACAACGCCGTGAGCGGTGATCATACCGCTGATGACGATGTTGGCATCGACCACCAGCTTCATGAAGCCAACCGTTCACGCCGCTTTCGGCCCATGCTGCGCTTTACTTCCGTGGCCAAGCGCTCCACATCGGCTTCGGTGGCCTTGGACCGGCGCTGCACTTGAAGAAAGCGCATGTAGTTGACCACATGCTCGATCATGGCCTGGTCGATCGGGCCGGACAGGGTGATGACCACCTCCTTCTTCTTGTTTTCGCTGATCTTGACAGCCATGGTAGTTCAAAAGTAAGGCGCATTGACCGGTGCGAGACTGTACCTGTGCCCGGATAGCGCGGAGCCACGGAATAACCCCGCGCTCGGCTTTGCCGAGGGCCCACTGTTCCCACCGCCCCGGCCTCCCGGAAGCAGGGGCGGCGGCATACGGTGCTTTCATCCACATGAGCAGGTAGTTGGAAGTTCACGATCCAGAGGGTGGTTGCTTACCTTGCCGGAACACTATGCCTACAGCAGCGCCCACCCCGAAAGCCCGACCAAGCTATTCGGCCAATGATGAAACGGCGGGAAACGGCCAGAGGCCAGAGGGAACGGGCACTCGGCACAGCCGAGCGCCGGGGTGGGGGATGCTGGGCAAACCTTCCAACACGGCTTCTGGTCCGGAGTAAGCACAACGATGGGGCTAAGTGATCCCGATTGCTCGAACACCTATGACAACTACTTCATTGGCCGTGGAGTACAGTACGCCTCGGATCGGTTCTCTCTTCTTGTCGAAGAGTACTTGAATCGCGAAGGCAGGAGTGGGAAAAAGGCATCGCTGCTTGGGTCCCAGGTCCCCGCGGGAAACCTAGGCAAGCCCCTATCTGGATCACAGGCAGACCGATGGAACGTTAGCGATGATCACTAGCAGACAAATACTTAGGCTCTTGGGGACCAGGGTCCTAAGGATTGCGCTCTTCGTTCTGTGTGTGTTCCTGGCCACATGGTTGACCACGAAGGTGTTCAAGATGGACGTCTACAAACGGTATGATGTTCAACTGTTCTACAACCTCGCGACTTACATCGCGTTCGGTGTTCACGGTCTGCTGTTTGTTGCGGACCTTGTGCTTCCGGCAAGGCGACGCCTGATCTCGGATACCATAGGCTTCATTGCTTTTGCGGTTTACATCTTCGGCGTTCACTACTCTGTGTACCCGCTTAAGTCACTCATGTTCGTCGGTTGCATGGCAGTGAGCATCTACGTGGTGCATGCGTCCCGCATGATATCAACGCGACGCCTCCCCACCCGCGCTCGGGTGGGAGCGGGTCCAGCTGACCCAACCCGCGCTCGGGTGGCGCGAGGGTATGAATGATCCCGGCGCTCGCTTGCAGCGAGTGCCCGCAATGCTATCCGCCCCTGCCTCCGGGCAGGTCCGGCGGTCTCCTGCCTCACTTGCCCTGGGCCAGGTCGAACAGGGCCTCGCCGACCCCCGTCACCCTGAGCTTGGGCGAAGGGCTAACTTTACGCGACGAAACCGAACGCCATGGACATCGCACGGAAGAAGCTGGACCTGATGCAACGCTTGATGTTGATCTGGGACGAAGCCGCCTTGAACCGTGTGGCCAAAGTCATCGAGAAGGAAGCTCCCGAAGTCGGCGATGAGGACGACTTTACGGATGAGGAGATCGCCGAACTGGATCGGCGGCGTGCGCGTCACTTGAGCGGGGAAAGCAAGTCCTACACCCAGAAGGAAGCCATGCGCTTGGCGCGTGAGGGGTTCAAGCGATGAGCTACAAACTCGTCGTGGAGGATGCGGCCGTCGAAGATGCCGCCGAGATCCACCAATGGTATGAGCAACGGAAGCCGGGACTGGGAATGCAGTTCCTTACGGCCTTGGACGATTGCTACACGTTCATCCGATCGAACCCGCGCGGTCGGCAGATCCGTAAAGGCATCTACCGTTATGCACAAGTCGAAGGGTTCCGTTATTACCGGGTCGTTTATGCCGTGGATGGTGAGACCATAACGGTCTACCAAGTGCGCCACACCAGCCGCAGGCCCAGCAGGAAGTTCGGGCCGTAGAGAAAGAGAAGTGCGGTTCCGTTGCGCGGCCCCGTAACTGGCGGGAGCTTTTGGCGCGTGTTTTTATTCCCGCTTGTCCTAGGGCTGTACATTCCCCGCTCGTCAAGGCCTTCCGCGCCGCAGGCCGGTATCTTCGCGCCGAGCTTCCTTCATGGCCGAGCAGATCGTGATCCCCCCAACCACGGACCGCCGGAAGCGGTACGCGGCACTTTACCCGCAGGTGGCGGCATTGCTGGCGGGTGAGGTGGATGCTATCGCCGCGATGGCGAACCTCTGCGCCGCGGTGCAGCAGGTCTTCGGTTGGCATTGGGTCGGCTTTTACCGCGTGGTGGGCCAACAATTGGTGCTGGGGCCGTTCCAGGGGCCGGTGGCCTGCACACCCATCGCCTTCGGCAAGGGCGTGTGCGGCACGGCCTGGAAGGAGGACCGCCCCATCACCTTGCCGGACGTGGACGCTTTCCCGGGCCACATCGCGTGCAGCGCGGCCAGCCGCAGCGAGATCGTCATCCCGCTGCACGGACGCACCGGGGCCGTGGCGGCCGTACTGGACGTGGACAGTGCCAGCCTGGATGACTTCGGGCCGGAGGACGGGCGGGAGCTGGCCCGGCTTTGCCGCTTGATCGAGCCCCTGCTGCCATGAGGAACACCGCGGCCCTTTCGGCCTTGCTGCTGCTGGCGGCCTGCGCCCAGGTGAAGGAGCCGCAGGGCGGGCCCAAGGACACCGCCGCGCCCCGCCTGTTAAGTGCCATGCCACCCAACGGAAGCACGGGGTTCAGCGACAACCGGATCGTGCTGCACTTCGATGAACGCATCAAGTTGGACCGGGTGCACGAGCGGCTGCTGGTATCGCCGCCGCTGGACAAGATGCCGGAGGTGGCCGTATCGGCGGCCACGGATGTGGTGATCACCCTGGCCGCACCATTGCGCGAAGGGACCACGTACACCTTCAACATCGGCGAGGCCGTCATCGACCTCACCGAAGGAAACCCGGCATCCGGGCTCACCTACGTGCTGTCCACCGGCGATCACGTGGACAGCCTTGCCCTGGAGGGCCGGGTGGAAGATGCCTTCACCGGCCTGCCGGTGGCGGACGCGCTGGTGTTGCTCCATGATGCCCGGGATACGGGGGATGTCCGCACGGCACCGCCCGCCTATTTCACGCGCACGGCAAAGGACGGCCGCTTCCGGCTGGCCCATTTGCGCGGCGGCCCCATGCACCTGGCCGCCCTGGTGGACCGCAACGGCAATTACCGTTACGACTTGCCCAACGAGGAGATCGCCTTCCTGGACAGCCTGGTCGATCCGCGGGACACCGTCCCGTACCGCTTGTTCCTGTTCCGGCCGGTCGCCGCCGTGCAATTCGTGGCCGCCGCCAAGGTGCTGCCCGAGCGGGGTTGGCAATTGGCCATGGCCCGCCGTGCGAGTGACCTGACGTTGGCCTCCCTGGACCGGGAAGGCGGGCGCACGCGGTGGTGGTCCGAATGGAACGACACCCGCGACACAGTGACCCTCTGGCCATCGGACACCACCCTGCTCGCCGGCCAACGTTTCGTGGTGCTGGAGGGCGGCGTACCCTTGGACACTTTGGCCTACAAGCCGACCGCCCCCATGCCCTTCAATGTGGCGGTGGCCGCCAAGGCCGACCCGGCATCCGGCCGGTGGTGGCTGGAATGTACGCGCCCGGTGGCGGCCGTGGACCCGGGGCATGCCCGCTTGGTGGTGGACGGCACGGAACGGCCGTGGAGCGTGGCCGCGGACAGCATCCGGGGCCGGATGATCGGCCTGGACCTGCGCCCCAAGCCGGGCCAGGCCATGGAGCTGGTGCTTTTCCCCAAGGCCGTGACCGCCATCATGGGAGGCACCAACGACACCACCCGGCTCAACCTTTCCGCCCCGGACCCGCGCACCTTGGGGAAACTGGAGGTGGACCTGCCCGCCGACAGCTTGGCGGAGCGGCCGGGCCCGTACATCGTCCAACTCCTGACCACACAGGGGGGGATCCTTCGCCAGCAGGTGCTGGCTGCGCTGCCGGGCCGTGTGAAATGGGAAGCGATCCCCCCGGGCAGCTATACCTTGAAGCTGGTCCATGATCGCAATGGCGACGGCCGCTGGACCACCGGATCCTTTGAGCCGCGCATGCAGCCCGAACGCGTGTTCCTGGCACCGGATGCGATCATGGTCCGCGCAGGCTGGGTGGTGGCCCATACGTGGAGGTGGCCCATTGACACGCCGTAGGTACCGCGTGGACCCCTGGGCGCATGGACCGTCCCCTGGTCCGACCTGGGCCGGCCGATCCAACTACGGAAAGACATCCTTCGTCGATGAAATCCCCGCCTTGCAAGGTTTAGTTGCCTCAGAGTGAAACTGCCTGGGTATCAGTTCTGTTTAATGCTGTGGTATGCGCTTTGCAGGTTAATCAAAACCAAATTCATGGATACGGGCAAACCATTTGTCGGCTAATTTCGTCAACTCGTCGAAGCAAACATTCGGAAGGGGTTCTCGTAAGAAGGCCCCGAACGTCCGATCCCGATTGAACAGTGATTCCCATTGGATGCGCCGCCTGCTAAGTGTTGCCCTGTTGTTTGCCGCTTTGATGACCTCGGCCCAGCCCGTGCAGCTGGACACCAAAGGACGCGAGTTCTGGTTGGGCTTTATGCAGAATGCTTCCGGAACGCAGCAGCTTTCGGTGAAGATCGCGGCCGAGCAGGCCACCACCGGCACCGTGAGCGTGCCGCTGGCCGGGTGGAACACCACCTTCAGCGTTGCGGCCAACGCCGTTACTTCGGTCAGCATCCCCAACATCTATGAGGCCACCGGCTCGGAAACGCCGCAGGACCTCGGCGTGTACATCACCTCCGTGGAACCCGTGACGGTAACCTTGGTGAACTACCAGAACCAGACCACGGATGCCGCGCAGGTATTGCCCGTGGCGGGCCTGGGCACCGCCTACCGGGTGGATGCGCTGCCGGGGACGCCCACCGCGTACCAGAACGGAAGCTTCATCTTCCGCAGCGAATTCCTGATCGTGGCCACCGAGGACGGCACCGAGGTGAGCATCACCCCCACGGCGACCACCACGGCCGGCCATGCGGCGGGCATCCCCTTCACCGTCAACCTGAACGCCGGGCAAGTGTACCAGGTGCAGGCGCTCAGCGGCCTCACGGACCTGACGGGCACCACGGTCACCGGCACCCCGCAGAACGGGCCCTGCCGTCCCTTCGCCGTGTTCGGCGGCAGCATGTGCGCCGTGGTGGAGTGTGCGGCCTGCGACCATGTGAATGAGCAGATGATCCCCTTGAACACCTGGGGCACCTCCTTCCACACCGTGCAACTGGGCAACCTGGCCGTCTGGGGATTCCGTGTGCTGGCCCACGAGCCCAACACCACGGTCCAGGTCGACGGTGTGCCCGTGGTGCTGGGTGCAGGTGCCACCCATTCCGTGATGAACACGGGCCAACTGTCGTGCATCACCAGCGACAAGCCCGTCAGCGTCACGCAGATCATGGAAGGGTCCACCTGCTCGGGCAGCGGCGACCCTTCGCTGCTGCTGCTTTCCGCGGATGACCGCATGAGCACGTCGGCGCGCTTCACCACCCTGTTTTCCACCCAGGCCTACATCAACCACTTCGTAAGCGTGGTGACCCCCACGGCAGGCATCGCCCAGCTCCAGCTGGACGGCAGCCCCGTCCCGGCCTCCGCATTCACTTCCTACCCGGGCTGCGCGGGATTCTCCCAGGCCAAGTTGCCGGTCGGCAACGGCACGCACCGCCTGTCCTCGCCTGCGGGATTCCTGGCCTATGCCTATGGTACCGCCTCCGGCGAAAGCTACCTCTACGGGCTGTCCAACAACATGGCCGACCCCCTGCCCCCGCCAGCGGTGATCTGCTCCTTGGACCCCATCACCCTCACCTCGCCGATCGCCTTGTCCAACGCCGAATGGACCATGGCCAGCGACCCGGGAACCGTGCTGGCCACCGGCAACAGCTACACCTTCACGCCCGACCATAACGACGTGTACCGCGTGGACGGCGTGATCCTGCCCAGCGGATGCGCCCGCCATTACGAGTTCCAGGTGGGATTGCCCGTGGACCCGGACCTGGGCCTGACCGCCAATGGAGGGTCCACCGCCACCGTATGCCAATTCAATGCGGTCCAGCTCGGGGTGGATTCCATACCCAATGCCGCTTGGTTCGACCTCAACTGGAGCCCATCGGCACAAATGACCGATCCCACCATCCCGGACCCGTTGGCATACCCGAGCACCGACACCTGGTTCAAGTTGCAGGTGACCAGCCCCGTGGGCTGCGGCAGCGCCGTGGACAGCGTGTTCGTGCAGGTGCAGCCCAGCAACATCTATTCGGTGCGCACCACCACCCCCGACGATTCCATCTGTGCCGGCCAGCCCACCCAGCTCCATGCCGAGGAGGAGCGTGTGCTCTATGCCGATGCCTTCGAGGTGGCACCGGCTGCCTGGTGGGCCTCCATCCAAGGGGCATCCGTCAGCAATGCCTGCGGATCGGTGACGGGGACGGCCCTGTACTTCAACGGTGCCGCCGTACGCAGCGCCACCGCCCCGCCCATTGACCTGACCGGCGGCGGCATGGCGCACTTTGCCCTGAAGATCGCCACAGGAACAGCACCCTGCGATGATGCCGACCCGGGGGAGGACGTGCTGCTGGAATACAGCGTGGACGGTTCCTCATGGCTGGTGCTGGCCACCTTCAATGAAGCGGCCTTTCCCTCCTTCACCCAGTTGGACGTCCCCCTGCCGCCGTTGGGCCCGGCCGTGCATCTGCGCTGGAGGCAGCCGGCACACTCCGGGGCGGGCCAGGACAACTGGGCGCTGGACAACGTCCTGCTCACCCGCTATGTGGACGCATCCAGCCTGCTGGCGTGGACGCCTGCCGCCGGCCTGAGCAGCGCCACCACCGCCCAGCCCACGGCCACGCCGGCCATGGACACCTGGTACAAGGCGCAGGTGACCAACAGTTCCGGGTGTACCTACACGGATTCGGTGTTCGTGCGCGTGGCCCCTGCATTCAACGTCCTGCCGATGTCCGACACGGCGCGTTGCGGGGCGGACGGCGTGCCTTTGCAGGCCATGGCCAGCTCAGGCGACGGCATCACCTGGACATGGACCCCGGCAACGGGCCTCAGTTCAACGGGAGTGGCCAACCCCGTGGCCTCCCCGGCCTCCACGACCACCTATACGGCGAATGCCTCCAACTCCTGGGGCTGCACCGCAAGCGGCCAGGTGACCGTGGCGGTCAGCCAGCTCTCGTCGGTGGCCGTGGCGGCCAGTGACAGCGTGCTGTGCTTCGGGGAACCCGTGGACCTTTCCGCCTCCATCACCGCTTCGGGCAGCTATGGCATCGCGTGGTCCCCGGCGGCCAGCGTTGCCGACCCGGCCGCCGCCAGCACCCTGGCCACGCCCACGGCCCCCACCACCTTCACCTGCACGGTGACCGATGTCGCCACCGGATGCACCCAAAGCGCCGGCATCCTCGTGTCCGTCAATCCCCAGTACATCGTGGACATGCCGGCCGACACCACGGTATGCACCGCCTTGGGCCTGCAGCTGCACGTGGACCACAACATGGCGGCACCCTTCCAGATCGCATGGACCCCGGCGGCCAACCTCAATGCGGCCAATATCCTGTCACCCACCATCCTGGTGGACCATTCCGCGACATACGTGGCCACCCTCACCGATGCCAATGGATGCACCGCGACCGGCTCCGTGGCGATCACCGTCGCCTTTGAGAACATGGTCACGCCGGTCGACCTCTCCGCCTGCGCCGGTGACCAGCTTGTATTGGATGCCGGCTACCCGGGATCCACCTATAGCTGGAACAACAACGCCACGACGCAAACGATCACCGTGGCCCAGAACGGCCAGTACGTGGTCACCCTGTCCGACACGAACGCCTGCCAGGTGATCAAGACCTTCAACGTGTTGTTCAATCCCCTGCCCACGGTGGACCTGGGGCCTGACTTGGCGCTTTGCGGGGAAACGGACCATGTGCTGGATGCGGGCAACGCGGGCAACATGATCACCTGGAGCACGGGTGCACACACCCAGCTGATCACCGTGGACGCCACGGGCACATACAGCGTGAACGTGACGGACCAGAACGGCTGCCAAGCCTCCGATGCGGTGCAGGTCGCCTTCCATTCCTTGCCGGAGGACGCGCTGCAGGATGTCACCTTCTGCGAAACTTCACCGGTGGCCCTGGATGCCGGCAACCCGGGCAGCACCTATGCGTGGAACACGGGCGAGACCGGCCAATCGATCGTCCCCGGCGCCAGCGGCACGTACTCCGTCACCGTGACCACGGCCCAAGGATGCACGGGGGTGTTCCAGGCTGAAGTGGTCCGCATGCCGCGGGTGTCCGTAGCCTTGGGCCCCGATGCGGAATACTGCGCGGGCGACCCGGTGCAACTGGATCCCGGAAACGCGCAAGGGATCACCTTCCTTTGGAACACGGGGGCCACCACGCCCACCTTGGACGTGACCACAAGCGGGACTTACAGCGTAACCGCGACGAACGGGTATTGCAGCGATGCCGATACCGTGGTGGTGGTCTTCCATCCCGCGCCGGTGAACACCATCAGCGACCAGACGGCCTGCATCGGCCAGTCCATCACTTTTGATGCCGGGAATGCCGGGTCCACCTATACCTGGAGCGACAACACCCATGGCCCGTCCATTACCGTGCAGCAGCCCGGCACATGGTCGGTGCACGTGGTCAACGCACAGGGCTGCGAGGCCGACTTCCAGGCCAGTGCCACATTCGTGCCTCCTCCGGTTGTCGACCTGGGCATGGACACGGTGCTCTGCTCGGGGCAGTTGCTCACCCTGGACGCCGGCAACCCGGGCAACAGCTACAGCTGGAACACCGGTGCGAGCTCCCGCACCCTCGTGGTGGGCACCGGCGGGCAGTATTCGGTTGCGGTGAGCAATGGCTATTGCAGCACGCCGGACAGCATCGTGGTGATCTTCAACCCGTCACCCGCGCCGATCCCGGTCCATCAGGTCTTCACCTGCCTGGACGAGGACCCGCATTACGTGGTCATCGACGCGGGGAACGCCGGCAGCACCTTCCTGTGGGGCGACGGACGGACCACCCGAACGATCCAGGCCCGTGCCTACGGGTGGCACGCGGTGACGATCACCAATGAATTTGCCTGTTCGCGCACGGACAGCGCGCTGGTGGAGGAGTTCTGCCGCCCGACGTTCTTCATCCCCAACACCTTCACCCCCAACGGTGACGGCCGCAACGATACCTGGTCCGCGGTGGGCAACAACATCGCCGAGTACGAGATGTACGTCTTCGACCGCTGGGGCGGCGTGCTCTTCCATGCCACCCACGTGGACCAGGCTTGGGACGGCACCGCCAATGGGCAGCCTGTCCCGAACGATGTCTACGCGTACAGCGTCACCTACCGGCTACAGGAGGACAGCAGCGGACGCCTGGGCTTTGAACAGACCAAGCGGGGACATGTCCAAGTGTTGCGCTGATCGCCCGCGCCGGGCACCTGCCCGGATGCTCAACGGACGTCCAGCGTGAACGGGTCGGCATCCGCGGCCACCGGGAATTTTTCCCTGAGCGCCAACAGGGCCTTGGCATCCAAGGTGAAGGTGCGCACCCATTCGCCCCCGTCCTGCGGCAGGCCGGCCGGCGGTTGCCCCAGGGCATCCAGGACCGTGGAGCCGCCCGCATAGTGCAACCCCTTGCCGTCCACGCCCACACGGTTCACGCCCACCACGCAGGCCTGGTTCTCGATGGCCCGCGCGATCAACAGGTGCTGCCAGGCATAGTGGCGGGCGGAAGGCCAACAGGCCACGTAGAGGATCAAGTCGTAGTCGCCGCGGTTGCGTGCGAACACCGGGAAACGCAGGTCGTAGCAGATCTGCAACAGGATGCGCCAGCCCCGGTATGCCGCAACCACCCGCCTGGTGCCCGTGGTGTAGTGGCCGTTCTCCTCGCCCATGCGGAAGAGGTGCTTCTTGTCGTACCAGGAACAGGTGCCGTCGGGTTTCATCAGGATGGCCCGGTTGGTGTGGTGCCCATCCTCGCGCATGATCAGGCTGCCGTACATAGCCGCGCCCGACCGTGAGGCGTGTTCCCGCATCCAGGCCACGGTGGGGCCTTCCATCGTTTCGGCCAGCTCGCGGCTGCGCATGCTGAAGCCGGTGGGGAACATTTCCGGCAGCACGATCAGGTCCGTGGCCCCCTCCAGCCCGTTGAACTTCGCCTCCAGCATGGCCCGGTTGGCCCGCGCATCCTCCCAGGCCAGGTCCGTCTGTACCAGGGTCACCCTCAGATCTTGCATAGCTTTTCGGTTGCGGCATCCAAGGTAGCATCCTGCTTGGCGAAGCAGAACCGGACGAGGCGTTGCCCCGGGGGCGGATGCCGGTAGAACGGGGAAAGGGGGATGGTGGCCACGCCGTGTTCCCGCGTCATCCATTGGGCGAACTCCAGGTCGGGCAGGTCGCTTACGGCGCGGTAGTCCGCCAGGAGAAAATAGCTCCCCTCGCAGGGCAGGGGCCTCATCCGCGATCGGCGCAGCCCCGCCACCAGGCGGTCGCGCTTGGCCTGGAAGAACCCGGCCAACGCTTGGTAATGGCCGGGTTCCCGCAGGTATTCGGCCAAGGCATGCTGCACCGGCGTGTTCACGCTGAACACATTGAACTGGTGCGCCTTTCGGAATTCCGCCGTCATCGGTCGCGGTGCCAGCACATAGCCCACTTTCCATCCGGTGACGTGGAAGGTCTTGCCGAAGCTGAACGTGATGAAGGAGCGCCTGCGCAGCTCCGGGTGGCGCATGGCCGAGGCATGCGCCACGCCGTCGAAGACGATGTGCTCGTACACCTCGTCGCTCAGGAGCAGGATGTCCGTGCCGCGCAGCAGTTCGGCCAAAGCGCACATGTCCGCATCGCGCAGGATGCGCCCGGCCGGGTTGTGGGGCGTATTGATCAACAGCAGCTTGGTCCGCGGGGTGATGGCCCTTCGCACGGCCTCCGCATCGAAGGCCATGTCCGCGCCAAGCTGCACATGCACCGGCGTGCCGCCGAACAGCTCCACGCCCGGCGCATAGCTGTCGTACGAGGGGTCGATGAGCACCACCTCATCGCCGGGCCGCACCACGGCTGCGAACACGGTGAAGATGGCCTGCGTGGCACCCGCCGTGATGGTCACCTCGTCCCCGGGGTCGTATGCATGGCCGTACAGCCGTTCCGCCTTGGCGGCTATGGCCTCCCGCAGCGGCAGGATGCCCGGCATGGGTGCATATTGGTTGTGCCCCTTGCGGATGGCGGCGGCAACCAGTTCGCCCAGCACGGGGTCGATCGGGAAATCGGGGAAACCCTGACCGAGGTTGATGGCACCGTGTTCCGCCGCCAGCTTGCTCATGACCGAGAAGATGGTGGTGCCTGCCCGCGGAAGTTTGCCTTGCAGTTCCATGCCGTGATCCATGCTGCAAACCTACCGCAGCGTCCATGGCGTGGCGGGCCGGGCTTTCTTGGCCATCTTCGTTCCATGGAGATCGAGGTCATCCTGGGCGATATCACCCGCGTGCATGCCGATGCCATCGTGAATGCCGCCAACAGCAGCCTGCTGGGCGGGGGCGGGGTGGACGGCGCGATCCACCGGGCCGGCGGGCCGGCCATTTTGGAGGCATGCAGGATGATCGTGGCGCGGCAGGGGGGATGCCGGACGGGTGAGGCCGTGATCACCACCGCCGGAAGGCTGCCGGCCAAGCACGTGATCCACACGGTGGGGCCCGTGTGGCATGGCGGGCTGCAAGGCGAGCCGGGGCTATTGGCGGATTGCTACCGCAACAGTTTGTTGCTGGCCGAACAGCATCGGCTCTCCTCGATCGCCTTCCCGGGGATCAGCACCGGGGTTTATGGCTATCCCCCAAGGGAGGCGGTGCAGGTAGCGGTGGGCACCGTGCGTGCGACGGCGGACCTGCTCCAATGCGTCCGGCAGGTGATCTTCGTTTGCTTCGACACGGCGAGCGAAGCGATGTACCGCAAGCGCGTGGGTTGAGCGCCGCTCAGTAGGTACTGTCCTTTTCCGTGCCCTCGTCTTCCCTGCAGATCTCGGCGGCGAGGTACTCCCTGTTCAGGCGGGCGATGTTCTCCAGGGAGATGTCCTTCGGGCACTCGATGTGGCAGGCGCCGATGTTGGTGCACGTGCCGAAGCCTTCGGCATCCATCTGCTCCACCATGTTCAGGGCGCGGGTGCGGGCCTCGGCGCGGCCTTGAGGCAGCAGTGCGTATTGGCTCACCTTGGCAGACACGAACAGCATGGCGGAGCTGTTGGGGCAGGCGGCCACGCAGGCGCCGCAGCCGATGCAGGTGGCCGCATCGAAGGCCTTGTCGGCGGCAGCCTTGGGCACGGGGATGGAATTGGCGTCCACCAGGTTGCCCCCGGTGTTCACGCTGATGAACCCGCCTGCCGCCTGGATGCGGTCGAAGGCGCTGCGGTCCACCACCAGGTCCTTCACGATGGGGAAGGCCTTGGCGCGCCAGGGCTCCACGTAGATCGTCTCGCCGTCCTTGAACCGGCGCATGTGCAGCTGGCAGGTGGTGATGTGCCGCCCGGGGCCGTGCGGCCTGCCGTTGATGTACAGGCTGCACATGCCGCAGATGCCCTCGCGGCAGTCGTGGTCGAATGCCACGGGCTCCTGTCCTTCGCGGATCAATTGGTCGTTGAGCACATCGAGCATCTCCAGGAAGGACATGTCCTCCGAGATGCCATCGATGGGATAGTCCACCATGGCGCCCTTGGCATCGGGCCCTGCTTGCCGCCAGATCTTGAGTGTGAGTTTCATTTGAACAGTGATTGGGGGTCCGTGCCCGGTGACGGGAAAGGCTTACTGGCCATGATCATCAGGGTCGAGGTCGGTGAATGGGACCTGTTGCGATCATTGGCCGGGGCCATGGCGTCGGCCTTGCGCGTTCTCAACCCCATTTTACTTGTAGCTGCGCTGCGACAGTTTCAACACCTCAAACGCGAGCGGTTCCTTGTGCATCACATCCTTGCCCGGCTCGCCCTTCCATTCCCACGCTGCCACGTAGGCAAACTCGTCATCCTTGCGCAAGGCTTCACCTTCCGCGGTCTGTGATTCCTCGCGGAAGTGCCCGCCGCAGCTTTCCGACCGGTGCAGCGCGTCCACGCACATCAATTCGCCCAGCTCCAGGAAATCGGCCACGCGGCCGGCCTTCTCCAGTTCCTGGTTGAACTCCTCCGCCTTGCCCGGCACACGCACGTTCTTCCAGAAATCCTCGCGGATCTTGCGGATCTTCTCAATGCCTTCCTTCAGCCCGGCCTCGTTGCGCGCCATGCCGCAGTGGTTCCACATCACCCGGCCCAGCTCGCGGTGGAAATGGTCCACCGGCAGCGTGCCCTTCACGTTCATCAGCTGTTCGATCCGGCCGCGCACGTGCTTCTCCGCCTCGTCGAACTCCGGCGTGTTGGTGGGGATCGGCCCCGTGCGGATGTCGTGCGCCAAGTGGTCCGCGATGGTGTACGGGATGATGAAGTAGCCGTCCGCCAGGCCCTGCATCAGTGCCGACGCACCCAGGCGGTTGGCGCCGTGGTCGCTGAAGTTGGCCTCTCCCAGCACATACATGCCGGGGATGGTGCTCATCAGGTTGTAGTCCACCCACAGGCCGCCCATGGTGTAGTGCACGGCGGGGTAGATCATCATCGGGTGCTCATAGGGATTGTCGCCCGTGATGTTCTCATACATGTCGAACAGGTTGCCGTACTTGGCGCTCACCACCTTCATCCCCAGCTCGCGGACCTGCTCCTTGCCGGGGTTGTGGATGTGGTGCACGTTGGCTTCCATCTTGCCGTACCGTTCGATGGCCGAGGCGAAGTCCAGGAACACGGCCTCACCGGTCCTGTTCACGCCGAAGCCGGCATCACAGCGCTCCTTGGCGGCGCGGCTGGCCACGTCGCGCGGCACCAGGTTGCCGAAGCTGGGATAGCGCCGCTCCAGGTAGTAGTCGCGGTCCTCCTCGGGGATGTCGCGGCCTTTCTTGCGGCCCTCCTGCAGGGCCTTGGCATCCTCCAGCTTCTTCGGCACCCAGATGCGGCCGTCGTTGCGCAGGCTCTCGCTCATCAGCGTGAGCTTGCTCTGGTGGGTCCCGCTCACCGGGATGCAGGTGGGATGGATCTGCGTGTAGCAGGGGTTGGCCATGAAGGCGCCGCGCTTGTGGGCCTTCCACGCCGCGGTGACGTTGCTGCCCATGGCATTCGTGCTCAGGAAGAACACGTTGCCGTAGCCGCCCGAGCACAGCAGCACAGCGTGTGCCCCGTGGCGCTCGATCTTGCCGGTGACCAGGTTGCGCGCGATGATGCCCCGCGCCTTGCCGTCCACCACCACCAGGTCGAGCATTTCATGGCGGTCGAACATCTGCACCTTGCCCTTGCCCACCTGGCGCATCAGCGCGCTGTAGGCACCCAGCAACAGCTGCTGGCCGGTCTGGCCCCGGGCATAGAACGTGCGGCTCACCAGCGCCCCGCCGAAGGAGCGGTTGTCCAGCAGTCCGCCATATTCCCGGGCGAAGGGCACACCCTGCGCCACGCACTGGTCGATGATGTTGGCGCTCACCTCGGCCAGCCGCCAAGTGTTCGATTCCCGCGACCGGTAGTCGCCCCCCTTGAGCGTGTCATAGAACAGGCGGTACACGGAGTCGCCGTCGTTGGGGTAGTTCTTTGCCGCGTTGATGCCGCCTTGGGCGGCGATGCTGTGGGCCCGCCGCGCACTGTCCTGGTAGCAGAAGCTTTTTACGTTGTAGCCCATCTCGGCCAACGAGGCGGCCGCCGAGGCACCGGCCAGGCCGGTGCCCACCACGATCACGTCGATGCGGCGCTTGTTGGCTGGGTTCACCAGGCGGAGGTGCTCCTTGTGCAGGTCCCATTTCTTTTCCAGGGGACCGTCGGGAACTTTGGGGTCAAGGGTGCTCATCAGGGATTCGAATAGGTTTAGGCCGCCCGTGGAAGATCACTTCACCCAGCCCAGGAACATGCCTACCGGCATGGCCGCGAAGAGCGTGGGGACCACGATGGAGAACACCACCCCGCAGGCGGAGATCAGGCGGTTGTACCGGATGTTGTTCAGGCCGAGGTGCTGGAAGGCGCTGCGGAAGCCGTGCAGCAGGTGCCAGAACAGGGCGAAGCAGCCCAGCACGTACACCACCACGACCACCGGGTTGCTGAAGACGTCCTGCATGCGGGCAAACAGGTTCTCGCGCCCTTGGGCATCCACGCCATAGCTGTCGATGTTGCCGACGATGTGCCGCGTTTTGATCCAGAAATCGTTCAGGTGTACGATCAGGAACAGCAGGATCAAGATGCCCAGGATGGCCATGCTGCGCGAGTACCACTTGCTGTTGGCATTGGGCTTGGAATACGCATACTTCACCGGCCTGGCCGCCACGTTGTGCCGCTTCAGCATGATGCCGTCGGCAATGTGGATGATGAACCCGATGAACAGCACGATCTCCATGGCACGGATGAAGAAGTTGGTGCCCATGAACACGGCCCATTTGTTGAACACGACCCCGCCGTCGTTGCGGAAGATCATCGCGTTGATGGTGGCGTGCACCACCAGGAACATGATCAGGAACAGGCCGGTGCCGGCCATCCAGTATTGCCTCATCAACGAGGAGCGGAAGAGTCCTTTCTGTGCCATGGGCTGCGGGGCGGCCGGGCGTGGATGCTGCCCGCCGGTTGGTCCTTGACAAAAGTAGCGGCCACTTCCATGGGCACCTCCCGGCACCCTTATCTGGAATGATCCTAAGTAAGGAGAAGGTCCGCTAAGCGTTGGTGGCCGCGGCGATCAGCTGGTGGTGCCGGGCCGCTCTGCACGCCATGCCGGGGCCGGGATCATGGGCGATGCACCGCGGTTTTCCACGTGGTGCCGCTGATGTCCGTGAGCAACAGGACATAGCTACCCGGCGGCAAGGTGCGGAACCGTTCATCCTCCCAATGGATGTCCGCCTTGGCCCCCAAGGGCAGCACCATGCTGTGGGCCCCCGGCTTCACCTTCGCCACATAGTGGTTGTGGATCCGGTCCTTGGGGAATGCAGCGAGTTCCTGGCCGTTCAACTCCAACACCGGTGCTCCATTGTCGCCCAGCACGGCCATGCCGATCAGGAACGAGCCGTACACGTCGGCGCCCTCCACGCGCTGCACGGTGAAGCTGAGCGCACCGCGGCCCAGCCGCGCATCGGCAATGGCCAGTTGGGGCCGCACCGACTTGTTGTGCAGCTTGCCCCATACACCGCCGTGGAACACCTGGTTGGTGAACAGCGTGAGGAAGAGGATGGCCATGGCGGCGGCGAACACCACCGGCTTCAACCGCGTGGCAAAGGCTTCGATGGGGCCGGAACCGAGCCAGAAGAACCAACCCTTGCGGGTGATCGGCAGGTCGCGCCGCAGCATCCAATGGTCCAGCGAATAGGCGGCGCTGCCGGTGAGGAAGAGCGTGAAGCCCGAGGCCACGCCCAGGATGCCGATCTGCCATTCGTCCAGGCAGGTGGTGCCGATCCAGCCGGAACCCAACAGGATCCCCATCGCCAGCCCGAACGTGGCCACGCTCATCGCCCGGGTGAAGAAGCCGAACATCAGGAACAGCCCTACCACACCCTCGATGATCGTGAAGGCCACCATGCTCCACCAAAGGCGTTCCGGGTTGCTCACCAAGTGCTCGATCAGCGGCTTGATGCCCAGTGCGTGCGGCAGGAAGTGGTTGAACTTCTCCCCGATGTAGCCGGGCGTACCCACGTCCAACTTGTTCTCCAGCGCCACGCGGCGCCAGAAGGCGGAGAAGTAGGTCCAGCCCACCACCAGGCGGAGTGCCAAGGTGAAGAGGCCGGCGGGATTGGAGACGGTCGTACCGGATCGTGTATGCATGGGAAGCGTTGGTCAAAAGGTGCCGGTACATGCAGGGAGCATGCCGATCTTGCCGAATGTATCCGCATCCGGGGATCTTGGCCAGCGGAACAGGGTACAAGCGGAACAGCTTGGTGTGGTAGACCAGTGCCCCCGCCTGCGGGAATCGGCACCGTGCCGCCGGTTTATCTTTGCCCCCCTTTCAAAAGCCGCCATGGACAAGCGTTTCCCGATGCATGGATGCGCTATCCATGTAAGCCGAAAGCGAAAATCAGAGGTACATAGGCGACTGTATAAATTTAGTCGGACGGCTAAATACGGCTATCTTTGCTCCGCATGAAATTTGCCAATCCCTTTCGACCCGGTGCAGGCCATCCACCGCCTTACCTGGCGGGGCGCTCCACGGAGATCAGGGAATTTGAGCGTCTCCTGGAGCAGCCGGTCATTCTCACGAACCTGGTCCTCACCGGGTTGCGCGGGGTTGGTAAAACCGTGCTAATGGATGGCTCTTTGAAGCCCTTGGCGCAAAGCAAGGATTGGCTTTGGACGGGCAATGAGATCTCCGAAACGATCAATGTTTCCGAGGACCGCTTGGCGCAGCGGTTGATCACGGACCTATCGGTGATCACGAGCCGGTTTGTCGTGAATACCAACGTGGTTCACGGCATGGGTTTCCTGCCCCAACGCGAGGAGCGGCCCATCGTCCTTGACCATGATCTGCTGGAGGGCCTGTATAAATCCACGCCGGGTTTGGTGTCCGATAAGTTGAAGGCGGTCCTGGAGGTGGCGTGGCACGCCGTTTCGGGCAGCGGTGCGAAGGGGATCGTGCTGGCCTATGACGAGGCCCAGAACTTGGCCGACCGCGCCGAAAAGGACCAGTATCCGCTTTCGCTCCTGTTGGACATTTTTCAATCCATACAGCGCAAAGGCATCCCCATCATGCTGGTGCTCACCGGGCTGCCTACCTTATTCCCCAAATTGGTCGAGGCGCGGACATTCGCGGAAAGGATGTTCAAGGTGGTCACCTTGGACAAACTGGATGAACGGGACAGAAGGGAAGCCATAGAGAAGCCCATAACGGACCGTCGCTGCCCCATTCGCTTCACGGTGCAGGCGGTGGATGAGATCGCCAATTGCTCCGGCGGCTATCCGTACTTCATCCAATACATCTGCTACGAGATGTTCGAGGCTTATTTGGGCCCCTCTGACGGTGTGCCCAACCCGGGGATCACGGTGGCTCACATTGCGAGAAAATTGGACCAGGACTTCTTTGCGGGACGTTGGAACAATGTGACCGATCGGCAACGCGACCTGCTGGTCATCATTGCTTCACTGCGGAACCCGGATGACGAGTTCACGATCATGGAAGTGGTGGAAGGCTCCAAGCAACACGGCAAAAAGCCGTTCAGCCCCAGCCATGTGGGCCAGATGCTCTCCACGTTGAGCGAGCTGGGGCTCATCTTCAAGAACCGGCACGGGAAATATTCCTTTGCCGTACCCATGATGGCTGCCTTCATCCAACGCCAAACCGAAGAAAACGACTGAAATGGGCGAGGACAAGCGTTTCCCGCAGTACGACGAGTTGGACCTGCCGAAGGTGGCGGCGGACATCCTGCAACAGTGGGAGGCCGAGGGCACCTTCGGCCAAAGCCTGGAGCTGCGCAAGGATGCCGAACCCTTCGTGTTCTACGAGGGCCCGCCCAGCGCCAACGGCCTGCCGGGCATCCACCACGTGATGGCCCGCACCATCAAGGACATCTTCTGCCGCTTCCAAACACAACAGGGCAAGCGCGTGGACCGCAAGGCCGGCTGGGATACCCACGGCCTGCCCGTGGAGCTCGGCGTGGAAAAGGAGCTCGGCATCACCAAGGAGGACATCGGCAAGAAGATCTCCGTGGAGGACTACAACCGCAAGTGCCGCGAGGCCGTGATGCGCTACACCGACGTGTGGAACGAACTCACCAAGCGGATCGGCTTCTGGCTGGACATGCAGCATCCGTACGTGACGTACCGGACGCCGTACATCGAAAGCGTGTGGTGGCTGCTGAAGCAATTGCACTCGAAGGACCTGCTCTACAAGGGCTACACCATCCAGCCCTATTCCCCCGCGGCCGGCACCGGCCTCAGCAGCCACGAGCTGAACCAGCCCGGCACCTACAAGCCCGTGAAGGACACCACCGTGGTGGCCCAGTTCAAGGTGAAGCGCGACACGAACAGCGAATTCCTGTTCCAGGATGCTTTCGGGGAGGTTTATATCATCGCCTGGACCACCACACCGTGGACCCTGCCCAGCAACACCGCGCTCACCGTGGGGCCCAAGCTGGAATACGTGCGCATCAAGACCTTCAACCCCTACACGCACGCACCGCAGACCGTGGTGCTGGCCAAGTCACGCATGGCGGCCTACTTCAACGCCAAGGACCAGGACGGCTCCTTCGCCGACTACAAGCGCGACGGCAAGCACATCCCCTGGACCATCACCGGGGAATGCTACGGCCACCAGCTGGAAGGCATCCGCTACGAGCAGCTCTTCGATTTCGCACAGCCCAAGGACGGCGACGCCTTCCGCGTGATCGGCGGCGACTTCGTGACCACCGAGGACGGCACCGGCGTGGTGCACACCGCGCCCAGCTTCGGCGCGGACGACATGCGCGTGGCGCGGCAGCACGGCATCGGCTCGCTCACCCTGGTGGACCTGCAAGGCCGCTTCACCAAGGAGATGGGGCCCTTCGCCGGGAAGTACGTGAAGAACGAATACTACCCCGACGGCAGCGCGCCGGAAAAGAGCGTGGACGTGGAACTGTCCATCCTGCTGAAGGAGCGCGGCCAGGCCTTCAAGGTGGAGAAGTACGAGCACAACTACCCACACTGCTGGCGCACCGACAAGCCCGTGCTCTACTACCCGCTGGACAGCTGGTTCGTGCGCAGCACCGCCGCCAAGGAGCGCATGGTGGAGCTGAACCGGACCATCCAATGGAAGCCCGAAAGCACCGGCACCGGCCGCTTCGGCAACTGGCTGGAGAACCTGCAGGACTGGAACCTGAGCCGCAGCCGCTACTGGGGCATCCCGCTGCCCATCTGGCGCACCGAGGACGGAAGCGAGGAGCTGTGCATCGGCACCTTGGCCGAGTTGAAGGCCGAGGTGGACAAGGCCGTGAAGGCCGGCTTGATGCAGGAAAACCCGCTGAAGGACTTCGATGCGGGGAATCCTTCCGCCGCCCAGTACGAGGCGGTTGACCTCCACAAGCCGTACGTGGACCGCATCACGCTGGTGAGCCCGAGCGGCAAGCCGATGAAGCGCGAAAGCGATCTGATCGACGTATGGTTCGACAGCGGCAGCATGCCCTACGCCCAGTGGGGCCTGGACTACGCCAAGCTGCAGGCCGGCGATCCGCAGCCGTTCAAGGCGCCGTTCCCCACCAGCTATCCGGCCGAGTTCATCGCAGAGGGCGTGGACCAGACGCGCGGCTGGTTCTTCACCCTGCACGCCATCAGCACGCTCGTGTTCGACCAGGTGGCCTACAGGACCGTGGTGAGCAACGGCCTGGTGCTGGACAAGAACGGCCAGAAGATGAGCAAGCGCCTGGGCAACGCCGTGGACCCGTTCAAGACGCTGGACGCCTACGGCGCCGATGCCGTGCGCTGGTACATGATCAGCAACGCCTCGCCGTGGGACAACCTGAAGTTCGACGCCGAGGGCATCACCGAGGTGCAGCGCAAATTCTTCCGCGCGCTCTTCAACACCTACGGCTTCTTCGCGCTCTACGCCAACATCGACAATTTCATCCCCCCTTCTTCCCGGGAGGAGGGGACGGGGGATGAGGTGCATTCCTCCCCTCTCCTCGGGAGAGGGGCCGGGGGTGAGGGCACACCCCAGGTGCCCATGGACCGGCGCACCGAGATGGACCGCTGGGTGCTCAGCCGCCTCAACAGCCTGATCAAGCAGGTGCAGGCGGCCTACGCGGACTACGAACCCACCGTGGCCGCGCGCGCCATCCAGGATTTCACCGTGGAGGACCTCAGCAACTGGTATGTGCGTCTGAACCGCCGCCGTTTCTGGAAAGGGGAGCAGGGCGACGACAAGAACGCGGCCTTCCAAACACTGCACCGCTGCCTGGAAGTGGTGGCCATGCTCAGCGCGCCCATCGCGCCGTTCTACAGCGATCGGCTTTACCGTGATCTCACCGGCGGCAGCGTGCATTTGAGTGCCTGGCCGAAGCACGACGACGGTGCCATCGACCTGGAGTTGGAGCGCCGCACGGCGCTTGCGCAGAGGCTCACCTCACTGGTGCTCAGCATCCGCAAGAAGGAGGGCCACCGCGTGCGCCAGCCGTTGCGGAAAATGATGGTGCCCGCCTTGGATGCCGGCATGCGCAGCGACCTGGCGGCCATCCGCGACCTGGTGCTCAGCGAGGTGAACGTGAAGGAACTGGAGGTGCTGGACCCGGAAAAGAGCGGCCTGAACAAGAAGATCAAGGCCGACTTCAAGAAGCTGGGCGCCCGCTTGGGCAAGAACATGAAGGCCGCCGCCGCCGCCATCGCCGCATTCGACCAAGCGACCATCAACACCTTGGAGCAGCTGGGCCATATCCGCTTGGAACTGGACGGCGAACCCGTTGATATCCAGCGGGATGAAGTGGAGATCACCGCCGAGGACGTGCCCGGCCTGAGCGTGGCCAGCGAGGGCGGCCTCACCGTGGCCGTGGACATTACGCTGGACGACGAATTAGTGCAGGAAGGTCTTGCCCGTGAGCTGGTTAGCCGTATCCAAGCCCTGCGCAAGGACAGTGGCCTGGAGGTCACGGACCGGATCCGGCTGCAAATCCAGCGGAACGGGGGAGGGGCCTTCGAAAAGGCCGTGCAGGTCCATGCCGGCCGCATTGTGGCTGAAACATTGGCTATAACACCTGAGGATGAGTTGCTTGTGAATACCATCGAACCCTCTTTCAGCGCCCCGGTGGAAATCGAGGTGGAGGGTGTCGGGAAATGCTTGCTGGCCTTGACCAAAGCGGTTTCTTGAGCCGCTGAATTGCCTATATTCGCGGATCAATTGAAAAGGGGTCCGAGATGGCGACGAAAAAGAACAACAAACAGGCGAAAAAAGCGGTTGCCGGGAAACCGGTGAAGAAAGCCGCCGCCAAGAAGGTTGCTGCCAAGGCCCCTGCCAAGAAAACGACGGCCAAGGCAAAGCCCGTGAAGAAGCAGGCGCCCGCCAAGAAGCCCGCCCCGAAAAAGGCGGTGGTAAAGGCGGTGGCAAAGGCAGCCGTGAAACCGGCCAAGAAAGAAAAGAAGATCGTGAAGAAGACGAACGTGAAGCCTGCCGCGAAAAAGGCGGCAGTGAAAAAGAAGCCCATCGCCAAGAGCGCTCCGAAAAAGGTGGTGGCCAAGGCAGCCGCCAAGGCCGGGACCAAGAAAGTTGCGGTCAAGAAGGCGCCACCGAAAACGACAGCCCCGGCCAAGGTGGTGAAAAAGGCGGTCTCTGCGAGAGGGAAGCATGAGGAGGTGAAGAAGCCGGTGGCCAAGGCCCCGGCGGCAAGGCCCAAGAAGGAGACCGCCAAGCCCACGGTGAAGACGGCACCCCCCAAGGCCAAGACCCGCAAGGGACAGGCCGTGGAAGAGCCCAAGGCGGACAAGCCGTTGGTAACCGTGGGTGCCGGGCCCAGCCTGCCCAGGGTGACCCCGATGGTGGCCGTGCAGGTGAGCACCTTGGAAGCCGGCGACAAGGAACGGTACAGCGATGCCGAACTGGAGGAGTTCCGCACCATTATCAATGCCAAGCTGGACGAGGCGCGCAGGGACTATGACCTGCTGAAGCAGACCTTGGCCAACACGGACAACAACGGCACCGAGGACACGAGCCCCTCCTTCAAGATGATCGAGGACGGCAGCGAGACCTTGGGCCGCGAGGAGACCGCCCAGTTGGCGGGCCGCCAGGAGAAATTCATCAAACACCTGGAGGATGCCCTGCTGCGGATCCGCAACAAGACCTATGGCATCTGCCGCGTCACCGGCAAGTTGATCAGCAAGGAACGCCTCCGCCTGGTGCCCCATGCCACCTTGAGCATCGAGGCCAAGCAACAGATGAGCAACTGAGCGGCATCCGCATCCGGTGAAGCGCGCCATCCTGATCATCCTGGCCATCCTGGTGGCCGACCAGGCGTTGAAGTTCTGGGTCAAGCAGAATTTCTTCCTCGGGGAATCCGTTCCGCTGTTCGGCGAGGGGCATACCTGGGCGTACCTGCAGTTCGTGGAGAACCGTGGCATGGCCTTCGGCCTGGAATTCGGCGGGGCTGCGGGCAAGATGGCACTCACCCTGTTCCGCATCGCCGCTTTGGCCGGCATCGGGTGGTTGTTGTGGAAGGCGGCCAAGGACAAGCAGCGGCCCGTGCTCGGTTGCAGCTTGGCACTGGTTTTTGCGGGGGCCTTGGGCAACATCATCGACAGCGCCTTCTACGGGCTGATCTTCGATGCCAGCACGCCTTATCATAAGGCGGTGCTGTTCCCCCCGGAAGGCGGTTATGCGCCTTTCCTGCACGGTGCGGTGGTGGACATGTTCTACTTCCCGATCATCCATGGCCACCTGCCGGGGTGGTTGCCGGTGTGGGGTGGTGAGGAGTTCGAGTTCTTCCGGCCCGTGTTCAACATCGCCGACGCCGCCATCAGCGTGGGCATCGTCATGGTGGTGGTGCTGCAACGGAAGCGTGAGCCGGGCACCAAGCTGGTGTACCGGCATGCCGAACCGGCGGCCCGTCCCTGATTGCCACTGGTGCAGGCTCCCGTACCTGGCCTGCTATTGCCCCACCGTCGACGCCTTCAGCTTCCCTGCCGTGATGAGCATTTGGGCGATCTGCACCGCATTGGTGGCCGCCCCCTTGCGCAGGTTATCCGCTACCACCCACATGTTCAGCGTGTTCGGCTGGCTTTCATCACGCCGCAGGCGGCCCACGAACACCGCATCCTTGCCATGGGCGTGCAGGGGCATGGGGTAGGAGGCGATGGCGGGATCATCCTCCACTTGCACGCCCGGTGCTTGGCCCAGTAGCTGGCGCACCTCATCCAAGGTGAAGTCCTTTTCAAACTGCACGTTCACCGCCTCGCTGTGGCCACCGGTAACCGGAACGCGCACCGCCGTGGCCGTCACGCGGATCGAAGGGTCCAGGATCTTGCCCGTTTCCCACACCAGCTTCATTTCCTCCTTGGTGTAGCCGTTGTCCAGGAATACGTCGCAGTGCGCCAACACATTGCGGTCGATCCGGTGCGGATAGACCTTTTCCCCTTCGCGCCCGTTGCGCTCGTCCTCCATTTGGCGCACCGCCTTTGCCCCGGTGCCCGTCACGCTTTGATAGGTGCTCACCACCACGCGTTGCGCCCTGTAGCGGCGGTGCAGCGGTGCCAGTGCCATCACCAGTTGGATGGTGCTGCAGTTGGGGTTGGCGATGATGCCGCCCCGCGAAAGATCCGTTTCCCCGAGCAGGTGCCCGTTGATCTCAGGCACCACCAGCAGCTTGTCCGGGTCCATCCGCCAAGCGCTGCTGTTGTCGATCACGATGGTGCCCGCCTCCGCGAATTTGGGCGCCCACTCCAGCGAAGTGCCCCCGCCGGCGGAAAAAAGTGCGATGTCCGGTTTGGCCGCCAAGGCCTCTTCCATGCCCATCACCGAGACATCACGCCCTTGGAACCGGACCGTTTTTCCCGCGCTGCGGGCGGAGGCCACCGGCAATAAGGTGCCTACCAGGCCACCCATGCGTTCCTCCAACACCTGCAGCATCACGCCACCCACCAATCCCGTCGCGCCGACCACCGCTACCTTCATCCTGATGCCGTTCCTTTGTCTCCTCCGCAAAACTACTACCTTTCCTTCCCCTACTTGCCCCGTATGCCCCGTCCGTCGAGAATCCTTCACGCCGCCTTGGCGTTGCTGACCACCTTGTCCGCCCAGGCCCAGTTCACGGACGATTTCAGCGATGGCGACTTCACCAACGATCCCACGTGGAGCGGGGATGATGCCTTCTTCACGGTGGACAACGGACAGTTGCGCTCCAACACCGGACCGCTTTCAGGCACCACCACCTATTACCTGAGCACACCCTCTTCCCTGGCCTCGGATGCGCAGTGGGAGTTTTTCATCAACCTGAGGTTCGCCACATCCGGCGTCAACTATGTGGACGTGTACCTGATGAGTGACGTGCAAGGCCTGGCATCACCGAACAACGGCTACTTCGTGCGCATCGGCGAAACCGCGGACCATGTGGTGCTGAACAAGATGACGGGAGGCACGGCCAGTGCGCTGGTGGCCAGCCCGGACGGTATCGTGAACAGCAGCACCGACAATCCATTCCGCATCAAGGTGACGCGCGATGCCGCCGACCTCTGGACCTTGTACTACGATGACGGGGCCACGGGGACCTACACCACGGCCGGGACGATGACGGACGCGAGCATCACCTCCAGCGCATGGTTTGGCGTGCGCATCACCCAAAGCACGGCGGCCTCGGCCGTGAACAACCACTTCTTCGATGACTTCTACGCGGGGCCCATCGTGCAGGACACCACGCCGCCCAGCGTGGTGAGCGTTACGGCCACCAGTGCCACCAACGTGGATGTGCTGTGGAGCGAGCCCCTGAACCCGTCCGCCATCGGCAGCTATGACATCCTGCCGTTCATCGGCGTGAACAGCGCGGTGCAGGACGGCGCCAACCCCGCCCTGGTACACCTTACACCCACCACGGAACTCGGGGCCAACGTGCCGTACAGCGTGTTCATTTCCAATGCGGAAGACGTGGCTGGCAATGTGGCAGCGCCCGCCAACATCGGCTTCACCTGGTTCGTCACCGTGCCGGCGCAGCCCGGCGATGTGGTGATGAACGAGCTGATGCCCGACCCCGACCCGCCCGTGGGCCTGCCCAATGCGGAGTACGTGGAGCTGTTCAACACCACCACCGACCGGACCTTCGACCTCACCGGCTGGAAGATCACCGACGGCAGCTCCACCGGCACCTTGCCCGCCGTGCAGCTGCCGCCGGGCGGCTTCGTCATCCTGGCCAGCACGGCCAACGCCCCGCTGTTCACCGGCTTCGGCACGGCGGTGGGGGTTCCCTCCTTCCCCTCGCTGAACAACGACGGCGACCCCATGGAGCTTTGGGATGCCTCCAACACGGTGATCGATGCCGTCACCTACTCCTCATCGTGGTACATGGACCCTGCGAAGGCTTCCGGAGGTTGGTCGCTGGAGCGCAAGGATCCGTTCACGCCATGCTCGGGTGCGAACAACTGGGCGGCCTCCACCAACGGCGCGGGCGGAACACCCGGTGCGCAGAACAGCATCTTCGCCCTGCTGAACGACACGGTGCCGCCCGTGCTCATGCAGGTCTTCGTGGTGGACAGCATCACGCTGGACCTGCTCTTCAGCGAGATCATGGACGGCACCACGCTGTTGGCGGGTTCCTACACCATCGATCCCGCCGTCCCGATCGCGAACGTGGCGGTGATCGCCCCGGACCGGGCGCGCCTCACCTTGGCGCTCCCCCTCGTGGCAGGCGGGCTCCACACCATCACGGTCACTGGCGTGAACGACTGTCCGGGCAACCCGATCGGGGCGGCGAATGCGGCGAGCTTTGCGCTGCCCGAACCCATCGCGGCCGGTGACGTGGTGATCAACGAGGTGCTGTACGACCCGCGCGGCAGCGGCAGCGATTTCGTCGAGCTGTACAACCGCTCGCAAAAGGTGCTGAGCCTGGCCGGGCTGCAATTGGCCAACGGCTCGGGCAGCAATGCCCTGATCACCGTCGATGCGTGGCTGCTGCTGCCGGGCGAATACGTGGCCATCGCCACCAACACGGCCAACGTGCTGATGAACTATCCGCTGGGCCGGGCCGACCGCATGCTGCAATCCGCGCTTCCCTCTTACAACAATGGCAGCGGCACCGTGGTGTTCAAAGGCGCGAACGGCGACACCCTGGACCTGTTCAACTACAGCGATGCGCTGCACTTCCCCTTGCTGAAGAGCGTGGACGGTGTGAGCCTGGAGCGTGTGGACCCCGACCGTCCCACGGACGATCCCACCAACTGGCACAGCGCCGCCGCCGAGGTGAACTTCGCCACGCCGGGCTACCGGAACTCACAGTTCGCCCCGGCCCCGGCACCCCGTGGCAGCATCACCATCGATCCCGCCATCTTCTCACCGGACAACGACGGTTACCAGGACCTGCTCACCATCACCTACGCCTTCGATGAGCCGGGCTTCGTGGGCACCATGAAGGTGTTCGACCTGGCCGGCCGCGAGGTGAAGACGTTGATGAACAACCTGCTGCTGGGCACCAGCGGTGCCGTTTCCTGGGATGGCATGATGGACACCAACGAACTGGCCCGCATGGGCCCGTACGTGATCTACATGGAAGCCTACGACCTGGCGGGCAACGTGGAGAAGTTCCGCAAGACGGTGGTGCTGGCGCACCGGCTGTAGGGGAGCGGGTGGGGCCGTGAACGCGCGATGCAGAAACACGGACACGTGGAGTGCCCGTGAAAACCGGCGGAACGTGCTAAATGCTCATGAACCCGCCCAAAGATGGGTGGGAGGCCGTGTTCTTAATGGGCACACGGGCGGGTGCACGGAATGAGATCACCCACATGGCATGGATAGGTCCATATTATCCAACGGGGCCTGTTCAGGCCAAACTCAACGTTAATCCCGAAGGCAACGTAGGTAGTACCCCTCCCTCTCGTATGTCCCGCCTAGGCCTTCCACCCGGTCAATACCTGCGGAGGAGCTAAGCCTCCGTGTATAAAGGATTTCTGAACCGCTCTCTACGGCACACCACCAAAAGCTATTGGACAGCAACCATCCGAATTCGCCATCCGCTTCGCTGCGAATACCGCCAGGGAGACCCGAGAAGCCGCTCTCGTTAGTGCCGGGGCCCCACCATAAGATGGTGGCTTTCAGTTTGCCCCCCACATTCTGGGCGGCCCCACGTGTCCCTGTGGCATTCAGTTCGGCCGCGGGCATCCCCAAGAAGGCCTCCATTTGCTGCCATTCCACATCGGTTGGCACGTGCCAACCAGATGGACAGGTGTTGGGGTTGTTGGCGACAAACGAATTGTACAGCTTGCCGTAGATGGTATCGTTGCCGGGATTGTTCTCGTAGTTGCACCATGCTCCGCTGGTCAGCTGGGACCACTCCGTGTTGTCGGGCACGTTGGGGATCGTGGTGCCATCGCGGTAGCGTGAGGTACGCAAATTGGTGGCCATCCAGCATTGGTCGCCGATCTGCACCACGGGGTAAATGTTTCCGTCGATGTCGGTCACAAGGGGTTCTTCCGCGCACACCACCCCCGGCAGGAGGTCGAGCAGCGGCGTGGAAGTTCCGGTGAGCGTACCGCCACCCGAGGCGCTGAATACGTATCCGTCCGGACCCGTGGCAAAGACGATGTACAACAGTGAATCGCCTATTTGCCACGTGTCCCACGCGGCCTTCCAATGGCCGTTGCCCGTTGTGGATTCCCCGCCCGCATAGCGGAGGTCCATCGGTTGCCCGCCGCTCATGTTCAACAAACGCTGGTTGGTGCGCTGTCCATTCCATTGGGCCTCCACGAAAAGTACGCCCGTGGGTCCGCCGGTGCACGAGAAAGCATGCGTACCCCGGCCCACCGTGCGCTGTTGCCGGGCCAATGTCCGGCCCATGGCATCATGCACGGTGAAGGTCAGATCGCCCGCGTCCTCCACGCTTACCTGGAGCTGCGTACGGCCATCATATGGATTGGGCACGGCTTGGCTCATGCTCAATCCCGAGGCCGCACCCTTGGGGGGAAGCACATTCGGAATGCCTGTGCTGAAGTCCAATACGAGCACAGTATCCGGCCAGTACAGCATGGTGTCCGTGCCGGAACCCACATCTTTCACCCAGATGCTGTCCATGGGCACAGGCACGCCATCAATCGTGGCGGCGAAGGTGATGCTGACATCCTGCGGCATTGCGCGTTCATGGACCAGCAACGTTAGCAGCAGGACGGTCAGGCATGGAACAAAGGACTTGCTTGTGCGCATGGTGCCAAGGGTGATTCAGTGAGGTCCAGGCCAATATAGGGATCGGGCAGTTGCGAAGCACGCCCCTTGCAGGGCTATCGCGTCTTCATTCATCAACGGTCAGGACTTCGGCAAAGGGGTAGGAACAGCAGGCCCAGCGTGCGTTCCTTGCTCCCCGGACCGCCGCTCGCCTTGGTCCGCCCCCTCGCCCTGAGCCCGCCGTTCGGCGGGCACGAGGGGGACAGGATTGCCGCACGCTGGGCCTGCTGTTCCGGCACATTCCCAGTACTGGCGGGAGAAATTAGACGCGATAGCCCTGACACCCCTTGGTGGATAATGAACAGTTGAGCACCCGCGGCACCCTATCGTCGGACGGCCTTAAGGAAGGCAACGAACCGGCCCGCATCGGCCCGTACGTGATCTACATGGAAGCCTACGACCTGAACGGCAACGTGGAGAAGTTCCGCAAGTCCGTGGTGCTGGCGCACCGGTTGTGAGGGTACGTAGTTGCCCGTGGTCGGTTCCCGGTTGTCAGTTTTCGGCGGTCAGGATCGCCGGGCGGTGCGCCGGGAACCGTCAACTGACAACTACAGGCCACTACCCTGCATAGGACCGCTCCGGGTACGGGATCGGCTCCTTCTCGCAGTGCTTGGGGTCCTTCACCTTGGTGGGGTGGGTGGCGTGGTACTCGAACTCGTGGCGGAAATGGCGGATGGAGGCTGCCACCGGCCAGCTGGCCGCATCGCCGAAGGGGCAGATGGTCTTGCCCTCGATGCGGCGCTGCACGTCCCACAGCAGGTCGATGTCGTCCGTGCGGGCCAGGCCGTGCTCGAAGCGGTAGAGGATCTTCTCCATCCAGCCGGTGCCTTCGCGGCAGGGGCTGCACTGGCCGCAGCTCTCGTGGTGGTAGAACCGTGAATGGTTCCACGTGGCGCGCACCATGCAGGCGGAGTCGTTGAACACGTAGAAACCGCCCGACCCGAGCATGCTGCCGGTCTCGAAGCCGCCGTCGGCCAGGCTCTCGTAGGTCATCAGGCGCGTCTCGAACTTGGCGGTGCGGAAAAGCAGTTCGGCCGGCAGCACGGGCACGGAGCTTCCGCCGGGGATGCAGGCCTTCAAGGGCCTTCCCCCGCTGACGCCGCCGCAGTACTCGTCGCTCATCAGGAACTCCTCCACGGGCACGCCCAGCTCGATCTCATACACGCCCGGCTTGTTCACGTGCCCCCCGGCGCTGATCAACTTGGTGCCCGTGCTCTTGCCGATGCCGATCTTGGCGTATTCCTCGCCGCCGTCGTTGATGATGGGCACCACCGCGCAGATCGTCTCCACGTTGTTCACCACCGTGGGGCGCTGCCACACGCCCTTCACCGCCGGGAAGGGCGGTTTGATGCGGGGCAGGCCGCGCTTGCCTTCCAGGCTTTCCAACAGCGCCGTTTCCTCCCCGCAGATGTAGGCGCCGGCGCCCACGTGAACGTATACCTCCAGGTTGAAGCCGCTGCCCAGGATGTTCTTCCCCAGCCATCCCGCGGTGCGGGCCTCGGCGATCGCCTGCTCCAGGATGCGGGCAATGTAGAAGTACTCGCCGCGGATGTAGATGTAGCAGGTGTCCACGCCCAAGGCATAGCAGCTAGGGATGATCCCCTCGATCAACAAGTGCGGGATCAGCTGCATCAGGTAGCGGTCCTTGAAGGTGCCCGGCTCGCTCTCGTCCGCGTTCACCACCAGGTGGCGGGGCACGCCTTCGGGCTTGGCCATGAAGCTCCATTTCAGCCCCGCCGGGAAACCCGCGCCGCCGCGACCGCGCAGGCCGCTTTTCTTCACCTCCTCCAGCACCCCCTCGGGGCTCATCGTTTTCAGGGCCTTCTCCACGCTGCGGTAGCCGCCGTTGGCCCGGTAGCCCTCCAGGCCCCGGATGCCGGGCTTGTGGATGTTCTCAAGCAGAAGCTGTCGTCCCATCGTCCGGAGCGGGTATGTGGTCGGTGTAGTTGGAGCGCGTGTCCTTCTGGCGCAGCTGGCCGATGATCTGGTCCACCTTCTCGATGGTCAGGTGTTCATGGTAGCGCGCGCCGCATTGCATCATCGGGGCGCTGCCGCAGCTGCCCAGGCACTCCGCGGTGCGCAGGGTGAACATGCCGTCCGCCGTGGTCTCCCCCGGCTTGATGCCCAGCGTCTTCCCGATGTGCGCAATGATGTCGTCCGCACCGCGCAGCATGCAGGGCACGGTCTGGCATACGTCGAAGACGTGCTTGCCCACCGGCTTCAGATGGAACATGCTGTAGAAGGTGGCCACCTCGTACACCTCGATGTACTGGATGCCCAGCAGCTCGGCCACGGCATCCATGGCGGGCACGCTCAGCCAGCCGTCGTTGTCCGCCTGCACCACGTGCAGGATGGGGATCAGGGCGCTCTTGGGGTGGTCCTGCGGATAGTGCGTCAACAGCTCCTTGCACTCGGCCAGGGCCTTTTCGCTGAAGGTGTAGGGCGTAATGCCCTCCGCCGCAGGGGTATGGGGATCGGATGGTTGCATCAGGCGTCGAGTTCGCCGGCGATCACGTTCATGCTGCTCATGGTCAGGATGGCATCGCTGAGCAGGCCTCCCTTGATGATCTCCGGATAGGCTTGGTAGTATATGAAGCAGGGGCGGCGGAAGTGTACGCGGAAGGGGGTGCGGCCGCCGTCGCTGACGATGTAGAAGCCGAGCTCGCCGTTGCCGCCCTCCACGCAGTGGTAGATCTCGCCCACGGGTACGTTGGTCTCCGCCATCACCACCTTGAAGTGGTAGATGAGGGCCTCCATGTCGTTGTACACCTCCTCCTTCGGCGGCAGCACCCATTCCGGCACGTCGGCCCGGAAGGTGGACTTGTCGGCGATCTTGTCCAGCTTTTCCAGTGCCTGGCGGATGATGGAGAGGCTTTGGCGCATCTCCTCCTGGCGCACCACGAAGCGGTCGAACACGTCGCCGCTCTTGCCCACGGGGATCTGGAAGTCGAAGTCCTCGTAGGAGCTGTACGGGTCGGCCACGCGCACATCGTAGTCCACCCCGGCGGCCCGCAGGTTGGGGCCGGTGAGGCCGTATTGCAGGGCCTTTTCCGCGGAGATGGGCCCGCAGTTGATGCAGCGGTCCATGAAGATGCGGTTACGCACGATCAGCTGGTCGAACTCCTTGAGCACCGCCGGGAAGTCGCGCACGATGGCGCGCACGCGTTCCCACACCTTGTCGTTGAAGTTGCGCTCGAAGCCGCCGATGCGCCCGATGTTGGTGGTGAGCCGCGACCCGCAGATCTCCTCGAAGATGTCATAGATCCGCTCCCGCCACTGGTACACGTACAGGAAGGGGGTGGTGGCGCCCGCATCCTGGCAGATGATGGTGTTGCAGATGATGTGGTCGATGATGCGGCCCAGCTCCATGATGATCACCCGCATGTATTCCACGCGCTTGGGCAGCTCGATGCCCACCAGTTTTTCCACCGCCATGTGCCAGCCCATGTTGTTGATGGGGGCGCTGCAGTAGTTCATCCGGTCGGTGAGCACGGTGATCTGGTAGAAGGGGCGCCGCTCGCAGATCTTCTCGAACGCGCGGTGGATGTAGCCGATGGTCTGCTCGGTCTCCAGCACCACCTCGCCGTCCATGGTGAGCACGTTCTGGAAAATACCGTGCGTGGCCGGGTGCGTGGGGCCCAGGTTGAGCGTGGTCAGCTCGCGGAACCCTTCGCCCGTCACGTGGTCGTCCCGCCAATGCTCCGGCCTTTTGGTCGTTTCGCTCATCGTCCGAAGAAGGTGTCGTTCTTGTCGTCGCGCGTGGGGTCTTCCAGCGGGTAGTCCTTCCGCATGGGGAAGGCCGGGAAGTCCTCCATGTTGAGGATGCGCTTCAGGTTGGGGTGCCCGGTGAAGTGGATGCCGAAGAAATCCCAGGTCTCGCGCTCCATCCAGTTGGCCGTGGGCCACAGGTCGGTGACAGTGGGCAGCTTGGCCTCGGCCAGGGACACGTGCGTCTTCACGCGGATGCGGTGTCCGTTGCGCATGCTGTGCAGGAAGTATACCGCGCCCAGCTCCAGCTCCAGGCCGGGGAAGTGCATGCCGCACAGGGAGGTGAGGAAGTTGAAGTCCAGCTCGTCGCGCAGGAAGGCCAGCACATCGTGGATGTGTTCCTTGGGCACCGTGAAGCAGAGGGTGTCGTACAGGCGTTCATGCGTGAAGCTTCCCGGGCCGAACCGCCCGGTGAGCTTGTCGACCGTGAGCTGGTCACGATCTGCTTTGATCTTGAAGGCAGGCACGGCTCAGTCGATCTTATACTTGGTGAGCAGGTCTTCGTATTCCTTGCTGTAGCGGCGGCGCAGGCTTTCGTTGCGGGCCAGCTCCTGGATCTTCAGGATCCCGTTGATCACCTGCTCGGGCCGCGGCGGGCAGCCGGGGATGTACACGTCCACGGGGATCACCCGGTCGATGCCCTGCAGCACGCTGTAGCTGTCGAACACCCCGCCGCTGCTGGCGCAGGCGCCCATGCTCAGCACCCATTTGGGCTCCGCCATCTGCATGTACACCTCCCGCAGCACGGGGGCCATTTTCTTGGCGATGGTGCCCATCACCATCAACAGGTCGCTCTGGCGCGGGCTGAAGCTCAGGCGTTCCATGCCGAAGCGGCCCAGGTCGTAGTGCGAGCTCATCAGCGACATGAACTCGATGCCGCAGCAGCTGGTGGCGAACGGCAGCGGCCACAAGCTGTTCAGGCGTGCCATGCCGATCACCTTCTCCGCGCTGGTGGCGAAGAAGCCCTGGCCCTCATAGCCGGGGGGGCCTTCCGGCACAATGGTGACCCCGCCCTTGGTGACGATGGGCTGCGGTTTGTTCTTGTTTGCGTCCATGGCTTGATAAACTTCCCGAAAATGGATTCAATGGCTATCCGTATGGATCATTCCCACTTCAAGGCACCCTTTTTGATCACATAGAAAAAGCCCGCCATCACGAAGGTGAGGAACACCAGCATCTCCGCCAGGCCGAACCAGCCCAGGTCCTTGAAGTTCACGGCCCACGGGTACATGAAGATCACCTCCACGTCGAACAGCACGAAGAGGATGGCCACCAGGAAGTACTTCACGGAGAACGGCGAGCGGGCGTTGCCCTTCTGCTCGATGCCGCACTCGAAGGTCTCGTCCTTGCGCTTGCCGGCGCGCTTGGGGCCGATCCAGGCGGCCGCGGCCAGGGCCGTGCCGACGAAGCCCGCGGCGATCAGCACTTGCAGCGCCAACGGCAGGAAGTCATGGGGGGTGCTCATGGGAGGAAGATCCGCGCGAACCTACGGAGTTCCACGGTATGCGCAAAGGTACACCTGAACCCAAGTTGTGCCGCACCTGGGGAACGCGATGCACGCCCATGGCCACGATGGGCCCGGGAGGGCCTGTCAAGGCTTCTTCAGCTCGAAATCCTCCAGGAACTTCGTGGTGAAGATGCCCGCCCGGAAGTTCTTGTCCTGCATAAGTTGCAGGTGGAACGGGATGGTGGTGTGGATGCCCTCGATGACATATTCGCCCAGGGCGCGTTCCATCTTGGCCAACGCTTCCTCGCGGGTCTGCGCGCTTACGATCAGCTTGCCGATCATGCTGTCGTAGTTGGGCGGGATCACATAGCCGGCATAGGCATGCGTGTCGATGCGCACGCCGTGCCCGCCGGGGCTGTGGTAGCTGGTGATCTTGCCCGGGTTGGGCCGGAAGTCGTGGAAGGGGTCCTCGGCGTTGATGCGGCACTGGATGCTGTGCCGCGTGGGCTCGTAGTTGAGGCCGCTGATGGGGATGCCCGCCGCGATCTTGATCTGCTCGCGCACCAGGTCGAAGTCGATCACCTCCTCGGTGATGGTGTGCTCCACTTGGATCCGCGTGTTCATCTCCATGAAGTAGAAGTTGCGGTCCTTGTCCACCAGGAACTCCACCGTGCCCACGCCCTCGTAGTTCACGCTGGCCGCGGCCTTGATGGCGGCCTCGCCCATCTTCTTGCGCAGCGCCTTGGTCATGAACGGGCTGGGGGTTTCCTCCAGCAGCTTCTGGTGGCGCCGCTGGATGCTGCAGTCGCGCTCGCTCATGTGGCAGAAGGTGCCGTATTGGTCGCCCGCTATCTGGATCTCGATGTGCCGCGGCTCCTGAATGAGCTTTTCCATGTACATCCCCGGGTTGCCGAAGGCCGCCGCCGCCTCCTGGCTGCCCTCCTCGAAGGCCTTCTCGAAGTCCTTCTCGTCCCACACGTCGCGCATGCCCTTGCCGCCGCCCCCGGCCGTGGCCTTCAGCAGCACCGGGTAGCCGATCCGTTTGGCCTCCTTTTTCGCCTCCGCCACGTCGGTGATCAGGCCCTGCGTCCCCGGCACCACCGGCACCCCGGCCGCGATCATGGTGGACTTGGCCGTGGACTTGTCGCCCATGGCCTCGATCTGCTCCGGCAACGCCCCGATGAACTTGATGTTGTGCTCTTGGCAAATGCGGCTGAACTTGGCGTTCTCGCTCAGGAAACCGTAGCCCGGGTGGATGGCATCGGCGTTGGTGATCTCCGCCGCCGCGATGATGCGGCTCATGTTCAGGTAGCTGTCCTTGCTGGGCGGGGGACCGATGCATACGGCCTCATCCGCGAAGCGCACGTGCAGGCTGTCCCGGTCGGCCGTGCTGTATACCGCCACCGTTTTGATGCCCATCTCGCGGGCCGTGCGGATCACGCGCAGCGCGATCTCCCCGCGATTGGCTATGAGGATCTTCTTGAACATGTGGAGAAGGGATTAACCGCAACTGCGCCACGAGCGCCACATGGGGAACTGAGCACGGATCGTGACCTGCATCTCCATTGGGGCCGTTGCCTTTGCGGTTCAATGAACTACGCGGGGTCGACCAGGAACAGCGGCTGGTCGTACTCCACCGGCTTGGCATCGTCCACCAGCACCTTCACGATCTTCCCGCTCACCTCGCTTTCGATCTCGTTGAAGAGCTTCATGGCCTCGATGATGCAGATGGTCTTGCCCGGCTTGATGGTGTCGCCCACGTTGACGAACACCGGCTTGCCCGGCCCCGCCGAACGGTAGAAGGTGCCGATCATCGGGGACTTGATGGTGACGTACTTCGCATCGTTGGCCGGCGCGGGTGCCGCGGGGGGCGGTGCGGCGGCGGGTACGGCCGGGGCGGGGGGGGGCGCCATCGCCGCCGGGGGCAGGGGTGCCGCCACATACTGCGGAGGGGCCACCACCTGCACGGCCGTCTCCTTCTGCGCCGCCTTGATGGTGAGCTTGAAATCCTTCTGCTCGATCTCCACCTCGCTCACCCCGCTCTTGGCGACGAATTTGATCAGGTCCTGGATCTGGTTGATGTTCATCGGTTCCTTGGAATGTTTTACGGCCATGGCGGGCCAAGGTAGAAAAGTCCCCGGCTCACGCGCCGTAGGCCCATTTCACGAAGATAGCGCCCCAGGTGAAGCCGCCCCCGAAGGCGGACAGGATGAGGTTGTCCCCCTTCTTCAGCCGGTTTTCCCACTCCCACAGGCACAGCGGCAAGGTGCCCGAGGTGGTGTTGCCGTACTTGTGGATGTTCAGCATCACCTTGCTTTCATCCAGGCCCATGCGGTGGGCCGTGGCATCGATGATGCGCTTGTTGGCCTGGTGCGGCACCAGCCAGGCCACGTCGTTGGCCGTCAGCCCGTTTTTCTCCATGATCTCCGCGCTGACATCCGCCATGTTGGTGACGGCGAACTTGAACACCGCCTTGCCCTCCTGGTACACGAAGTGCTCCTTCGCCTCCACGGTTTGGATGGTGGCCGGCCTGCGCGAGCCGCCCGCCTTCTGGTGCAGGTATTGGCAGCCGCTGCCGTCCGAGCGCAGGATGCTGTCCAGCACCCCGTATCCCTCGTTGTTGGGCTCCAACAGCACTGCGCCGCCACCGTCCCCGAAGATGATGCACGTGCTGCGGTCCGTGTAGTCGATGATGCTGCTCATCTTGTCCACGCCCACCACCACCACTTTCCTGTGCTTGCCGCTTTCGATGAACTGGCTGCCGGTGGCCAGCCCGTAAAGGAACCCCGAGCAGGCCGCGTTGATGTCGAAGCCCCAGGCGTTCCGCGCCCCCACCTGGTCGCAGATGATGTTGGCCGTGGCGGGGAA
>JAGFIV010000084.1 GCA_024103275.1 Flavobacteriales bacterium
ATGCTTTCCACCGATTACGCCGATTGCGCCGATGGGGGGAATGCTTTCCACCGATTACGCCGATGGGGGATGCTCGCAAGCTCGCGGGGTTGGGGAACCACGGACCTTGCTACGTCGAAGACTACGCGAAGGCGTGGTGAACACGGATGAAGGGCCTGGGATCAAACAATCCCGAATCCCGCTACCTGCAGCAGTCGGTTCCGTTTTCAGCTTTTCAGAAGCGCATCCCACCCCTGCGCCTTGAGCGCGTGTAAGCCGCCCTGCTTGTCCACCAGCTGGTAGCCGCTGGCCTTGTCGGTCATGTGGCCCACCACGGTGAAGTGGGGTGAGCCTTTCACCTTCTCGTAGTCGCTTTGGGCGATGGTGAAGAGCAGTTCGTAGTCCTCGCCGCCGTTGAGGGCACAGGTGCTGGGGTCAAGGTGGAAATCGCGCGCCGTTTGGATGGTGAGCGGGTCCATCGGGATCTTGTCGTCGTAGATGCGCACGCCCAGCCCGGAGCGGCGGGCGATGTGCATGGCCTCGCTGGCCAGGCCGTCGCTAATGTCGATCATGGCCGTGGGCTTCAGCTTCATCTCCCGGAAGAGTGCGATGATGTCCTTGCGCGCCTCGGGCTTCAATTGGCGTTGGAGGATGTAATCGAAGCCGGAGAGGTCGGGCTGCACGTTGGGGTCCTGCCGGAAGACGGCCTTTTCGCGCTCGAGGACCTGCAGGCCCATGAAGGCGCCGCCGAGGTCGCCGCTCACCACCAGCAGGTCGTTCTCCTTGGCGGTGTGGCGGTACACGATGTCCTCTGTGCGGGCCGCGCCGATGGCGGTGATGGAGAGCACCAGGCCGCTGGTGGAGCTGGTGGTGTCGCCGCCCACGAGGTCCACACCGTAGTGCTTGCAGGCGGCGAGCATGCCCGTGTAGAGCTCATCCACGGCCTCCACGGAAAAGCGGTTGCTGATGGCGATCGCCACGGTGGCCTGCCGGGGTTCGGCGTTCATGGCGCACACATCGCTGAAGTTGACCACCATGGCCTTGTAGCCGAGGTGCTTCAGCGGCACGTAGCCGAGGTCGAAGTGGACGCCTTCCACCAGCATGTCGGTGGTAACCACCTGCATCAGGCCTTGCGCGTCGATCACGGCGGCGTCATCGCCGATGCCTTGCAGGGAGGAAGGATTCACCAGTTCCACGGCGGAAGCGATGCGGTCGATCAGGCCGAACTCGCCGAGGGTGGAGAGTTCGGTGCGGGCAGGTTGGTCGGACATGGCGCGAAGGAAAGGATCAGTTTTTCGTTGTCCGTTGTTCGCTGTCCACGCCTCGGGAAAGGAACTGACAACCAGCAGCTATGAACTTCGAACGAAAAATCACCAGATCACCACGCGCTCGCTGTCCGGCACCAGCATGGCGCCGGTGCCATCGGGGCACCAGGCTTCCTGGAAGGGCTTGAACTGGCCGAGCACGGCGTTGATGCGGAAATGCGCCGGGCTGTGCGGGTCCAATTCCACCAGGCGGCGCCGGGCGGCGTCGGTGATGTTGGCGCGCCACACCTGCGCCCAGCCGAGGAAGAAGCGCTGCTTCCAGTTGTAGCCGTCGATCAGGGGCGGCTCGGGCTTGCCTTGCAGCGAGCGCTCCAACGCGGCGTAGGCCAGGGTCACCCCGCCGAGGTCGGCGATGTTCTCGCCCACGGTGAGGGCGCCCTTCACGTGCACGCCGGGTTCCACTTCCAAGGCGTCGTAATACGCGATCATGCGTTGGGCCAGGGAATCGAAGTTGGCCTTGTCCGCATCGGTCCACCAGTTCACCAGGTTGCCCTGGCCGTCGAACTTGGCGCCCTGGTCATCGAATCCGTGGGTGAGCTCGTGGCCGATCACCGCGATGATGCCGCCGTAGTTGATGGCGTCATCGGCATCGGGGTTGAAGAAGGGCGGCTGCAGGATGCCGGCGGGGAACACCACCTCGTTGAGCGAGGGGTTGTAGTAGGCGTTCACCGTTTGCGGCGTCATGCCCCATTCCTTCGGGTCCACGGGCTTGCCTACGCGCCGGAGGTTGTCGTTGCTGCGCCATTCGATCAGGTTCATGGTGTTGCGCAGCAAGGCATCGGGCCTGATGTCCACCATGCTGTAGTCCTTCCAGGTGTCGGGGTAGCCGATCTTGGTGGTGAAGGCGGCGAGTTTTTCCTGGGCCTTCTCCTTGGTGGCGGCGCTCATCCATGTCAGCGCCTTGATGTGCTCGCCGTAGACCGTGCGCACGTTCTCGATCATGTCCTCCACCTTCTTGCGCGAGCTGGCCGGGAAGTACTTCTCGGCGTAGAGCTTGCCCACGGGTTCGCCCAGCAGGTTGTCCGTGGCACGCAGGGCGCGCAGCTCGCGCGTCTTCTGCTCCTTGGTGCCGCTCATCACCGTGCCGCGAAACCGGAAGTTCTCATCGGCGATGGCCTTGTTCAGCACGTTGGCGTAGGTGTCCAGCAGCTGCCACTTCATCCAGGTCTTCAGCAGCGGCAAGGGCTGGGCGGCCAGGTAGGCCGAGGCCTTCTGCACGTAGGCGCGGTTTTCCAGCAGCAGCGTGTCCGGCGCCACCTGCAAGGCCTTCAGCAGGCCGGCGAGGTCGAATTCCGGGGCGAGCTTCACGTAGTCCGCCACGGGGATCTTGGTGAAGATGTCCGGGTCGCGGCGCTCCACGTTGGTGAGCTGCAGCTTGGCCAGCCCGGTCTCCAGGTCGAGGATGGCCTTGCCGGGCTCCTTCTCCGGAAGGCCGGCCAGGCTGAACAGCTTGTCCACGTGCTGCACGAACTCGGTGCGGATGTGGACCATGGCGCTGTCGGTCTTCTCATAGTAGCTGCGTTCGCCGAGGCTCAGCCCGTCCTGCGCGCTGTAGAGGATGTTCATCCGGCTGTTGTGCATGTCGGCATCGGCATACAGCCCGATGAAGGTGGAGGCACCGACCCGCGCGTATTCGCCGGCCAGCGCGGCGTAGGCCTTCAGGTCGCCCACCGCGTCGATGCGCTCCATGAAGGGCTGCAGCGGCGTGGCGCCGAGTTCCTCGACCTTGGCCGTGTCCATGTAGCTGCGGAAGAAATCGCCGACCAGCTGGGCGGTGGAGCCTTTGGGCGCTTCGGGCTTGCCCAGGAGCGTATCGATGATGCCCTTGACCTTCACTTCCAGGTTTTCCTTGGCCAGGATGGTGAAGGCGCCCCAGCGCGATTCGGTGGAGGGCACGGGGTTCCGGTCCTTCCAGGTGCCGTTGGCGAAGCGGTCGAAGTCGTCACAAGGGTTCACGGTGGTGTCCATGGTGGACACGTCGAATGCGGCCACCTTGGGGGTGGCGGTGGTCTCGGTCATTTTCGGTTGGTTGGTGCAGGCGGAAAGGCCCACGAGCAGGGAGAGGAGCCATGTGCCGCCGAGTGCGGCGTGGGCTGAATGCGCCATGCGTGTCCGGATTGATTGGTGGGGCTAAAGTACCGTGGACGGGCGCTGCTGCGAACGGAGATGTGCCTGGTGGTTGATGCGATGATGAACGGCCGTGGCCGAGAAGCCCTGCGGCGTGGCCGGTCGGTGACCAAGGTCACGGGCGGCGCATGGGGGGCGCGGTACCTTCGCGGACAAGAAGATCAGCGGGACATGAGCTACCATTTTTCCAAGGTCGTGGACCTTGATTTCGACCAGGCCATCGAGCGTGCCACCGGGGAGCTGAAGAAGGAAGGCTTCGGGGTGCTCACCACGATCGACCTGCAAGGCGCGCTGAAGGAGAAGCTCGGCGTGGATTTCCGGCGCTACAGGATCCTGGGCGCGTGCAATCCGCAGTTCGCCTTCAAGGCGGTGAGCGCCGAGGACAAGATCGGCACCATGCTGCCCTGCAACGTGATCGTGCAGGAACATGGCGACGGCCGCGTGGAGGTGAGCGCCGTGGACCCCGTGGCCTCCATGATGGCGGTGCGCAATGAAGGATTGGCCGACGTGGCGGGGGAAGTACGCGAGAAGCTCAAGCGGGTGATCGCGGGGATGTAGGGGGCTGGCGGGTAAAGGCCGAGGACGGTCTCGATATCGATCGTGGAACGACCGGGCGGTCGCGGTACTTCTTTCCTGTAGGCTACGTAGGATCCGTGCAAGCCGCCACCATCGCCTTCTCCACCTTGGGTGAGTTGCCGATGAGGATGCGATCGCCCGTGATCATCACTGGTCGTTTCAGGAAGGTGTACTCCTGCAGGATGTATCTCCGATAGTCGGCTTCCGTGAGGGTCATCGTGTTCAGGCCCAGCGTCCGGTACTTGAGCGCCACGCGGCTGAACAGGGCTTCATAGCTGCCGGCCAGCTTCTTCATGTGGTCCAGTTCCTCCGCCGTGATGGGCTTGCCCTTGATCTCCCGCAAGGTGAAACGCTCCAGGCAGGGGATCTCCTTGAGGATCCGCTGGCACGTGGTGCAGGTGCCGAGGTGGTAGAGGAGGTGGGGCATGCGGGGCTTGGTCCGTGGGCGAAGGTCGGCAGGCGCGGCCTATCTTGGCCCCCATGTACACCGGACTGAAACACTTCCACTCCACCGTCGCCTACCTCGTGCTGCTGCTGGTGCTCATCGCCGTGCTGCACGCGATCCTTTCCCTGAGGCAGAAACGGCCGTTCACGGCGATGAGCAAGAAGTTCACTCTCTACGGCCTGATCGCCGCGCACCTGCAACTGCTCTTCGGGCTGGTGCTGTACTTCGTGTCGCCCATGGGTTTCGGCAACCTTTCCGGCGAGACCATGGGCAACAGCCTGCCGCGTCTGTATGCCGTGGAGCATCCGCTGATGATGATCATCGGCATCGCATTGATCACCATAGGCTACGTCAAGGCGAAGCGCGCCACGGCCGACGCCGCGAAGTTCAAGGCCATTGCGTGGTACTATGGCATCGGCCTGGTGCTGATCCTGTCACGCATTCCCTGGCAGGTGTGGCCGTGATCACGGCTCCATCGCCCGCAGGATTCCCACGCGGGTGCGGCTCTGGGCTGCGCTCCGCCGGGCATTCCGGCGTGCCGGTGGTGGTCAACCCCGCTTGACTTCTTGCAGCCTTGTCCATTGCTCAGGACCTTTGCGGCACGAAGCTACCCGCATGCCACGCATCATCCTCGGCACGGCACTCGTGCTCTGCCTGAGCCTTTCGGCTTGCGCCCAGCCCGTGAGCAACATGACCGAAAGGACGAATCCCCTGCTCTGTGATCCCGATAGCGCCAGCTGCACCGTGCCCGGAAACGACCGGGCCGCCCAAACGGCGTTCGCGGAGTTCAAGCCGACCATCAAGCCGGTGACGATCCAGTATTTCACCGATCCCATCTGTTCCAGTTGCTGGGGTGCCGAGCCGCAGTTGCGCCGCTTGAAGCTGGAGTACGGCGATGCGATCGACATCCGATACCACATGGGCGGCCTGCTCCCTTCCTGGGACGTGTACAACAGTGGCGGCATCAGCAAGCCGGGCGATGTGGCCGGGCATTGGGACGAGGTGAGCCCGCACTACCGCATGCCCATCATCGGCGATGTGTGGCTGGAGGACCCGCTGCCCAGCAGCTACCCGCCCAGCATCGCCTTCAAGGCCGCCGAGCTGCAAGATCACCACAAGGCGCTCGTCCTCCTGCGCCGCCTGCGCGAACAGGTGATGACCGAGAAGCGCAACATCACCAAGTGGCCGGTGATCGCCGAGGCGGCCGTGTTCGCGGGCCTCGACACCGCCCGCCTGCATGCGGACTTCAATGGTCCCGCGAAGGCCTTGTTCCAGGCGGACCTCACCCTGGCGCGTTCGCTTGGCGTACGGGGATTCCCCACCTTCCTGTTCAGCAATGGTGATGGAGGAAGGCAGCTGGTGTATGGTGCACGCCCCTACGCGCAGTTCGAGGCGGCGATGAAAGCGCTGGCATCCGGTGCGAAGGCTGCGGCCTTGCCCACGGAGGTGGACGCCCTGTTCCGGGTCCATCCGTCGTGGTGTGCGCAGGAAGTGGCCGTGGTGCTGGGCATCCCGCACGAACAGGCCTTGGAACGATTGCAGGAGGCCGAGACCAAGGGCAAGCTCACTGCCGTGCACACACGCAACGGCAGCGTGTGGCACTGGAAGTGACGCCACCCGCTGTGATCACGTGTTCTGTTCCCGTGGAAGGAACAGCCCGATGAACCTCACTCGATCGCGAAGGCGATCTTCAGGTTCACGCGGTATTCGGTGATCTTGCCCTTCTCCACCACCGCGCTCTGGTTCTGCACGTTCACGGACTTGATGCCGCGCACGGTCTTGCTGGCGGCTTTCACGGCGCTGTTGGCCGCATCCTCCCAGCTGGTCTTGCTGTTGCCCAATACTTCGATCACTTTCAGGACGCCCATGGTGTTCGGTGTTGTTGATGGATCCGATCAGTTCTGCCATGCAGCGCGGTCCAAACCGTGTATGCCACATAGCCCGAAGCTAAGCATCTCCGGTCAACGGACCCAAGGCTCATTTCCCCGGACAAGCACACCTTCCATCAGCCGTGCCGAAATTTGGGCTCGTTACCCTACCGATGGGCGGGCAAGCACACGATACCCCGGTCCGGATGGACGACCATCCGGAGGCATCGGCCGTGCTGGCCGTGCATGATCAGTTCTGGCAGAGCTATGCCCGGCGCGACCTGGATGCCCGCTTCGCGGTCTGCGCCGACGACATCACCTTCATCGGCACCGGGCAATATGAGCGTGCGGGGAACAAGGCGGAATACCGCGCCATGAATGAGAAGGGCATGGAGCAATTCCCGGCACCCTTCACCATAGAGCCGGTATGGACCCGGGTGCGCGTGATGGGCGACATGGCCTGGACGGAAGGCGATACCCTGTGGGTCCAGGAACATGGGGACCTCACCACCCGGGACCTGATCCGCCTCACCACCATTCTCAACAAACGCCATGGCCGCTGGGTGGTGGTGCACGTCCACGGCAGCGAACCGGACTACCGCCTGCAGGAAGGCGAGTACATGACCAATGCGCGCATCGTGGCCCGCAACAAGGAGCTGGAGGGGCAGGTGGCCGAGCGCACGAGGCAGTTGAACCTGGAAAAGCAACGCAGCGAGGACCTGCTCCTCAACATCCTGCCGGAACAGGTGGCGGAAGAGCTGAAGAACAGCGGCCGCGCCAAGGCCAGGCTCTTCAACAACGTTTCGGTGCTCTTCACCGATTTCATGGACTTCACCAAGGCCGGTGAACGGCTTTCACCGGCGGAACTGGTGGCCGAGCTCAACTAATGCTTCACCGCCTTCGACAGCATGCTGCCGGAGCGCCGCATCGAGAAGATCAAGACCATCGGTGATGCGTACATGGCCGTGGCCGGCCTGCCCGTGCCCAATGCGGACCATGCCGCGGACATCGTGACCATGGCCTTGGAGATCCAGGCATTCATGAAGGCCCGCCAAGGCAAGCACCGCTTCGGCATCCGCCTCGGCATCCATTCGGGCACGGTGGTGGCCGGCATCGTGGGGGTGAAGAAGTTCCAGTACGACATCTGGGGCGACACGGTGAACACCGCCGCCCGCATGGAGCAGAACAGCCTGCCCGGCGCCATCAACATCAGCGCCGCCACCTACGCCTTGGTGAAGGACCGCTTCCGGTGCACCCCGCGCGGGGTGGTGGAAGTGAAAGGCAAAGGCCCCATGGAAATGTATATCGTGGAAGGGCGGCTGTGAAGTCCTTGCTCAGAACTCCGCGCTCTTCGCTGTCCTCGGGAAGGAGGTCACGTCGCGGATGTTGCCCATGCCGGTGACGAAGCGGCGAGCACCGGTACGCCTCCGGAACGGACCATCGGACGCCATCATCAGTTCCGGAATAACGAGGTCCAGTTCCGCACCTCGATGCCTTCGCGGTCCCAGGATGCTGAACCCTCATGCAACAACAAGTAGCGCGCCCCGCGCTTGTTCAATGCACGGTGGTAGGTGAACCCGTCCAGCATGGAGCCATGCACCGGCCGGGACCCCTTCACCTCGATCACGCACGGTTCTTCGGGGTCGTCGACCAGCAGGTCCACCTCATGGCCGGTCTTGTCCCGCCAGAAGTAGAGCTCCGGCGGCAGGCCCCGGTTGAGGCGGTTCTTGAGCACCTCGGTGACCACCGTGTTCCCTAACAACGCCCCGCGTACGAAATGGGTGTTGAGCGTGCCGGCCGTGCGGATGCCGAGCAGCGCGCAAGTGCGCCACGGGCATCTGTCGAGGATCATGGCTGGACAGATATGGAATTGAATTCCATATTTGGCAAGAGCCGTCCGTCGGCTCGGGGATGCCAGAACGGAAGCAGCTTCAGAACTCCGCGCTCTTCGGTGTCCTCGGGAAGGGGATCACATCGCGGATGTTGCCCATGCCGGTGACGAAGAGCACGAAGCGCTCCAGGCCCAGGCCGAAGCCCGCGTGGGGCACGGTGCCGAAGCGGCGCGTATCCAGGAACCACCACATCTGGTCCTTGGGCACGCCCATGGCATCCATGCGCGCCTCCAGCACGTCGAGCCGCTCCTCGCGCTGGCTGCCGCCGATGATCTCGCCGATGCCGGGGAAGAGCACGTCCATGGCGGCCACGGTGGGGCCCTTGTCCGTGTAGCCGAAATCGCCGGGGCCGTTCATGCGCATGTAGAAGGCCTTAACCTGCGCCGGGTAGCCCGTGACGATCACCGGCTTCTTGAAGTGCTTCTCCACCAGGTAGCGCTCGTGCTCGCTCTGCAGGTCCACGCCCCATTCCACCGGGTATTGGAACTGCTTCTTCTGGTAAGGCTTGCTGCGCAGCAGGATGTCGATCGCGTCCGTGTAGGTGATCCGCTCGAAGGGGTGTTCCAGCACGAACTTCAGGCGTTCGATCAGGCCCATCTCGCTGCGCTGCTGCTGGGGCTTCTGCTTCTCCTCCTCGGCCATGCGCTTGTCCAGGAACTCCAGGTCGTCTGCGCTGTGCTGCAGCACGCGGGCGATGAGGTGTTTGCACAGGCCCTCGGCCAGGTCCATGTTGCCGTGCAGGTCCATGAATGCGGCCTCGGGCTCGATCATCCAGAACTCGGCCAGGTGGCGCGCGGTGTTGCTGTTCTCGGCGCGGAAGGTGGGCCCGAAGGTGTACACCTTGCCCAGCGCCAGCGCGGCGAGTTCCGCCTGCAGCTGGCCGCTCACGGTGAGGCGGCTCTCGGCGCCGAAGAAGTCGGCCGCCCAGTTCACGGAGCCGTCGTCGTTCAGCGGCGGGTTCTTGGCATCGAGGGTGCTCACGCGGAACATCTCGCCCGCGCCCTCCGCATCGCTGGCGGTGATGATGGGGCTGTGGAAGTAGTTGTAGCCCTTTCCGTTGAAGTACTCGTGGATGCCGAAGCTCACCTGGTGGCGGATGCGGAAGATGGCGCTGTAGGTGTTGGTGCGGAAACGCAGGTGGGCGTTCTCGCGCAGGAACTCCAGGCTGTGCTTCTTCGGCTGGATGGGGTAGGCGTTGGGGTCGCTGTCGCCGAGCACTTCCACTTGCTGCACCTGCATCTCCACGCGCTGGCCGCTGCCCTGGCTTTCCACGATGGTGCCGGTGCAGCGCACCGCCGCGCTGTGGTGAAGCGGGCCCGCGTGGCGGCGTCCACCTTCTCCTGGTCGATAACGCACTGGAGGTTGTGGATGGTGCTGCCGTCGTTCAGGGCGATGAAGCGGTCGTTGCGGCAGGTGCGCACCCAGCCGGCTAGGGTGCGGGTGTTGCCGGTGAGCGAGGCGTCGGTGAGGAAGTGCGTGATGGAGTGCATGGCGATCTGGCGATCAGAAAATTAGACGA